>DIVA01000046.1 GCA_002435705.1 Bacteriovoracaceae bacterium UBA6144
CCTCTTAAGACAGAAACTTGAGAGACGCCCGATGATCCGCTTTGGGCCACATGGAAGTCTGTTCCACGAACAGCGAAAGTCGCAGAGCGGGTTTTAACTTTCGTTCCGGTGCGAGGACCATCTTTATCAACCATCATACGAATCGCACCGTACATAAGATTAATTCCAGTCGGACCTTCCTTGGCTTTGCCTTTCACTTCCTGCCAGTTAATTTCATACTGAGAAGAAGGGGTCACATAAATCTGATCGCCATTAGCAAATACAATCTTTGCTTTGGATTTTTTATCTGTGTTCACGATCATATTGTTAAGAATCTTTGTTCCCACCTCAGCAGGCACGATGCGATAAGTCTTTGACTGATAGAGCACGTGGGTCCCCTGTAGTTGAGGATATAGATCAACCGGAGCATAGAGATCAACCTTACCTTGAAGCTTTGAAACTGTCGCCACGTGAGAGGCATAAACAGAAAAAGAAAAAGCTGAGAATAAAATAAATAATGATTTCATATAAACTCCTTGAGATTTTTATACCATAAGGAATAAAGGGCTGGATTAATTATTTCTTTTTTTTACCAGACATATTGAATCAAGAAAAAACTCTCACCGTTTAAAGATTCAGTTTTTGTCTTTTTCGTTTATGATAATGACTCAAGTTTAATTTTATATCGAGGTTTGCATGCTAAAAATGTTGATGCTAGGGCTTCTCCTAAGTTCCTATGTGTACGCTCAAGACTATTCATACCCTGAACTCGCCGTCTCTCCCCGCGCATCAGAGAGGTTACGAATTGAAGAGTCAGAAAATTCAAGCTGGCTCATTCATGCACCCTTGCAAATCTCTGCCCTCACGACCCTTGCCGCAGGACTAAATACTTCGAGCATCAAGAAAGGTCAGAATGATAAGTCTGCCTTCACGGCTGCCACTGCTGTGGGAGCTGGCTGGTTTGGTGTGTCACTCTGGATGCAACTCTACTATAAGCCTTACTACCTCGGGCTCAATAGCATTAAGCGCATTCCCAATAAGACTCCTCGCGAACAACTTATCTATGAAAGAATGGCAGAAGAACATATTAACAACGCAGCTTCTCTGGCAAAAAAAATTAAGTGGCTCTCTTTTGTCACCAATCTCGGAACAAATTTGTGGGTCATGAGTGAGTCTGAATCTGGCTCAACAGGAAAAAATCTAGGAATCATTGGAGCTGTGGCGGCATTCGGGCCACTTCTATTTCCCTATCGCTGGGAAAGTGTCGCTGATGAGCAAAAAAATTATAAGAAGAAAATTTTTGGGCCCATTACGATGAATACGACTCTTCTTGGCATGCCTGGAGAAGTGAACAGTTACGTGCCGGGGATGATGCTCAATACCTCTTTCTAATATATAACTGACCGACTTATGTGTTGTTAGTCATAGAGTGCCGACCAATGTGTCGGCACTTTTTTTGTCCTTCAATCAAGATTTAGTGGCTAAATATAGGCGATTGTAGAAATCAATATAAATATCTAGATGCATCTGAAGTCTCTCAGGCTTTTTTGTCGTGCACCACGTTTTACGAATCAATCGATTCACCCCAGCTCGAAGCATCGCGCAGGTGTGATTCAAAATAAAAATCGGATCATACTTCTTTTTCTTCAGTTCACCTTGCCCGACAATTGCGCCGCGCCCGCCAGGATGGCGCCGATATTCGCGCCCGGGCAGATAACATTCAACGAATTCCGGATATCGTTGATGCTCATCAGACTGAATAAGTGCTTGGGCTGAAATTGTTGTATGCATCTCTTTGAACATCGCCTTAAGCGTCTTCTTATGATCATTCTCTCGCCTACCATACTTCGCTCTCGAACGCTCAGCTAACAAACCAAATGCCGGAATGCGCCCAACTTTAGCACTCAAAATAAATCGGCGATTGGCATCCACCGCGATGGAGACTGTTAATGGCTTCATTTTAGTGTGTTCATTTGTGATGAGGTCATCAAACTGCATTGATGTGACTTGATTCTTGAGCTGTAGCAAGAAATCCTGATGACGTTGTCGTGCTTTTTTTGCCAAATACACCAGCTTACGATCAACCGTTCGTCGATCAATTTTTAAGATGAAAGCCGATCGCCTAAGTGACACACCCGCAGTTAAAAGACGCAGCAGAGGAAGATTTTCACGGCGTTTGTGTTGTTTGAATTCTAAAGTACCAGTGGCCGCAGAAAAGTGAGACCCGCAGGATTTACAACGATAGCGCTGAATCCAACGGGATTCACTCCGTCGATAGAAACGACCGTATTTGATCACAGAAGGTTTGCCGCAAAGAGGTTTACGTGAGCAGATCATCATGGAACAAGAGACTGCAAAAACAAAGCCTCCACGTGGGAGGCTTAAGTAGAAGAAATGATAACAGGCAAGAGAGCAGCCTTGGAAAAAATTTCTGATTTATTCAGATTTTTTTCCTCTACCGCTACCTATCGACCAACAGAGAAGTCAGGCAGTTACTTGGTTTTAACTGATAGTCCCACCGCGAACTCAATCCCCTGCTTAATCGGCATAGCGAGCCCTTTCTCGCTAGTGGCATAATCATAAGCCTGCTTAAAATTCTCTACTCCTTGGGCCCCATAAGGTAAAACCCGCTCGATCGTTTTCAGCGCTTCCACAGTGGGAAGATTGGCTTTTTCTGGACGAGTTAAGAAATCAAATCCAGCTCTAAAACTCTCCCTGACAGGAGCTTTGATTTGAGAGCCAATGCGAGCGATACGCGTCGCAAACTGAGCACATTCCTTGATGGGCAGACCGAGGCTTTTTTGATCCACACAGAAGCGCACGAGATAGTTAAAATCATTTGAGAGATCAGCGTAATTCCCAGAAAAATCACTCGAGAGTTGATAAGCGGTCTCAAGCGCCACCATGAGATCAAGATCAAGCAGGTCCTGGACAAAAGACTCTTTAAACACTTTTTGGAAAGTCTGAGATACCTCGTTGCTGGCGAGCGCCATCTTGAGTGAGTAATCAAAAACCTTTCGAGAATCCATTTCAGCTTTAACTAATAGCTCAGTGGTTTCGATAAAACGCTTGGAGGCATCAGTACAACCGCCGGCCACCTTAAGTGCAAATTCTCTCGACTGCACTTCTGTCAAAGCAAATTCTTTTTTATCCCGAAGATATTCAAGCGTTGTGATAAACTCGCGACTAGATTTACAAACTAAATCTGAGGCCGGTGGCTGAGGTGTTTGCTTAACCACATGATGCTTGCGACGAGAAGAGCAGCCCACTGTGGTGAGAATTAAGCAAGAAATGATAATCAAAGCCCTGATCACAAAAATTCCTTTGGAAATAGTTTCATTTATCATAAGGGCCATGCAGGCCAAGGTCAAAATGAAGCAGCACAAGAAAAGAGAAAAGATTAAAGACCAACTAAATCTGTATTACATTTCCTAAAAAAAAAGGCACAATATTTACAAAATCTTCAGTGGAGCATCATATGAATAAGAGTATTCTTTCGAAATTCCTCGACTTTGTGGAGAGAGCGGGCAATAAGCTGCCAGATCCGCTTTCGCTTTTTTTTATTTTATCCGCACTGGTTCTGGTAGCGTCCTGGGTTCTCTCAAGCATGGGGCTTCAAGTCACTCATCCCTCGGACGGATCAGTGATTGCAGTTCAAAATCTACTCAATGCTTCAGGTCTTCAAAGAATTCTCGGCGAGATGGTAAAAAATTTCTCAGGCTTTCCACCCTTCGCCGTCGTGCTCGTGAGTATGCTGGGGATTGGTGTGGCCGATAAATCAGGCTTGATTTCAGCTTCACTTAAAAAACTCGTCACTATTGTGCCCTCAAGTCTGCTTCCAGCGACTTTAGTCTTTGGGGGCATCATGAGTAACATCGCTTCCGATGCTGGATACATCGTCCTCACACCTTTGGGTGCAGTTCTTTTTGCAGCCTTTGGCCGCCACCCCATCGCAGGCCTGACTGCCGCTTTCGCAGGTGTTTCGGGTGGATTCTCTGCCAATTTATTTTTATCCTCACTCGATCCTCTTTTAAGTGGTCTTTCGACCAAAGCAGCTCAGTTGATGGATCCGAGTTACAATGTGCTTCCCACTGCCAACTACTACTTCATGATGGCATCCACACTGATCATTACCGTCATCGGAACATTCATCACCACCAAGATCGTTGAGCCCCGTTTAGGGGCCTGGAAAGGAGATCAAGGTTCTGACAAATCGATGACTGACATCTCGAGTGGAGAGAAAAAAGGCCTAGTCTTCGCTGCTCTCTATGCATTTCTCTTTTTTATTATTCTTTTATGGCTGACACTTCCAAGTAACGCCGTTCTGAGAGATGCCAACGACGATCTCAAACCATTTTATGACAGTATCGTCCCTCTCATCATGGTCTTTTTTATGGGAGCAGGCATCGTCTTTGGTCTTACAAGTGGAAGTATCAAGTCCGATAAAGACGTCAACAAAATGCTCTCCGAGAGCATGGGAGGCTTAGGCAGTTATATCGTGCTGGCCTTTATTGCTGCCCAGTTTGTAGCGTATTTCGCTTGGTCGAACATTGGCATCGTCGTGGCCATCAACGGAGCAGGCTTTCTCAAAGAAATTGGACTCACAGGACTTCCTCTGATTTTAAGTTTTATTGTGGTCACAGCATTCCTCAATATTTTTATGGGTTCTGCCTCTGCCAAATGGGCCATCATGGCACCAGTTTTTGTTCCTATGTTCATGATGCTAGGCTATTCACCAGAGGTCGTGCAAAACAGCTATCGAATTGGAGATTCGGTCACAAATATTATCTCCCCTCTGCTGCCCTATTTTCCCATTATCGTGGCGTTTGGAAGAAAGTATAAACCTGACTTAGGAGTAGGCACACTCGTTTCATTAATGCTTCCCTATTCCCTTGCGTTTTTTCTGGCGTGGACACTGCTCTTTGTCGCTTGGTTCTTACTCGGATGGCCGATTGGACCAGATGCTCCTCTGTATTACCTGAAATAAATTATTCCATACAAAAATAGAGCTGGTCTCGTCGTAGGCCAGCTCTCAACCCCAGCTCATACACAGTATTCAGAACGTGCTTACGATAAGGGGCGGGGTATTTGATCTTATTATCCTGCGCCTTTAAGAAATTCTGAGCATGAAGAATTGAATCAGGATAATTTCGTTTCACTTCACTCATGACTTCTTCCGTAAAACGCACAACCCCAATAGAGACATAGGCCAGATTTTGTAGCAGATTCCGTGCGGCCAGCTGGGTGAAGAGGTCAAGGTAGTGGGATTCAAAATCATCCACAGCAATAATAGGATCTAAGTGAATTGCAAGTTTAAATCCAAGACTTGAAAGCTCCGCCATCGCCTTAAGTCGAGCAGACAGAGAAGGAGTCTTGCGGTCAACTCTGCGTGCCATGTATTCAGGTGATAGAGAAAAACTCACAATCACATTCTGCAAGGGTTCAAGCGCTTTGAGAGCTTTAATGTTTACTGATTTCGTCCTGAGTTCTAAATAGGCTTGGGGGTGAGATTTAAAAAAATTAAAATACACTGAAAGCTCGCCTGTCAGATGACTTAAGGCGAGAGAGTCTGAAAACTCCCCTGCATGAAACCAAGCATTCGGCTCTTCTTTGAGGATCATCTCCATCTCACTGATGATCTCTTGATGATTGAGAAAAACCACCAAGTCAGGCGTAGAAAAATACCCTTGCAAATAGCAGTACTCACATTCATAAATACAATTATAGGCGTGAATAAAGTAGTAATGTTTCTCACTTCCATGCCCGTAGGCATCAGGGGCGAGTTTTATTAACTGGCCTTTTTTTTGGGCTAAAAACAAACTAAGATTTTCTCGTTTGAGAAGATAAGGCTTTTTGAATTTTCCCCACACCTCATCATAATGATCGATGACATTCACCGGAAGAGAGGGAAACTGCTTCAGGATATGATGAACCTGCGGATGATCCACCAGTGCTCTCTCGAGAAAAATCTGGCTAAACATCACTCACCCTGTACTGATCAAAAAAATCTTTCCAATCAAATGATGAAATTCTCGCAAGCCTCATTTCCAGCTCTTCTTTTGAGTGGAAAGTAAAACTCAGTTTGAGCTCAGGATTTTGGAAATGACTTATGGAGGAGATACTGACCGGTTGCAAGGCCTGAAAGCGTTGCTGGTTTTTTAATTCAAACTCACTACCCCAAGGATCGAGACCTTGCTTTAGTTTTTCTAACAATTTTTTTGTTCGCTCCTTAGGGGATATCTTCTCCAGTCTCAAGTGCTCGATCTCCATTTTTTGCAAGATCTCCAGTTCTGAAATCTCCCATTTGATGGATAACTTTTGAATATAATTTTTCAAAAGATGCTCTTGAGAAAAAGTAAAATAAAACCCAGCTAAATTAAATAGCGAGGGCGCTGTTTTTTCACTTAAAGACTGATAGGTCTCTAAGAGTGCTAGACTGGCCTTGAGAGCAAGATCCTTCACGACCTCACAAGCCGTCAGTTCTCCTGCATTATCAGAAATGTATTTAAAACTGCGCACACTTTTATTTAACTGTTTGGCCGCAAAACAAATTCCCCACAACTCTCTATCCACCACGGTCCCCATCGCTAGCAGAGGAACTCGACCAGACTCACTCAGGATACGTTTGCCCGAGGTCACACAGTCGAGCACGCCAGAGAGAGTGAAACTTTTAAACACTGGAGCCTCATCAAACGCATAAGAGGTGCGGATCTCATAGATGTGATGGAGTTCAACCTCAGCAGTTAGTCCACCGGCCACTCCCAGATTGATCACTTCTGTTATTGCAGGATAAGCCCCTAAGATTGAGGCCACGGAAGCAATCGCTTCATGGATCCCTTCACCCGTAATGAGCAGCCAGCCAAACTCTGACTGATACAACCCCTCAGTGGAGGTGGACTTAAAAGGATAAGCCTCAAAAAAAGCCTGGGCTTCAGGTCGATGGGCAAAAGTTAAAAGCTGCATGGAAGAAATCTGCTTGAGCTCTTGATTAATGTCAAATAAACCTATCACATGGAAAAGATTCATTACAATTCACTGCAACAAAAATTCTATCCCGTGGGCCTTGGTTGTGCCTCCTTAAGCGGTGAAGGCGGAGGTTACGGGTTTGGTGAGGTTTCAGAATCAGAAGCTGAGAATCTAATTAAAACGGCGCTAGAATTAGGTATCACACTCTTTGATACAGCTCCTATCTATGGTTTTGGCCTCTCTGAAGAGCGCTTAGGTCGATTCATCAAAAACAGTGACGAGGCTTTTATCATAACCAAGGGAGGTGTGGACTGGCATGCCACCCGCCGAGTGAATATGAGTAATGACCCCAAAGTGATTGAACGCATGCTTCACGAATCACTCAAGCGATTGAAACGTGATCAGATTGATATGTACATGATTCACTGGCCAGATCCACGTGTGGATATTCGCCGTCCCTTAGAGGTACTGCTGAAAGCTCGAGAGCAATCAAAGATTCGCTTCATCGGTCTGGCCAACACCAATGCAGAAGATCTAGAAAAATCCCGAGAACTCACTGTGCTTGACGGATTTCAGGCCGAACATAATTTCTGGCAGCAAGCTCATTTTGCTTTGATCGCAGATCAGGCCCAGCGTGCTCTTTTTACGGGCTGGGGGACTTTTGATAAGGGAATTCTCACTGGGAGAGTCAGCCTTGAGAGAAAGTATGAAACAAGCGATGCCCGCTCCTGGGCACCTTGGTGGAATAAAAAAGAAATTGAAAAGAAACTAGAACAAGTCAGTCTGCTCAAAGATCTGTGTGATCAGCATGAACTCTCTCTTACAGAAATGAGCCTCCTCACCGCCCTCACCACACTCAAACCTGGTGTTGTCCTCGTGGGTTCCAAGACTCCACAAGACCTTAAAGAGGTGTATCAAATCTCAATGAATCATCAAAAAATTCAAGATGTTAACAAGGTCCTCGAAGCCTTTCAGAGACTTCACAAAAAAGCCTGAACCTGTCACACTTGTGAAACCTTTTGAATTTATCTGTGTAAAAAAATTTCATCCGCTCCCCCCATTTCTTCGGATTTGGTTTTTAATGCCGCCAACAACGGGAGCGCAGTATGAAGGCTTTAATATTCTTAATCACATTCGCACTAAGCATCGGCATTGCTAAAGCCCAAAGAAGTGATTACCTCAGTCACGAATCTCTAGCTCACATCAATCTTGAGGGGCTTAGAATTCTCGACCAAGATAACCAAGACACACTTGTATACCGATTTAAAAAAGTGGCCCGCCCCTCTCGCGAGCTGAAAGATTTTATCCAAAATAGAATCGAAACTCAGCCGATCTCCAAGATCTGGGCCTTGGCCAATCCAAGCAGTTTCAAAAATATTTTAATGTTTGTGGCACGCACGCAATACGCAAATCATTTTCAACTTTTTATTATCTTCGTTAATTCTTCCGGCTCCAGCTTCGTACTCGATTACGACATAGTGGATGCTTCCCCCGAGTCCTTGGTATTAGAGAACGGTCCCTCAGATGAGCTTTTGCGATATAAAGCCATCAGGTCTGGTCTACTATTCCCTTAGGCCTTATCCCCAAACGCTTGAGTAGATGACCCCCCTATTCAAGCGTATCCCCCTAAAAAAAGCCGGCTTAGGATAAGCTGGCTTTTTCTTTTTTATAAACAAAAAAACTCAGGAAACAAAACTGAAAAATCTTATGAAAAGATTAACAACTGAAGAATGAAACCTCCGATAGGATACCCTGTCTACAAGGAGGTAGCGATGCAAGTAAGTATCATCTATGATCTCCATGCCATGTGCATGCAGGGTGAACTCGAGCTCATAAAAATAAGAATACTTCCCCAAAATATAAATCAACCAGATATCCATGGTCGCACACCTCTCATGCATGCCGTGCTAGGAGGACATATTGAAGTGGCACGATATCTCCTGTCTCATCAAGCAGATCTTAACCGTCGCGACCTTCAGGGCTGGAGTGCTTTGATGTGGGCGAGCTATTATGGAAAAAGCGAGCTCGTCACTCTCCTTCTTCAATCTAAGGCATCAGTCATTCTTAAAAATAAAAAAGGCATGACAGCTTTGCAATTGGCCCAGCTCAAAGGGCATAAAGATATTGCAGAAACGCTCAATAATAAGAAAAGTTTCCAACTCACGGATCAGATGCAGAGCTGGATGTATTATTTATTAAGTCCCAGAAAAACAAAAAACCAATAGGACAAAAGTGCTAGTCAAAATATTCACTGCTTTTGTGGCCCTGCAACACATCGCCTTTTTTGTCCTTGAGGCATTTCTGTGGACTCATCCCGTGGGATTGAAAATATTTCGTCAATCTCTAGAGGTGGCACAATTATCCAAAAACCTCGCTGCCAACCAAGGTCTCTACAATCTCTTTTTAGCGGCCGGACTTCTTTGGAGTCTTCTCTCAACAGATGAAAATATACGCTTTCAAACCTCAATCTTTTTTCTAAGCTGTGTGATTGTGGCAGGGATTGTGGGGGGCCTAACAGTCAGTTTTAGAATCACGTTTATCCAATCAGTACCAGCACTGATTGCACTGGCACTGATCTTATTTAAATCAAAATAAAACAATGCCACCTGTTTCCCAGTTTTCATCCCCCCGCACCGGCTCCTCAAAGTCATGACTGACTCTCCGCTCGAAACTGCCATCGGGGTGACGCTCCCAGTACCCCTCCCTCTCTGGTCCTGTGCTGCCATCAGGAGCGATGCGCTTTGAGCAACGCATTTGATTATTCTTCATTTCACAGCTCTGATAGAAGTCGCGCGTTTTATAACTATCAAAGCGACAGCGTAGAGTTGAGCACTTAAAATACGCATCAACCACTTGATACACATGCACTCCCCAGCGGGCCACGACACGGGTTTTAAAGAGTCCCAGGCTTCTCACTTCACGCACTGATTGTGATTGAAACACAACTTTATTGGATTCAATTTTTTTCAACTGAGGGAGCTGTCGGGCCTGCGCATGAACACTCAAACTGAGCACAAAAAATAGAATAAATTTCATAAAGACTCCTTATGCTTTGGAGCCTTACCGCGAAGAGGAGTGCTTGTGGAGAGAAAACATGACGCGAGCCTTCAGATGCTTTTCACGGCCGTGAAGAACTTAAGGGCAAAAACTTATCTTATCCGCCAGAAAGTCCGCAATCACCTGTGAGCTTTCATGAATTCTTAAAAGCCCATCCAGATGACCACCAGAGGTTTTAAGCGTGGACACATGAGAATTTATTTTTTTGTCACATAACTCTTTTGAAGCCCTCTCCGAAAGCAATGGGGGGAAAATCAAATCCGTCTCTACCGGGATAAAAAGAAACTTGGCCCGAAGGGAATCAATCTTTGAACGTATATCGAAGGTTTGAATGGCCTTGGCGGTATAGAGAAGAGAATTTGCATCCACCAGTTTCCCGCGTAACTTCGCTCTCTCATCAAGAAAAGTTTCAATCTTAAAACGACTGTCGAGGGATTCTAGAGTCGAGGGAGAGTACTTCTCTCTTTTAAAGTTACTGGCCCAGTCAAATGAAAGCGCCGAGAAAGTGATCATCTTTAAAGATTCAGCGACACCCTGCTCAGGAGCGCTCCGTCCATAGTAATGACCTTTTCTCCAATTCGGGTCAAGCTTGATAGGCATGGACCACAGATTTAAAAGTGCCACCGTGTAATCAGGCATGCTCAGTCCAGGAGGAATCACGAGCAGGGCGCGCTCCACCACCTCCGGATAACTAGCTGCCCACTGGAGTGCCTGAGCAGCACCACCTGAGGCCCCGGCGACCAAAAATAATTTCTGTACGCCGAGTGAATCCAAAAGTTTTTTTTGAACATGCACGAAATCTTCCACACTCACCAAGGGAAAAGTAAGAGCATAAGGTTTTTTAGTTTTTGGATTTATTGAAGCAGGCCCTGTCGTTATGGTTTTGGGGCTAAAAGGCGTCAGATTCACCAAGGAATCACTAGCGATGATAAAATATTTATCGGTATCAAGCACTTTGCCAGATCCGATGATGTTATCCCAGTAGCCCACTTCTAAATCAGCGGTTGTATATTTGCCGGCCGCATGGGAGTTTCCAGAGAAATGATGAGTAATGAAAATCACATTGCTTTTATCTGAGTTGAGAGTCCCGTAGGTCTCGTAGCCGATTTGTACCGCAGGAATTTTTTTTCCCTCCACCGTGGTGTAATCACCTAGTTGAAAGATTTTTTTCTGCGTCAAAAGATCACCTGCAAAAAGTGAATGGGAGAAGAGAAATAAAATAAAAGTCATCATAAGTTTGCCTTTTTTGCGCTCAAGCTTAGACTTTCCTCTTTCAAAAAGTCAGTAAGTGTTTGCTTTTTTGTGAAAAAGAAGATCACAGGGTGACTTGTTTAAGCTGGAAGCCTCGTGTTAGAAATAAGCATGCTTAAACTCACTTTTTTGATTCTTATTTCCTCTCTCTCGGCCTGGGCCAGCAAAGAGATCACCCTGACTGAGGTGACTCAATTTGGCAGCAATCCTGGCCAACTTAAGATGTTCTATTATGCTCCTAAAAAGTTAGACCCCAAGGCAGCGCTTATTGTGGTCGTCCATGGCTGCACACAATCGGCCGGTGAGTTTGATGATGAGACGGGCTGGACGAATGTGGCCGATAAACACGGATCACTTCTTCTTTTTCCTCAGCAAACGGAAAAAAATAATCAAAGCCGATGCTTTAACTGGTTTATGCCTTCGCAAACCACTCGTAACCTGGGAGAGGCTCACTCGATTTTTGAAATGATCGAAGAGATGAAAAAGCTGTTTAATATTAATGATCAAAAAGTTTCAATCGTAGGCTTGAGTGCAGGAGCGGCGATGAGCTCCGTCATGCTGGCCAGCTACCCTGAAGTCTTCTCCAGCGGTGCTTTAGTGGCAGGTATCCCTTTTGGCTGTGCCAATAATGCATTCAATGCCTGGACCTGTATGTTCGCGCAGGACTTTCCGCCCACCTCGGCTCGAAGCCGTGCCGATTATGTCAGAAGGGCCTCTGACTTCACAGGAGAGTATCCTCGGGTGCTGGTCATGCAAGGAAGCGCAGACAATCTGGTGAATCCCCGCAACGGTCAATTCAATCTTGAACAATGGGTCCATGTGCACCAGCTCGAACACACCAGTCCCACAAGAACTCTCACCACCCGCTTTGAAAAGACTGAATACATTCGTCGTAAGCAAAGCAAAGTCACGCTGATAAGCCTTCACAACGTGGCCCATGGCTACCCTATTTCGGTTAAAAAGAAGTGTGGTAAGCCCAGTAAATACATCATCGAAGCTGATTTTTGCGCTAGTGAAGTAATAGCCGAGTTCTTTGATCTTAAATAATTTTTAAATGTAAGCATTTGCCACTTCCTGACTGAAAAAAATGAGTAAAATAAAAGAAATCCCTTCCAAGGACCTTTTATGAAATCACTCCTTCTGGCCCTCCTTATCCCTCTGACTTCATTCGCGGCTCAAACGGAACTAGAGGCCACCTCATTTCAGGCCCTCAGGCAAAAAATTGAACAAACAAATTTTCAATACCGTGAAACAGGTAAAATTTTTGGTTTCGTCACCACTCAAAGCTGCCTTTTTACTGCGCCGGGAATAATCGTTTTTAAAAACTACTGCTTCCCAGCTCGTCGATACCCGGCCCAAAGCTACACCATCATCTCCAAAGAATTCGGCATGATTGATCTCTACGAAGAAGAAATGAGTGGAGAACTCCTAAAGCGTGACATCCGTATTGATCAGTTCCCTGCCATCATGGCACAGTACCTCGATACTCCGCCTGAATTCCTTGGGCTGGCAGGACTGTCCTCTACCATTGAAAAAATGCACTACAAATACTATCCGGCCTGCTGGTCGACCAACTTCTCAAATTACACCGAAACAGCGGACGTGAACTGTACGAAAAAGCCGGCTGACGTGATCGGTTTTGATCAGTGGGCGCAAGAAACCCAAGCTTTTTTAAGTGATGAGGTGGCCTGGAAAAGTTTCATGAAAGAGATGAATCTAAAATTTAAGCCTTAATCAATAGTGAAAGGTATCCGGTTCCTTCTCTGCCTCTGCTTTCTCCAAGGTTGTGCCCTTCAGAGCTATCTGGCGAGTCAAGTCGACTTTCTTTTAGAAATGAGGCTCCAGAGTCATCTTGACCTTTACTACAAACAGAAGAAGATGCTCGCCCAAGACATCGACCTGTGGCTCGGGAAACAAAAAATTTATGTGCCAGAAGCTCGCGATCTTCTGGTGAGTATTGACCCACTAAAACCCCAGCCGATTCAGAGTAAAATTGAACGTTTTCTGACACTCTATAAACGATCGGCCCACGAATTTAATCAACTCCTTTGTAAGTACCTCTCCCAGCTTGATTCTAATCAACAGCAACATTTTTTTGGTAAGCAAGTCGACGACAATGATGAACTCAAAAAGCAGATAGCTAAAATGAATTTAGAAAAACTCACGGAGCGAGTAGAGTTTTTCATTGGGCCAATCGCTGAAGGACAACAATCCATTCTTAAGAGTTTCCTGCCCTACTGGCAAAAACGCTCACGTGATCGTCTGGAGCGCCGTTTAGTGCTACAGACTGAACTCAAGAGAATTCTCACTCAAGCGGAGAAGAATAAAGAAGAGCTTTTGAATCTCGCTTTTAGAAAGTACGTTGATTCATCCTTTGAAGATCCGTCTCAACTCGTGAGTTTTCTTGAATCTCTCGCCTCGACGCTCACTCTCGAACAAACAAACCACCTGCTCGACCGAAAGACTCAGGCTTTAAAGCTTCTCAATTCATTTAATCAGAGCACCTTTTAAACCGATAAGACGTGTCTATGTGGTTTTTGCCCATTTTCATTTTATTCAGCTTCAATGTTTTCTCTGTCACAGTGGATGATAACTGCGCCACGATTGACCACCTACGTACTGATTCTAAAATGGGCCGATTTTGGAAAACTCCGCGCAATCAAGATGGCATGGGCTGGTGTTACGCTTTTCCAGCAGCTGATCTCGTCAGTGAAGTTATCAATGCCCCCGCCTCTGCGGCCTATATGTCATATAAATACAATGAGACAGCCAAGTGGGATTTTTCTTGGATCTGGAGATACACCGGTGTGCCTGAGAGTGCGCTTGAGATTGAAGAGGGTGGCTTTACCCGAGATGCGGTAAAAAACATTCAAAATGCAGGAGCTTGCCTTGAGTCAGCTCTTCCGAGTGAATCTCAGCATACAATTTATGCGCACAGTGCGCTCAAACAGGCCATGCAAGATCTCATTGAGCTGAGGAAAATAATTGAAAATAAGAAATTAAAAAGACGTGAGTTCATTGATTGTGTCGAATGCAGAAAGAAGATTCAAAGCCAGGCAGGTCTTCAGAACTTTTTTCCTAATCTAAAAGCAGAAGAACTTTACGATGTGATTCAGGCCAATAGTGCAAGTTCTATCAATTCCATGATTCATTCACTTTCTGAAAAATTTTGTATGGCCTCTCGAAAACCTTTCCCCTCTCATCGCAAAGTCCAGATCCATCGCCGAGGTCTCAACAGCGATGACACCACTTTTGCCTTGATTGACAGACTCTTAAAACAAAAAAAACCAGTCGCTTTCTCAACTCCTCTGGCCTTGATAGATAACACGCGACCAGGCCAGCATGCCATGACCATTATTGCCCGCCAAAAACGTGGGGGTCAGTGTAAATACTTAGTTCGAAATTCTTGGGGACGCGGCTGTAGTTATTATCCAGTCAAAGAAGTCTTTGATGATTGTGTTGCAGACCAAGGAGCGGTCTGGGTGACGAAAGAAAGACTCAACCTCTTCATGGAGGATGTGACTTATGTGGACTAGCCTCATTCTCCTACTGCTGGCCAGTCTTCCCCTGCAAGCTCAAGACTGCCTGAACACAAAAATCCGCCGCCAAATTGAACCTCAAAAATACCAAGAAGAGACTCTCAAGTTGTGTGACTCTCAAAACGGCGTTCATTTCTCAAGTGCCAACTGTCAAAAGATCGAGTCTTGTGTTCCCAAAAAAGAGAAATGGAACAAACGTGTGATTCGCAGTGAAATCGAAAGCCCAGGATTTGCCGTTTGTGAAATGACTGGTGGAAAACCTCAGTTCATTGAAATTTGGCGAGACAATGATTGGTATCAAACGGATGTGTGTTTTTTTAATTCAAAGAGCTTCGTTGATAATGACCGACTCTATTCCATTTATAAGTCAGCCAACCCTTAACCGCGCTTGAGGGCCTTATTAATCCCTTGAAGAATTTCAAACTGGATGTCTTTGGCATCATCGAGCTCAGTGTGATCAAGGGGTGAAAGAATATTGGCGACTTTAGTGCGCGAGTGATTGCGAGCGACGTGAGGTCCATCATTCAAGAAGAAATCATTTTCACCAAAAACATTCAGATGTTCACCGACGTTTTGAGGGATGATGTCATTTCCAAAACCAACGGCATCAAGTGTGGCGAGGAAATCAACTTTTCTGAAATTATATTTTAGACTATCTAGCTCATCGGCCACTTCCTTGACCGTGTCACCACCTAAGGAATGACCTACGAGGATGATGGGCTGAGATTGATCCGTTTTTTTGATGTGCTCTAGAATTTCATCTTTTTGATCCCACCCATACAGGCGCGCTCCCTCGACCGCTTCTGCCATACGCTCGACTCCCGCATAGCTGCCCTCAGACTTAGACGGCGAGAACATCCACTGCCACCCACTGACAAAAATGATGGCCGGTTTTTTTAGACTCCCAGTGCTTACTTCCTCTTTAACTTCGCTCGCTTTTTTTACTCCCTCCACGGCTTCATCTTTTACCGCTTCTTTTGCCACTTCCTGGGCCACAGCTTTTGATGAATCGGCTAAGTCGAGTGAAGGAAGATCAGGAACAGAAGGAAGTGGCGCAGATGGCAGAGGCACGGAGGCTGCCGGCGCACTAGGCGGAGCTTTCGCAGCTTGAGAGAGATCGACTTGATAGTCTTGACCAGCCTTCATGGGCTGCAACTGACTGGCAGGAGCCGCCACCCCACGCTTAAGAGCATTGCTCTGAGGCTTTAAGGCAGGATTGCTATAGGGATTAAGATCAGTTTTCACATTTCTATTTTACACTCAACAAGCATAGAGACTCTGCCGGGCAAAGATCGCCGCCCCAAAGACCGACGACTCCGGTCGAGCTTGTGGACAAATTGTATTTTTACCCTAATATGGCCCTATGAAACCATTCTCAGCGGCTTGTGAAAGAAATAAAGACCCCATCCTTAAGGCACTCAAGAGTGTCATCACAAAAACAGACCGCCGGCTCTTAGAGGTGGGTACGGGAACAGGCCAGCATGCAGAATTTATGGCCCCTTACTTTCCCCACTTAGACTGGCACCCGACAGATCTAGGGGAGCGACTCCCCGATCTCAAACATTGGTTTCGAGAACTCAACCTAAGCAATATCAAAGAGCCACAAAGACTTGATGTCGGAAAAGATGATTTTCCAAAACTTAAATTCGATGTGGTTTTTACCGCCAACACTCTTCACATCATGCACTGGAAAGATTGCAAATCTTTTATGAAGCTTCTTGGGAATAGACTGAGAGAAGGTTCACGCGCCATTTTTTACGGTCCCTTCAATTACGCCGGGAATTTCACCTCTGAGAGCAACCGCAACTTCGATGCTCTCCTAAAGGAGCTTGATCCCTTAAGTGGAATCCGCTCTTTTGAAGACATCCACAACAATATGACCAAACATGGTTTTGAGTTAATGGATGATATTGAGATGCCTGCCAATAATCGACTGCTGGTATTTAATCGACTGAAGTTCGAGGGATAACAAGCGGTGTTTTACTCGAAAGCAGTGATTCAATACGACGGCTCCAATTATGCAGGCTTTCAGTGGCAGAAAAATGCTCACACGATCCAAGCGGCGATCAATCATGCACTGGCGCTGGTGCAGAATGGAATTTGCACCACCATGAGCGCCTCCCGCACCGACTCTGGAGTCCACGCACTAGAACAGGTTATTCGTATTACCAGCTCTCAACCCATTGAGCACCCACAGCTTTTAGAAAAACTTCAAAACGTCTTGCCCGCTCAAATAAGGATTCTCTCACTCCACCCTAGCCAGAGAAGTTTTAACCCTGCCTTAGATAGTCAGTCGAAGCAGTACTCTTACCTCTTTACTAACCGTCAAATCGCCTCGAGTGAGGACAGAAAATATATCGCCAATATCTCAAATCCTCTCAATCTTCAATGGATAAGGGCCTGCACCAAGATGATTCAAGGAAAACATGATTTTTGTAATTTTGTCTCCACTGGCAGCAGCGTCAAGACAACCATCAGAGATGTCTCACTTTGTGAACTCCACACAATTAATCCGCACCACTTCTTTGCAGACTCTCCCCTTTTTCAAATAGATCTAAGCCTTCAGGAGTGCTACCAGTTAAAAATTGAAGCTAACGGGTTTTTAAAACAAATGATCAGGCATCTGGTAGCGGCCTTATGGAGAGTGGGAAGTGGGAAACTGAGCGTGGATGAGTTTGCAGCTTTACTCCAAGCACCTAAGCATCCCCAACAATTGTGGCGGGTGGCGACTCCCAGTGGCCTCTACCTTCAGAGGATCAACTACTGAGCTCCAGAAGTGAAATGAGGGCACATGAAATATTGAGTCCCGCCTTACTGGACTCTTTAAGTAGGCTTAGTCTTCAAAACTAAAACACTCACCCATCTTTCTCCTCATCAATTCCCTCAGTTTTTCTCCCTCAATCGACGACAAGTGAGATGTGATAACTCTTGCGGATAATCTTGGAAAATCTACTCTTAATCGCTACCGGGATTTGGTGGCGCTGATGGTGTTTATTTATCTCAGTCTTCGCTCGGTTTTAAAACTCAGAGTGAGAAATTTAAAACCCCTGATCTACACCCTGACTTCCCAAATATATTTCACCGGAGTCATGGCCATTCCCCTTATTTCTTTCATTGCGCTCGCCACAGGAAGTGTGGTGGTGATTCAATCCACAGCCCAACTCTCGCTCTTAGGCTCCAAAGAAATCATGGGAAATATTCTGGTGATGACGATCATCCGTGAACTCGGTCCGATTCTGACGGCCATGGTTGTCATCGCTCGCTCCGGCACTGCGGTGGCCACAGAGCTTGGAACCATGCAGACCAACCATGAAATTGAAGCGCTGAGAACCATGAGTATTGAGCCCTTGAGTTATGTGGTGTTTCCTCGCATCTTAGGCGGAATCATAAGCATTGTGTGCCTCGCCTTTTACTTTAACTGCGTGGCCCTCATCGGGGGCTATATTGTCGCGAACCAACTTAACCCTGTATCAGTTTCATTTTATTTTGAGGTCCTGGCCCAAGCGATCTCTGCTGATGACTTTGCCCTCAGCCTTTTTAAAAATGCTTTCTCAGGACTAATCATCTTTTCCATCGCAAGTTTTGAAGGCTTTAAAGTCTCCGGTGCCCCTCATGAGGTGCCCATCGCTTCAACCAAATCTGTCGTCCATGGCATCATGGCCGTGGTGGCCTTTAACCTAAGCCTCTCTCTCTACATTTATGTCAAGGCGCTCACATGAAGAGAGTTGATATTAAAAGCATCGAACTAAAAAATTTGGGCTTCTCCTACGGAGCTGATGCCGTTCTTCAGAATGTAAATTTCATACCTCAAGAAGGTGAGATTTATTTTCTGCAGGGGCCTCGCGGTAGTGGAAAGAGAACACTCTTGAAACTTTTATTAGGGATTCATGCCCCCACGCAAGGTGAGTATCTCATTAATGGAGAGCTCATGAATCACCTCTCCCATGATCAGTTCGATCGCTTTCGCCTCAACATCGGGTATGCATTTGACGTTGGTGGACTCATCAACAATCACACCATCTATGAGAACTTCAAAATTCTCCTCGACTACCATGACTTCAAAGAGGAGGAGCATTTCAGTTACATCGTAAGTCTTCTCGCTAAATTTAAGATCGATCATCTCAAACACTTAAGACCTTCCTTCGTGTCTACCGGAGTCAGGAAGGCTGCGGCCATTCTTCGTGCGCTTGCGCTCAAGCCCCAAGTTCTCATTCTCAATAATCCCACGCAAGGTTTAAGTCCGGAGCATGTGCCTCAACTCATCCAACTGATTGAAGAACACAAAGAAAAGCACAACTTAAAATTTGTGATCATCGCCAGTGATGACTGGCGACTTTGCAATCAACTCAATGGAAAGATCCATTTGCTCCACGCCACCCCAACCGAGATCAGCGCATGAGATATAAATTTAATCCCTTCGAGCGAGCCGTTGGTTTTTTTCTCATCACTTCAGTCGTGGGCTCTCTCACCATTGGAGCAGGACTCGCGGTGAAGAAGAATTGGTTTGAAGAAAAGATCAGCTTTAATACATACGTGGTGTCTGCAGATAATCTACGCGAAGGCAGTAGTGTGCTGATGTCTGGGCTTAAGGTGGGCAAGATTGAAGATATTGAACTCGATGAAACACGACAGATTCGAGTAAAGTTTACGATTCTAAAAAAATATCATTCTCAGATTACTCAAGGCACCAAGGTTCAATTCATCCGCCCTTTTATCATTGGAGATAAGGTCTTAACTCTCGTGCAAGGACCGACCAGTGTGGGGCTCGTGCCTGCCGGCTCAAGCTTGCCGCTCTTTGAACAATACGACTTCATGGAAATGCTCTCTGGTAAGAAACTAGAGGCCACCATGGCCAAGATTGATAGCATCATCAATCATCTGGAATCAACCATGGCAAAGACAGATGCTATCGCACATGCAGTGGGCGATGAAAAAAAACTCAAACAAACTCTTGAAAGCATCCACACAGCTGTAGCACTCGTGAAGAAAAATCTCCCTCAAACCACAGGCCAGATTGAAAATACCATTAGTAACTTGCATGACATCTCAGCACTCTTAAAAGACTCAAGTCCAGAGGGTTCAAAAAAGCTGATTGAACTCTTAGGGGAATCCGTCATCACGCTCAAAGGGATTCAAAAAAATTACTTTTTGAGAGACCATGTCCAAGCGGTGCGTGAGGAAGAGGCCAAACGTATGCCAGCCTCACTTGAGGGTAAATAAATCTCGTCTCTGACCGTGGAAACGACAATGTCTACATATTAGACTATTTAGGCTCATGTTTTCAATAACTTAGCCCCCATTTGACCGGCATGAGTCTTGCTTGATTATAGGCACGAGGTGCTTATGAACAAGCTATCTATCGCAGGCCTATTTCTGTTATTTTCACTTACTGCTCTTGCAGCTCCGGTGCGCGAGTTGGCGAGTATTGAGCACACTTATCGCATGGAGCACGCCAAAGAGCTCTTAGGTAAACGT
>DIVA01000070.1:0-506 GCA_002435705.1 Bacteriovoracaceae bacterium UBA6144
GGGATTTGATGACCCCACCAAAGTTGGCGTGAAATACACCAGTCTTTAGGTTCTTTAAGCCATGAGAAATAAGTGTTCTCCCAACCTTTCGGGTAGAATGTCATGTCTCCTTCTTCAACCGCCTTCACGGCCACTTCAGCCATTTTAGAGACATTCAAAAACCACTGCTTAGAAACGAGAGGTTCAATCACCACTCCACTTCGCTCGCCATGACCAACTTGAGCAGAGTGAGGTTTTTTTTCTTTAAGTGCACCAATCTCATTCAGCAGGACTTCAACTTTTTCTCGAGCTTCTTTAACTTTAAGCCCCTCGAGTTCTCCGGCCAGTGCATTCAGTGACCCATCCTTATTCATGACTGTGATGATGGGAAGATTGTGGCGTTTGCCGATTTCAAAATCGTTGAAGTCATGGCCAGGAGTCACTTTAAGGCATCCAGTTCCTTTTTCTACATCCACGTGCTCATCGCCAATAATGGGAACTTCACGCTGACAAAGTGGGATGATGGC
>DIVA01000070.1:544-5143 GCA_002435705.1 Bacteriovoracaceae bacterium UBA6144
TCCCAGTTGACGATATAATCAGACTGATAAATTAAGCCTTCATTGTACATCTGAACGAAAAATTTTCGGACAGCCTGATTGGGGACTTCGTCCATGGTGAAAGTGGAGTAATCCCAATCACAGGAAACGCCCATTTTTTTTTGTTGATTGACGATCTCGGAGCCGTACTCTTCTTTCCATTGCCAGATGCGCTTAAGAAATTCTTCTTTTCCAATTTCATTACGTGATTTTTTTTCTTCTTTTTGAATGAGCTTTTCTACCACGGACTGAGTGGCGATACCTGCGTGGTCAGTTCCTGGAATCCAGAGTGTCTCAAATCCCTTCATGCGTTTAAAGCGAATGAGAGTGTCTTGAGTTGTGGCATCGAGGGCGTGTCCCATGTGTAGCTTACCTGTCACATTGGGTGGTGGCATGATAAGTGAAAAGGTTTGGTTACGCTTACCTTTTTTCGGCTTAAAGCAGCCGCTCTCTTCCCATATCTTATACCACTTGGCCTGTGCCTGTTGTGGGTTAAAAGTTTTTTCAATGATATTGTTATCCATGATTAAGCTCCAGGAATTCTTTTAATTCAGAAAATTGATGAGAGGTCACCACTGCTTTCTCTTGATCGCGCATCCGTTTAAATTCAAACGATCCATTTTTTATCTCATCACTACCAATGATCGTGACAGATTTATGACCCTTCTTCTCAGCGTATTGAAAAACTTTTTTTGGTTTTGCTTCCCCGAAATAAAGTTCCGTTTTGATGTCTTGGGCACGTAGTTTTTGAGCGAGCTCAAAGGCCTGTGGCTCAAGTGATTCCTCTAAATAAGAAATGAGAACGTCACAGTTTTGAGATTTAAATTCAGGTAAGAGCTTGTGAGTCTCAAGGAAATCCGTCAGAGTCACATCCCCAAGTCCAAAGCCAACTCCTCCGAGAGCTGGTTCGTTGAAAATCTGGAGAAGATTCCCGTAAGCTCCACCACCACAAATCGCTCGGCGATTTTCTGGGCTCTTATCAAAAATTTCAAACACTACTCCCGTGTAGTAATCCAGACCTCTTACGATTGTAGGATCATACACCACACAACGAGACAGACCTGCGGGTGCAAGTTTTTCAGCAAACACCAGAAAACCACTGGCAGCGTCCTTTAAACCATGACGGGCAAGGAAGTCTTTAAGTTGGGAGATGGTGGTGAGTGCCAAATATTCTTTGAAATGAGCTTTCACGGAATCGAGTGAGATGATCTCAGAGATCATTTTATCGAGAGCCTCTTGTGAGACTTTCTTAGCGCGATCAATCACCTTATAGAGTTTATGAGACTGCTCATCATTTAAACGGAGTAGCTGTTTAAAAACAGCATCAACGACACGACGATCATTAAGAAGGATTTCAAAGTGCTCTTCAGTTGCTCCAAAACTTTTCAGGAGACCGCTGGCCACTTGAAGAATTTCAATTTCTCCTAACCCCTCTGGCGCTCCAAAAATATCGCAGTTAAATTGCCAGTGCTCTCTGAGGCGACCTTTCTGCGGCTTTTCGTAGCGCATGAGGTTGGGGATGGCATACCAGCGCAAGGGCTTAGGGAACTCTCGATGCACCTGCGCCACCATTCGCGCCAAAGTTGGTGTCATCTCGGGACGAATCGCCACCTTCCTCTCGCCTCTATCGATGAAAGAATAAATTTGTTCATTGATAAGCTCTTCTCCTGACTTGGCGAGGTAGAGTTCAACTTCTTCCACCATGGGGCCGTCGTAAGCTTCGTAGCCATGGAGTTCAGCGATTTTTTTCATACGATTGAAAATAAAATCACGCTTTCTCATTTCTGTGGGAAAGAAATCACGAGTGCCCTTGTAGGGTAGTTTGGAGAGTGACATAGAAGTGCCTTTGGCGAGGTAAAAAACCTAAGCCATCATAGCCAATAAGCTAAAATTAGACCACTATGTTGCGGTGTTTAAAAGCTATCGAATTTCCTCAGTCAACTCATCAATGGCGCCTGAAAGCTCAGTGGGCGGTGTGGTGATGTTTCCAGTGTTGATATTCTCCATCGTGCCTTGCGCAGCAGCTTTCTCCTGCTCTGACTGATTGGCAAGCCCTTGATCGGTGTTTTCACTTTGCGGGCCTGGATCTTGATTTCCTTCAACACCCTCGGCTTCGCCCTGGCTGGCCGTTCCTGCACCTTCGTCTAGTTTAGTTTCTGTGAGCTGTGCTTTACCTCTGGTGTGTGGCATCCCATTTTCAGGAATATTAAAGGTCATCTCTTCTTTGTCTTGAATCGCCTTCGAGGAGAACCGACGAAACATGGCGGCCCTTTCCTTTACTCTCTCGAGCGTGCGCCAAGCGAGGTTTTCTGTGAGTTGATTAAAGTCTTTTGCTGAAAGAGTATCGGCTTGTTCAATCCATCCACGAGAGTATTTAAGCACGCGCTGAAGCTTTTGTTGTTGCAGGGCTTTTTCTCCCTTGAGGCTGGCGCGCTGAGAGTTATTTAAGTCGAGGACACCTTGTTCTTTAAAATTCTCAAGATCTGCGATCAGCGACTGCAGGATCCACTTCGAGTAAGGAGTATAAATGGAGCTATTGGCTTCCATGCTTTTTTTAAGCCGGTCTATCGTGTAGGTACCCACTTGAAATTGAGAAGGGGGATGTCGCCACTCAAGAAGTGATTTATAAGACTCACTTTTCAAAAGAAACATGCTCTGCTCTTTTGACAGAGGCCCGAGCCCTTTGTTGATGTGCTGGCAGAGAACAACCAGCTTGATTTGATCTTGGAGATCCTTGAGGGTGTATTTCATACTCTCAAAAAGGAGCCTGAATTCCACAGGAGCTCTATCATTGACGAGTTTGAAGTCTTTATGAAAAGACATGGCATTTAACGGGATAAGGGCCAGGAGAAAAAATAATTTCATTCAGTAGCCTTTCTGCCTGCCGGCTTTAGTCTATCTGAGGAGCTCCCCGGATCGCCCTGGGCCACAAATATATCTTCACGGAAGGGAATGAGAATTCGTCCATC
Organism: Bacteriovoracaceae bacterium UBA6144; assembly: GCA_002435705.1. GTDB lineage: Bacteria > Bdellovibrionota > Bacteriovoracia > Bacteriovoracales > Bacteriovoracaceae > UBA6144. Next base: position 3,532 of record DIVA01000070.1, read on the forward strand.
CATATTAATAATGTTTGTGACCCGCTCAAGCTCGCTTTTGACGATAATCTGTCCTGATCTTATATCCATGACAACGGCTTCGGTTTGTTTGATGTTCAGTTTTCGATCTTCTGACATCGTTTTAACAAACCATAACTTGCTTTCATCACAGACCATTTGGCCTAAATCATTATCAGACGTTTTATAGATGCTCGTAAAGCCCGCAAGATTTGGACTATCTTTCCATGCTAAAATGCTAATTGTGCTGCCTTTGTTAGCATCATCATAAGAAAATTCACCGAGCGCGACGTAATTACCTCTGCGGCACAACTCAAAATGAGTTCCGGCGACGTCGGATTTCTTAATCACTGTCATTTTCTTATCGATCAGATTCCAAGAAAGGAGAGCAGCATATCCTTTTTCATTAACATCAGTATAAAGAATCGTTTCCGGATTAATCATCACGACTTCTGAAAAGAAGAAGGGATTATGTTTTCTGCCTAGTTTGATTTTATGATGATTCTCTGCAGATTTTAAAAATTGAACATGGATAACTTTTTCCTTAGGGTCAATCCAAGTTAAGTAATCGTCATCTAAATGAAGGCGAGGAGTACGACCCATTCCAACTTTAATAAAATTACTACTACCGTAAGTACCTACCATGATTTCATGCAACTTAGTGAGGTCCATGTTTTGGTGCCAATTAAGCTCAATCTCAATGGCTAGTTTCTTTTTAGCTGGAGACGAAGTCACGTAGTAGTTCGTGCCAGGAGGTCTCTCGAAGATGTCAGTCCCTCTAAAACTTGAAGCCAGAGTCAACGCTCCAGATCTCTTTTGAGTGTAAGTAAAACGGCCATCAGCAGTGATGAAGCGAATGTTGTCGAGTGATAGTTTGGTCGCAAATTTGGGTAGATCAATTCTTGCCCAAGCAGAAGATGAAATAATAACAAATGCCAAAAAGAATTTAGTAAATACCATAGAGTGTCCATTGTCTTACAGGGTGATGGAACTGGTAGGTCTTGGTAGCAGAAAAAATTGAACTCCAAGAAATTAAGCGAGGAGCATGAATATTGTCTGCACCGGTTCTGGTAACTAAGGAGACTCGATCTCCATCTGCGACGATCCCATCCACAATAAAGGCTAAGGGAGTGCATTGATTGAGGGCATATTTCTTAAAAAATCCCGGTAGAAGATCTTCTGAACAACCGATACCCTGAATAATACCTTGAGGGGATTCTCTGAAGAAATTTTTGATAGCAGTAACGGTATTGATAATCTTTGTTTTTTGTTTGGCATCTTTTTGTAAAACATAATTCTGAGAGTACTTCTCATTCATGAGGTTGGTCGCAAAATACTCAAAGGGAAGACCAAAGCTAAATTTGATATCCTTAAGCTCAACTTCATTAAAATAAATTTTATGATCACACTGGCCGATACCGCAATTATTGTCACTGGTCACAATGAAGCAGCCATACTTGAATTCAAGTAGCTTCGGATTAAAGGTCTGGTCACTGACGATTTTACACTCAACGTCTCTCCCAGCGCCTCTCGTCTTCACTAAAACTTCTTTGAGGGCCGTAGTGATAGAGAACTCTCTTTTGGCATAGGCTCCAAAGAACATGGGAAGACATCT
>DIVA01000030.1 GCA_002435705.1 Bacteriovoracaceae bacterium UBA6144
TTCAAGATTGAGACGGTACTCATCCGAACTTCATCCGAAAGTAGTGAGATCTTATTTGTATTATCCGTAATCGTTGTGATCTGATTGTTAAGAGAGTCGAGGAAGAAAAAAACCGTCCCCCCCATAATCAAGACCACGAGATTGGCGATAATAAAACTAATGGCAACGCGTGCCTTGAGTGAGAGATTCATAACTAGTTTTCCTCTAGGTCGTGGAATAAGCGATCAAGGTTTTTATCATTACCTACAATAACGACGATATCATCCTCTTCAATGGTATCCATCGGTAGCGGTGAGTCGTTAATAACAATCTTAAAGGAAGCTTTACCGTCTTCCGTGATGGTGGGCACACGTTTTTGAAGGGCCACAATATTGAGTGAATAGGACTGGCGGATCTGACTTTCCACCAGAGTCTTACCGTGAAATTTCTTACCTAACTTCAATTCAACGATCGAGTATCCGGCGGAGAAGTTAAAGCGCTGAAGCACATAGGGAGCCGCAATTTTCGAGGCAATGATATCTCCCATTTCCTCCTCAACTTTTACGATCTCGGAAGCTCCTATCTCTCTTAGAATGTGCTCATGCAAAAGACTCGTGGCTCGCGCAATGATACGCCCTACCCCAAGCTTTCTAAGCGAAGCCACCGCCATGATGGACATTTGAATATTATCACCAATCGCCACAACAGCTGTGTCGACGTCAGTGATATTCAGGGCACGCATGGCTTTCTCCTGAGTCACGTCAATACAAACAGCGTGGGTCACGCGGTCTTTAATTTTTTCAACGAGACTTTGCTCACTATCAATGGCTAAAACCTCAGCCCCCTTCTCTTGCAGACGAGTTGCGGTCTTGCTACCAAATGTTCCGAGTCCGATCACTGCAATAAACATACTTCCACCTTATCCAATAAGAATCTTACTTTCAGGGTACTTCAAGCGATCTCCACCAGCAGCGTTTTCACCCACGGCAAGAACCAGTGTTAAGGGGCCCACACGCCCAATAAACATAAGAGCCGACAGAACGAGCTTTCCAATAAAAGTCAGTGAACTGGTAATGCCAAGACTTAAACCAACCGTGCCAAATGCTGAGACCGTTTCAAAGAGAAGTGAGAGAAAATCTTTACCCGGCTCAATTCGCATCATGATTAATACCGCCGTTGAGACAGTAATAAGTGAGATGATAAAGATGGCAATCGAGCGCACGACGATCGTATTAGGAATAGTTCTTTCAAACATCTCCACTCGGTTGTTATTGGTGAGTGTCGCTTTGACTGACTGAACAAGAATGGCGAAGGTGGTTGTTTTCACACCACCACCCGTTGAGCCCGGCGATGCCCCCACGAACATGAGAAGAATCATCATGTAGAGAGAGTGGGGGTGCAGGTCAGTCAGCGGCAGACTATTAAAACCTGCGGTTCTAATAGTGACACTTTGAAAGAGAGAGACTTGAAATTTCTGCCAGAGAGTATAATCGGCAAAGGCGTGAAGGAACTCCCCAAAGAATAAGTAGGTCGCAGCAAAAGCCAAGAGCAGAAAATTTGTCGTGAGAACAATTTTTGTGTGTAACGAGAAATCGAGAACTCTTTTTTTCGTTCTTATCGCTTCTAACAATTCCTGAATGACAACAAAACCTAATCCGCCCAAGATAACCAGCACTGCAATCGTGCCATGGATCAAGGGAGAGAATTTGAACTCCTCAAGGCTGGTATTGAAAAGAGCGAATCCGGCATTACAGAAGGCAGAAATGGAATGAAAAAAACCAAGATAAAGTGACTGTCCAATTTCATAATCTGCGTTAAAAAAACCTATGGTTAAAACCATCGCCCCCAAAAACTCTATCAAGAGAGTGAACTTTACAATGTTGATGATGAGATCCAGAAGTTCTTGGGAACTGGATGAGTCAAGCATCCCCTGCATCATCAATTGCTCGCGCACACCTAATGATTTCCCCATAAAAAGGGCCAGGGAGGTTGAGAGCGTCATGAACCCCAAGCCACCAATCTGCACCAAGGCCAAAACGACGATCTGACCAAAGGGTGAAAAATCATCGGCCAAAGAAAGTGTGGCCAGACCTGTGACACAGGTTGCAGAAGTGGCGGTAAAAATAGCATCAATGAACTTAATAGACTTCCCGGCTTGAGCAGCGATCGGCAATGAAAGTAGTAATGATCCGATAAAGATAATAGCGCCAAAGGAGAGAATAACGGTTTGAGCAGGTGTCAGCTTCGTGGCATAAATCCAATCAAGATGACGACTCTTTTCATTGGTCTTTTTTTCCACCCCTTCATTGAGAGAAATAAAGGTAGAAAAAAGATGTACCATCGCCAACCAATAACTGAATTCAGGATCGCCGATCGTGATCAACATAGGGATAAGGATGATCAAACTGAAAACATATTTCCTGATGAAATCTTCTACACTCTCACTTCTTTTAAAATGAATCACCGTGGTGTAGAGAACAAGAAAGGGCGCCAACCAAACAGCCCAGTCTGTGTAATATTCTGAGGGAATAATTTTTAAGGCTTCGGGAAGTTTTTTATTTTTGACTAATGTGTAAATAAGTACAAAAGCTCCGTTGATGAGGAGCTCAAGGAAATAGCCAGCCCTTGAAGTAATATGAACCATTATCCTATTGTAATCGCAGTAAAGAGTTATTCCTACGGGGTAAGTTTAAGCATACCCGACTAGCCCACTCCACAGAGAGCCCCTACCTGTGCCCCTATGTAGAAAACAAGACGTTATATTTTTTGCTAAAGAGAGCAAAGATTGACTAAAATTTAGTGAGTCTAATTTTTAAATGATTCAGAGGTAAAAATGCGCTCACTAGCTTTCGTTTTCCTTGCTTCCATTATGCTTTTTTCTTGTGCCTCAAAGCCAGATAAAGCAGTCATGAAAAAAGCCGACATTCACTATACCTATGGGACAGAGGAACTTTTTAATAAAAATTATACACAGGCGATTAGCCATTTATTAAAAGCCGCTGAACTTGATCCAGACAATGATAAGATTCACAACAATCTTGCCATGGCCTATTATTTCAAAGACGAAAAAGAAATGGCCATTAAACATATCAAGCGAGCGCTTGAGATTAATCCTAAGAACACTGACTCTTTGGTCAACCTTGCCTCTCTCTATTTCGAGGAAGGGGATCTACAAAAAGCAGAAAAAATCTATCTCGATTCATTAAAGGATCTGACTTTTGAGAAGCATGCGCGCACTTACTATAATTTGGGCTTGATCGAAGTGAAGCGTAATAATCTTGCCAAAGGCCGTACCTACCTTGATAAGTCGCTTAAACAGTCGGAAGATTTTTGCCCAAGCTGGCTCCAACTTGGAATCCTAGATCTCAAAGCAAAAAAACCGAAAGATGCTGCGAAGAAATTTCATCAGGCACGTATGGGTTCTTGTGCCAACGACCCAGCTCCTCTTTATTGGCATGGTGTCGCTTTGATGGAGTCAAAAGAATTCCTTAATGCTCGTATGAAATTTGATGAACTTGAAACAAAATTCGCGGATAGCGACTATTCGCGACTAGCTCAACAAAAACTAACTGAGATTACACTGCTTGAAAATGAAACAAGTCCTAAGAATTATTCTCAGAGCACGCTAGAAGATCATAGCTTTTAAGGATTTTATGAACGAAGAGATTCAATCAAGAAACCAAGATAATACTACTACCGTGGTTCACATTGGTGACTACCTTAAGCGTGAAAGAGAAGCTATCAAGGTTAGCATTGAAAAGATTTCTCAAAAAACGAAAATCAATCTTAATATTCTCAAGTCTCTTGAAGCCAATGATTTTAAATCACTCCCAAGTCCTGCCTACGTAAAAGGGTTTGTACTCAGTTACGCTCGAGTCCTTGGCCTTTCTCCTGACGATGTCATCACTAAGCTTGAGTATTCATACCTCACTATCATAGGAAAACCATTTCCTGTTCTCAGTCACACAAAAAATAATGAGCCCATTCAGGTTAATCCTGACTTGCAAGATCCGGCTAAAGTTCTCGAGGATGAAAAGCGAATTGAATCAAGAAAGAAGCTTGTTCTTCCAGTCACCATTGGCCTTTCTGTCGTCGTGGGTGTTGTGGGCCTGTATAACTTGTTAACGGGCACCATTAAAAAAGAAATAAAGTCATCGCAGACAACTGATAATCCCATCGCTGCACCAGTCACATCCACTCCGGAAGTGATCACTGA
>DIVA01000103.1:0-6121 GCA_002435705.1 Bacteriovoracaceae bacterium UBA6144
CATAGTTAACCAAAATGATAGTTAACTAAGTTAACGAAGGACAGGGGTTTTTCTTAAACTATCCTTAAACACTAGCTACATAACGCATACGGTAATCCAAAATCACTGCGTGTCATTGAAGGAATCTCAGATTAGAATTTCAACAGACTAAGGAGCTCTTATGAAAAGCCAAGAAAATGTGAGAGTTTGTGCCATCAATTTTGATCAAAAAAAATTTCACTCCTTTCAGGAGTTTAAAAATAAAATTGAATATTTCCTGCAAGCGGCTGCTGATTATCAGTGTGACTTTATTTTATTCCCTGAATTTGTCACGATGCCTCTCCTCTCCATCGATGACAAACGACTCTCTGCCTCGGAAAGTCTCGCGCGCCTGAGTGATTATACCCAGCCCTATTTGGAGTTGATGAAAGAGGGAGCCCAGAAATTCAACCTGAACATCATTGGAGGAACTCACCTCATTGCCAATGCCGACGGCAGAATGCAAAACATCGCCTTCACTTTTTTAAGAGACGGCACTGTTCACAGCCAAGCGAAGATCCATCCCACTCCTTCGGAAGTTGATGTCTGGCAAGTGGTGGGTGGTGATGAACTCCCCGTCATCCAAACCGACTGTGGGCCCATTGGAGTTCAGGTTTGTTATGATTCAGAATTTCCAGAACTCACTCGCCATCAGATTGATCAGGGAGCAAAAATTATTTTTGTCCCCTACTCAACGGATACGCGCCACGGACATCTGCGGGTGCGCCACTGCTGCCAGGCCCGCACCATTGAGAACCAGTGCTACTTTGTGCTTTCTGGTAACATTGGAAATTTGCCCAAGGTTCATAACATGGATATTAACTATGCTCAAAGCTGTGTGCTGACGCCCTGTGATTTTCCTTTTGCCCGTGATGGGGTGGCTGCGGATACGGAAGCCAATATTGAAATGATCGCCATCGCCGACTTAAACCTAGCAACGCTTGATCGTGCCCGCACCAGTGGCACAGTGAGAAACCTCAAGGATCGCAGGCTTGATCTTTATAGTGTGAACTGGAAGAGCAAATGAGCTTTGACCCGGCTTGGAATCAATTTGGCCTCTACTACATCCCCAGCGAAAACGAGTATACGGCGTTTTTTTTAAAACGAAGCTGGGGCAACTATCTCTTTTTCCCTCACCCCGAAGTGGACAAGATGTATCCCTTTATTCTGGCCAGCGGGGGAATTTACAAAGTCTTTGACACCCAACTTCCTTACCCCTTCTACAATAAGCAACTCTTTGATAAATTCGGGGCCCCCACCATTGGGGTGCAAAAAGAGTTTCATGAAGATTTTTTAATAGAAAGCTATCCGGGCGACTACTTTGATGTAGACCTGAAAATTGAAGGCAATGACTTTCGACTGATGCTTAAAAAGGGCTTATTCACATTCACCGATGGGCCCGCCGTGACGAGCGGTACTGAGGGAGTTCATCTCTTTCGCCTGAATAAATAAAAGTGAATTTGTCGGAAATATTCTTTAAGCAGAAATTTATAAAAATGTCATAATCAGCCTTGTGAGCATTAAAACCAAACTGCTAGTGACTAAAACCCATATCAAAGCTTCTTTTCGAGACGCTGTTTACACCAATCTCAATATCGGAATGGCGGAAAACTATTTCTGCGCCTTCTTGCTCGCCCTTGGAATCTCGGAAGTCGTCGCCGGCTTCTCGGGAGTCTTGGCGGCTTTCATCGGTGTGTGTTTTCAGCTCCTCAGTATCAGATCTTTTTTTCTGCGCTGGACGCTCAAGCGGCGTGTGCTTTTTTTCTTAGGCCTGCAATCCATCAGTCTCATCCCCTTGATGCTCATGGGTTGGTTTAAATACAACTCGGCGATCTTGGCGATTGGTATGCTGGGGCTTTACTGGGCCTGTCTCTTGTCGGTGAATCCACCTTGGAACCGTTTAATGGGTCACACCATTCCCACCCGCTTTCGCTTAAAGTTCTTCTCCATGCGGAATCAGTACGGTCAGTTCTCTGTCTTTCTGGGGCTCATTATCGGGGGTGTGGCACTGAATTGGGCCAAAGAGAAAAATATTGAGCTGCAAGTCTTCACTCTTATTTTTATCACGGGCTTTCTTCTGCGCCTTCTCTCATGGAGAGACATCAAAAAGCATCACATCGACTACCAAATTCCTCAGGGAGTCGAAGTCCGACTTCCTATGTGGGAGTTTCTCAAAAGAATTCGGAGCACGGATCAGGGAAAACTTATCAAGTTTTTATTCTTTTTCTATATTGCCGTTCATTCTTCCTCACCCTACTTCAACCCCTACATGCTCTCGCAGCTCAAGTTGAGTTACTTGAGTTACATGGGTGTGATTGCAATTAGTTTTTTTGGTCGCGTCTTCATGTTCCGCTTTCTGCAAAAAAAGGCAAAGTCTCGTCATATTAACAATCTTTTGGTGTTGGCCTCATTTGGCATCGCCACGACTCCACTCTTATGGAATATCTCTCAAAGCTACTACTGGATCCTCTTCATTGAGCTTCTCTCCGGCTGCTACTGGGCGGGCTTCGAACTCTCCACCATCCTGCTTTTTTATCAAAAGATTGAAGACCACGAACGCACGAGTGTGATGAGCTACATTACCTTTTTTAACATCACTGGGATGGTGATCGGGTCACTGAGTGGAGCACTCATGATGAAATTCATGCCAGCGGAATGGGACTCTTATCTCGCTCTCTTTATGATTTCAACTTTCCTGCGGGCCAGTGTGGTGTTTCTCACTCCCCACATCAGTTTCAAGGGATCCATCCCAAGATTCATCAGCTTTAACCGCGTCTTTCTCACACGCTCGCCTTACGGGGCACTGACCAGACCGATCGTGGATAAAATTAAAGAAGAAAAAACTGAAATCTAAAACTAGCCGCCCCAGCTCTTTTTAATTTTTTGCTTCACTATGTCCCACTCGCGCTTAACCTCGAGTAGAGAGTAGCCGAGTTTTTCAGCAAACTCTTTCAGGTTTTGTGGTTCATCACTCTGGGCCTGAGGCATCTCGCCTGAGGCGGAGTACATCTGCTGCATCATCGCGTGTACAGATTTTTTAATCATAGACCGGAATGGAATTTTGGCCATCATGCCATACATGGCCGCATTGCCCGAGGTGTTAGCCTCAGGGTGAGCTTTGACGTAAGCCACGCACTCTTTAAGATCGTTCAGATACTTCGAGACCATTTTCGTATGGGCCATGGTCACCATGGCATGGAGGGATTCAGGGCGCTGCTGGCGATTGATGTACCAGCCTCGCTTTTCCATCTGATCGGCCAGGGCAAACACATTCACATTTGCATCCGTTGATTCATAGGCAAAGATCAAACTATCCGGCACTCCGGAAACTTTGAGGCCAGGGATTTGATTAATTCCCTTCATCATCTTCTGCGCACTCTCATAGGCTTCTTGCGTGTATTTCAAATAGCCTTCCTCACCTAGAGACACCAAGGCTGCCCAGGCCGCAGCGATCGCTCCACCGGGTCTCGTGCCCGGCATACTGGGCGAGGCAAAAATCCCACCCGGCCAATTTTCAAAGACAAAAAATTGGTGCTTCATGTAGTCCATACTGCGATAAGTGATCGTACTCGCACCCTTGGCGGCATAACCATACTTATGCAAATCAGCCGAGATGCTTGTCACCCCTGGCACTCGATAATCCCAAAGAGGTAATTTATGGCCAAGTTTTTCAATCCACGGAAGCATGAAGCCACCGACGCAAGCATCGACGTGCAAAGGAAGATTTTTCTTCAGTGCCAACTCAGAGAGCTCTTCCATCGGGTCAATTACCCCTTGCGGATACTGAGGCGCTGAGCCTACGAGCAAGATGGTATTGCGATTGATGAGTTTTTTTACAGCTTTCACATCCACTCGGAAATCATCTCTCAGAGGTGCGTGGACAATTTTCACATCAAAATATTTACCTGCTTTATCGAAGGCGACATGCACTGACTCAGGTACGATGACTTCAGGTTTTTTGATCCACGGCTTCAACTCACGGGCCCGATCACGATAGGTCTTGATCGCCATCATGATGCTCTCGGTTCCTCCTGAGGTCATGACTCCGACTGTTTCTTCATTGCCATGATGAAGATTGACGGTCATGCGAATAATTTCACTCTCCATTTTCTTGAGACTCTTAAACGCCATCGGGTTAAGCCCATTTTCCGACATAAAAAGACCATACGCCTCTTTCAGAAGCTTCGAGTGGTTTTGGTTGGCGTAGTAAACGAGACCCCAAGTGCGTCCTTCTTCCCAGTCAGGATCCAGACTTTTAAAACTTGCCAGTTTCTCTAAAACAGCAGCATGCTCCAGAGATGTTTTAGGAATCGCGGTGATCTCGGCTTTCATACTAATCCTTATTTGAATTTTGCCATTTTCAATTCTATCATGGTGCTAAACTATCATGCGGCAAGCTAGCTTTCCTTGCCTTATGTTAACCAAGGGTATGAGTGAATCTTATATATATATTAACCCTAATTCTTTTGCCTGCGCTCATCCTCGTCGTAGAAAAAAAAATTAAATGGATCAAATTAGTCGGAGCCGTTGTCGTGAGCTACTTTGTCGGCATCACGATCGGAAATCTTCTCCCCTCTCCTGCCCTCTCACAAGCGGCCACCACGCTCTCTGAGGCCAGTGTGCTCTTTGCGATTCCACTTTTGCTTTTCACCACCGATCTTAAAGCCTGGTTGCGACTGGCCCGGGCTACCGTTCACTCATTTTTACTCGTGATCATTTCCGTCATGACCATGTCGGCTTTATGTTTTTTTTATTTCCATGACTCAGTTCCAGAGGCTTCAAAAATTTCTGGCATGCTGGTGGGAGTCTTTACCGGCGGAACACCAAATATGGTGGCGATTGGGAAGGCACTGACCGTCAATGAAAATGCCTTCATTATCTTAAATGCAGCCGATCTGATCGTGAGTGGTCTATTGTTGTTTGTTTTAATGAGTGTGGGTCCTAAAATCTATGGACTCATCCTGAAGCCCTTTTCCTCCAATCTGGCTTTAGAAATCGATGAAGCAAAAATTGAAAAACACTACCAAGAAGAACCTCTTAAGGAGAAAGTCCTCGAGATGCTCACCTGTCTCGGTCTTACTATTCTCATCGTTGGAACGGCAGTGCTTGGTTCTAAGCTTATCCTCGGAGAGTTGAGTGTGATCTTTATCATTCTCACCCTCACGGCCCTTTCGCTACTGGCATCATTTCATCCGCGCATCCAAAAGCTTCAGGCCAGCTACCACATGGGACAGTATGCTCTTTTAATTTTTTGTGTCTCTGTGGGGAGCATGGCCCGCATTCACGATATGCTCAACACCAGTGGAGTTTATCTTATCTATTTAACCATCACACTGTTGGGAGCGATGCTCTTGCATCTAGGGCTGTGTTTTGTGTTTAAAATAGATCGTGATACTGCACTTATTACATCTGTGGCAGGAATCTATGGTCCAGCCTTCATCGGTCCTTTTGTGAGTGTTTTAAAAAATAAAGAAGTTCTCGTCTCTGGCGTGACTTGTGGACTGGTGGGATACGCCTTAGGCACCTATTTAGGAATCGGGATGCACTATCTCTTGATCTTCTTCACAACTGTGTAATCTGCAACTCTTTCTTTTTTTCAATTCCTCTCTCCAGCTCGCCAGGCCATGGGAATCTCCTCCCAGCTTTACCACTCGAACTCGAAGGAGAAATTCACATGAAAACTTTTATCGCTTTACTCAGTCTGATCACCCTTAACGCCAATGCCAGCATCAGCATGGGGCTAGTGAAATTTGGATCCATTGGTCCCAGTCTTGAGTCTCTGCCTAAGCCCTCCAGTATCAAAGAAGCCAAGGAGCTTTTTGATACGATTCAAAGGGCCCAGATCGGAACCATTAAGATCGTCGATTCTCGCGACGGCATCATGAAATGTGGTAATTTCTCAACTCCACTTAAAGCGGCTTTTGCCTGTGAAATGCTCATAAAAATGGATACCGCCAAGGTGGTAGTCGCTCAGGCCAATGCTGGATCGACGAACGTCACCTTCTCAGGAGACATGGCCCGCCAGCTTTATGATTCTATGCTCACTCTCACCAGCACAGTGAGAATCGGAGCAACCACCAAAAAAGCCGGAAACTTAAGCTGT
>DIVA01000103.1:6219-7646 GCA_002435705.1 Bacteriovoracaceae bacterium UBA6144
TGATTTTCCTGGGCGCTCCTGACAAAAGAGCGCCCTTTTTATTGAAATCTGGAAAAGTTTATACAGATCTTAAGCTTTATTGACTAAGGCCCCTGCTTTTGGGAAGAAGACAGGTATGAATCCTACAGTTTATCTCAGCAATCTCAGTTATAAGCGTGACCGTAACGGTCTCATCCGTCTCATGGCTGGCTATGGTAAGGTCAAGCACATCCATATCGTGATGGAACCGACCACCCAGCAGTCTCGCGGCATGGCCTTTATTGAAATGAGCTCAGTGGATGAAGCTAAAAAAGCGATCGAAGGTCTCAATGGCCGTCAGGTCGATGGCCGTCTGCTTAAGGCGAACTTCGCAACCACCACCAAACCTACTTTTGTCAGCAAGGCCCTCGAAGCCAAGAAGCTTGAAAAAGATGTGCAGTACAAAGAAGTGCAGCTCATGAAGAAAGCGCGCAACCTCGAGCGCCGCAACCGTCGTCCTTTCTAGCACGATCCATTTCTAATTTTTACTTAAGGAGCCGCTCCCTCTTGCACCCATTGGCGCAAGAAACGAAAAGCTTCGGGATTTCTACTTTGCAGGCGATAGCTCGGTGGCATCCGCCCTTCACTCACAGTTTGCAGCAGTCGGCTTGAGTCTGGTTGATTAAGATTGATATAGGCCAGAGTGGAGTCATAGTCATCCAAGCGAGGTTGATAGGCATCAGGGCCATAATGACAGGAAATGCAGTTATTTTTAAAAACGTGCTCTTTCACATTGGAAAAAGTCCGCGGGAGAGTTCTCAGGTCCACCTTCTCAATCAACACCTCTTCTTGAATCTCATGGCAAGCCGTATAACCTTCCTGAGCAGGAATTCGTTTGGATGAGAGGGTTGAAGTTTGTGAGCAGGAGACAATCAAGAACAGAGTGAGCCACTTCATTATTTTGCTCCCGAAAGTTTGATGCGATAGATGCGACCATTGTCTGAAGAAACATAGACCAGACCATCGGGCGAGACTTGAGCACTACGGATGCGTTCATCAAGCGAGGAAAGCAGTCGATCCTCACAGGCCGTTTTACAATCCTTCACATCGATTACATTTAAATGCTGCAAAGCCAGGGCACTGGACACAAACCGGTCTTTAAAGAGTTTCAGTTTTGAATGACGGTAGATAAAAAAGCTACTGGGTGCTATCGAAGGAGTAAAATACTTTAAAGGCTGCTCCATGCCAGCTCTTGCCGTCTCACCCCGACCGATCGGTCCTCCGCCATACTGCTCACCATAAGTGATGACAGGCCACCCATAGTTTTTGCCTTTCACAATCAGATTAATTTCATCACCGCCCTGTGGTCCGTGCTCCTGCTCATAGAGATTGCCCGTGACCTCATCAAAGAAGATCCCCTGCGGGTTTCTGTGACCGTAGGTCCAGATCTCTGGCTTGGCATCCATGCG
>DIVA01000023.1:0-487 GCA_002435705.1 Bacteriovoracaceae bacterium UBA6144
AATCAGAAGAGCTTGTGATGAAAATTTTTCCAAAGAACGATACCGAATCGGCTTTTTGGAAGAAATCACTGCGCGAGCCTATCCGCTCCTACTGGAAGCAAGAAATTGCTCAAGAGTCTCAGAAAGAAATGAATTGGCTCACAAGTCACGCAGAAGTGATGAAGCAAAAACTTATTTTTGATCTGAAAAAGCACATGCAACTCTCCGTCACGTTTGAACCGAAAGAGGCGTGTCTGAGAAGACTTAGTTTTCACTACCCCACCCCACTCTACTTTCATTCACGTTTTCAGTTGAACGCCGAGTTCGGCTCCCAAATGTGTGCCAGTGTACTTGAGGGCCCTGACATGAATAAATCCATGTCGAGACATCGCGAGAACCGCTGGAACGTTTTAGGAAAAGAGCTCAAGTTTACACTCGTGGGCGAGTGGGAGCAGCGAGTTCGCAAATACTGTCTGGGGCGTGTGCCAGCCTCGCAAGTGCAATCTCT
>DIVA01000023.1:505-4174 GCA_002435705.1 Bacteriovoracaceae bacterium UBA6144
TCCCAAGCGGTGCTTCAGGAAAAACTGCGCCAATGAGTTTCTGCTCACATTTCAATCTTGGAGCTTGTCGATCCTGCTCCTTGATTGAGACTCCTTATGCCACTCAATTAAAAGAGAAGGAGACTCGTCTTGAGAATTTGGTCAAGATCACTCTTGAAAAATCGACTGCGAGCCGTGAGCAGGGCTTTCGTCAGAAGATTAAAATCGCGGTCGCCGGCGACCTCACTCATCCCATCCTAGGGTTAGTGCAACTCGAGCAAAGCCAAGAACTCTACGACTGCCCCATACAATCATCTACTCTTAATGGTGAGCTCAAAGGACTCTATGCCTTCATCAAGAAGTGGAAGATCACTCCCTACTCGATTCATGAACGGAGAGGTGAATTGAAAGCGCTCATCCTCTCACACTCGCCGGTGACGGGAGAGAAGATGCTGCGCTTTGTACTGCGTTCAAAAGAAGCGCTCGATCGCATCAGGTTGGGTCTGAGTGATCTGCCTCAATTCAAAGTGGTGAGTGTCAATATTCAACCGATCCCCCATGCTATTTTGGAAGGTGAGGAAGAAATTATTCTCACCACAGATCAGTTCATCTCTCACCGCTATCATGATTTAGAGATTTTTTATGGACCCCAGAGTTTCATGCAAACAAATCTCAGTGTCGCTCAGGAGTTGTATCAGACGGCATCGAGATGGGTAGAGAGTATAGAATTAAACTGCATCGCTGATCTGTTTTGCGGCAGCGGATCTTTTGCCCTTCACCTCGCAACCCCACAAAGGAAGGTTTACGGTTTTGAGATCAGTCGCGAGGCCGTCAGTCTCGCTACCAGGGCCGCTCAAAAACAAAAGCTTCAGGCGGAGTTTATGGCGAGCAGTAGCGAAGCTGTATTTGATCAACTGGCCTTACTCAGACCTGAATTGCTGGTGGTCAATCCTCCAAGAAGAGGTCTAGCGGCCACTCTCATGCCCCTTCTCAGGCTTTCTCCAGAATACCTCCTCTACTCAAGCTGCTCGCCGGAAAGTCTTCAAAGTGATCTTGAAAGTCTTCTTCGACACTATGAACCTCAACGCAGCCAGCTTTTTGATATGTTTCCTCATACAAATCATTTCGAGAGCTTAACTCTTCTTAAACACAAGTAGGGGCATCAGCGGGGCAAAACTAAAATATTTTTTATTTGATTGCGTCATTTATAACAAAATCATTGTTTGGTATATCAAACAAAAGTATAATTACGTAAACACGGAGGTGTTTCTCATGGTTATTCAAAATTCTCTCGAACTTCTCACACAACTACACGAGATTGAAAAACTTATCGCAAGGCTTGAGAAAATCAGCCATGAGCGCAATATCCCCATTGAGAGTGAGCAGATATTATACGCTCTCTTAAGAGTGAAACGGCAGTCTTTGACGAAGTAGAAGCAGTTAACCTAAGTTAAAAGAATCCAACTGAGGAGGATTCTATGAAAAAGCTTTTAGCTTTCGTATTGTTGATGGTTATTGCCCTTCCGGCCCTAGCCCAGATTCGTCGTCCGGTTCCTATGCCACCACCATTCCCCCCAAGAGGCCCTGGCTATCCTTATCCAGGTCCAGGCTACCCGTATCCAGGTCCGGGATACCCGTATCCAGGCCCATCTCCTATGCCTCCATCTTACTACTGCACAGGCTCACGCTATGATGCTGTTCTAGAAGCAACTGAGCGCGCAGCGATGGCGAAACTTGAAAGTTTTGCGATGGAGAAAGGTGTTGAGTGTACACTGACTTCTTCAGGATTTGATTTTGCTCGCGGTGAGTGTACACAAGTCACTGGTGAGCCTTTTGCTCGCTTGAAGATGACTTTCAATACGAACTGTGAAACTCGCACTCCGACTTCACGTCTTCGTAAGACCACAATCACTTACAGCCGTAACTAGATCTCACGGGGCTCCTCACTAAGTGAGGGGCCCATTTTTTTGCGCTAATCCCATATACGAAATCGTTAAATCTTCAGTCGTCGTAAATCTTAAAGTCTTCGGCACCACACCTTTAAAAATATCTCTCAAACTAAAACTCGTGAGCACGGGTCTAAGCCCTGTCACATCGAGGTTCTCAAGCCCCGCGTCCTCGCAGAACTGCATGAGTTCAATGGGGCGGATGAAGAGTTCGATCAAGTGCATATGCGGTGGTGTATTCTTCACGAATTTTTCTACGAACTTAATGACCACCGCTTCGGCCAGCGGGTTGCGGTTGAAGGTGTGATAGAAAAATAAACCACCGGGCTTCAACACGCGGGCGCACTCAGCGACAATTTTTTCTGGGTGGTAGACGTGCTCGAGGAAATCCATCGTCACGACGACCTCAAAGCTCTCGTCTGCAAAAGGGAGCTCGTAGGCGTTTGCGTGCTGGTAGTTCACACTTTTTGTCTCATCGAATTTCTGGGCGACCCGAAGGCTCTCTGCTGAGAGATCCACGCCTGAGACCTTGAATCCCAATGAAGCCATTTTGTTGGCCAGAAAACCTGCGCCACAGCCCACGTCGAGAAGCGTTTGGGCGGAAGGACTATGCTTCTTAATGCGTTCGAGCACCCATGGCCACTTCGCCTCATTCTCAGCTCGCAGTAAAGCGATAGGATCATCGTAAGCTGTGTACCAACGGTCGCCGTAGTCTTCGTAGATCTCATTATTAATCACACTGACCTCCGGATAAAATTCCAATACACCACCTGATAGCCAGCAAAAAGTGCGATGCCATAAGGCATCGGATTAAACCACTGAGGAAAAGAACCCTGCGACCAGAAGACGTAAACCAAGTACAAGAGCACCGGGTGCAAAATAAAGAGCAGAGCATGGAGCCACTGCTCGAAGGCCTCACACTCTTTGGCGTGCACCCATTCATCTTTCGTCACAAAGAGGGTCGAGAAAATCGCAAGAGCGAGATAGATCCAAACATTCGAGTCCGTAAACGGAGCGTTCAGAACGAAGAGTACACACGCCAGCACCGTGAGCGTATCGAGCGGATGCCCCCAGCGCTCCCAGCGCTTGAGGCCGCGCTTGAGATGAATGCCCTCATCAATCCCCATCAAGAGAGCATGGAGAATAAATGGAATCGCCATCATGCCTTCACTCTCCTCATGACAGAGCCGATGATCGTGAGACCCGGACCAAAGGCCAGACTCAAGACATACTCCCGCTCAGTCTTTGTCCTGAGCATGCGCTCCCAGATGTGTGGCAGTGTCGCTGATGACATATTGCCATGTTCTTTTAAAATCTCTTGGGACGCCTTTAGTTGATCGGGGTCTGCTTGCAAGAGCTCTCCCGCGAGATCAAGGATCTTGGGACCGCCAGGATGGATGGCAAAAAGCGAGCGCGCTTTCAAATCGTCCCACTCCATGGAAAGTTTCGCGCATACTTCTTCGATGAAGCCCGATAGACCAAGGGCGATTTTAGTAGGCACATCCCGCGTGAGACTCATCATCATGCCGTGGCTTGAAGGAATCCAAGTCATATCTGCCGCCGAGTCGGGCACAAGTTTTTCGTGCACAAATAAAACTTCAAACCCCTCGCTAGGCTCGAGGCTTGAAAGTCGATACTTAATCACACCATCAGCAAAGAGAGACTGCACGATCATCTGCTCCGCCGTATGAAGATGAGGGGCCATATGCAGGCTACACATCTCCGTATGCACCACATCCACCGA
>DIVA01000033.1 GCA_002435705.1 Bacteriovoracaceae bacterium UBA6144
GCAAGAGTGGTGAGCTGGGTATTTTTATGTTAAAAACCACACATGCACAGTCCATCTTCGCAGAGCGAAATTTCTAACCGTAAGGTTGACCATCTCACCATGGCCGGTGAATCACAAACCCATTCTCAATTGCGAGACGAGAGATTTTTTTATGAGCCTCTTTTGAGTGCTCATCCTACAAAAATTAATAAATCATTTTCTTTTGGGTTGTGGAACTTTGATTTCCCGCTTTGGGTTTCAAGCATGACGGGCGGAGCAGACCATGCTCGCACCATTAACTCACGTCTTGCGGCTGCCGCCGAAGAGTTCTCTCTTGGAATGGGTTTGGGATCTTTGAGACCGCTGCTGGATAATCGTCAGGCGAGAGCTGACTTTGATGTCAAGCACCTCATGCCTTCGAGACCTCTGTTTGGAAACTTAGGTATAGCGCAGTTAGAAGAACTCTTAGAGCAGCAGGAAAAACAAAAAATACTTGATCTCATCGGTGAACTCAAACTAGATGGCCTCATCATTCACGTCAATCCTCTGCAAGAGTGGTTTCAGCCTCAGGGGGACCGTTTTAAGCATCCCCCGCTAGAGACGATTGAGCGTTTTCTAGAGAACACCACGCTCCCCGTGATTGTGAAAGAAGTCGGCCATGGAATGGGGCCTCGATCCCTTGAAGCTCTCATGCGGCTGAAGCTTTTAGCCATTGAGTTTGGGGCTTTCGGAGGAACCAACTTTTCACTCTTAGAAACGAAACGTGGCAGTAGTGCCAATGGTTTTGTTTATGTGGGCCATACCGCTAGCGAGATGGTGGGATTTGTCAGAGACATTCAAAAAACACATCCGCATCTTCCCACAAAGCATTTTATTATTTCCGGTGGCATCAAAGATGTCCTTACCGGATTTAGTCTCACTCAGAAATTACCCCAGTCGTTGATGGGAATGGCCAACAGTGTGTTAGAGCCGGCAAGAAGTGGCGAGAGAGAGCTCTCAAATTATTTAAAAGACCTGAAAGAGCAGTACGCTTTGGCAGAAGCTTTTCTACAAGTTACAGGAGTCTAGTATGCAAACAGTCAGTGGGTTTTCGAAGATGTCAAAAACCGAGAAAATAAATTGGCTCGCTGGCCAATTCCCAGAGAAGACTGCTCTGGAGTTGCAGGAGATGACACGTTTTTGGAACGCTGATGAAAAAATTCAAAATCGCTTCGATGAGTTCACTGAAAATACGCTGACGAACTATTACTTACCCTTTGGTGTTTCCCCAAATTTTATCATCAATAATAAAACCTATACTGTGCCGATGGTCATTGAAGAAAGCTCGGTTGTGGCCGCAGCCTCTTTAGCGGCGAAGTTTTGGCAGAGTCGTGGGGGGTTTAAGTCGCGTGTGATCTCCACTCGTAAGGTAGGGCAGGTGCACTTTACTTGGATGGGAGAAAATAAGAAAGAGTTGCAAAACTTCTTTGCTCATCAGCGTGAATCCCTTCTGAACTCAGTTAACTTTTTAACAGAAAACATGAATAAGCGTGGCGGCGGTATTGTGGGGTTCGAGTTGGTCGATAAAACTCAAGAACTTGACAATTACTTTCAGCTCAAGCTGGAGTTCGAGACATGTGATGCCATGGGTGCAAACTTTATCAACTCCGTCCTAGAAGAGATGGCCCGTCAGTTCAGAAGTCAGATGCTTGATTCCAATCTGGCCTGCAAAGAAATTGAAGTCATCATGTGCATTCTCTCTAACTTCACTCCGGACTGTGTTGTGGAAGCATGGGTGGAATGTCCCGTCGAGGATCTTGGAGAATTTTCTGGCGGTATGAGTGCTGAAGACTTTGCTCGCCGATTCTTAATGGGTGTTGAGATTGCTCGAGTGGATAAGTCTCGCGCGGTGACTCATAATAAAGGCATCATGAACGGAGTGGATTCTGTGATCCTTGCTACGGGCAATGATTTTCGTGCCATCGAAGCCTGTGTGCATGCCTATGCCAGTGAATCTGGTCAGTACCGCTCACTGAGTTTTTGTCGTGTCGAGAAAGGAATGTTTTATTTCGGCATCAGGCTTCCACTCGCACTTGGAACTGTGGGGGGACTGACGAACCTTCATCCTCTGGCACAGATGAGTCTGATGATCCTCGAAAACCCTAGTGCTCCGGAACTGATGCAAATCGCTGCCTGTGTCGGACTGGCACAAAACTTCGCGGCTGTCCGCTCACTGGTGACGACCGGTATCCAGAAAGGTCACATGAAGTTGCACCTGCTCAACATCCTCACTCAACTCGGAGCGAGTGAGGAGCAAAAGAAATTTGCTCAAAAGCATTTTGCCGACAAAGTGGTTTCTTTCTCGGCTGTTCGTGAATTGATGGCCAACGGTTGTGGAGGATCTAGTCATGCGTGATCAGCAGTTTTATGGGCACGGCAAACTTCTCTTAACCGGAGAGTACTTTGTACTCGAGGGTGCCGTTGCACTGGGACTCCCCACATCAGTGGGACAATCTCTGAATGTAAAATATCGTCACTCCAATCAGCCCACTCTTAAGTGGACAGCTCTTGACCACCTTGGCAAACCTTGGTTTGAAAGCGTCATGGAGCTGTGGCACTTTGATGCGCAAACCACAACAGATCAAGCCGTGTCTGAAGATCTGCAAAAAATTCTCCTTCAAGTTCGCCGCCAGAATCCCCATTTTCTTCGTGATGAAATGGACGTGATGGTCGAGACCAAGTTAGAGTTTCCTCGCGAATGGGGACTGGGCTCTTCCAGCTCACTTCTTTATAACATCGCTCAATGGGCCTACATCGGTCCCTTTGATCTTGCGATGAAGAGTTTCGGTGGATCAGGCTATGACATTGCTTGCGCCCAATCGATGGGACCGATTCAGTATCAACTGGTAGATAGTCTGCCACGCTGGAGGCCCGTAGAATTCAATCCGAGTTTCCACGATTCTCTCTGGCTTCTATATCTAGGCAAGAAGAGAGATACCCGAGATGCGATCGCTAGCTTTAAGTCTCTCTCGGAATCTGAGCGCAAGGGGCCGGTGGATCTCGTCTCCTCCCTGACAAGAGAGATGACCACTGCCGCTGATCTTCGCCACTTCGACCGTGTGATTCGTGAGCACGAAGAAGTCATCTCTAAGGCACTCAATGTGACCACCATAAAATCAGAACTCTTTAGTGATTTCTGGGGCGAAGTTAAATCTTTGGGTGCTTGGGGCGGAGACTTTGCACTCGTCACGAGTGCCAGAGACTTTTCAGAAACCCGCGAGTATTTCACACAAAAAGGTTTTGAGACGCTCATCTCCTATAAAGAACTCGTGTGTGAGCCACCAAAAGATATCAGCTATGCTCCCTGAGGTCTGGCAACAACTTGCGACTTTTAAAGATACGTTTGAGGTTGAAGTCTCTGCCCCCGCCAACATTGCGTTGATTAAATACTGGGGGAAGAAAGGTCATCAACTTCCGGCCAATCCCTCTTTAAGTCTTACGCTTAAAGACTGCCTGACTCGAACCAAGTTCATTTTCTCTCCAGCCTCATCCCTTGAGGTCAGGCTTTTCTTGGATCAAGTCGAGAAACCGAATTTTGCGTATAAAATTAAAACTTATCTTGAGTCGCTTCAGGCTGAGTTTTCGGTGTTTAAATCACTCGATCTCACGATTCATACCCATAACACTTTTCCTCACTCTTCTGGGATCGCGAGTTCTGCTTCCTCTCAAGCGGCCTTGGGTGAAGCACTTGTGCGTTTTTTTTGTCATCAGACTCAGACTCATTTTTCGGAAAGTCATGCCTCCCATCTCGCGCGCTTGGCTTCAGGTTCTGCCTGTCGCTCAATCTATAAAGGTTTTGTGAGTTGGGGTGAGTCCGCAAGCCTCAAAGAGGGAAGTGATCTCTATGCCACACCAGTGACGGAGCTTGTACACCCTAGTCTTCATGGGCTAAGAGATGCTGTTTGTATTGTGAGTAGCGGTGAGAAAGAGGTATCCTCTCGGGCCGGCCATTCACAAATGAAGGACCACCCTTTTCTTTCGGCACGCATCCTCCAGGCCCAACATAATTATCGTGAACTCCTTGAGGCTTTGAAGGCCGGAGACTGGCATCGAGTCGGGGAGATCACAGAAGTAGAAGCTCTCACTCTGCACGCGATGATGATGACCTCAAACCCTGGCTACATTCTCCTTGCCCCTAAATCCCTCGATGTCATTCGGCTGGTGCGCTCGTTTAGAGCATCCAGTGGAGTCCCTCTTTATTTTACGATTGATGCTGGGCCAAATATGCATCTTCTCTACCGTGATGAGGATCATCAGAAAGTGGAAACCTTCATCAAGCACGAACTCTCAATATTTTTAGAGAAGGTGCTGTGGGATCGGATGGATCTTTGAGTACATTTTTTCCGGCCAAGATTTTGCTCTTTGGTGAATACACCGTCATCAACGGCGGTGTGGCCTTGGCGATCCCTTTCGATCATTTTCAGGGATCATGGCACCTCTCTCAGGCTCCCCGTTATGACTGGAATCCACTTTTAAGATTTCTTCAGGCCCATCCGGAGTTGGCGATCGATGCCGCTCGTCTAGAGCGTGACCTCGCGGGTGGGGCGGGATATGTCTCCACTATTCCACAAGGAAAAGGCCTTGGTAGTTCAGGGGCTTTAGTCGCCAGTATCTTTGATTACTATTCGTTGCAGAAGGATTTGAGCCTCTTAGAAGTCAAACACAAGCTCAGTCAGATGGAAGGTTTCTATCACGGTCAAAGTTCGGGAGTGGATCCGCTGGTGAGCTGGTTAAAAAAGCCATTGCTCCTCGATGCGCAGTTTAATCCCCAGGTTGCTGAGCTCCCCGTGGAGCGCTGGAGAGAGCTTGAGCGCTGGTTTCTTTTTGATTCTGAAGTCTCTCGTCACTCGGCTCCTCTGATCGCTGCTTTTAAGCAAAAGATGCAGGATGAATCTTTTAAAATAACCATGGGGCACTTAAACCTTGTGATTGATGAGGCCATCGATGCCTATCAAGAAATCAATGAAGCTGTGATGGGGCAAGTGATGCTTGATCTCTCACGCCTGCAGTTTGAATGCTTGCAGGAGATGATTCCACAGGCCATGAAGCAGTTGTGGCTTGAGGGCCTAGACTCCCGCCAGTTCGCGCTTAAGCTGTGTGGGGCCGGGGGGGGAGGATACTTCATCGGTTATCGCCTGAAGAATGCTCCTACAAAAACACTCAAGTTTTAGGAATTGCTGACGATAAGAGAGGCATGAAACTACTTCTCTTTCTTATCACTTTAAGCTTTTCCTCTATGACCAGCGCACAGAATTGCTCTCAAATCATTCGTAAAGAAGCTGAACGAATTAATGAAGAGCGCGGTTATACCACTCATGTGGGTGGTCAGTTTTATACCAATCCGTGGTCGGGTCAGATTGGTTATTATCCGGGAATTCCAGTAGCCGCTAAGATTGATAACTGGGCGCGGGACTTAAATGATGCCATTCTATGGGGCCCCTACTCCATGACTTCTGGCATTGATGAACGTCGTGAAATTTTGGAAGGCTTCCATCGCTCCATTAGACGTAACTGTAAACTCCCCGATGATAATCACCGCACTTTAAGAATGATGTTACGTGAACTCTATGATGAAGACGTTTTTTGTAAGAACAATACTTTTCTTGATCGACCTTTTCTTCGTCCCTGGAAACACTATCACAAAGTCTTAGTGGACTCTGTAAAGAGCGGGCGCTTTAGTGAAGAGTGCGCAGGGGTGAGTGTGTCCAATAGTTCCGTTCGTGAACCCAAAGATGTCTCAGACCCAACCCAAGATGCCCCTAGAAATTCAAGTGCTTCTGGCAATCAGTAAACTTTAGTTCATCTATAATTTTTCTTCATCTCCTGTTCATTTTAAGGAAATGAAGTATAACTCTCTCATGTTTTTAACTCTCCTTTTGTCATTTTCTTTGCAAGCCGCTCAGGTGCTAGTCATCGGAGATTCCCATACAGTTGGCCCCTTTGGTTGGAGCCTAGACGAGAACTTAAGACGTGAGGGCTTTGAGGTCGCAACTTATGGGAGCTGTGGCTCTATCGCAGCATGGTGGATGAATGGTGGAGTGGAGTCTAAGTGCGGTTACTTCGCCCGCAATCTTGAGGGGGCGCGGATTGAGCTGAAGGTGACTCCAAAGCTCGAGCTGCTGCTGAGTCAGGGCGATTTCGATGCTGTAGTTTTGCAGTTTGGTGGAAATTACGTTCATTATTCTGACGAGTTTATTCTTAAAGACGTGAATTTTGTGGTCGACTATCTCCAAGAAAAATCTTTGAAATGTTTCTGGGTTTCTAATCCTGACGGTAGATCTAACCGTCATCTCTCACCCCGTATCCTAAAGCTGCTGACAGAAGCTCTCGCCAATCGTTGCCCATTGTTTAACTCTCATCTTGTAACAAGCTATCCGCAAGTTGGCGGAGATGGGATTCATTACTGGTTCAGAGAAGGCATGCCGATTGCCCGCGAATGGGCCCGTAAAGTGAGCGAAGCCTTTAAGAGCTGGTACTAGTGATCTAGTTCAGGTCTTTGATTCTCGTCATTTTTGATAAGCGAGAGTTTTACCGAGTAAGCCATGCTCTTGGCGGGCATGAAATCTTCTTGATAATCGGCTTTGATATTTTTCCAATCTTCAGAGATGCGACTGGCCTTCGCAATTTTTAAATCCTGCACGAGTGAGGCTTCAATCTGCGGGCGCAGGGCCTCGAAGACGGCGAGCTTCGTTTGAATTCTTTGTACCGGCGCCTGGGCCGAAATATTTTTTAAGACTGTTTGAATCACATCCTCACGATTAGTGGAGTCGTAGCTCTGAGAGATGAAGCCCGAAGCGGAAAGTTGTGAATGGGGGATCGTCGTGCCGAGAGCGAGCCAGTTCTTGGCAAACGCAGGCGATACGAAGTGCGTGAGGAAGCTCGCACCGCCGGAAGCTGGTGAGAGGCCAAAGCGAGTGTGGTCAAAGCGCAGATCCGCATTCACCGAACACAGACGAATGTCGGCGGCGAGTGCGAACTCCATCGCCCAGTTGGCCGCACCGTCTTTGAGATCCATCACAATCGTTTGAGGCATTTGCATCATGGCGTACATGATTTTGTGAAGCTTGAGAGAAAACTTTTCTAGTTGGCTGGCACTCATCTCCGGAAGTTTTTGTGGATCAAGTCCCCAAGAGAAGTGGTTGGTAGAAGAGTCAAAAAGAATAGACTGGATTTCTACTTTACTGGTGGTCCAAGCGAGGAGGGATTCAAGCTCAAAGAGCATTTCATTATTGATCGTATTATTGCGATCGGAACGGTTAAGTGTGATGTGAAGCGTGCGAGTGGACTTGTCTAAGCGAGCGTAGAGCGTGGAGTAGTTAAACAATTTCATTCGCAACCTTCCTTGGTTTAAAAATGGGTGCTCACATCCAATCCATGGATTTGAGCTGTCATTAGTGTTTCAAATTTTTGGCAGATTCGTCAAAGAGGAAAGTAATGCCGTCAACTAATCGGTCCGACAGCACATTTCAGTGTCAGCTTGGCCCCAAAAAAGTGGACTGAATAACTTGTTAGTGTGCGATCCCGTTGTTCTCAATCCAGCGTTCCGCTTTCATGGCGGCTTGGCAGCCAGAACCCGCAGCTGTGATGGCCTGACGATAGTAGGAGTCTTGCACGTCACCGCAGGCAAAAACACCTTCGATGTTGGTTTCTGGACCATTGTGAGTCTTAAGGAAGCCGTGCTCGTCGACCGTCAGCTGGCCTTTCAAGAAGCCGGTGTTGGGTGTGTGGCCGATGGCATAGAAAAGACCATCAGTTTTTCTCTCAGTAATTTCATTGGTCACAAGGTTTTTCACCTTGATGCCCGTCACGCCACTTTGATCGTCGAGGATCTCAACGACTTCACTGTTCCAGACGAACTCGATCTTGGGATTTTTCATCGCGCGATCTTGCATCGGCTTTGAGGCCCTGAGAGTATCGCGTCTGTGAACGATATAAACTTTTGTGGCAAACTTCGTGAGAAAAGTAGCATCTTCCATGGCCGTGTCTCCACCGCCCACGACGTGCACGATTTTGTTGCGATAGAAAAAGCCATCACAGGTGGCACACGTTGAAACTCCGCGACCAGAGAGTTGTTTCTCTTTAGGGAGTCCCATCCACTTCGCCGAGGCTCCGGTGGAGATGATCACTGTGTGAGCGTGAAAAGTGTCGCCTTTTTCAGTCGTGACTTTATAAGGGCGCTTAGAGAAATCCACGTCCGTACAATTAACCGGCATAAATTCTGCGCCAAAACGAGCGGCTTGTTTTTTCATATTCGCCATCAGCTCTGGACCCATGACACCTTCGGGGAAACCCGGAAAGTTTTCCACTTCAGTGGTGAGTGTCAGCTGACCGCCGGGCTCATGGCCTTCAAGGACTAGAGGGCGCATCATGGCGCGACCAGTATAGAGGGCAGCTGTGAGTCCAGCAGGACCGGTACCGATAATGATAACGGGACGAATATCCATGAATTATCCTTGTGATTCTTCTTTGAGGAGGCCGAGTTTTTTCTTGATCACAGCTGGGCGGTCATCTTTATCAGGATTCATTTCATACCAGCCCTTCACCGAGATGAGCTCTTTAGGATTTTGAGCTTTTTCTGTGCGCGTATAAGTCTGTCCAGTCAGGGTGCACTCATAGTCGTAAGTGACTCTTTCTCTTTTGCGTCTCAAGGGATTTCCTTCGTTGAATTTAAGTGGGGTTAATCTACCGAAATCTTTTCGATATTTCAAGAACTTGCAATTTGGAGCCCCCGCTGCGTCAATACCTCTTTTCAAGGTGATAAAGCTATGTAACCCTTAAATAAAAGAGGACCTCAAGGATGTTGGTCGCTGTATTCACAATTTTGTGGGCCATGACAGGCCTCTCTTACGCACAATCAGGCGGCTTCGCTGAAGCTCGTCTGCTTTCAAAATCCAGTTCCGGCAAAACGGCCCTCTTCAACATCGGTGACCTCGACCTCGTCAAGGCGGGCGATTTCGGTGTGATTCTTCGTCGCGTGGCCGGGCAACAGGACAATCAGATCCGAGTGATTCCCGTCGCCAAAGGGCGAGTGATCAAAACAGGTAAGACCACTTCACTGTGGTATCTCTACGAACTCACAGATTCTGTTCAACTGATCATGCGTGACAGCTACATCGTCACCACCGAATCGATTACGATGCGCGGCCGCAAGCTCCTCCAGAGTGAGCGTTTAAAAATCGTTTCACCCTCACAGGATGTGGATACGAATCTTTTAAGCAAACGTGCCAGCGATAAAGATCTTCTGAGTTTGAAAAAAGACAACTACCTCACTTACCGCTCGGCTCATCCAAGCGGGGAGAAGTGGGCTAAAGATGGCGAGCTGATAGATCTGGATGCTTGGGTGAATATCGACGAAAAAGGTGAGCGGCAGTTTGCTCAAAGCCTTTGGCGCTCGCCCAGTGAAAAAGATTTTGCTGAACAAAAACGCCTTGAGACCTTCGAGAAGATGGTCACCACGTATCTGCAAAAAATTAATGACCCAGCTTTTGATTACAACAAATTCTATACTTCACAGGTCAAAGACTCCACTGGTGAATATCGCATGAGTGTGGTCAACCAAACGGAATATCAGGCTTTCCTTGAAAACGAGCAGGAAAAAATGCAGCAGGATGCTCGCCTCTACCGTCGCCTACTCGAAAAAGGCCAGGCCTGGTCAGAGGATTTCTCAGATGAAGAGCTGGCCCAGGTGATCAACAAGGTCGGCATTTCCTACGAGCAGGAGCGCCGGCGAAATATTCAGTCCACTCGCTACAACTGGCTTCTGATGGGAAGTTTTGGGTTAAATCTTTTAGACAACGAGAACCGCGTCGATCAGGCTAATGCCACAGCGGCGAAGTGGAGTGTAGAAGTGGGCGGGGAGCTCTTCATTGCTCCTCGGCATGACTCGCTCCAGAGAATTTCTTTGGTGGGATCATTTAGAAATGCTCGCGACGGAATATCTGTTGGAGATTTGAATGCACGCATCGATGATTATAGTTTTGCCGGTGGCATTTTCTGGCACCCGTTTCAGAGCCCCTTTGTAGTGGGGCAAAATATTTTCTTTGTGGGGCTGGGAACGCGCACTGGAATCATGCGGCTGTCGACGCCGTCAAATGGTGATCAGGCCAATTATACTATTTTAAGTCTACCCACTCTGCATGCGGGGATTAAATACACCCTGAAGTCTGGTGTAGGACTTCGTCTGTCGGGGCAATTAGAGAATGTGAGCCTCGAGAAAATCGAAAATAATTCTCCAGATGTGCAATTACCCAGTAGAGCAGAGTTTATTGATGGTAGAATTAATATAGGTTTGACGAAACTTTTTTAGGGATTACGCATGAGAATTGTATTTTCGCTCATTCTTGTTCTTTCATCGCTCGCCGCTCACTCACTCGAAGTGGATGAGAAGCTTACCCTGCGAGTCTTAAAACTTTCTGAAACAAGAAAAACCATGCTCGTTAACCGCGGCACGGAAGATGGTCTGGCCGAAGGCGACCACGCTAAGTTTTATGTGTCTTCTGGAGTGGTCGCTCGGGGAGTGATCGTCAAGATTTCTCCCTCAAGATCTGTGTGGTCCATCTATCGTTTGGTCAACGCTGATCAAGTTGTCGCCGACTCGGTGATGAGTCTCAAAATCACTCCGCCAGTAAAGCTCACCATGGATGAATCGAAGATGATCGTGCAGGAAGATACGCCGGTGGAACTCAACAACGCTGATCCACAGAAACTTGGGATTCCCATGGCCGAAGGTGCTGAAGATCTACCCGCAGGGATGACGCTTGAGGGGCGTGAGAATGCTTTAAGGGCGGAAATTGCAGCTCTTCAAAATGCCCAACCTAAAAATATCCGTGGTCGCAATCTCGAGCTTTGGGCGGGACTTTCTATGCAGTCCTTGGGGGTGCAAAGTAGCGATGATTCCCCAACCGTCAATACCTTCCCTGGCAATGATAGTCGTGTGCAGCTCTCTGCTAACCTCGAGTACTATTACAAGA
Source organism: Bacteriovoracaceae bacterium UBA6144 (assembly GCA_002435705.1). Taxonomy (GTDB): domain Bacteria; phylum Bdellovibrionota; class Bacteriovoracia; order Bacteriovoracales; family Bacteriovoracaceae; genus UBA6144. The sequence continues at coordinate 10,989 of DIVA01000033.1, forward strand.
ATGAAAAAGAGTGGTGGTCACGCTTTTCACCTTTTGCTTTTGTGAATGTTCACAATCGCATGAACTCAGCCTTTCAGGGATCAAAGCAAACGGAGAGCATCACTGAGTTTGGTGGTGGAGTCAATTTTCACCCTTGGGCGATGCCTTCAACTATCAATGAATTTATTGGTTTCTTAGGTTTTGGTTTTGGTCTCGGTCAGATCTCAAGCATCTACGAGCCAGGGGCTGAAAATCCGAATGGTCCAGTGGATGAAGCCACGGGTTCAAGTATTAGTTACTCCATCGGTGGAGGCTTTAAGTTCTACACCGCCACGGGCTGGGGTGCGCGTATCATTTTTGATTACTACACTCGTGGTGACACGCTCACAGAATCTCTCGGCAATACTACCTGGACTCGCACGGCTTCAGGCCCGAGACTTTTGGTGGGAATGGGTTATCGCTGGTAATCCTGAATCAGTTTTTCAATGTCCACTTTTGAAAGTCCACTAATCTCTTTATAGCTTTCGGGTGGATTCAGCCACGAGAGACGTCTGGTGATGAGATCCTCATAGGTGCGCACACTCTCGGTGCGAATGGTGGTTTTTATCTTTTCAGCACTCACTTCTGTATCCGTGAAGGTACCTACGGTGGAGGTTTTCCTGAGAGGATTGAGCGTCAAGTGATCGCGATAAGCGACTCCGAGTCTTGGCACCAACTCTTTGAGTACATCCTGACCCATACGACGGAAGGTGGTGTATTTTCCACCCAAGAGCACATAGGAATTTTTGGTGGGCCTGAAGATGCGATGGAAGCGAGAGGTTTTGCCGCGGTCTTGGCCTGTGTCTTCTTTCACCAAGGGTCGGATGGCCGCGAAGGTGTTGAGAATGTGAGAGTGATTAATTTGGGCCGTAGGGAAGTAGTCGTTGAGCACACTGAGAAGATAGTTCACATCCCCATCTGTCGCCTTAATGTTAAACATCTCCTGATCGACGGGTGTCTCAGTCGTGCCCACTAAAATAGCATGGCGCTGGGGGATTACAAAAATCACGCGATTGTCTTTTGTCTGCAAGACCATGGGGCCTGAGAGCTTGAGGGCATCATCTTTTATCCACAGGTGAATACCCTTAGAGGGGAGAAGGGCCTGTGTCCAGGGGACACCCCACTTTGGCAGCAGCTCATCGGTGAAGGGGCCCGTGGCGTAGATGATAAATTTCGCGTCACTTTGTGATTCTTTTTTTGTGAGAAGATCACGGTAGTGCACACGCGTTGAGTTTTCGCGCTCTTCGATTTTGATGACCTCTTGATAGTTCAGCGCCACTGCTTTGTCTTCGAGCTCTCCGTCCCAGATACACTCGAGTGCGAGCTTGTGGTCATCCACGATCCCATCATAATATGTGCCCGCCCCTTTGAGGCCTTGGGGATTAATTGTAGGAAAATCCTTGAGCATCTGGTCGCGCCAGACCAAACCACCCGGGCGGTTTTGAAAGTGCGAGAGTGCGTCGTAGAGAAAAATTCCAGTGCGCACGAAAGGCAGAGGCCACTTGGACCAGTTGTAGACGGGCAGATAAAATTTACGTTCTGAGCAGATATGCGGAGCAAGCTTGAGCCAAAGGTTTTTCTCCTCAAGTGCTTCCTGCACTAAAGCAAAATCAAAATTTTCCAAATAACGAATACCACCGTGGAGCATCTTCGAGCTGCCCTGAGAGGTTTGCGAGGAAAAGTCACCTTTTTCAAGGAGAAGGACATCAAGTCCATGGAGGGCAAGGTCTCGAAAAAGACCAGCGCCGTTAATACCACCACCGATAATAATTACGTCATGCATGTGTGTTGAGCTTATAGAGATAAACGAGATTTCCCGTGCAAGTTAATTTGTAGCGAAACTGTCCCATGCCTTGATCAGAAGGCATGGGAGTGAGCTGGTAATTGATTCCAAGCACAGCATTGGCCTTACTCTCAAGCGCGTGAGCCTTGAGCTTTTGTGCCAGCTCATCATAACTCTGATGAATCACGTCACTGGCTTCATTTTCTACGAGATGAGATTCAAGAAACGAGTGCTCCGTGGCCATCCCAAGATATTTTTCAATGGTATGCCCCTCGAGATGAGAAAGAGTCGAGAGAATAATATTTTTTGCATCGGCCGTGTCAGTTTTAAAATCAAACTTGTGAGTTTGGTTTTGAGTGAGAGATCTTTTGGACACAAGTCCGCGATCCAGTTCACTGGAGTGCTTCGGGGGATGCAAGATTTCTGAAAGCCCCATGGTGAGATCCACTTTCAGGTGACGAAGTTTATGGCACAGATAGATCGCGGCAAATTCAGAAATGCGAGGAACCAAGAGAGTGCCTCTTTCAATTTGTCGTTTAAATTGAGTGAGCATGTCGTCAGGGAATCCAATCTCTTTGAGCAGAGTGATAATCTCATCACTCTCTTCGAGGTAGCGTATATTTTTAGCAATGACACTAAAAGGAGGATTACACTCGGCTGCGAGGTCCGTGAGAACAGCGTGCTCTGTAAAGCTCTTGGTGTCTTGGAAATCTTCTTTGGGTGTAAAGACTTCACTGCGTTCAGTTCTTTGAGCGTGCTCAAAATTATCCATCTCATTGTTTAATTCACTGGCGAGCGGGGAGTCTTCACGAAAGGAAGTGTTTTCTTCAAAACTTGTAGACTCTGGCATAGAAAAAGTTTCATCCACCATTTCCTGAATGCCACCAGAGAATGAAGTCTCCTCCATGGCTTCAGAATCAAAAGGGGATGTTTCAACTTCTGATGCTTCTTCACGAGCTTCCCCAGATTCTTCTGGCATCGAGTCACCGGCGGTATCACTAAACGCAAAGGGATCGTTGTCTTCGGAAGACTCAAAGGGAGAGTCATTGGTAGACGTTGTTTCAAAGTCATTACTTGAAAAACTGTCGCCCCCAAAATTTAAATCTTCTGACTCATTGGTTGCGCCGAACTCGGAGCTTGCTTCAGTGTTAAAGGGGTCGGAGCTTGAATCAGGTTCAGGCTCCGACATAGGAATATCTGGTAAGTCCTGTGGTTCTTCAGCCGGAATATCGGGGAGCGCATCAAGATTAGCTTCCTCTGGAAGATCCGGCAGATAGTTATCCGGCTCATCCAGTTGATGAAGAAATTCTCCAAGATCTTCGATGCGAGTGAGATCTTTTTTCTCGTCGCTCATTTAAGCTCCGTGGCAGCTTTTAAACTTTTTACCCGAGCCACAAGGGCATGGGTCATTGCGTCCTACTTTAACTGTACCACGTTGCGGGCGAGCTGCAGCAGGTTCTTGCTGTTTTTGGGCGGCTTCTTGGGCCTTTCTGTGCGCCTCTAACTGTTGTTCAAGATAGGCCTGTTGTTGGCGTTTGATTGTCTCCACTTCCTCAGCCGTGTAGAGCTTCATGTGGGAGAGTCGCTCCACCGCAGAACGTTTGATCGCTGACTTCATGTTCTCATAAATAGAGAATGCTTCACGCTTATACTCAACTAATGGGTCTTTCTGGCCATAAGAGCGCAGATTGATCCCTTCTTTGAGGTGATCCATGGAGAGAAGGTGATCTTTCCAAAATGAATCAAAGGTTGAAAGAAGCACTTCTCTCAGGGTCAGTTTCACCTGCTCTTGATCGTACTGCTTCATGCGCTGAGCATGAATCTCCAGTCCCTTCTCTTTAAAGTAGCGAGGTATGTCAGAGTTGTATTTGTCGGCGCATTCTTTCGGCGTCAGCGTGTAGTCAGTGTTAAAGATGTTTTGAAAGCCCTTAGTCATCTCACTCCAAGGCCACTCGTAGACAGTGGCTTTCTTATCTGGCTGGTACTGGCTCTCGAGCTGATAAGAGGTGTCTTCGATCATCTCAGAGAAGAGCTCTTCATTACCTTCATCACTTAAAATTTCACGTCGTAATTTATAGATCACTTTACGCTGCTCATTCATGACGTTATCAAAATCGAGCAAATGCTTACGAATATCAAAGTTGTGGGTTTCAACTTTCTTTTGGGCTTTGGCGATGGCGTTAGAGACCATATTATGTTCGATCGGCTCATCATCTTTCATACCAAGTCTGGTCATGATGCCTTTGATGCGATCGGAGCCGAAGATCCGCATAAGATCATCTTCTAAGGAGAGGAAGAACTTTGATTTACCTGGATCCCCTTGACGACCTGAACGACCGCGTAGCTGATTATCAATACGACGAGACTCATGTCTCTCGGTACCGATAATGAAAAGACCACCAAGCGCTTTTGTTTCGGCTGTCAGTTTAATATCCGTTCCTCGACCGGCCATGTTGGTGGCAATCGTCACGGCACCCTTGTGTCCGGCTTTGGCGACAATTTCGGCTTCACGAGCGTGGTTCTTAGCGTTCAGAACTTCGTGAGGGATGCCCTTGCTGGTGAGGACCTGTGAGATGATCTCCGAAGATTCAACGGAGATCGTGCCGACGAGGGCAGGCTGGCCTTTTTTATGGCACTCTTCAATCAAGAGAGAGACAGCTTGGTACTTAGCCGCTTTAGAAGCATAGACCACATCGGGCATGTCTTCGCGGACCATGGGCAAATTCGTCGGAACCACGACCACTTCAAGGTTATAGATTTTTCCAAATTCTTCCGCTTCAGTGTCCGCCGTTCCGGTCATACCAGAAAGCTTTGAGTAGAGACGGAAGTAGTTCTGAAAAGTGATACTGGCGAGTGTTTGGTTTTCAGAGCGGATCTCAACACCTTCCTTGGCTTCCACGGCTTGGTGGAGGCCATCTGACCAGCGTGAACCTTCTTTCATACGACCGGTGAATTCATCAATGATGATGACTTTGCCATCTTTCACCATGTATTCAACGTCGCGGTTAAAGAGTGTGTGGGCCTTGAGTGCCTGGGTCACATGGTGGAGAGTTTCGATGTTTGTGACATCGAAGAGGTTTTTAATTTTGAGAATATCTTGGACCTTCACAATCCCTTCATCAGTCAAAACAGCTGAGCGGCTTTTCTCATCGACGGTGTAATGTTTTTCTCGCATCAGCTGAGGGATCACTTTATTAACGACCGCATAGAGGTCAGTGTTGCCCTCGCTGGGACCAGAAATGAGTAGTGGGGTTCGGGCTTCATCGATAAGAATCGAGTCCACTTCATCGACGATACAAAAGTGATGTTCACGCTGAACATAGTCCGCTAGGTCAAACTTCATGTTGTCACGAAGATAGTCAAAGGCGAACTCGTTGTTGGTTCCGTAAGTGATGTCACAGTTGTAAGCCGCCTGACGTTCTTCATCGCTCATATTGGCGAGGATCACTCCCACAGAAAGTCCCATCCATTGATACAACACACCCATTTCTTTGGAGTCACGCTCAGCGAGGTAGTCGTTCACTGTCACAAGGTGACAGCCGCGACCAGTGAGACCATTGAGATACATTGGCAATGTGGCGGTGAGGGTTTTACCTTCACCGGTTTTCATTTCAGAGATTTTTCCTTGGTGAAGAACGATGCCCCCGATGATCTGCACATCGTAGTGCCTCATCCCTAGCACACGCTTACTGGCTTCGCGGATACAGGCAAAGGCATCCGGGAGGAGTTGATCAGTTGATTCACCCTTATTTAAACGCTCCCGGAAAAAAGGAGTCTGGGCTTTGAGTTCATCATCGCTCATGGCCTTATATTTTCCTTCAAGAGCATTGACCTGCTCCATGATAGGTTTGAGGGCGCGCATATCGCGGTCTTGTTTGGTTCCGAAAAAGAACTTAAGGGCATTGTTTAACATGAGGTCTCCAAAAAATTATTCAAGAATGAAGTAGAGGGGATCGACAGCAATTCCATTAACTCTCACCTCGTAGTGAAGGTGAGGACCTGTAGAATGTCCTGTGCTGCCTACTCCGGCGAGGAGCATGCCGCGCTTGATCCGCTGTCCGTTTTTTACAAAAAGATTTTGATTGTGTGCATACAGAGTCTCGATGCCGAAGCCGTGATCGATCTGCACAAATTTTCCAAACCCCGCTTTCTCGCCAGAGTAGGTAATCACGCCATCCGCAGGGGCGATGATCTGAGTTCCATAAGGGGCACCGACATCGATGCCTTCGTGCATTTTAAGTTTGCCTGAGTGCGGAGAGATACGTTGACCGAAGTAGCTGGTGATCCAGCCTTGAGCGGGCAGAAGAGTCGGAGTGCTGGCAAGATAAGATTCTTTGTCGAGCAGATGCTGATCCAACTTATGAATATTTTCTTCCAATTGACTCACAACTTCTTTGATGCGGTTGTACTGATAATCAAAGCGCGCGTACTCACTTGAGAGGCCAAAGCTTCGGCGTGCCAGCTCACTCCAGCGCTTGGTGATGTTATAACTTTTTTCAAGACCTAAGGTCGCAGCGATCTTTTGGTCATAGGCGAGTTTAAGTTCATTGTACTCGGGGTAGTCCTCGACGTTATCGAATTTGAGATACTCATCAATCATCGGCGCAGAAGTCTGTTTAGGGGAGAGTGGGCTTTCCTCTTGGGGATTTGGGTCGATGCTCCAGTTCAGCATGCTGCCGCCTTCACTGGCCTCTTCAAGGCCCGTGATCACGCGCAGTTTTCTCTCAAATGTGTTAATGCGTCTCAGGTCATCGGCTAGTGTGTTCATCTTCATCTGGAAGAGCTGAACCTGCTCTTTGAGTTGGCGATTTTCAAGACCCAAGTGTTTGTTCTCGTAAACCTGCTGAAGGATTTTCCAATAGTCGTAAGCCAAGATGCCAATCAAGAGCATCAGCATCACGCCAAAAAAAGCTAAGGAGCGAAAAAAGAGTGCTGGAATCTTAAAAGATTTAACGCCTTTTTCTTTTTCCGGAATGATCATGACAGTAAAATAATTGTTCATGGGTAAACCTTACTCGTATCAATGATTTTATTGATTTAAGTATTGTAAAAGGCTTCCCGTCAGATGGGAATAAGTTTTATTCCTGGGCCAGAGAAAGAACCACTGAGATGTTGTCTTGCCCACCATTCTCGTTAGCTTGATGGATCAATTCTTTGACAGCATTTTGTAAATCAGAGTTCTTGGCCTGCGCGGGAATAGGGATGTTCTTTTGCAGGATGTAAAGAATGTCTTTGTCACTGACTTTTCCATGGAGACCGTCGGAGCAGATGAGAAATAAATCATTCTTGCAGACTTGATAAGAGAAAACGTCAACTATCACTTCGGGTTCAAATCCCACAGAGCGCACAAGCACGTTTTTTTGCTTATCAAGAAGGGCGTCTTTGCGGTTATACACACCCATGTTGAGCTTTTCTTGCACAAAAGAATGGTCCCGTGTGAGTTGGAAAAGTTCTCCGTTATGCATCATGTAGACGCGAGAGTCTCCTACATTTCCAATCCAGACTTTATTTCCATGATAATAAAGCACTGCAACTGTTGTCCCCATGCCCTTGAGCTCAGGCTCCTCATCTGATTTGCGGTGAATCTCTTGATTCACGTGTTGAATACAGCGACTCACTAAATCTTTGGGCTCCAGTTCACTTCTGAATTTTGTGAGAAAGGGAGGCATGAGGGCCGCTGTCATTTGAGAGGCGATGTCTCCTCCATTGTGGCCACCCATGCCATCAGCAACGGCAAAAAAATGATGGGCTGGATCCAGACAAATAGAGTCTTGATTGGTCTTTCTTTTGCGCCCAATATCGGTGGCACCTGCGTGAATAATGCTCATGAAGTTAAATCCTTCCTCTCATCTATTCTATGAGTAGTTTGATGTAAGTCAAAGAAAAGAAAAATGCTCAAGTATAATCTGTAATATTCCCATGGGAATGAAGTCGTTTTCAGGTGTAAAATAGAGGAGTATTGGGCGTTTTGCCCCTATGAATTTTAAGGGAGCTTCCATGGCATTTGATATCCAACAATTCATTTCTTCCAATTATAATCCCAAAGATTTTTCCCACCTTCACTGGACGGGAACTTTTCAAGATTATGTGGATCTCGTGCTCAAGCGACCAGAGATTGCACGCAATTCTTTTCAGCGCATCTACGACATGATTATGTCCTATGGAACTTCACAATACACTGAGTATAAAAAAGATGTGGTCCGCTATCACTTCTTTGATGATCCGTTTGAGAATGGAAAAGATGCCATTTTTGGCATTGATGTTCACCTTATGAAAATGGTGAACTTCTTCAAATCAGCGGCCTTGGGTTACGGCACAGAAAAGCGTGTACTTCTTCTGCACGGTCCAGTGGGCTCTGCCAAATCTTCAGTCTCTCGTCTCTTGAAAAAAGGCCTTGAGCACTATTCACGTATGGATGAAGGTATGCTCTACACTTACGAGTGGGTGGACGAGGAAGGATCAGCCATTTTGGGTGGTCAAAAACTCTTCCCAAGCCCCATGCATGAAGAACCCCTCAAGCTTCTTCCTCTGGAAGTGCGCGAGCAGTTTGTGGCAATGGTGAACAAAGAGCGTAAAAACAAAGATGGTTATAAAGTAAAAATTAAAGGGGAAGTAAACCCTGCTTGCCGCTACATCCTGAACGAGTACATGGTTAAATACGGTGGGGATTGGAACCGAGTCATGAAGCACGTGCGCGTGAAGCGTTTACTGCTTTCAGAAAAAGATCGCAGAGGTATTGGTACGTTTCAGCCCAAAGATGAAAAAAACCAAGACTCCACGGAGCTTACCGGTGATATCAACTACCGCAAAATTGCCATCTACGGATCAGACTCTGATCCCCGTGCCTTTAACTTCGATGGTGAATTCAACATCGCTAACCGTGGTATCGTAGAATTCATCGAGATGCTCAAGCTCGATGTTGCCTTCTTGTACGATCTCCTCGGTGCTTCACAAGAACAGTCGATCAAACCTAAAAAGTTCGCTCAGACTCACATTGATCTGGTGATTCTCGGTCACACCAACGAGCCGGAATACAGAAAGCTTCAGTCAAACGAGTTCATGGAAGCTCTCCGTGACCGTACCGTGAAAATTGATGTGCCCTATATCACGCGTCTGGATCAAGAGTGTCGCATTTATAAAAAAGATTATAACAAAGACACGATCCCGAACATTCACATTGCTCCTCACACTCTTGAAATGGCGAGTATGTGGGCCATCATGACACGACTAGAAGAGCCCAAGAAGAGTGATCTCACCAAACTGCAAAAGCTCAAGCTCTTCAACGGTAAAACACTTCCTGGCTACAATGAAGACAATGTGAAAGAGCTCCGTAAGGAAGCGATCCGTGAAGGTCTCGAGGGGATTTCTCCCCGTTATATTCAAGATAAAATTTCTAATGCTCTTGTGAAAAATGGTCACGTGGGTTGTTTAAATCCTTTCATGGTGTTTAATGAACTTGAGAGTGGATTGAAGCACCATGCTCTGATCAATTCTCCAGACCAGTTAGACAATTACCGTGAAGCTCTCGCTATCGTGCGCCAAGAGTATGAAGACATTGTAAAAAATGACGTGCAGAAAGCTATCAGCGTAGATGAGTCCGCGATCCAGACTCTCTGTGCGAACTATGTCGATAACGTCAAAGCCTACACGCAGAAAGAGAAGATCAGAAACAAGTACTCGAACAAACTCGAAGAAGCCGATGAGAGATTCATGCGCTCGATTGAAGAGAAGATTGATATCCCTGATTCGCGCAAAGATGATTTCCGCCGTGAGCTGATGAACTACATCGGAGCCCTTGCGATTGAAGGCAAGCAGTTTGACTTCAAGATGAACGAGCGTCTTCACAGAGCGCTAGAGCTGAAGCTCTTCGATGATCAGAAAGACACGATCAAGCTCACGACCATCATTTCAAATGTGGTGGATAAGCAGACTCAAGAGAAAATTGAAGTGGTGAAGAGCCGCTTGATTAATAACTTTGGCTACTGTGAGATGTGTGCCACCGACGCTCTTAATTTTGTGGCGTCGATCTTTGCGAAGGGCGACTCGATTCAGAGCTAGGAGGCTTCTTGGACCATCCCATCAAGCGGGATCACTCCCGCTTTAGAAAGATTATTAAAGGCAAAATTCGAGACAATCTTCGAAAGTATGTCTCGCAAGGCCAGCAGATCATCCCAAAGGGGACGGACAAGTTCACCGTCCCCATGCCTTCGATTGATATTCCCCGTTTTAAGTTTGGCGATAAATCCCAAGGGGGAACGGGCCAAGGTCAAGGCCAGCCAGGAGATCCGGTTCAAGGTCAGCCAGATCCGAATGGAGAGCCAGGACAAGGGGAAGCGGGCGAGGGGGAAGGAAATAAGGAGCTCGACGTTGAGCTCTCTTTGGATGAACTCGCACGCATTCTAGGTGAAGAGCTGGCCCTTCCTAATATCGAGCCCAAGGGTAAAAAAAGCCTGAAGTCCACAAAAGATAAGTACACCAATATCGGAACGACGGGCCCTGATTCTCTCCGCCATCTTCGTCGCACTTATAAGCAGGCACTCAAACGTCAAATTGCCATGGATTCCTACAATCCAGAGAATCCTACGGTGGTGCCGATTCGCAGAGACTTTCGCTATAAATCTTGGCAAACCAAGACTGAGAATCAAAACGCGGCGGTTGTGATCTACATGATGGACGTCTCCGGCTCCATGGGAGATGAGCAAAAAGAAATTGTGCGCACGGAATCTTTTTGGATCAACCTCTGGCTGAAAAGTCAGTACAAAGACATTGAGATCCGCTACATCATCCACGATGCCACGGCCAAGGAAGTTGACGAACAAACATTTTTTAGAACCCGCGAGTCTGGAGGGACACTCATTTCTTCAGCCTTCAGTCTTTGCAAAGAAATCATCGAAGCTGACTACCCACCCACAGAATGGAATATCTATCCTTTTCATTTCTCCGACGGGGACAACTGGAGTGCCGATGATACAAAACTCTGCCTTGATCTCTTAGATAATTTCATTCTTCCGGCCTCTAATCAATTTTGTTACGGGCAAGTGGAAAGTCGCTATGGCTCAGGTCAGTTTTATAAAGACCTTGTCGCTCGTTATGGACAAGACCACGAGAATCTTGTGTTGAGCAAAATTAAAAATAAAGAAGGCATTCTTGATTCCATCAAAGAATTCCTTGGAAAAGGTAAGTAATCCATGAACCGCTCGAAGCCCATTTCTGGAGAACTTTTAAAACTAAAAGATGAAATCGAAGGCTATGCCATCGAGTTTGGTTTGGATTTTTTTCCACAGATCTTTGAGGTATGTGATTACGATACCGTAAATATTTTAGCCGCCCAGGGAGGCTTTCCGAGCCGTTACCCTCACTGGCGCTTTGGTATGGATTACGATCAACTCTCGAAGGGTTATACCTACGGCCTTCAAAAAATTTATGAGATGGTGATCAACACCGATCCCTGCTACGCCTATCTCCTGCAGGCCAACAATTGGGTGGATCAAAAAATTGTGATGGCCCACGTGTATGGGCACAATGATTTTTTTAAAAACAACGCCTGGTTCTCTGGCACCAATCGCAAGATGATGGATGTCATGGCCAATCATGGCACGAAGATTCGCCGGTACATGGAGCGCTACGGACAAGATGCGGTCGAAGTCTTTATTGACCGAGTGCTTTCTCTGGAAAACCTTCTGGACATCAACGTCCTTTTTGAAACGTCACAGATCCGCAGAAATAGTTCCAGTAGCAACACGGATGTAGAGGAAGGGGAGTTTCAAAACGACGATCGTTCGCAGGCCCTTAAATCTTTCATGCGCACTAAATCTCGCTCTGAAAAGCCAAGTGATAAAGTCGAAAAGAAGAAATTTGAAGACTCCCCAGAGAAACCTCTCACACGTCCGACTCGGGATGTTCTAGGCTATCTGATGGAGCATGCTCCCGTTGAGGAGTGGCAGGCCGATATCATCGCGTGTCTGCGCGACGAGGCTTACTATTTCTTGCCTCAGAGGCTGACCAAAATAATGAATGAAGGCTGGGCCAGCTACTGGCATTCCACCATCATGACCCAGAGGGCCCTAGATTCTTCTGAGATTATTGAGTTCGCTGATAAGCATGCGGGCGTGATGGCCATGAGCCGCCAGAATTTTAATCCGTACAAAGTGGGCATTGAACTCATGCGTGACATTGAGTTCCGTTGGAACACGGGGCGTTTTGGTAAAGACTATAATGAATGCACGAATATGAAGGACAAGCTCGCCTGGGATACGAAAGTGATGAAGGGGCGTGAGAAAATTTTTGAGGTAAGAAAGTCTCATAACGATATCTCTTTTATTGATGAGTTTTTGACCGCTGATTTTTGTAACCGCCAGCAGCTTTTTACGTATAAGTTCAACCCTCGTACAGGGCGCATGGAAATTGATACCAGAGACTTCGAAGCGATTAAGCAAAAACTCCTGATGCAGTTAACCAATTTTGGTCAGCCATTAATTCAGGTTGAAGACGGCAATTACAAAAACCGTCGTGAACTCTTGCTTCGTCATTTACATGAAGGGGTGGATCTGGATGGGACCTATGCCCACGAGACACTCAAAAATCTTTATGGTATTTGGCGCAGGCCTGTGAACCTAGCGACAAAATACGAAGAAAAAGAAGTCGTTTTTCATTTCGATGGCAAAGACATGAAAGCTTCACACTAATCTATTTTTTTACGAGATTGATCAGGGCATCATCCATTTCATCGATATCCCGTGGATCAATGAACAATGGTTCTTTGAAGCTGCTCACTTCTTGTGAGATGAGTAGTTTTTGCAGTGGCTCTCCCTCGATGGTGTTGTCCTCACGCTTGATGAGCGTTGGGAAATCATTCCAAATCATTAAGGCGTTAGTGAGCCAACAATTGGTAATGTCTCCGGCCTGGCAGCCACGAGCGGCGTGCTTTGAGAGGCGATCTTGATCATTTCTTCGCAAGGCCACGTAGGTGGAAAGCTGAATGGTCTCGAGAGCAGTGTCTTCACCTTTCTCACGATGGACTTGCTCCAAATTCGTCAAAGCATCGTCAAATTTTTCAAGTTTCATCGCAAACGCCGCAGTGGTGGTGAGTTTTTGCATACGGTTTTTTTCATACACATAAATTCGTTCAGAAAACTTCAATCCATCGCTCCACTGCTCCAGTGCCCAGGCCAATGGCAGGGCACGTTCTACCGCGTTGTGGGAGTTGGCTTTCTGTTTAAGAGCGAGTTTGAATTGGGCGTAGGCGAGTTCCTGGTTTCCACGCAGAAGCCATAAATTTCCCTTCATATTTTCCACATTGGGATTTGAAATGTCTTCCATCAATTTCCAGGCCATGGAAAAACGACCTTGACGAAAATAGACTTGTGCCATGACGGCGCGAGTTTCTTCATCCTCGATGGCGTCATAGTCAAGTGTTTCAAGATCGTCGATCAGTTTCGACTCCACATTAAGAAAGAGCGCAAGCTTTAAGAAGGAACGTAGCTCATCCAGGGGAAGATTTTTGATGCTTCGTTTTTTAACGAGATCTTTGGTTAAACTTGGATTTTTTCTGCCCGCCATCACCACTAGAATTTCCATCCATTCAATATCCCTGCCGCGCAGGTCTTTATTGTTTTCCTGTTTGCAACGGGCCCACTCATCCTCAAGCGTTAAGACATCTTCCAGTGCGATCCTCACTAAGGTTTTCATGCCACAGATATGTGCAAAATGTGGAAACTTTGCAAGCTCAGGTTTTGAGAGGGTCTTAAGCACCGCTTTCCAGTTCCCATCTTGAAAGTCTGCTAATGCAAGATATCGCAAAGTAGTAGGGAGGAGATCGTCTTGGTCTCGCAGCATCAGCTTCTTGATGCTGGAGCGAGCGAGTTCCGTTTCACCATTTAAGAGTAGAAATTTGGCTTCCTTTAAAAGACCCATGCGCTTAGATCGCGCATCACTGAGAATGCGATTGATCACGACGTTCTCAATCCCAAACTCACGGGCCTGAACCTCGCCTCTAAATTTGTAGATCTCATCATTACCCACGCTAAAGCCAGCCTGTGGGAAAGCTTTGGGGGCTAAGAAGAGGCAAAAAAGGGTAAATAAAAACATGTCTTAATTTTCGGTCAATCTCTCCGAAAAGATGAGGGAATAGGAAATTACGTTATGAGTAAAATGCTCAAGTTTTTACCACTTATACTTTTGGTCTCAGCGCCAAGCTATGCGCTTATTCCCCTCGAGGGCCTCCTTAAGGGTCAAGTTGAAACGGATCTACAATTTGATCCGCTTTCATCTGTTTTTAAGTCAAACCCTGAAACCAATGATGGGTCAAAGCAGCTACACAAATCTTATATCACTCACACCCTTGATGCTCTCTCCTTGAAACAGAGTTGTGATTACATTGGCAAGGCCAATTATGCTTCACTCTCTGATGAAGTGCGGGCCCATCGCTCTGTGGTGGCGACCTTACAGTATCTAGGGCTTGATGCCACAGTGAAATCCATTGGTCATCTCTCTCGTCAAACTCAGATGGAGCGAGAGAGTTTTGTGAAAATGGTGGATAATTTAATTGCTGGTAGTTGCTCGCCAAATCTTTCTGTCTATGGACCAAAACTCTTGAAGGCGAATTTTCTCAACAGCTTTGATTCCTATTCTGAACAAACCATCCTTCCCACTTTTCCCATCGGTGCGATGGCTTCAGGTGCCTTGGTGTCGAAGTCGCAAAGTCTTGAGGTGCGTGAGCGAGAGCTGCATCACGGGCTAGTGCTCTTTAGATCTCTCTGCTCTTGGGGTGGTGATACCGAGAATTATCGTCTCTTGCCACCACTCTTAAAAAACCCCCTTATCATGAGCTGGGTGTTTAGACATCTCGAAGGCAAGCGCATTGCTTGGAATAAAGAGACTAACGAGGCCCGAGTAATCGAAGACGCAGCGGGGAGTGTGCAAGTCCTCTGTCCAGATATGATTTGTCGCCGAGTGGAGCTGAATGAATTTAAAAAGAATTTTCCAAAGATCGTGGGATCAAGTGGCACAGGCCTTGATCTTAAGCGTTTGTGGTGCCAGAGCCTTCGAGATCAAACCATCAACACCTCTGATTCTCAGCATCCCATGATTCGTGAGTGGGGCAAAAAAATTAATCCAGAGGATGAAAATCTGATGAGTGCCCAGCTGCTCTCTTTGGTCACTGGGCTCTCAGACTTGGCGGTGATGGCCAAGACTTTTAATGAACTCACTACGGATTTGCGCTCACCGATTGATGAACGCTGGAGCAATTGGGCCAATACGAATTTAAAAAACTTCTCCCGAGACACGCTTTATGAAGAGCCCATGGAGATCAAGGTTCGACCCTTGCGGGAACAGTTAGAGTTGAGTCAGCGAAATTTTCGCGTCGATTTTGCTGTGACCATGGGGGAGCTTGATAAGATTTTTAAAAACTCAGATAAGGTGAGCCAAACCATTCAGTTAAAGCTCTCTCAAAATTGGCTACGCTGGCTTCGACGCCAGTGGTTTGAGGTGAATTCCAAAGCCTCTCCGGAGCTGAGAGATCAGTTCATTACTCAGACGGCCAATTTCTTAAAAATTCAAATTGATGCCAAGAAAAAATATTTTCCTAATCCTTTATTTGGCGATGGGATTGAAGAGCTCATCGCCCTCGAGCTCATTAGTCAGGTGGAGCGTTCTGAGGGAGGGATATTTCTGAGTCTTGATGAAAAGATGTTAACCATTCCCGTGCGCTTTCATTATGGGCTCTTTGCTCTCTCGTACATGCGTTATAAGGCGCAAATAAAAGCTCGTTCCCAGACCCTTGACTTATAAAGATTAGAGTCCATCCTTAGTAGCATGAAAAAGAGCCCCAAAAACGACCTCGTTGATGTGACGATCGATCCCACACTTCCGGCCCTGCGAGGGAGAAGCGAGCTGAAGCCATCGACGGATGGGCCAGCGGATCCACTCACGATCTATCTCAAGGAGATTGCGCGCTACAAACTTCTCTCTCCGGAAGAAGAAGCAGAGTTGACTCAAGCTTTTTTAGATACAGGTGACCTCGAGGTTGCCAAAAAGCTCGTCGTTGCTAATCTGCGTTTAGTGGTCAAGATTGCCATGGAATACAAACACGCCTGGCAAAATCTTATGGACCTCATCCAAGAGGGGAACATCGGGTTGATGAAGGCCGTCTCAAAGTACGATCCTTCTAAGGGAGCAAAGCTCTCTTATTATGCCAGTTGGTGGATCCGCTCTTATATCTTGAAATACATCTTGGATAATTTCCGCCTGATTAAAATCGGGACGACGACTGAACAAAAACGCCTGTTCTATAATTTGATGAAAGAAAAAGAGCGGCTCCTGGCCTTAGGCATTGAGCCGGGCGTGAAGCTTTTGAGCGAAAATCTGGGTGTGTCTGAGAAATCAGTGGAAGAGATGGACCTGCGCCTCTCAGGTCAAGGGCATGAGGTTTCCTTAGATACTCCCGTTGAGGGCAGTAGTGGTTTAGGGAGCAGTGTGTTGGGTGATTTGTTAAAGTCGGATGCTGCGTCGCCAGAAGAGTTTTTAGAAGGGGCCCAATCCCTTGAAATTCTACAAGAGCATCTAGCGGATTTTATTAAAGACCTCAAGCCTCGGGACCAAGAGATCTTTAAAAAACGACTGCTTTCCGAGATTCCCGCCAGCCTGCAGGATATTGCCAACGACTACGGCGTCTCACGGGAGCGTATCCGACAGATTGAGGAGCGCTTAATTTCGCAATTAAAAGTTTACATGTCTGAGTATCTCCGTTAAAACCTAACCCATCAATATTATGACCGGCGAACTTACTCGCTAGTCCTTTTTTCCGGATCCGTCTGGAAGTCAGGAGACACCATGGCCACAGCAGCAAAGAACGCTGAACTCACAAAGAAGTTCGGCAAAACAGCAAAAGATTCAGGCTCAACAGGCGTTCAGATTGCCGTTTTGACTGAAAGAATCAACGAGCTTGCTCCTCACTTTGAGAAGCACTCAAAAGATCACTCTGGTAAGAGAGGTTTGATGAAGATGATTGGTCTTCGTCGCTCACTTTTGAAGTACTACGCGAAGAAAAATCCCGCGGATTACCAGAACCTTATTGGACAACTTGGAATTCGTAAGTAACAATTTAAAGGGGTCGCAAGGCCCCTTTTTTTTTGATTTTAAATTTAGTTTGGGATGATGCTGGTTAAGTGATGTTAGAAGTGGAGACTCGGTTCAGGGGATATATGAGGGGTTCACCGATTTGTCGTTGGATTCCTGATTTATCTCTCGCAACCATCGCACTCAACAATCACTTCACTAATTCCCATATATTAAACTTCTCTGCATCAGAGGAGTTCCTTTCGTTTAGAGGTATCTATGATCAATAACAAAAAAACTTTTACTGTGAATTTCGGTGGCAAAGACGTCACGATTGAAACAGGCCGTTACGCTAAGCAGTCTGATGCTGCCGTGATGGTATCCTGCGAAGGCACACAAGTTCTTGTGACTTTAGTGTGTGCTCTTGAAGTCAAAGACGGACAAGACTTCTTCCCACTTTTGGTCGATTACAAAGAAAAATTCTACGCTGCAGGGAAATTCCTTGGCGGCTTCATGAAGCGCGAGTCTCGCCCGTCAAACGGTGAGATTCTCACCATGCGTTTGATTGACCGTCCTCTCCGTCCACTCTTTCCTGAAGGCTTCATGTTTGAAACCATCATCACCGCTCAGGTGTTGAGTTACTCGGATAAGGGTGATCCTGAGATCCTCACGGGCCTAGGCGCTGCAGCCTGTTTAGCTATCTCTGATGTTCCTTTCAA
>DIVA01000068.1:0-7636 GCA_002435705.1 Bacteriovoracaceae bacterium UBA6144
AAAAAAATTTCCACCACACGAATGGATAAAATCCCAGTCACGAGCACCAATAATTTTCGCCAAGCTCTCTCTCAGACTCCGGGTCTCGTGAGTTCAGATGTGGGTTTTGAAGGGTATTCCTCTTTATCCTACCGTGGCTTGGGTGATCCCCATGAAACATTCAACATTCACACGCTCCATAATGGACTCCCCCTGAGTGCTGATATGTATGGCTATCCGGCCAACTATTTTGTTCCTCCCTTTCAATCTTTGGAGAAAATAGAGTTCATCCGTGGAGGAGCCTCGCTTCTTTATGGCCCGCACGCGGGCGGAACACTGAATTACATATCTCGCAAACCCGAGTCCTCTAAACCCTTCGCTGGTCGCGTGGGACTTATTGGTGCTCAAAAAAATAGTATCAATTCCTATAATGAAATTTCTGGCACCAAAGGTGAGACTTCTTATCTTGTGAATTTTAACCATCGTCAGACAGACGGGTGGCGTGATCAAAATGACCGTCAGTCAATTCAGTATGTCTCGGGTCACTTGCGCCATAACCTGCACCCACTGCACTCCTTAACTCTGGATGTGAATCACTATCAAGCTGATCACCAAGACCCCGGAGGTTTGGCTAAAAATTGTACCGGCCCCAGCGCTCCCTGTTTTTCTCAGAATCGCTTCGCTACCACTCTCAAATATGATGATCTTGAAGTGAACCGCCAGCACGTCGCTCTCGGATGGGAGCACACTCCCGGACCGGTGAAGGTCCAGGCCAAGCTGTATATGAGCTCGCTGGATCGAGATAGTTTTCGCCAGACTTGGGCGAGTGGTTCAACTTTTGGAACAATCCCTAATGGAAACGATACCAACATTCAGTTCCAAGGATTTGAAACAAAAGGAATTGATCTGCGAGTGCTGAGATACTGGAAGATGGGTGAGGTGGAGC
Organism: Bacteriovoracaceae bacterium UBA6144; assembly: GCA_002435705.1. Taxonomy (GTDB): domain Bacteria; phylum Bdellovibrionota; class Bacteriovoracia; order Bacteriovoracales; family Bacteriovoracaceae; genus UBA6144. Next base: position 926 of record DIVA01000068.1, read on the forward strand.
AGGCGTTAAGTGTGGGCTACTCGGGCTATTTCATGGAGTCACCTTATTTAGAGGAAGTTGCGACAGGAAATCCGAACGCCACGCGCGGGACACTCACACGCAAACTGACACGTGAATCAAACGTTAATTCTCTCTTTGCAGAGAATCGTTTTGCCGCTGGCAAGTGGGCCATCACACCTGGTGTGCGCTTCGAGAACATCAGACAAAAGATTGATGAAAAAACAGGCACACGCCGCCAAGAGGATCGCACCGATAATGTGCCGCTTTTGGGTTTAGGGGTGGTGTATGACCTAAGTGAAAAAACTGACCTCTACTTTAATGCTTCTGAAAGCTACACTCCTGTGGCCTTTGCCACGGCCGTGCCTCTTGGAACATCTGAGGCAATTAGCGAAGACATTAAGTCTGCTAAAGTGGATAGCCAAGAGATCGGGATCAGGCACCAATCGAAGTCTCTGGTGTTTGATGTTTCAGCCTTCCAAATTTTTTACTCAAATCTCTTTGGCGCTGATGGAAGTGGATCAACTCGAAAATTCATCAACACCGGCGCTGGTCTCCACCGCGGGATGGATGCCTCGGTGCAGTGGCGCCTGTCTCAGGATGTGGGGATCTGGAATAAAGGCTGGGGAGAGCTTGATGTCTACCTCAATGCCATGGCCCTGAGTGCTGAGTTTGTTGGTGGACCACAAAATGGCAAACGCCCGCAGTATGCTCCTGACTACACTTTTCGCACGGGCTTGATTTATAAACCTCAGGAGCGTGATAAAATCGCACTCATGGCAACCGTATTCGACGAGCACTACGGCGATGATACTAATTCTGCAAATTTCGAGATCCCTAGCTACACGGTGTTTGACCTGACTTTTGAGAAAGGCTTTAAAGGCTTTGAACTGGTCGGTGGGATCAATAATCTCTTAGATAAAAAATACTATGCCCGAGTGAGAGGAACTGGAATTGATCCAGCACTGCCACGCAATGTTTACTTAGGGGTGCAAACTCAGTTCTAATGATCTAATGGATCATCCTTATCTTTTCCCTGTGGCCATCCTCGTGGCCACGTTTGCAAACTCCTCTGGCTTTTCCGGAGGAGTTTTTTTTCAACCCTTTTTTTATTTCTTTTTTAATATTCCACTCAAGTCTTCCATTGCAAATGGCATCGCCACTGAAACATTAGGCATGAGTTCGGGAGCGATTGGTTATGTTCGAAAAGGAATGGTGTCTAAAAAACTTTTTCTGAAGCTTGTGCCTTGGGTAATCTTAGGTGTGGTCGCGGGTCTTTTTCTTTTTCGAATGATCCCCAATTTCTACTTAAAAAAAATTGTAGGTGTCTCTGTTCTGCTGGCTGCCTTGGTGCAGGCCTATATGGTTGTCTACAAACGACGCGGCAGTTTGGATGAGGGGAGCTGGCCTCGGTTGAAAAATTTTGTCTTCATCCCTTTTTTGGGTGGGGCATTCTCTGCAACAACAGGAACAGGGAACGCGGAGTTAAATCAGCCCTTCCTTGAGATGAAAGGAAATCTGCAAAATAAAAAAGCAAATGCTTTAGCCATTGCCCTAGAAGCCAGTGGAAATGTTTTGATCACCTTGTTTAATCTCATCAGTGATGACCTTGACTGGAGCATTCTGATTTACACACTTCCAGGTGTGCTCATTGGATCACAGTTGGGAGTATGGTTAAGCACTAGGCTCAATAGCATGGTGATGAAAACTCTATTCGCTATTTTTGTCGCTGGGATTGGATTCCACTATCTGATTTTGTAAAAAAAAAGCCTCCTTCCGGAGGCTCTTTTTTTTAGTGATTGTGAGCTTCGCCCGATTCTTCGTCGTGGTTCGGGTGGTGGGCCGCATGATCATGATCTTGATGATGATCGTCTGCGTGAGCATGGTCAACCTTATCTGAAACATGTTGATGTTCCTTGTCGTGACCTTCAGCTGTGACTGCGGCTTCAGTTGTAACAGCAGCTTCTTCTTTTTTGTTGCAAGCAACTGAGAGAAGGGCCGTAAGAGCGAGTAGTAGTACTGTAAGTTTCATTAATCCTCCCTGATTATTCGGCGCCCTGATCGGGCTCCATTTGTGATTGCATATAGTTTTGAACGCCGACTTTTTTCAAGAGGTCGCGTTGGGTTTCAAGCCAATCAACATGCTTTTCTTCTGAAGCAAGGATTGAGAGAAAGAGGTCGCGAGAAACATAATCTCTCTCGCTTTCAGCAAGCTTAATACAGTCTTTAAGGTGGGGTATTGCTTCATACTCCACTTCCAGATCCGCTTCGATGACTTCTTTCACATCTGTGCCCACACGAAGTTTCCCGAGCTTTTGTAGATTCGGAAGGCCTTCGAGGAAGAGAATGCGCTTGATCACCATATCAGAGTGCTTCATCTCATCGATGCTGGCCGCGTACTCGAGTTTTCCGAGCTTCATTAGACCCCAGTTTTCGAGCATACGAGCGTGCAGAAAATATTGATTGATAGCTGTGAGTTCTTTCATAAGAACAGAATTGAGTGCAGCAATAACTTTGGCTGAGCCTTTCATAAGTATCTCCTATTTCATTCAGTATAGGATAAACCTACCGAGAAGTGTAGGAAAGACCTACTCGCGTGATGGTGAGGATGTGTTCTGATTGTGTTGAGATGTAGAATTCTTGTTTGTTGCTTGCAACATTTGTTGGATAGCTTCTTCCACACAGGTGCCGCAGTCTGAGCCAATTCCAAGGGCCCGCATGATATTTTTAGCTGACTGTCCCTTGCGGACAGCAATGGCTTCTTCAACTTGTTTTTGGGTGATGCCTTTACAGATACAAACGTACACGTGCTCTCTCCTGATAGGAATATTAGAACACAGTTCGGCATATCAAACAATAGTTTTAGTAATTAGATGTATGTTTGACAGGGGTGACGGATTTTCAAGATGTTAAGCTCACCCCTGTAAATATAATTTGCCTAGTTTTTAGGGCTTTTTAAACCTCAATAAGCTGCTGGTGGAAGCGTTTGACCACTTCAGGCCCTTGGGCTTCATTGACCAGCACACAGAAATTGTGACGACTGGCCCCCAAACAGATCATGCGCACATTAATGTCACTGATCGCACCAAAAATTTTCACAGCAAGTCCTGGTGTATGATTCATACCGTTTCCAATCAATGAGACGAGCGAGAAGCCTTCTTCGGTTGTGACCTCACCCAATTCTTTGAGTTCTAGAAAAAGTTTCTCATGAGTCAAAGTCGAGCGATCCACCGTCATCGCAATTGAAATCTCAGAGGTCGTGATGGCATCAACACTGACACGGTTTTGTTGAAACACATCGAAGACGCGGGCCAGAAAACCGTGAGTGTTCAACATTTTGGGTGTTGAAAGGGTCACCAGCACTTGCTCTTTTTTCAAGGCCACAGCTCTAAAGGTAGGTGCCGCCTCAACGTTTCTACGGATCCAGGTTCCGGCTTTCTCCGGCTCAAAGGAGCTACCTACGAAAACCGGAATATCTTTCCTTTGGGCAGGTGTGAGAGTGGTGGGGTGAAGAACTTTGGCTCCAAACACGGCCATCTCGGCGGCTTCTTTGAAAGTGATGTCTCGAATGGCGCGAGCGCCTGCGTGCAGACGTGGGTCAGTTGTTGCAATTCCATCTACGTCAGTCCAAATCTCGACAATATCAGCACCGACTGCTTCTCCGATAAGCGAGGCAGAGTAGTCAGAGCCCCCGCGACCGAGTGTGGTGGTGTGGCCCTGTGGGTCAGCTCCAATAAAACCTTGAGTGACCCAAGTTGTTTTTAGTTGGCGAAGATCGCCAAGCACACGTTGAGCATTCTCAGTTGTCTTGTCGATGAGGGGAGTGGCGCGACCATAAAGATTATCCGTGGCAAGAACAGTGCGCACATCCAAACATTTTACAGTGTGATCACTCCATTCTTGGGCGAGGGCTTCAGTGAAAAGTAAGGAGGAGAGTCTTTCGCCAAAGGATTGCATACGATCAAAGGCGCGTGGTGAGCATTCTCTCATCATAAAAATGCCTCGCGCCAATGTCTCCATCTCACCTAAGAGATCTTCTACAGCGGTGCGAGTGTAGGCGGTGACTTCAAGGTCAGCTGCGAGTTTAAGATGACGCTCGCGAATGGAAGCGATGAGTTTTTCACTCTCTTCAAGTTTACCAAGTTCCGAAGCTTGCGAGAGAGCAATAAGGTTATTAGTCGTGCCTGAGGTTGCAGAGACGACAACGATAGTTGAGTTTTGTTTGTGGCAGATTTTAGCACTTCGGCGCATGGCCTGAGCATCACCCATAGAGGTTCCACCAAACTTCGAGACAATCAATTTCATAACTACTCCTCAAGCAAAAAAAATTGGAAAAAACCGAGGGGAGAATTAAGGAAGAGTGAGGGAAGATAAGTTGTGGGAGGAAAGTCCTGAACCCCGATCAACTCGTCCCAAAGCTCTCCACTCGGTATGATCCTGAGTGACAGTCCCAAGGATTCAACCTTGCTAGACCAACAATTTCAGTGTCAGAATTGAAATCGTTTCGGCGGCTTTTTTCTGGGCCCAGATCTTTGACCTCTGACGGTCTCCACGGGCTTACTTAAAAGTCGCACCTCTTTGCGGTACCTAAAGTTTGTATCGCCCTGAGCAGAAAAAAGCAATACCAAGTTGAACTGCAATATTTTGTGAGGAAATGGCCAATGAAAAAAGTCGGACTTGTCGGGTGGAGAGGAATGGTGGGCTCGGTGTTGATGGAGCGGATGCATGCCGAACATGACTTTGATTTCATTGATGCTCATTACTTCACAACCTCACAGGTTGGAGAACTGGCCCCCAATGGAAAACCACTTAAAGACGCCAGCTCGGTTAAAGATTTATGTGAAATGGATATCATCCTCACCTGCCAAGGGGGAGATTGGACCAAAGAGATGCACCCCAAAGTACGCGGGGCTGGCTGGAAGGGGCACTGGATCGATGCCGCTTCAGCGCTTCGTATGGAAAAAAATGCGGTGATTATTTTAGATCCGGTCAATCAGAAGGTGATTGATAATGCTCGCAGTGATGGGCTGAATGATTGGATCGGGGGCAATTGCACGGTCTCCCTCATGCTCTTAGGGGCGGGAGCTTTATTTAAAAATGGATGGGTTGAGTGGGCCTCAAGTCATACTTATCAAGCCGCTTCTGGAGCGGGAGCCAAAAATATGATCGAGCTTCTCAGTCAGATGCAGTTCATCGGGGACAAGGTTCGTGAGGATATTCATGCTTCTCGCTCAGCCCTTGAGATTGAAAAGAAAATGAACGAGCTCCTTGGCTCCAGCGAATTTCCTAAAAAAGAATTTGGCTTTCCTCTGGCTGCCAATCTTCTGCCATGGATCGACTCGGCTTTGCCTTCAGGGCAGTCTCGTGAAGAATGGAAAGCAGAAGCCGAAGCGAATAAAATCCTCCAAACCTCGAAGGTTATACCGATTGATGGAACTTGTGTGCGTGTGAGTGCGCTTCGTTGCCACTCTCAGGCCCTTACCATAAAACTCAAAAAAGATATTCCGCTCGCAGAAATTGAAGCCGTAATAAAAAATGATAATCAGTGGGTGCGATTTGTTCAAAACGACAAAGAGACTACATTGAAGCAACTTACGCCCGCCTCTGTCTCAGGAAAGTTAGACGTTGCCGTCGGCCGGGTTCGTAAGATGAGTCTTGGGCCAGAGTTTGTAAATCTCTTTACTTGCGGCGATCAACTCCTGTGGGGAGCCGCCGAGCCTCTGCGCCGGATGCTTCGTCAGCTTGTAAAAAATTCCTGATTTACCCACAGATTTTTTTCCTCCTGTAGGCTTGGAACATCATTCTACAGGAGGACTTCATGAAAAAGTTTTTTAAACTTCTCGCTGCCCCAACTCTCGCTCTGGCCCTTACCATGACACCATCTTCAAAAGCCCACGCGGGGATCATTCTTGCTCCGACTGGTCTTGGTATCATTTTGATCGTCATTGGAGTGATGAGAGACAATTTAACTATGCTCATCCTGGATGGATCATCGGCCCAGTCAAGCATTGAAAAAGAACTCTCACGTCGTTATACATTTATTGATGATCAGCAGGCCATTCGTGATCTCGCTGGAGCCATTTCGAAAAAGCTTGAAGCTCAAGGAAAAATTACTCAAGAAGTAGAAATCAAGCTTGAGAAAGGGGAGATCCTCGAGATCCTCGCTCCAACGGGTTTGATCGAGCTCCAACCAGCAAAAGTACAAAACCTCATTAATGAACTTGGCTAATTCATGAAAGCTTTGATCGTCCTCCTTTTGATTGGCTGTGTGCAGTCTGTCTTTGGGCAGGACGATCAGATTATTGAACTTTGTGAAGGGATCCAGCAGTATCGCTCGCAAGCCACGCAGTCACCGCGTAAGCTTTTGTGGCGCACACTTCGATTGCGATTTTTTCCTTCACTTTATTCGAAACCCCTCTCTCAGATTCTTCCTACTCAGAGACCAGTACATGCGCCAAAGCAAGTAGGGCAGAAGAACCTGGTATTTTTTGTTGGCCTCCCACGGCCCCTCGTGGAGGAGGCTCAAGCTTTCGAGGCTGAATACAAAAAGATTCAAGAAGAATTGGTACAGGCGACAAAAAAATTTCGCTTTCTTGCCAACACAAAAAGCGTCACCGAGTGTGTGGCATTGGCGCAGGAGCGGGCCCTTGATCTGGAGCAGCTCAAGGAACTTAATCACAAAATTCAATCTGCAAGTTTTCAACACGTTCAGCG
>DIVA01000068.1:7694-9510 GCA_002435705.1 Bacteriovoracaceae bacterium UBA6144
GTGACTCATGGAAAAGTATCAGGACACATTATCGATTCTTTTGATAACCAGTACCCGAATGGATTCTTTTCAGATCTTTCCCCATCACTTTATTCTCTATCTTTTTTTAATTGTTACGGAGCTGCGACCCTGGCAACTTATGATCTTAAAACGAAGCTCTCACTCTCTCCTAGTTTTTATACCGAACGTCTCTTAACAGTTGCCGATGCTCCAAGTAGTTCTGAGGCCGATCAGGTTGCACCCATTCGTGGCTTCGACAGTTTCATGCGCCGTCTTGACCAGCGCTTAAAAAATCGAGAGAAAAAGCTGGTAAAAATCACGACGCCCCATCAAGAGTTAGAGAGTTGTGAGATCTCAACTCAAGCGAGTTTTGGTTTAGGGACCCCGAGTGTCAGCCTGAACGGGAAATTTCTAGGTGTTTTAAAAGGACATGGTGAAACCGTTTTTACTTACCCCTGTGAGTGGAAAAAAACCGAGAGAAATCTCATCCAGTTAACTAATATCAGTCCTATCCCATGGGATTTAAAAGACGCCCCAGATGTTTTTGGCTTTGAGAAACAGGTCTTTACGACCCCTGAGGCTTTACTCAGAAGCGTAATCTATCGAGATAATTGAAAAATCTACACCTCGGTTGAACTCATGAGGCCTTTTGAGGTATACCAACCTTTATTAAGGAGTCCTTATGAAGTTTTTTGCTTTTGCCTTACTTTTGATTTCATCATTTTCTTCTCATGCTAGTGAGTTTGATGCGACGGAAGCATTAATCAGAACTCTTCCTTTAGGTGTTTATTCAGGAGTGACTCCTCAGGGTTCTGAAACTTGCTCGGTTGAAGTTAAAAATACACCGCAGGGAATTTTAGTAACCGCCACGAAGGGGAATGAGCAAGTGTCTCGCTCCGTAGGCTACGGCACTGTTTATCGCTGGAATAGAGCTCAGCGCCTGTTTCTTTCGTCAGACAATTTTTACCGCGGTGATGTAAGTGAGGAAGTTGTGTTCAGAACGATCGCCATTGATCGCACGACGCAATTTGTAGTCGTAAGTCACACTCGGACCATGGGACGCGATAGAGTTTTTAATAACGAAGTCGCCTGCGAAGTTAGTCTCTAGATAAGATTGAGAGAGCGCAGCTTAAACCAGCCCATTGCACTCACGCCCCAGCGAAATTCTTCAGATTTAATTTTCTCCTCGATCTCACTCACGGTGAGTTCGAGGATCTCTTCTATCACGTCACCATCAGGGTTAGGTAGCTTGGAAGCTTCAAGGTTGCGGGCGATGAAAAAGTGCGTAACAGAATTCACCGTTCCACTGGTTTTGTATTCCCAGAATTGTTCAAGCTCTCCCTTGAAGCCGATCTCTTCTTGCATCTCACGAAGAGCATTTTCTATGGGGGCCTGATTCTTTTCAGCCACCCCTGACACAGGTTTAAGGCGCACAGGAGGGGATTCGTGCGGGCGGCGCTCACGGATCAAAAGGATTTTTCCTGCATCTGTAATGGGAAAAATCACAATCCCCTCTGGAAGATAAGCCCTCTCCCAGAGGATCTCACCGATTTTCTCGGTGGTGACTTGAATGAACTGTCCCTTAAAAGCGATCTCTTCCATTAGCGAAGAGCATCTTCAAGAACGAGTGATGTGTCTGTCTTTTCATCGCGGTACTTGATGATGATCGGGCACTGGAGCATTAAGCCGCGAGCTTTAATGAAATCATTCTCACTTGAAAAGGCTCGAGTCCCTGGAACCACGACCGCTCCCGCAGGAATTCCTTCCCCGCGAGGGATCACACGTTGGTTAACAACGTCATACACTTCTACCGCTT
>DIVA01000058.1 GCA_002435705.1 Bacteriovoracaceae bacterium UBA6144
AGCAGCATCATTTTTATCACTCACGGCTAGTAACTTAGCATCCACGCCTGCGATATCCTGTGGGACCATGAATCCAAAGATCGGATCGACTTGACCACCCTTAGGATCGACGTGTCCGTTTTGGATAGCACGGATAATGGTGCGGGTTATTTTCAGTGGAAAGCGAGAGACTGTGGGATAGCCGCCTTTGCCCCAGCCTGTGTTGATGAGCCAAACGTTGAAGTTATGTTTTTTCATGAGACTTGCAAGTAGTTCTGCATACTCTTGTGGTTTACGCTGCATGAAGGGAGCACCAAAACAATAAGAGAAGGCACTCTTTGGTTCTTTGACGCCGATTTCTGTCCCAGCAAGTTTTGAAGTATAGCCACATAAAAAGAACTCCATGGCCTGAGTGGGATTAAGGCTTGCGACAGGCGGAAGCACGCCGGTGGCATCAGCAGAGAGAAAGAAGAGATCTGTGGGCACGGGCCCTCTTTGAGTCGGGTGTACGCCTTCAATACTTGTCAGAGGGTAGCTGGCGCGACCGTTTTCAGTTTTTGAAAGATTATCAAAATCTACTGTGCGGTCAGCTTTAAGAGTAACGTTTTCTAAAAGAGTTCCGAATGAGTTAGCAGCTTTAAAAATTTGCGGCTCGTCCTTCTCTGATAGCTTCGCAGTCTTGGCGTAACAGCCCCCTTCAAAATTAAAAATTCCCTGATCTGAGAGTCCGTGTTCATCATCACCGATGATATGAAATCCAACGTCAGTGGAAAGAGTGGTTTTTCCGGTGCCCGAAAGACCAAAGAAGACAGAGACTTTATTCTGTTCATTAATGCTCGCTCCCGCATGCATGGGAAGCACACCATGGTCGGGGAGAATGGTGTTGAGAACTGAGAACATCGCTTTCTTCACTTCTCCAGCATAAGCGGTGCCGATCACGATCACTTCACGAGTTTCAAAATCGAGGACGATCGCCTGGGGACGGGCGACTCCAAACTGCGAGTGATTTTCAAGAGTCGCATAGGGAGCATGATAGATGGTCCAGTTCTGCAGGCATTCTCCCGCATCGACGTCTCTCATCATGTTATCAAAAAAGAGTGCGTGGCTTGGTCCTTGGGTCAAAAGAGTCGCCTTAATACGAAATTTTGGGTCTGCTCCCACCTGGCGCGTGAGCTTAAAAGTTTTGTCCGACTTCTCTAGAATTGAGAGCACTTCTTTTTTGACTCCCTCAGCTTGCGCGCGAGAAAGTTTGCCGGTGTTGTTGGCCCAGTTGATATGCTTTTCGGTATAAGGACAGCTCACGACGTATTTGTCGTTCGCAGATCTTCCGGTAAAGGAACCTGTATCGACCACGAGGGCCCCGGATTTTGAAAGCACTCCACGCTTCATTTGAAGAGTGAGTTCGATCAATTCACTAGGGGTGAGTTCTGTTTGAGTGTGGTTAAACATGCAAGGCCTCCTTAAAAGAAAAGCAAACTAAAAAATATAATTAACAGGGCGGAAACTCCATTGGCCAATAATCCTCGGCTCATCATCACTCCTATGCCCACCTGTCCTGTGGCATAGGCGATGGCATTAGGTGGAGTTCCCACAGGGAGCATAAAAGCGAGGTTGGCAGCCGCCACAATAGCATAAATGGTCCGGTCTGCATTCATAAGAAAGGCTGAAGACGCTAGAAGCACCGGAATAATGAGATTCGCCGTAGCTGTATTACTCGCAAGTTCCGTGAAAAAGAGTGTCGCAATAATTGCAATAACTAAGAGTACTTCTGGAGAGAGGTGAGAGAGGGATTCAAGTTTCATCGCGAGCACACTGGCAAGCCCCGTTTTAAAGGCCAGCTGCCCCAGTGAAATGCCTGAGCCAAAGAGCATGAGTGTTGCCCAGTCAATTTTTTGAGCTTCTCTCCACGGAAGCAGAGGCCCACTGCGCGTTGGGGTGAGCATCAGGATGACCCCGGCGAGGGTCGCAACCAATGATTCAGAAAAATTTTTTTGCAAGAAACTGGCGAAGGCCCCTTGTGAGAGGGCCGCAATAATTCCTGGAGCAAACCAAAAAAAACAGGTCATCACGATGATAGAGAGAAGAATCTTTTGAGCATTATTCAGGCTCTCGGGAGTATGAGTTTTAAAACTTGATTCTTGGGGCAAGGAAAAAAGTTCTCTTTTATAAAGCATAATAAGAGCGAGAAGCATCATGAGACTTAAAGGTGCCATGTGCATCACCCAAGAGAGAAAATCCGGACGTGTTCCAATAATCTTCTCCATCAACCCAAGTGCGATCATGTTCGGAGGAGAGCCTACAGGAGTCATAGTTCCTCCAATTGAGGCAGCTCCTGCGAGAAGTAAGACGAGCTTAAAAGCTGATTGTGGGGCTTCAGAGCGACGCAGGATTTCAATGCCAATGGGAATAACTAAAGCTGCCGTGGCCGTGTTGGAAAGAAATGCACTCATGAAAGCAGTGATCACGGTGAGGGAAATGAACAGGCGCTGGGAGTTTCCGCGAATGAATTTTAAGGAGAGTGTCTTCTGCACCAGCCATTTATCTAAGCTCCTATACTCTACAGCTTGAGCAATGAAAAACCCGCCCATGAACAGAAAAATAATCGGATCAGCATAAGGAATTAAGAGCTCACTCCAGGAGCTGAGATTCATAAAATGAGCAATAATCAAACCAATCAGACCGGTCACATGCAAAGGAATGAGTGAACACATCCACCACATGGCCACCCAAACAATGATACCTGCACATTTTTGAGCATTAGGCTCAATACCTAAAGGAGACATCCACATCACGAGGGCGATGAGTGGGCCCAATAAAAGTGGAATGAGATTAGAAAGTTTAAGCTGGGTTGTGGGAATCAAAAAAAGCTACCTCAAGATTAAGATCGTTTTTTGTTTTTTGCATCAATGCTTGAGGCCCAAATTTCTCCGTGGCATGGTGGCCTCCGGCAAAATAGGCGATTCCCGCTTCTCGGGCATCATGCCAGTTATATTCACTGATTTCACCGGTCAGATAGGCATCAAGCCCTAACTCATGGGCCTGGACCCAATCGTTATTAGCACCACCAGTGATGATACCGATACTACTGATTATTTTGTTCGGGTCACTGACCGCCGTCAGGATTTGATGGTTTAACTTCTGCTCTAAAATCACTGCCAGATCCATCGCACTCACAGGCTTGGTGAGTTTTGCCTTCACTCCCGAGAATTGTCTCTTGTATTTTCCAAAGGACTCAATCTCAACCAAATTCAGTTCTCGCGCTAAGGAGGCTGCATTACCGACTTCTAAATGGGCATCCAGGGGCAGGTGGTAGGCGAGGAGATTAAGATCGGCCTTAATGCATTTTTTTAGCCTCTCACCCCATGCACCCGTCAAAGGGCGAGCCGCTTGATATTTCCAAAGAACGCCGTGATGCACTACTAAGGCTTGAGCACCCCAGGCAATCGCCTGATCAATGGATTCATGGGTGGCAGAGACGGCAAAAGCGATCTTTTTAACGCGCTCACACCCTTCGATTTGCACACCATGAGGGGCATAATCCTCAAAGAGCTCAGGGGTGAGGAGTTTATTATAGAAGGCGACCAGCATAGATCTCAAAATCACTATTTTTCCTTTTGCTCAGAGAGTGAAAATTCTCATACAATGTGAGGGCATTCGTCAAAATTAGAGGAGATTTTTATGAAATTTAAACCCGGACTTGTTTATGGTCAGGCCCTATTGGATCTTTATGCTGACTGTAAGCAGAATAAATACGCTCTGCCGGCGGTGAACGTGACTAGTTCATCGACTATTAATGCTGTTCTTGAAGCGGCCCGTGACATGAGCTCTCCGGTAATCATTCAGTTCTCTAATGGCGGAGGCCAGTTCATGGCCGGAAAAAATCTCAAACTTCAAGGTCAAACAGCTGCGGCCCTGGGTGCGATCAGTGGGGCCCGTCACATTCAACTCCTCGCTGAACATTACGGAGTGGCAGTTGTCATTCACACCGATCATGCAGCAAAAAAACTGCTCCCTTGGATCGATGATATGCTCGATGCCGGAGAGGCGCATTTTGAGGCGACCAAGAAACCACTCTTCTCTTCTCACATGCTGGATCTCTCAGAAGAGCCGATTGAAGAGAACCTGCATATTTGTGCCGATTATTTTAAACGCATGAACCGCATTCAAACCGGCATCGAGATCGAGCTCGGTGTCACGGGTGGCGAAGAAGACGGCGTGGATAACACGAACGTTGATTCCTCAAAACTCTACACTCAGCCTTCAGAAGTGGCAGCGGCTTATGAGATCCTCAAAAAAGTGGGCGAAAACTTTACGATCGCTGCGAGCTTTGGAAACGTGCACGGAGTTTATAAGCCCGGAAATGTAAAGCTCACTCCGAAAATTCTTAAAAACTCTCAGGAATTCATTCAAAAAAATCTGGGCTCAAAGCCTAATGCCGTCTCATTTGTTTTCCACGGCGGCTCAGGCTCCACGCGCGAAGAGATCCGCGAGACGATTGAGTATGGGGCGGTGAAGATGAATCTTGATACGGATCTGCAGTGGGCCTACTGGGATGGGATCCGTGCTTTCTATGCTGATAAAAAAGACTATCTTCAAGGTCAGCTGGGGAATCCTGAAGGGGCGGATGCTCCGAACAAGAAGTACTACGATCCTCGTGTATGGATCAGAAAGTCTGAAGAGTCGTTTGTTAAACGCCTGAAGCAATCATTTGAAGATCTCAATTGCGTGGGCCGCAATAAGTGATCAGATTTTTCTTCTTGTTTCTCTGGGGAGCTCTTCCGGTGCAAGCCGAAGAGCTCAAGCTTTGTGACCCAGAAAACACCCAGGGCTTTGCTAAAAAGTGTGGTGAAACCCCTGAGAGATCAAAGCCCGGAGTCCAAAAAATTCCCCTCTGGCAGGGCACGGACCACCCCGGTTATCAATTAGTTGATTGCAAAAATGGCACCATCAAAAATGTGATTGAGAAGACAGGCGAGACTTATTCTTGCCGAGTTCCCAAGGAATAAACATCATTTCTTTGAGCGAGCATCACTTGGGCGATACATTGTTTTAAACTTCTTAAAGTTCTCTCTCGCCTCAGACAAAGAGTAATCACCATTGGCCCCGCCCCAAATCTCTGAGGCGGTCTCATCAGTTTGACCTTCTTCTTGCCATGAGCAGATCGGGCAGATGTCAAAACTCTCCAGCTGTATCCAATGCTCACAACAACTACATCTTTTTGTCGATTTTAACAGTGTCATTGCTGTCTCTCCCAGTATGCTTGTCCAGCACTGGGTTTAAACATCGTTTTTGGAACCCCATCAGGCGTATGAACGCTAAAAGTATTTGTGCTTGGATGGTAATACATGCGATCACCGTTACGAGCAATTTTAGTCAGCGTTCCCTGAGGCGGAGATGTTCTAAAACGGTGAGCGCGCTCCACATATTCCGCCGCATTATTCACTCCAAATTCTTTGCCATGTTTTTTATAGTGCTCATAGGCATTTTTTATTTGATCCTGTGGGATTCCTTTCGTCCACAAGCTTCCTTCTGCAGAGCGGATGATTTTTCGAATGTCTCCTATGGCTCCTACTTCATTCGAAATCATTGTAGATAGGCTGGTGAGGTTACCGATTCGACTCACAAACTCTTTGCCTACGCCGTTTGCAAATTTCGTATAATTTCCGAGGTATCCGAGACCAGAAGTTGAAAGGATGATATTCGTGGCGATTTTACCAATGACTTCACCTCTCTCAATTGAGGTCCCTGTGGTGAGAGTTTTGTACTCAGATGTCACGTGATGATGGATAGCTTGAGCGATCCCTTCAAGATTGATATTCTTTGCAATATCCCAGAAGGCATTCATTGCTGCTTGGGGATTGTGAAATGAATTGAATGAGAATTTGACTAACTTCACCACTCCATCAACGTTTTCAACAATTGTAAACTGTGCACCATGGCTCAAGCCTTTTGCAAAATCAAGGATATCCTTGGCCGAATGCAGAAACTCATTGGCCATTCTCTGTGGAGAAGCTCCAAGAGATCGGAATTTATTTGATATGCGGGTGTGAGGATTAGCTAAAACCCCTGCAATCTGAAGATTAGTAAAAAAGAGTAGTTTTGCCGTTTGCAATGATTCAATCGATGGTAGTCTTGTTGGAATATTGTTATTTAGTTGCCACTCGATTCGATCAAAAGTTTCGATTCCCGCTCTTTGTGAAGTAATGATGTTTTGGAATGTAGGACTCCAAAGTTGAGGAGTGCGATTATACTGAAGTTCTCGCTGCTCTCTGACTAATTCTTCTGTTATGGCATTTTTGAGTTGTCCTTCGGCTTTTTTTCTTATGTCTACAACTCTTGAATCATTTGATTGACGAAGGTATCTGATCGAATTGTTTAAAAAATGAAAGTGGTTTTCTGGGTGGTAGAGCTGGTCAGTCGGTATACTATTGATCTGCGCGTAAGGTATTGCGGGAGTGTCCCAGAGGTTAATCGCACTCAAAGCACTTAAACTCAATCCTGTCTGAGTGAGGTCGTAGATGTAGTCAGGTTTAATTTCATATTCCGTGTAATCGTATACAAAATTTGAAAATTCATTTTTTATTTTTTTATCTAGTTCATCATAACTTAAACCTGCCTCGATCTTACTTTCCTGAGTAGGTTGTTGCTGCTGTTGTGGTTGTTGTGGTCTTTGCTGATGCTGGGGATGTTGCTGTTGTTGTTGCACAAATTGCTGGTGCTGCTGTTGCTGCTGGTCTTGTTGGCGCTGGATGTAGCCTACAACATTGATAGGCTGCTGTTGTTGTTGCTGCTGGGCGAAGACAGAGAGACTCATAAACCCAACTAAAAAACAGAGATAATGTTTCATTATTGTGATCCTTATTTTTCTTTTATTTTAGGCCACAAAAATAATCTAAGATTAACGGCGAGTAGATTTTATAGGTCAATAACTGTGCTTCTTGCCCTAGGAGTGGATGTCTATTTTTTTGACAGATAGTTTTTACCCTAAGACCCCTGTCTTTCGATGCTGTAGGGTAAAATCAGACCATGTCAAAACTCCTCTTTCTTCTCATGCTTGTGAGCTTCAATCTGCACGCTATGGTGATAGGTACAGATACGCGTGCGATCGTTAAAAATCCTAGTTTTCCCTTTACCTCCATCGGCATGCTCGAGGCATTTGATGGACAGGTTTGCACAGCGGTTCTCGTGAGCGAGGATTTAGTCCTCTCCGCCGCTCACTGTATTGAGCGGGAAGGGCGAAGACTGAGAGCACGTGAAGTGCGTTTTCACACCCAATACCTCTATGGTGAGAGTGTTGGAACAATCATAGAAGTGGAAGGTTTTTATGTGGGGGCGAGACCCCTGCAAACGGAAGACTGGATGCTTGTTAAGTTGAAACAGAAAATTGGCAAACGGTTGGGTTTCCTCGCGACGGGTGCACCGGAAGCATGGCACCTGGGGACGCCACGCTATTTCATTCCGGGTTTTGATATAGAGTTCTCAAAAAATGAGGGACTCTCCATGTCTTTGAATCAGGTCCCTGGTCGCATAAAAAATATGGAAAGAGGTCTGCTCTTCCATGACATGCCTACAGGTGTGGGGTCATCGGGAGGTCCAATCTTAGAAAATAGAGACGGCGTTTGGACGGTGGTGGGAATCACGGTTGCACAGGCCCGTAGTGGGTCCTGTCGCGTCTATAATATGCGGGACTGCCACAACATCGCCGTGCCCGAGAGTGCTTGGCGAGCGACGCTGAAGTCCCTTCGTTAATCGATATAATCCGAATTTTTGTAGAACTTCACCTTGGGATTTTTCTCCATGGCCAGCTTCATATCCCACTCGGTTCTCACGGCATAGCAGACGCGATCTTCGCGATCATACATGATGAAGGTGTTGTAGTTAGAAACAAACTCACTTTCGTCTTTTGGGTTTTCAAACTTCAGCCAGCGCACGCCTTGCCAAGACACGTTCTCATAGGATGCATCGATCCCGTATTCATCCATAAGCCTGAACTTCACCACTTCAAACTGCAGGGCCCCCACGGCACCGAGCATTTTCTCATTGGTGGTTTTGCGAATAAAGAGCTGAGTTGCGCCTTCCTCTGAGAGCTGCGCGAGACCTTTCTCAAGGTGCTTGGCCTTCATGGGATCACGGCAGGTGACCTTCATGAAAAGTTCCGGAGCAAAGTTCGGAATGCCTGTGTAGCGGATTTGTTTTTTACCCATGGTGAAGGTGTCACCGATCTGATACTTGCCGTTGTCATGCAGACCGATAATGTCACCCGGGAGTGCCTCTTCCACGATATCGCGGTCGCGGGCCTGGAACATGAGAGGAGTGGCGATCTTCATCTCTTTGCCTGTGCGCACGTGATAAATCTTCTCACCGCGAGTGAATTTTCCTGAACACACACGCATGAATGAAATGCGATCACGGTGCTTGGGATCCATGTTGGCCTGGATCTTAAAAATAAAAGCAGTGAACTCAGGGTCACTGGGATCAATCGTTACCTTGTCGGCGTCGGAGGTAAAGGGGGCGAGTACGGCTTGACGGGGACGGGGAGTGGGAGCGACCTCGCAGATTTTATCCAGCGTCTCTTTCACTCCGAAATTTTTAAGAGCAGAACCAAAAAAGACCGGACTCATTTTTCCGGCCAGATACATCTCAGGATCAAAATCGGGCATGATGGTGGTCATCTCAAGCTCTTCTTTAAACTGAGCAAGAATCCTCTCGCCAAGGAATTCTTTGATATGAGGAGCATCGAGATCTGAAGCATCGATATAAGTGGGAGAGAAGGGGTCACGAGCATCTTTAAAAGACAAAATGGCTTTCGTGCGGAAGTCATACACTCCGCGAAAATCTATCCCGCTACCCACAGGCCAGGTCATCGGCACACACTGGATGCCTAGAATTTTTTCCACGTCGTCAATGAGCTGAAATGGATCAAGGGCCTCACGGTCAAACTTATTCATGAAGGTTACAATCGGTGTGGCCCGCATGCGACAGACTTCCATGAGTTTGATGGTTCGCTCCTCCACACCTTTGGCGGAGTCGATCATCATCAGCACCGATTCTACAGCAGTGAGAGTGCGGTAGGTGTCTTCAGAGAAGTCTTTGTGACCGGGAGTATCCAAGAGGTGCAGGGCACGGGAGTTGTACTCAAAACTCATGACCGATGAGGTGATCGAGATCCCACGCTGCTTTTCTAGTTCCATCCAGTCAGATTTCGCGTAGTCACCGGATTTTGATTTCACCATACCCGCTTCACGCACGACTCCACCAAACCAGAGAAGCTTTTCGGTCATAGTGGTTTTACCCGCATCGGGGTGCGAGATGATGGCAAAGGTGCAGCGGGGGTGTTGAGTCATGAGGTTACCCTAAGTAAACGTAATTTCTGCTTTTATAGCTTGAGCAATAGACTTTGTCATGCCCTGAGACATTTTTTGCTCACTAACTTTAAGGAGGCCGTATTGATACAGAGATGGAGCTAAAGCGGCGTCAGCAGTAGTGTCAATTTTACACAGTTTTAACCCTTTTTTTTGAACTCTGCTATCTTCGCAGCCGATGAAAAAAGCATGGCCTTTGCTCCTATTGAGTTTAAATACCTTTGCGTCTGTGCAAACAGGCCAGGATCTTTTTAATTTTTTCTCCAGCACTTGTCCCTCTCAGGGTGAGTGGACCAGACGCGTGAGTGAAGACGCGCAAGGCTTGATCCGTGTGCTCGAGAACATTAAAAACGACGCCAACTGTACCAGTGTGGCCGGCTCCATTGCTCAATTGCAACAGCTCACTCAGAGCATCAGTCTGGTGAATAATTCTAATGAGAGAAAAGTTCAACTCGAGCGTCTGAAGGCGCAAGAATTTGAACTCTCCACGCAACTTGCTGCTAGCAATGACCTGAGTGTTCAAAATGAAATTCAACGTGTGCTGCGTGAGGTACAGGTTCAAAAAGCAATGCTACTGGCAGAAAATTCTGCACGCTCCAATCTTTCAGGCGAAAACGTTGCAGATTTGATGAGTAACGTGGTGATGACCAGTGACGCCGTTTATAAGTCTCTGGCCAACAACACTTTGTGTCTGCAAAAAAATCCCTCAGTGCTCTCTACCTTAACCGCTCTCACCTCATCGATTGGAAGTTCCGCGGCGATGGTCAACCCAGCACTGGGTCTTGGGATGGGGGCTTTTTCTGAGTTTTTGGGGACAAGTATTGAGTATGCCAGAAATCGTGGCATCAATCGTCAGATCAGAAATCTTAATAACGAAACCCTGATGTTCAATGGTCTAAGTTGTGCCATGGAGTCACTGAATAATCGTTGGTGTGAGATCAATGAAGCTAGAAAAGTGTTGGAGTTCAAATTTGATCTCCACCACTCGGATGAAATTTCCGGCGATCTTTTGGCCGGAGTAGAGCTCTTTGAGCACAAGATCCCCGCTTTCCTCGGCTGGCTCCTCAACGTGCGCTCAGGCACACCACCCGCGACCGACGCCGATGCCATCCGGTTTGCGAACGTCTTTGAGCGAGAGAAAATCGTGAGGACTCAAGAGGCGCGAGGAATAGGTTTTCTTAATTCGGGCAAGAGACTCTTTGGTTCGGCGACGGGCCCTCGCAGAGTCGCTATCTTGAAAACCTTGATTGAAGATCTCTCAGGAATCAGCTGTAGTGGCGGTCCTGGTCCGTCGAACTCAAGTGATGTGCGTGATCCCCTTAAAGAAGTTTATGATAATAATACCATCCCCTTTATCCTCTTGGGTCTCCCAAGAAATCTAGTTCCTCCCGTCACAGGATTTCGCAATCCATTCTGTGAACGAGATTTAAATAACTGGAATTCAGAGTTCCCGAATAACCCTCTGCCGAATGATCTCAATCAAGTCGAAAGACGATTCATGCAATGGATCTCTGATGCCAAAGATCTGGTGGCCAATGAAATGATCATTGTGACTCAGCCGGATGCACTCGGAATTCTCTCACTTGCCTTTGAGCGTACCGGGAACCAGTATAAAGTGGCGCCGAAGGTGGCGCTGGATGAAATTATTCATTTTCTTAAAACTAATCAGCCACAGTTTGCTCCTACGACTTTTTCGCGTCTGTATGTGGACACGATCACACGTTTGGAAGTGATTCAAGAAGAGCTGAATAAAATGCTCATTGCAGGTGGTGTGATTGATGCTCAAGAGATTCTAAAAAATATCTCCGATACAGCTGATCTGCAGTACGGCACGATTGTTCTCTCCTCGCGCTTGGAGATGATCGTGCGTCTGGCTTTAGATGAGTATCTTCAGAATAACCGCAACGAAGACCCGAAGCTTGCCATGCAGTTTTTTGCGGCTGAAAATTACTTAGATGTGCTTCGAAAGGTCATGGGTCATGAAAGTGATGAGACCATGATGGAAGATATCCGTGGAGCCTCGAGAGGCGCACTCTCCAACATGAAAAACTTTGCCAGCATTTTTGCCCTGCAGATTAATCGAATCCTCGAGAGCAATGATAAAGCTCTCAAAACGCTCACGGACCCCATGAAGCTTCGGACAGTGAAAGAAAACCACAACCGCTTCTGCCTACTGCTCACGTCATTTCCAGACATGAATCGTTCCATCAAGTTCAACTTGTGCGAGGGCGCGCAGATGAAAAGCTACATCCGCGGCGGGCCTGAGTCTCGCTTGATTGATAATGGTTATTTACAGTCGGACTTCACAAACCGTCAGTGTGAGTATCGCAACTTCATTCAAAAATCCAAGATCTATCGAGAGTGGCGGATTAAGCTCTAATCAAAGTTTTATTTGAAGTAGATGTCTGCCAGTCCAACTTCCCAGCCACCCTCCGTCTGGAGACCAAAAGCTTGGGTGAGTTGACTCAAATCAACTCCTGCCTGAGAGAGCTCATGTTTGGAAAGAGAGAGCTGCTTCCATTGATTTCTATCGGCGGGATTAAGTTTCGTTGTGAGATCGATCTTTACTCCACCGACCAAAAGGTACAGGGTCTCAGGAGAATCTTGAAAAACCTTAAGTGAAAAATGAAGATCAGTTTTTTCCAATGAAAGTTCAGTGAGATTTATCGGCTTAAGGCTCTTGAGAATATACTGAGCATCCTTGTCTGGGGTGAAAGTGATAAGGCGAGCGTCTTCTTGTAGTCTGTGGTCGATGGCGATGGCCTTGAGTGAGCGACTCTGTGTTTCGCCCACGCCATTAATTAATTCTTGGAGTTTATCATCGTTTGATTGAGCCCAGGCCCTAAAGGGGGCCACAGGTCTTCCCTGCAAAATCTCAAGAGATCTTTTGGGTTGGATCACCTCTCCTGTGGGGTAGGGATTAGATTGTAGATCGTCACCGATGGTATCGACTTGAGTCAGGCTTAAACCGTAGCCATAGGGGAAAAGCGGCGTCGTGGGTGAGCCTCTATTGATCGAGGTTTGTGCTGCTGTGTTGGGCCAGGAGAAACTGAGTTTGCCCTTGAAGTCATAGACCTTCTCTCTTCTTAGCGGGCTAAAGAGTAAGTCGGCGATAGCTGCGCCCTCACTGCCAGGGAGCCATGCCACGACAAAAGCGTCGGAAGCATTGATTTCTTGATTGACCCACAAAGGTCTTCCGGTGATGAAAATACTGATGGTCTTAAAACCTTTAGTCTTCAGAGTTTGCAGTAACTTGAGATCATCACTGAATTGCTCGCTGTAATTGAGATTTTTAAGATCGCCCTGACCCTCAGCGTAGGGTTCTTCACCGAAGACAACGATGGCAATTGCGGCCTTAGTGCTGTTGGGGTTTGTTGTGACAGTGCCACCGTGTGCAGCCACTTTAGATTTGATGCCATCGAGAATTGAAGTGGCCCCTGGAAAATCAGCATTCGTATTGCCTGTTCCCTGCCAGGTTAAACTCCATCCGCCCGTTTGCTTGGGAATATTATCTGCTCCAGTTCCAGTCACGAGGATTTCTTGCTTACCTGAAAGGGGGAGTAGGTTTTGTTTATTTTTTAAAAGAACCAATGATTCACGAACTGCTTGTTGAGCGATCTCACGATGTTTTTTACTGCCAACAATGTCTCTTTGACCGGCATACTTTCGTGTGAGTGGACTGCCTCGTTCAAAAAGACCATAGCGAATCTTTACTCGTAAAATCCTCGACACAGCATCATTAATTCTTGTGAGGGGAATCTCACCGCTCTTCACTTGCCCGATAGTGTTGTAGTAAATCTGTTTCCAATCTTCTGGCGCCATCAGCATATCTACACCAGCGTTGATGGCCTGGGCACAGGAGCTATTGGTGCATCCGTTGACCTGTCCGTGTCCATTCCAGTCCCCAATCACAAAACCATCGAAGCCCATTTTATTTTTTAACACCTCAGTCAGAAGATATTTGAATCCATGGATCTTCTGACCCTGCCAGCTATTGAAACTGGCCATGACTGTTTGAGCACCGGCCTCAAGGGCCGTGAAATAGCCTTGAGCGTGGATGCGGATGAGCTCATCTTCACTCGCAGTATTGTTACCTTGATCAACGCCATCGGCGGTTCCGCCGTCTCCGATAAAATGTTTAGCGGTCGCAATCAGATGATCATGAGAGAGGTCAGTTCCTTGGATGCCTTCAATCACTCTTGCGGCATAATCTTTCACGATAGCTGGGTCCTCAGAGTATCCCTCGTAAGTGCGCCCCCAACGATCATCTCGCACGACGGCCAAGGTCGGGGCAAAAATCCAGTCAATCCCCGTCGCCATCACTTCAAGGGTTGTAGCGTGAGCGATTTGTTTCACCAGTGGACCGTTGCCACTCGCTCCGAGACCTATGTTGTGGGGAAAGATGGTTGCTCCATACACATTATTATGTCCGTGAACCGCATCAGTTCCCCATATAATAGGAATACTTTTTCCAGACTTAATAGAAGCCTGATAGTAGCTTTCTGCTAATTGCACCCAATCACGAACGCTCGCTTTTTTATTATTATGAGGAAAGGATCCTCCACCGTTAAGTATGGAGCCGAGAGGGAATTTTTCAATCTCCTCAGGTTTAATGAACTTGATTTCCGCCTGAATCATTTGAGCAATTTTTTCTTCTAAGCTCATGGAGTTTAGGAGTGTGAGAACTTTTTCTTCAACCACCGGATCTTTGGCTATTCGAGATTGAATAGATGGCCACTGAGAGGCGCAGGCAGTGTGGATAAAGAGAAAAAAAAGAACAAAAAAAGATTTGATCACTAGCGGTCCTGATGAGTTAGGGAAAGGTGCCAGCCTCCGAGGAGGCTGGCACCTTTTTTAGTTTTTCTCTTCCGCTTTGTGCGCCTCAACGATCATGGCGCACAGGTCTCCCACAGTCGAATTCCTGAGTTTGGCTGCTGGCACTCGATCCGGCAGAATCTCAGGCAGCTTAGGGGTGAGCTTCTCAGTGAGCACAGGATTCTTATTGGCCGCCAGTTCATCCACGCGATCAATGGGAGTGAAGTGAGGGACTGTGCGCAGCACTTCAGGATTAGAGTTGATGAGATCTAAAATTTTTGAAACCACTCCTGCGAATTGATCGAGCTCTGATTTGGAATAAGTCTCAGTCGGCTCAATCATAAGGCCATAGGGTTCAGGGAAAGCAACTGTGGGTGCATGAAAACCGAAATCCAAAAAGAGTTTTCCGATGCGGCCAATGGATTGAGCTTTAGTCACGCCGGCACTTTCAATCTTGGCGAAAGTTTCTGGGCTCAAAGTCAGGATGAACTCGTGCATGCGTGGATTACTCGCCGACTGGGCCGGAAGAGTGGGGTACTTGGGACTCAAGAGAGAGTAGAGGTAGCGCGCGGAAAGCACCGCCACTGAACTCATCATCTGCACACCTTCACTGCCTAATGCCTTAATGTAAGTGTAGGCGCGCACCTTATGAGCGAAGTTACCGAAGTGTCTGTGGAAGGATCCACAAGAATGTTTCGGACGGAAGTAGGTAAAGGATCCATCTGCCTTCTTTTCTACTTGAATGCCTGGTAAGAAATCTTTCAAGCGATGAGACACGGCCACAATCGCATCGCCGGGGCCGCCGCCGCCGTGGGGGATCGTCCAGGTTTTATGCATATTATTGTGAACCGCATCGACGCCAATACTGTTGAGGTTCACGATGCCTGCGACGGCATTCATGTTGGCACCATCCATATACACCAGGCCTCCAGCTGCGTGGATCAGCTCGGCCATCTCTTTGAAGCCCGTCTCAAAGATGCCTGCGGTGTTAGGGTTGGTGACCATCACACCCGCAATGGTGTGTCCTTCCGTTTTAAGAATCTCTTTAATTTGATCCAGATTCATCTCGCCAGCAGCTGTGGCTTCGATGATTTTAATATCATAACCCGCCACTGTCGCTGTGGCCGGATTGGTTCCGTGAGCTGATCTGGGGATGAGAAGTACTTTACGAGTGTCGGCTTGACCGTGATGACGGTGATAGGCCTGGAACATTTTAAGTCCTACGAGCTCCCCTTGAGCGCCGGCCACAGGTTGTGTGGTCACGGCCGGCAGACCGGTGATCGCTTTGATCATTTCTTGAGTCTCATAAATAATTTCAAGATTCCCTTGAATATCTGAGAGAGGGGCTTGGGGGTGAAGGTCGGTGAAGCCCTTCAGTCCTGCGGCGTAGTCGTTGATATGAGGGTTGTACTTCATGGTGCAAGAACCCAGAGGATAGATTCCGTCATCCGGAGAGAGGTTCTGGGAACCTAGGCGAGTGTAGTATTGAACGACGTCCTTATCTTCGAGATGAGGGATCTCGGGAGAGTCCGTGCGCAGAAGTTTCGCTTCTACATTTTTAAGTGTTTGAGGTTTCTCTGTAATGCCAAAAGTTTTGTGGAAGAAATTGATGAGATTGTTAATGTCATTTGCACTCACGATATCTGTCACAGCGAGTAGAAGCAAGTTCCCCTCGATGCCTTTCAAGCGGCCCGTGATATCACTGCCCGCATGAAGACCTGCTTTTGAAGCCAGAGCAAGAAACTCTGAGGTATTCATGGGGAGCTTAAGTGTAACCTCGTTCCAATTCTGAGCTTCAGGGAAGGCCAGTGTGACGCCTTTGCCTTGAGTGATCTCACTCACCACCCGGCGAATTCCATCGTGTCCATAAAGAGCGGCGTCGGTGAAGCCTTTATTACCACGGGCTAACATACAAGCGCCGGCCAGGGAGGCGATGAAGCTTTGATTCGAGCAGATATTCGAAGTCGCTTTCTCGCGACGGATGTGTTGCTCACGCGTGGAGAGAATCAGCGCTTTACACTCACGCCCTTTAAGGTCGACTGTTTTTCCGACATAGCGGCCAGCGGTGGAGCGGATAGAAATTTTATCGTTTTCATTGTAGCGGATGGCAAAGATCCCTAGACCCGGACCTCCAAAATTCGCACCCAGGGCGAGGTGTTGTCCCTCGGCCACCAGCATATCAGCGCCCTCTTTTCCATAGTGAACAGGGGCCTTGAGAGCTTTCTCAGCCAGAAGCATGGGATCGATGATAGCGATGGACTTCACGTTGTGCGCGCGAGTCAGATCGGCCAGGGCATCCACGTCCTCGAGGATTCCCAGTGAGTTGATCTGAGGGAATGCCACCGCACACACACCAGTGGTGTTTTTAAGTTTCGCTTCGAGATCTTTCAGGTCGATACGACCTGACTTGGTGTCGATCTTATAAGTTTGAACACTCAGTCCTGTTTCAATCGCCAAGGTTTGAAGCACCTCAAGATCCGCCGGATAAATTCCTTCACTCACGAGGGCCACACTGGAATTTTTCACCAAGCGCTGAGCACAAAGAAGGGCTTCAAAGAGACAAGTTGAGCGCTCATACAAGGAAGCGTTCACGGCCTCAAAGCCCGTGAGCTGAGCGATCATGGATTGATAGATCCAAAGTGTTTGGAGAGTGCCTTGTGATCTCTCTGGCTGATAAGGCGTGTAAGCGGTCGTGAGGCCACGGATAGAACAAATCTCTCCCATGATGGCTTCAGGCTTATAAACTGGTAGACCGTCGGAGATAAAATTAGCTTTCGGTTTATTTTTAGCCGCTAGAGTATTCACATGTGCCAAGAGTTCTTCGTAGCCCAGAGCTTTCGCAAGATTCAAAGGACCATTAAATTTTTGGTCCTCACCGATGTGAGAATAGAGTTCTTTCAGATCATTGAGGCCCAGGGCCTTGAGCATGGCCTTGATATCGTCGGAGGTCGCACCGATGTAGTAAGGCTTGAGCTCTCGAGGGAGTTTTTTTGGGTCAAAATTTAATGGAGCAAGTGTGGTGTTCATCTTGATTCTTCCTTGGTCAAACAGTCTTGTCTTAGTCTAGGATAGCGCTGCTATCATAGTGCAGAAAACTTTGGTGCGTCGATGAAATGTTAAGGGTAAAGCGTGAACTTTAGAGAGATTGAAGAAGCTTTGTTGAGTCAGTTATCTGACACTCAAAATATTAAACTCACGGATAAGGGGTATGCTCTTATTTCTCCCGATCCCAAAGAGCGAGATGTGCTGCTGGATTTTGAGACAGAATTCATGCAATGGAAGAAAACCCTTACTTCTTTTAACTCACAACCTCTCTACCGCGCTTTGGGTGTAAAAGGTGAGAAGAGACCCTTTGTGCTGGATGCCACTTGTGGTTTGGCCGGAGACTCCTTGCAATTATTGGTGTTTGGTTGTCGTGTTCACTCTTGGGAGCGCCATCCCATTCCGGCACTTATGCTTTTGAAAGCTTTTGAAAATTGGCACAATCCCATCAAAGAAAAATGGAGCTTAGAGTTGCAAGACTTCACTGTGCCCGAGGGGGTTGAGGTGGTGTATTTTGACCCGATGTTCAAAGAAGCCAATCAAAAATCTTTACCTCGTAAAGAAATGCGGATATTCCGTGAGGTTGTGGGAGCTGATGAGGACGCCATTGAAGTGGCCAGAAAATTAAAAGATTTGAAGCGACGTTTAATTATTAAGCGGCCCTTGAAGTCAGATCCGTTGATTGAGAATCCAAGTTTCGCGCAAAGTGGAAAAGCCGTGCGCTTTGACGTGTACTTGCCATCTTAGTTCTTTTAAAATGCCTGCTCACAGGGGATTGCATGAAAAAATACGACATCTATGGCATCGGTAACGCTTTGGTGGATATGGAGTTTGAGGTGGAAGAAAAATTCATCACCGAGAACTCGATAGATAAAGGCCATATGACCTTAGTCGAAGAAGAGCGCCAAGATCATCTTCTGCAGGCCTTGGGATCTCACCCTCTCAAGCGCCAGTGTGGTGGCTCAGCTGCCAACACTGTGATCGCTGTCGCCCAGCTTGGCGGGAAGTGTTTCTACTCCTGCAAAGTGGCTAACGATGCGGCAGGGGATTTCTATTTGGAAGATCTTAAAGAGTCGGGCGTTGATTCAAACCTAGGCCTTAAGCGTCCCGCAGGAACCACGGGTAAGTGTCTGGTCATGGTGACTAAGGATGCTCAGCGAACCATGAACACTTTTCTTGGGATCACTTCCACTTTCTCTGATCAGGAGCTCGTCGAGAGCGCCCTGAAAGATTCAAAGTTTCTCTACATCGAAGGCTACTTAGTGGCTTCGCCCACGGGACAAAAAGCCGCGGTGAGCGCTCGCAAGATAGCTGAATCCTATGGCGTGAAAACGGCGATAACTCTGTCTGATCCGGCCATGGTGAAATTTTTTAATGCTGGCATGAAAGAGATGATCGGAAGTGGGGTGGATCTTCTTTTCAGTAATGAAGAAGAGGCCATGACTTTTGCTGAAACCAGCGATCTCTTGATTGCGCGTGAAGCTCTGAAAAAAGTCGCGAAGACTTTTGTCATCACTCGCGGTGAGAACGGGGCGATCATTTATGATGGTCAGACATTTATTGATATTGAGCCTTTTAAAGTGAAAGCTATCGATTCGAACGGTGCCGGTGACATGTTTGCCGGTGCCTTCCTCTATGCCATCACGCACGGCCACACCTACGCCTCAGCAGGCATGCTCGCCTCGGCGGCAGCCTCCAAAGTTGTCTCTCAGTATGGTCCACGCTTGAAGTGGCACCAGACCCAAGAAGTACTTCATCAGATTTTCAAACAAAACTAAGGACTCGGTTTATGTTACAAAATTTCTCTTCCATTAAATCCCTCCATGCCACGAGCCCCGTTGAGCAGACGCACACGGTGAAAGGCTGGATCAAATCTCTTCGTAATTCTAAAAAATTCTCTTTCATGGTCTTAAACGATGGCTCAAGCCATAAAGACTTGCAGATCGTGGTCGACGCCACACTTGAGAACTACGCGGCCGTCGCCGCTTTGGGACTTCACTCTTCGGTTGAAGTCACGGGACTTGTGGTCGCCAGTCAGGGCAAGGGCCAGTCGATTGAGATGCAGGCCAAAAGCATCACCATCGTGGGCACCATCCCAGAAGATTATCCACTTCAGAAGAAAGAAACTTCGCTCGAGTTTTTGCGCGAGAACGCTCACCTGCGTGGTCGCACGCAACTCTTCTCTGCCGTCTTTAGAATCCGCCACACCCTTTCAAAAGCCACCCATGATTTCTTTCATGACAGAGGTTACTACTATCTGCACACGCCGATCATCACTTCGAGTGATGGTGAGGGCGCAGGCGAGATGTTTCGGGTCTCCACACTGAAGCCCGAAAATCCACCCATGGTGAGTGGGAAAGTGGACTACAGCAAAGACTACTTTGCCCGTGAAACTTTCCTGAACGTGACGGGCCAGCTGGAAGGTGAGTGCTACGCCATGGCGCTCGGAAAAATCTACACCTTCGGTCCCACCTTTCGTGCCGAGAATTCCAACACCGCTCGACACCTTTCAGAGTTCTGGATGATCGAGCCAGAAGTGGCCTTCGCCGACTTGGATGATGTGGCCGATCTGGGTCGTGACTACATTCAGTTCATGATGAAGCGGGCCTTAGAGTTTAACCGTGACGAGCTGGAGTTTCTCGCTGGAAAAAACAACAACCCTGATCTCATTTCTACGCTTGAGCATGTGGCCTCGAGTCCTTTCGCGCGAGTGACTTATACAGAGGTGATTGAGATTCTCAAGAAGGCTCAAGCCGCTGGTCATAAGTTTGAATTCGCGGCCCCGGATTGGGGCGGTGATCTCGCGACCGAGCACGAGAGATACATGTGTGAGATTCATTTCAAAAAACCCACCATCGTGACTGATTACCCGAAAGAGATTAAAGCTTTCTACATGAAGCAGAATCCAGACGGGAAGACTGTGCGCTGTATGGATATCTTAGTTCCAGGTGTGGGCGAGATCATCGGCGGCTCTCAGCGGGAAGAGGACTATGATAAACTCACGACCCGCATGAAAGAGATGGGACTCGATCCCGCCGGCTACTGGTGGTACACGGATCTGCGTCGTTTCGGGACCACTCCTCATGCTGGCTTCGGTTTGGGCTTTGAGCGAGCGGTTATGTATGTGACGGGAATGACGAATATCAGAGATGTCATAGCTTTCCCAAGAACGCCGAAAAACGCTGAGTTTTAGAGGACTTAGAGAACTGTCAGACTTTTTTTCTAGACCCCTCATAGCAGTGCGTTCTAGATTGAGACTCTTCTCATTTAAAGGAGAGATCAATGAAGTCGATTCTTTTGATCCTATTGCTCACAACTTTTGGTTGTGGAAAATCAAACAACAATGCCCCAGGGTCTGCTATCCGCATTGACCCTGTGTTCACTGATCCTACGCGCTCCCCTGAAGGGGCTGTGAGTGATTTGGCGTGGCTGATTAATGATCATCGTGCGCGTTTGGGTTTGCCCACCACGATGACTGTTTTTGCTCTCGCCCAAGAGGCTGATTATCACGCCACTAATATGAGTGATGGGCGTGTGCCTTTGGGGCATTTTGGTTTAGCTGAACGTTGCATGAATTCCCGACGTGCTCTCGGCGGTGGGAATGCTTGTAGTGAAGTGGTCGCCGCAGGTCAGATGAACTCTGAAGCCACTATGCGCTCGTGGATGAACTCCTGGGGCCACAGACGGATTATTGAAGATCCACGTTTCACTCGCATGGGCGTGGGTGTTGCTGTCTCAAGAACCGGTCGCCCTTACTGGACTGTGATTTTTCTGCAATACTGATTGAATGTGGCAAAAAATCCCAAAAAATCTCCTTATGAAGGCGGTCAATCTCTGGCCGCCTTTTGTGGGTGCAGGTATTCGTCTTAAAACTCTCACACCCGATTTTAAATTCGCTCGCGTCGAGATGAAGCTCTCCAAACTCAACACCAACTATGTGGGCGTGCACTTCGGCGGATCCCTCTATTCCATGACGGATCCGTGGTACATGCTCATGGTAATGGAAATATTAGGACGCGAGTACGTGGTATGGGATAAGGCCGCGCGCATTCAATTCAAGCGCCCGGGCAAGGGGCTTGTGAGTGCGGAGTTTAGAGTCAGTGATGAGTTGATTGAAGAGATCAAAGTCGAAGTCGCTCAGAATGGTAAAACAGAGAAAGAGCTCCAAGTGGAAGTCAAAAATCAAGAGGGCCAGATTGTTGCGCTGGTGGATAAAATGATATGGATTTCAAAAAAGAAAAAATGAAACTCCATATGACTCAAATATTTACAGACATACTTTAGATGCCTATTTTCCCGAATTCTCTAAAGAGACAAGTGGGAGAATGTATGCATCTTTGCGAAAAAGAACTTTATAAGCTGATAGAAACTTATACAGCTAGATTAAAAGGACTCAAGGGCTATCTTCACGACTTGGACTCTAAAGATATGAGTGAAACACTTAACTATAAAATCAATGATAAGCTTTCAACTTTATTGAATCTGACAATTAAAGATTTGCAGTTAATTACCGAAAAGATCAAAGATGAAAATCGATACAAAATTGGTCCCACTCGATATCCTCAAGAGTAGTCTTCTTCTCAATGAAGACGCTTACTCTAAGGAGTACGTTCTTGGTTACAACCGTTTTGTGGAAGGTTTTTTTTCTGGGGTTGAGCTTTTTGATATTATGGATGGAGGCGAAATCCCAACTCTCACTTGTAGTGAAAATGCACTTGAAGGGGTAGAACGTTACCGTGCAACTCATTTCATCCCAGACGAGTATTCTTTCATGATGGGATCATTTGATGCCTGCCAAAAAACATTTCAAATGTTAGAACTCGCTTACTCTGATATTGAAGCAGCTTAAATTCTAGTCCTGAATATGATGAAACTTCTTTAGGTCCATCTGACCTTCAGACTTCGCCACGATACAACTCACCACCGCATCCCCGGTCACATTCACCGCTGTACGGACCATGTCGAGTAGTCGATCCACGCCGATAATGAGACCAATTCCTTCGACGGGTAGATTCACCTGACGAAACACCATGGCCAGCATCACAAGACCCACACCGGGAACTCCCGCGGTGCCTATGGAGGCGAGTGTGGCGGTGAGGATCACCATGAGGTAATCCGTAATCCCAAGATCAACTCCATAGACTTGGGCTACAAAAACGGTGGCCACTCCTTGCATGATGGCCGTGCCGTCCATGTTAATCGTCGCTCCCAAAGGAATAGTGAAAGAGGCAATGGAGTTAGAGACCCCTAGATCATCTTCCACCACCTCAAGGTTCACGGGCAGGGTGGCGTTGGAGCTGGCGGTAGAGAACGCAAAAATAGGAACACGTTTAAATTGACGAAAAAATGTCACGGGTGAGAGTCCAGTAAAAATTTTGAAGAGTCCGCCGTACACAAACACACCATGCAGGATCAGCACTCCCAAAACGACGAAGAAATATTTGGCGAGAGGAAGAATGGCCGCGAAGCCTTGGGTAGCAAAAGTTTTAGTCAACAGACAGAAAACACCGAAGGGAGCAAAATTAATGAGCAGCAAGACCATTTTAAGAATCACATTATTGAGATCATTGAAGATGCCCGCAATCTTTTTTCCAGAATCGCCTGTCATTGTGAGGGCAATCCCAAAGAGGGCCCCGAAGACAATGATCTGAAGCATCTCGGCCTTCACCATTGATTCAAAGGGATTGGAAGGGAAAATATTTGAGATGACATCAATCAAAGGGGGAGTCGCTGCGGCCGAAAAACTCGCCTGGGAGAGTTCCATATTAAAGCCCGCACCTGGAGAAATAATCAGCGCCACAATAATAGCGAGAGCGATGGCCAGGGCGGTTGTGGCCATGTAGAGACCCATGGTTTTGGTTCCGATGCGACCTAGTTTTTTGATATCATCCAGACTGGCCGTTCCGCAGACGATGGAGACAAAAACTAATGGAACTACCAGCACTTTAAGAGAAGCCAAGAACACGCGAGAGCCCACCTCAATCAGACCACCCAAGAAATAAGTATTAATCCAAGTGATGGGGCCCACGGAATTGAGAATTCCACCTAATACTAGACCGCTTAGCATGCCTATTAAGATATTACGTGTAAGTTTTGAAGATTGTGATGATGACATAAGTGCTCCTCTCTAGACATTAATTTGAACGCGAATAAAAGCTGGGGTCAAGCACAACGTAAAAAGCGAAACACTCAGCTTTAGAGAAGTCTCTTTTGGGACGATAAAGCCTTATGAAATTTTTCTCTCTTCTCCTTTTATTTTTCATTTTCGGCTGTTCAAAAAATGAAGATGTGCGTTCGGGCAATTTTTCGCTCTCACCTTATGAATCCACGCAAAATTATTTCAAAACCTCAAAGCGTCTGGTGTTAGATGTGATCTATGAGTCGGGCAATGCTCCTTATACAGACACGGCGATTCAGCAGAATCCACTCTGGCAGCTCACAGAAGAAAATTTAGTGGCGATGTATTTGGGACGATCTGTATTACCAGAAATTGTCGTGCCTAAAAAAATTGAAGAGATGCGCGAGATCAGCGTTCAGAATAAAACCTCTTGGACAGTGGATGATATTCTCGCTCTCGCCCAGGCCCATCGCCGCGGACAATCTTCAGAGACCGAGTCACATTTTGTGATTTTGTTTGTGAAAGGTTATTTTAATGATGGCTCTAGAGATCTTGCCACCACTGTGGGAGTCTCTCTGGGGGGCACAACGATCGTGGCTATTTTCAAAGACGTTGTGAAAAGTACAGAGTCACTCTCAAATCCCCTCGTCTCGCGCTATGTAGAGCAGGCGACTATCATTCATGAACTCGGACACGCGCTTGGTCTGGTGGATAATGGATTACCGATGAAAGAAGCGCACAAAGATGCAAACCATGGCCCTCACTGTGATAATCCTAATTGTGTGATGTACTGGCTCAATGAGGGCAAGGAAGACGTGCGCGAGTTCATGCGTAGATTTATTCTCAGTGGAAGTGTCATCATGTTTGATGACAAGTGTCTTAGAGATTCAAGAGAATATTAATCTGCTCTTGAACTTGACCACGAGAAGTGCCACCTGCAAATTTTCTCTGCTCCACTGTTTTCTCGAAACTCAAGTGCGAGAGAAATTCAGCATCAATCAAATTCGTCATCTGTTTGAGAGCTGCCTCTGGGAGCTGATGGATTTGCACTTGCAATTTATCGGCGGCTTCAACCATGCTCGCCACCAGTGCATAGGCGTCCCTAAAGGCGAAGCCCTTAAGCGTGAGAGCATCGGCGACCTCTGTGGCCAAAATGTGACCATGGTTTAACAGTGCCTCTGCCTTCGTGCCATCTACACTAAGTTCACTCACAAAAGGTGCGAACACTTCTAAAGTAAGTTTCACATCTTCTGTCACACGTAGATAAGGGATTTTTGCTTCATGCAAATCTGATCCATAACAGGTGCCTAAACCTTTGAGCAGCGTGAGAACTCCTGCACAGTCGCCCATCCAGAGAGCGGATTTGCCTCGCGCCAGCTCGGCGATATCGGGGTTTCTCTTATTCGGCATAATAGAAGAGCCCGTAGACCAGTTGGGAGAGAGTTTAATCAGTCCCACCGGAGCGGAGGCCCAGTAGATAATGTCTTCACACAGTCTTGAAAGATGGGCCCCTAAAAATGAAGTGGCCTGGAGCATCTCCACCAATGAATCTCTATCCCCCACGCTGTCATAACTATTAAGGGGCGGTGATTGAAAGCCAAGCTGGCCTGCGATCTGTTTGAGATCGAGGGGGAGAGTTGTTCCGGCCAGAGCGGCAGATCCCAAAGGCATGACTTTGAGTGCATTCGTTTTAACCGTTTCAAATTTTTCCATATCCCGCTTAAGCGCCCACGCATGACCCAGAATGGCCTGTGAAAGACGGATCGGCTGACCATTTTGGAGATGAGTCATTCCGGGCACGATCACATCGATGTTTTTTTGGGCAAAGCCCACCATGCACTGTATGAGAGCTTTTAGAAGTCCCGTGATCTCCTGGGCCGTGTCTGCCACGTGGAGCTTAAGCGTGGTGGCGATGAGATCATTGCGGGAGCGGCCGGCGTGCATCTTTTTACCCAAGCCTTGGGAGTGTTCATTCACATAACGCTCGAGGTTCATGTGAATATCTTCATCCACAATTCGCCAGTCAAAGACCTGAGTTTTAATTTCCTCATGGGCTGCCAAAAGAGCCTTTTCTATGCGGGCGTTCTCTTCAGCAGTGAGGAGACCAATTTGTGTCAGTCCTCTGGCCCAGGCCAGCTGCACCTGAATCTCCTGCTGATAGAGCTTAGCATCGGGAATAACCCCATTGGTAAAACTCGCGAGCAGGTCACTCTTCGTAGGCTGACGTTGGGTGCTGAGAACTGACATGGATGATCCTTTTAATTATTTAAGCTCAAAACCCAAACCATTCTTCGCATCACGCTGACCGGCCTTCCAGGGACCGTAGCACACAGTCTTCGAGTACCCATGAGCGTGCTTGTGCATCTGGAGTTTATCAATTTCAAAACTCACCCCCGCCTCATCATAGAGAGCGTAGTTTGAGACACGTGAGATGACTCGGGCCTGGCCCCCTTGAAGTTTGAGGGTGATTTCACCGTTTAGCGTTTTTGAGGCTTCTTTAAAGAAAGCTTCTGCTGCGAGGCGAGTGGGAGAGTGCCAGTGACCATCATAAATCGCTTCACCATATGAGATCGCCAGTGTGCGAGCGACGGAGAGAAGCTCTCTATCCCAAGTCAAATGCTTCAAGTTTCTGCAGGCCAAGTGCAGAAGTGTGCCTCCGGGAGTTTCATACACGCCGCGAGACTTCAGTCCGATCGTGCGCTCTTCCACTAAGTCCAGCACACCAATCCCTGCCGCCCCAGCGATTTGATTGAGTTCAGTCAAAAGAGCTGCAGGAGTGAGATCTTTTCCGTTCACGGATTGAGGAATCCCATTCTTGAAAGCGATGTTAACGGTGATTGAATCCTTGAGACTCTTTTCAGGAGTGGCCACCCACGAATAGACCGCGTTGAGGTCGTACTCTTGAGTAATATTTTCAAGCACGCCACCTTCACATGAACGGTGAAAGAGATTCACATCAACAGAGAAAAACTTTTCAGTGTTTTCAAAATGAATATTTTTTGTCGCAAGATAGTTGATCAGCTCTTTTCTTCCTTTGAAATCCCATTTCTTCCAAGGGGCAATCACTTCAATCTCTGGCGCCAAGTAGGCCCAAGATTTTTCAAAGCGTAACTGATCGTTGCCTTTTCCTGTCGCTCCGTGAGCAATGGCATCACAACCAAGCTTCTTAGCAAAAAAAGCCATTCTCTCAGAAATAAGCGGGCGACCCAAGGCCGTGCCTAATAGGTAGTCGTCTTGATATGTCGCTCCTGCACGAACGGCGACAAAAGCAAACTCACTGGCGAAGCGATCTTTAAGGTCTTCAAAAATGAACGAAGAGGCACCAAGTTCTTTGGCCCATTTCTCTAGATAGACTCCATCCGGAGCATTTCCAAGATCGGCACAGTAAGCGATCACTTCTGGATTGTTATAGGTGTCTTTGAGCCATGGAATGATGGCCGAGGTATCCAAACCACCGGAGAAGGCGAGAAGAATTTTTTTAGGTGTTGTGGTCACAAAAGCTCCTTAACATAGGGTAAGATAAAAATGCACGCTTATGAATATTTATGCATAAAAAACTATAAAAACAAGGAAATTATCCATTGACTTGCTTTTATTTGTGAATAATTATGCAAAGCTATGCATAAAGATAATTTTAATGTGGCTGTCGTTGGGGGATCTGGGTACTCAGGACTTGAGCTCGCACGTATTCTTAAAAAACACCCTCAGGCCCAACTCAAAGCATCGGTGGGAACACGCGATATTGATACTCTTTGGTCAACACTCAATACACTTGATACGGTTTTCCTGGCGACACCGGCCGAAGTATCAATGGAGCTGGCGCCAAAAATTTTAGCGGCTGGTGTAAATGTTATCGATCTCTCCGGCGCCTTTCGTCTTAAGACCACGGCCATCCTGGAAGACTATACAAAATGGTATAACTTTACTCACACGCAGATCAATTTGGTGGAGAAAGCGCACTATGGTCTAGTGCCTTGGACAAAACCGATGACAGAGGCTGGGCCTCTATTGATCGCTAATCCAGGTTGCTATGCCACGGCCATTCTCATGGGGCTTTTGCCTCTTTTAAATGGCCAGCTGATTCACCCTGACAGCTTAGTTATTGATGCTAAATCCGGAACGACGGGCGCAGGAAAAAAAGCCGTTGAGTCACAACTCTTCAGTGAAGTGGAGGGGGAGTGCCTGCCTTATAAAATAGGTAAACATCAACACCTTCCAGAGATCACTCTCTATGCAGAGAAGTTCTCATCCATCGCGATTGATCCATTCTTGACCACGAGCCTTCTGCCTGTGCGCCGGGGAATTACCGCTGGGATTTATGCTCAATTGCTAAAAGGTAAATCCTTATTAGATGTTGAGCTGGCCTTTAGAGAATATTATGCAACTTACCCCTTTACGCTTAAAGGCCTCAACCTGAAGCGTG
>DIVA01000052.1 GCA_002435705.1 Bacteriovoracaceae bacterium UBA6144
TGAGCTGCAGGAGTTGGTGATTAAAGGTTTGAAGCATTTGCTCTTTTTCATGCTTAACCTTTTGCACTTCATGATCAGCTTTCAATTTTTCTAGCACTCCAAAGAGGTTTGTGTTTTTCGTGAAGGCCACCAGTGTCGAATTTAAAGTGAGATAGTACTCTTCTAAAATCTTGGTTTCTGCGATGAGGCTCTCTACCTTGTCTTTTCTCTGTTTAAAGTTTTCTCGGGCCTCTTTAAGTTGACCTTCAAGAATTTCTAGATTCTTCTCGATTTCCATGAGGCTTGTGTGTTGAGTTTGCCTCTCTGTCAGGACTTGCTCTAGGGCCGGATCAGGGGCTGGCAGATTCTTGAGTTCTAGCTCCACCCCCTCTCTTTGAGTGTCGAGTTGAGTGACTTTCTTTTCATGCTGAACAAAGAGTTGATTGTAATCAGTACCCTGGGGCTGAGTCTCTTGATGGGACGCCGTGATTTTTTGGAGATCAGAGAAGGGGTGTGTGCACAAAGGGCAATGATCTTGCGGATGGTTTTTGAGATGCTCTCGCATGGATGCCAAAAGGTGTTGCAGCTCTTGCCCATCTTTTAGGAGTTTTAATTCCTCAAGGCGCGGTTTAAGGGTTGAGAGTTCAGCCAGCAAACTCTCTCGCTTAGCTTCTAATGAATGTTTACGTTCAAGATTGGTTTGTTGGCGAGATTTCTTTTCTTTAAGCTCGTCAATTCTTTGTGATCGTTCTTTATAGTTTTGATCAAAGCCCGGGATAAGATCTCTTTGGGTTTTGAGTTCTTCGACTCTCGCTGAGAGCTCTTTGCCTTTTTGTGTGAGCAGGTTGAGGTCTTGGTCTTGGACACTCTTCTCCTGTCTGAGACGAGGTAATTCAAAAAGTATTCGATCCACCAAATTCCATTGAATGGAGGCGAAATCAGTAAACTCAGGGTAGTTGAGTTTGGTAGCAGTGAGCTGACTCTGAATATTCTCGATGTCACCAAGAAGTTGAGTCAGTTTTATCTGATCACGCTCTATTTTTTGATTTTTTTGCTGATGCTGAAGCGCCTGTTGCTCGAGGCGCGTCTTCTCTCGCAGGAGGAGTTGGTATTTTTTTTCATCAAGGCTGAGTTGCTCAAAGTTTTTATCGAAGGAGCGCTGAAAGGTATCTAGTCTTTCTTTAAAGGCATTGACTTTGTTTAATGTCTCGTTAAAAAGCGTGGTCCTCTCAACTTGAATCTTTTCTGCGTCCACATGTTTTAGCTTTGTGCTTAGAAATCGCAGGGACTGCTCTTTGAGGTTTTCAAAGATCTGTATCCCCGGACGTAGAAGCTTTAGTTTTTCCTGAAGCCCATCAATTTCGCTCAAGAGATTCTTCTTCTTCTCAACGATGGTATTAATGTCAAAAACGGCTTCACCTTCAAGGGTATGGGCCTGGATTTGTAAGCGCCCTAGTGTCTCTTGACTCTCTGTCCATTTGCGTTTGGCCAGCCCACCTACTAATTCCAAATTGTCCGAGGGATAGAGCTTTTCAAGGATATCTCTTCTTTCCGAAAAATTTGAAATCAGAAACTTAGCAAAATCGCCTTGATTCAAAATAACGCATTTACAGAACTGTTCAAAATCAAGTGAGAGCACATCTTCTGGTTTGAGTTTGCCATCTAAGAGTTGAAGCTCACTGCCTTTGACCTCATAGAAAAAGCGGGTGATTTTTGGTGGGATTAAAAGAGAGCCATCTTTCTTCTTTACTCGCGCTGACCAACTGGCTTGATAGCGGCGTGATTTGGTAGAAAATTGAATTTCTACATTGGCCTCTCTCTCGCCGAGACTCACGAGATCACTTTGGTTGAGCTGTTTTTTATACACATTTCCGTAAAGGGCGAGAGAGATGGCATTAAGGATGGAGGATTTTCCAGCCCCCGTTTCTCCGGTGATCGCGAAGAGATCCTGAGAGGTGAGTTCATCGAAGTCGATGGTGTGATCACCAAAAAGAGAGGCGATGTTTTTTATCTTAAGCCAATGGAGGTGCAAGGCTTGCCTCCTGCCAAAGGTTTTTTATGTCATCCATTAAATCTT
Source organism: Bacteriovoracaceae bacterium UBA6144 (assembly GCA_002435705.1). Taxonomy (GTDB): domain Bacteria; phylum Bdellovibrionota; class Bacteriovoracia; order Bacteriovoracales; family Bacteriovoracaceae; genus UBA6144. The sequence goes on from DIVA01000052.1 coordinate 2,057, forward strand.
TTGGAACGGAAGTCTCCTGCGAATACTTATGAAGATAGAACTGCTCAAAGAGCTCCTCAGGAGTAAGATCTAAAAGTTCACTCCAGTGATCTTTTTGATCTTCAATTTCTGTCTGTTCAAACTCAGTGATGATGTTTAAGAGCTCGACGCCTTCTTGGGCACAAAACGAGCGAATATCATCCATGAGACCTGTGACAGGCGCCTGAAGTTTGAGTCTCAGTTCTAAAGTGAGCCACTCTGATTTTTGCTCAAGAATTTTCTCGCGCCAATGACTGGGAGTAATAGAGAGTGAAAGGAATTGGCGCCGCTGTGGGATGGCTTTTTCTTGGTAGTGCAGCTCTCCCTTCCACTCGCCGATGATCACTGATTTGGGTTTTGTCTCAGAGAAGCGCATGGGAATAGGGGATCCGGAATAGATGGCGGCCGGAGTTTTTTTGGAAAGAATCTGCGGCTTATGAATATGTCCGAGTGCTACGTACTCAAAACCACTAAACCAGCTGAGTGGGATGGAGTCCATGCCCGAAAGCGAGATGGCCTGCTCCGAGCCGGCAGCTTCGCTGAAGCCAAAAAGGTGGTGGCCCATAAAAAATCGGGCGACACCTTGGGTAGGTAAATGGATGAGTTGATGAATGAGATGCTCGCTCTCATTTTCACCGCTTACTCTCTCTGACCATTTCATCAGTTCATATTGTCGAAAATAGGGAAGAAGACAGAGATCAATATGGGAGTTTTGATAGGGGATTTTTACCCAGTGCTCTTGGGGTGTCTCTTTGAGGCCCCCAAAAAGATGAATCCGTTTCGAATCAAGCAAACTGGCCGGGGCGTCTAAGAGAGAGGCGGAGTCGTGATTGCCGCCAATAATCCAGAGTTGCGTTTTGGTTTGATCAAGAAGTTTGGCGATAAAGTCATAGAAGAGTTTAAGTGCTCTATGAGGTGGTTGAGGCACATCAAAAATATCGCCGGCCACAAGAAGATGATCGATCTGCTCATGGAGTAAGGTCTCGATGAGCCAATCGAGAAAAAAACTCTGCTCGTCCAAGCGTTCTAATTTATAGAGCCGCTTTCCCAGGTGCCAGTCTGAGGTGTGAAGAAACTTCATTTCTCATTATTGCCTGGCCCACGTGCAGGACGAGGGCGGTTGCGGTTGCGATTATTGCGGTTACGGTTGTTGTTATTCTGAGGTCTGTCGCGATGATCACCATCAGGGCGAGGCGCTTGATCCCGCGCAGTCTGATCCCGTTGAGATTGAGGCTGGCGAGGCTCGAAGTTTTGTTTTGGTCTCTGATCAGAGGGTCCCTGTGGCGGTCGCTGGTTTCTGTGATCAGGTCTTCTTGGCTGTGAGTTTTGCTGACGCTGAGGTTGTTGAGAAGATTGTAGAGAAGATTGAGGTGAAGATTGTGGACGCGCGCGTTCAACAACAGATCCATTGAACTCTTCGCTTTCGTCTTCATCATTTTCTTCATCACCGTCATCATCCTCTTCATCGTCGTCAAGAAGATCTTCTTCCTCAGCGATGTAGACCACTTCCTCTTCTTCTTCGATAATTTTTCGCGCGAAAGGATTTTCTGGCTCAACGACTTCAGGGAGCGCCCAGTCTAGCGTCTTCGCACCAAAGAGATTTTCAAAGACAGAGTCAGCAAAGCCCTTAGCTTCGCGTTTGGCTTGGGCCAAGCTCTCTTCATGCTCACGTACTTTTTTAGCCTGCAGTTCAGTCAGGCCAATGATGGTGGCCGTGTTATCAGTCACACCGTTTTCAAAATATTTAGGAATCTCGATGCGCTCTTCAGGAATACCATCCCACATGTCTGAGACGTAGCGGCGCATGACTCCGTTCATGTCAATTGTTTCAAATTGCTCCAAGAGAACATGGAGGCGGATGACTTTGGCGATGACCCCGTCTTTTGTTTTGACGATGGCATTGTCACGGGGAAGCTTACGTCTTTTTTCTTGATAGACTTCATCTTCGTAGGTCAGGCAGCACTTAAGCTGGCCACAGACGCCATTGATCTTGGAAGAGTTAAGTGAGAGGTCTTGGTTCTTCGCCAGTTTGATGCCCACATTTCCATAGCGAGCGAGGAAGCTCGAGCAGCACAGCTCGCGACCACAGGGACCCAGGCCTCCCACGGCAGCAGCTCGGTCTCGCACAGAGACTTGTCTAAGTTCAATGCGCATTTTCATCTCACTCACCATCTCGTGCACAAGACCTCTAAAGTCCACGCGAGTGGGAGCCGTGAAACTAAACACAGCCTTTTTTCCGGCCCCGGTGATTTCAACCTGAGTCAGCTGCATGTCGAGTTGATTCTTTTCAATCAAACGATCAGCGATGTCTCGCAGACGGCGCTCGTCTCGAAAGACTTCAAGATCGTGGGCCTGATCTTCTGCGGTGGCGTGACGATGAATCTTTCGCAAGGGCAGCATGTCTTTGGTGAAGGGAACTTCGTAGGGAAAGGAATTGACGAAGCCTACACCCACTCCACGATCATTTGTGGCGACGACTTTTTGGCCGTAGCGGTAGAGGTCGTTTTCAACGAAAAAACTAAAGGAGCGATTTGATCCAGGAAAACGCACACGTATGAGGCGAACAGGATCACCAACTTTGAGAGTTTGAGGATCGATCTCGTCGGCTTCGCGAGGGCCTGTGGGGTCGAGCTCGATATCAGTGACCAGGGTCGATTCGTTATGTGTATCTTCTGAATTGTTTTCAGATGAGTGAGAGTCCATGTGTTATATCCAATTTTATCAATGGGATATGCTCACCTAAAGGGGGCTAAAGGTCAACGTTCGGTGCAGAATCTTTTTTGACAATAGTCATAGAGGGCCACCAGTCTGACGGATGTGGGCTGGTGGAGCATTTGTGCTTTCTGCCAGTTATGAGTAATCTCCAATAATTCCTGTTTTAATGCGCCTGGTCCGTCATGGTTGGCCTCGTAGTGGAGTAAAAAATCTAAGAGCTCCTGGGCATTTTGCTGGGGCTTGAAGCGCTCTAAAAAAGTATGCAGGGTGTTTAATGTTTTGATCTCTGCGATCAGTTCTCGGGGATCAGGCTCTGCACTTTTTTCGGATAAAAGAACTGTCTGCGCGCGGGACTCAAGGGTAGGCAGCAGTTTGGCGCCCGTGTGGTTAATCCAGATAAAACTCACCTCACCTTCTGGCTCTTCTAAGGTTTTTAGCAGTCGATTAGCGACGGTTGTTCCTAAAGCATGAACATCTGTCATAATGACAAATCGGCGCTTCACTTGGATGGGGCGGTAAGAGAGAAATTGCACCAAGGGTTTGAGATCTTCTACCAGATAATCTCTGGGTTCATTTTCTTCATCAAGGGGCTGAATGACGAGTAAGTCAGGGTGGTTAAGGATATCTGAGGGGGATTTTTTACCCTCCATTTTTAACCAGTACTCACGCACAAACTCGAGTGTTTCAAGCTTTAAACTTGCTGCCTCAAGGCCTCGTGCCTGTAGAATATAGAAGTGTCCTAAACGTTGGGATTGCGCAGAAGTCAGGAGTTGAGTGAAGGCGGCTCTCATAGGTGAGGGAGTTCCTGAAGAATATCTCGAAACACATCCTCCACACTTTGAGCCCCTGAGATGGTCTTGATGCGTTCCGGATAGAGCCCGGCCAGGGTGCGATAGCCTTTTAAAAGCTTCGCCTGGAAATCGTTACTTTGTGATTCAAAGTAGTCTTTGTTTTGACCACGCTTGAGTTGTCTCTCGAGAGAAACTTCCAAGCTAATATCGAGATAAAAAGTTCTATGAGGCAAAATATTTAAAGGGGCAAATTGATGGAGCGTCCAGATCTTCTCGATGCTCTCACCACGGGCTAAAGCTTGGTAGACCAAAGTGGAGTCAACGTAACGGTCAAGCAGAACGACGCCACCTAAAGCCAGATGAGGAAGAATTTTTTCCTCTAAAAGTTGTGCTCGAGAGGCAAGAAACACGAAGGTTTCTGCCATTGCATGCAGCTTGGTTTCTTGATTTAAAATGGCGGCTCGAAGCTTTTCACCAAAGCTCGTGCCCCCTGGTTCACGCAGCACAATGCAAGATCTTGAGAGGGAGTCGAAATGCTCTTTTAGTTTTTGAATTTGAGTTGATTTGCCAGAGCCTTCAGCTCCTTCAAAACTAATGAAGAGACCCTTTTCAGGTGTACGAAATGTGGCATGTAAGGGGCTAGATTGGTTCACTCATTGACGCTAGCAGAGGAGAGCTTAAAAGTCGCTAACTTCTTCAATGACTCTTTGATCCTGGCCCACTGGCGCAAGGCGATAGCCGTCATCAGGAGCGGAGCCGGGTTCACGGCCATCATTGTCCCGTTGATCTTGAGCATACTGAACACTGGCCCCGTTGGGATCATCCACTGCATCCATTGTTTCACGGGGCTCAGAGATTTCTCGGTCGTAATCGTTTGCATCGTGGTACTCCACCAAATCTCGACGAGAATCCATGAAAGGCCTTGATTCATAGCGGGGATTGGTGCGAACACTGGCCGGACTGCGGTTGCCTTGTACTCTCATTCGCGGAGCAGGAGCGCGCTGATTCATCAGGCTTTTTTGTGGCTGAGCGTATTCAATTTGGCTGGGATTTTTTTCCACAACAATAGCACTGTTTTCATATTCTGATTTAGGCGCCGTCATCCACCAAACCGAGAGAATAATGGTTAAGCAACCTGCAGCCACACTGGCCGGCATGGCCCAACGCTGGTTATTGATCGCCACAGCAGGCATCTGCCAATGGAAATTTTGCTTAGGTTTTTTGATCTCAACTTCAGACAGTTTTAAATTATTATACCCAGACTTTTGCTGCTGATAATGGGCCAGGCTGACCAGTCCATCTTCCAGAGATGATTCATCATTGAGGAGAGCTTTCAGGGCAGCGTCCGCCGAGCGGTTAAGAGTTGATTCCAGCGGGGCTTGCGGAAGGCCTGAACTTGGGACACACAGGGGCATGAGCTCTTCGAAGTGATAAACTTTACTCCATGTCAGGCAATCATCACTCGAGACGAGATCTGTAGGCATCAGCTCTTTGGAAAGAATCATTTCTTTGATTTTCTCAAAACTCACCGGGCCAGATTTAAGATTGTTGTGCTCGAAGTAATACTGCTGATTGGTTTGCAAGTCTTCACTTGAAATCAACTGTGCGTGAGCTTTCGATTGATGAATTTTCAGTTTTGATTGCAGATACATCTGCCAGTCGCCGGCCGGGAGTTCACACACGTCCGCGTCGGTAAACAGCTCAAGATGTTCATGGGCGTAAGCCTTAAGAACGTCTTCAAAATAGGGGCCGTATTCACTGTTATCAAGGCGCACCATCCACAGGGGTTGGGAGTGTTCATCAATGCTAGCGAGTTCTGGATCGGTCAATGCAGGTAGATCAATCATAAGAATTTCCTCTATCTTCTTTGTCGGTCAAAGAGGGTGTGGACTTTATGTTGAATAACTTGGAGCATCATCTCCTTGTCAGAAGGCCTTTGGGAGCGGCATAATGCTTGAAAATTAAGGGGATACTATGACAGTACAAGAGCGAGTCGCTCAGGTAGTTGGTCGCTTTAAGGCTCAAGGGGATTGGGAAGATCGCTATAAGGAGTTGATCCAAATAGGCAAGAACCTCGCTCCTTACCCTGAGGAGCAGCGACAGGAAAAATTTAAAGTGAAAGGCTGTCAGTCCCAAGTTTGGCTCTACCCGGAATTTAAAGAGGGAAGAGTGTTTTTTCACGCGGACTCAGATGCTATTTTAGTTAAAGGCATCATAGGGCTGCTGACAGAAGTGTATAGTGGTCTGAGTCCTCAAGATATTTTGGCAACACCATCTGATTTTTTAAAAGAGATCGGTATCACCGAACATCTTTCCATGAACCGCTCTAATGGTTTGGCCAGCATGCTCAAGCAGATTCAAATGTATGCTCTGGTGTATAAGAGTTTAGGAGAGAAAGCATGATCACTCATCGCCCCCGTCGTTTAAGAAGTTCACCGATGATTCGCGAGATGGTGCAAGAGAATCATCTGCGCGCCAGTGATTTTATCGCGCCTCTCTTCCTGCAATCTCAGGAGGGAGTGACTCCGATTGCTTCCATGCCGGGACAGTCACGGCTGGGACCCAAAGCGCTTTTAGAAGAAGTGCGTGAGCTGAGGGAGTTGGGTGTGAAAAGCATTGCACTTTTTCCGGCCATTGAAGAAGCCAAAAAAAATCCTCAGGCTTCTGAGGCGTGGAATCCGAATAATCTTAACTTCAGCGCAGTCAAAAGCATTAAAGATACTTTCTCTGACATGCTTGTGATGGGCGATATTGCCCTTGATCCTTACTCGAGCGATGGTCACGATGGGATCGTCGATCCGAAGAGCGGTGAAATTTTAAATGATGAAACTCTGGAGGCGCTGATCAAGCAGAGTCTTGCGAGTGCCAAGGCTGGCTTCGATATCCTTGGTCCCTCAGACATGATGGATGGACGCATTGGAGTCATCCGAGAAGCACTAGAAGAGAGTCATTTTAAAAACACTCTGATCATGAGTTATTCAGCTAAATACGCCTCGGGCTTTTATGGTCCTTTTCGAGATGCTCTCGAGAGTGCTCCAAAGAAAGGGGATAAGAAAACCTATCAGATGAATCCGGCCAACGGTGATGAGGCGATTCGAGAAGCTCTTTTAGATGAAGCCGAGGGCGCGGACATTTTGATGGTCAAACCGGGGCTGCCTTATTTGGATATCGTCTACCGCCTCAAAGCTCAAACGACTCTGCCCATAGCTGTGTATAACGTCTCAGGCGAATACGCCATGGTGAAGGCTGCCAGTGAGCGGGGCTGGATTGATGGAGAGAAGGTCATGATGGAGAGTCTCATGAGCTTTAAGCGCGCAGGGGCCGATATCATTCTGACTTATTTTGCGAAAGAAGCAGCAAGGCTATTGAATCGATGAACATTTTGCTGATTCGTTTCTCAAGTCTCGGAGATGTGGTCTTGCAAACGGCCACCATTCATTGGCTTAAAGAGCGCTTTGGCGAAAAGCTTCAAATCTATTTTCTAACCTCAAAAGAATTTGCTCCCTTACTAGAAGGACACAGCGCTATTAGGGAAGTGATTACTTACGATCGCCGTTCAGGAGAGAGCCTCTCAACACTTGCCCGTCGTCTTAAAAAAAATTATTCCATCGATCTTTTATTTGATGTGCATGCCACCACCCGCTCGGCCCTCCTGCGTTTGCATCTTTTTTCAATCCCTCGCTTGGTGATTGATAAACGACGCTTCGAGCGATGGCTCTTGCAGCTTCCTGGACTTTCAAAGAGATGGTGGAGCTGGTCTATTTTTTCTCTCAAGCCTCAGGTCCAGAGAATCCCGGAAGATCTCCAAGCTGTCTTTCATGCGCCTCTGCTCACGACTTCACCCTTAACCTTTACTCCTGCGCTGCCTGCCCAGACGCATCCTCGCGAGTATGTTGTGCTGGCCCCTGTGGCGTCGTTTAACTCCAAGCACTGGCCGGTCACAAACTATGTGTTGCTGGCCCAGAGAATTTTGCAAGAGACAAACTTAGATGTGGTCGTGGTTGCAGGCCCTGCTGATAAACACTGTGAGCAGTTTAATACAATAAAAAATGAGCGCTTGGTGAATTTGCAAGGGAAAACCAAACTGCTTGAATCGGCAGCTTGGCTCAAAGGGGCCCGCGTGGTGGTGGGGAATGACTCAGGCATGAATCACATCGCTGAAGCTCATGGAGTAAAAGTCATCACTCTCTTTGGACCTACACATGAAGCTTTTGGTTTTGCTCCTCATCTCTCAGGTTCTAAAACCATCTCTCATGATTTATGGTGCAGACCTTGTTCGGCTACTGGAAAACGGGATTGCTTTCGCTCTGAAAAATTTTGTCTGACTCTCACCACACCTGAACGAGTCTGGGGTGAACTGAAGGGGATGCTATGATCTGGCGAGCGATTGATCTGCTTCATTCTCTGCTGGCCTTTCTGCTTTTTCCTGTTCGTCTCTTCCCTTGGGGAAGAAAGCGCGCCCATTTTGAATCTCAGCGCACTCCTTCCATCGGTCAGTGTGACTGGTCTTTTGAAGTCTCAAGTGAAGGTGAGTTTGAACAGGTCAAGCCTTGGATCATGAGTCTGTTAAAGTCTGAAAAAAAAGTCGAACTGGTTTATGCCTCAGAATCAGTGCATAAAACAGTCACTACTTTGCAGCAGCACTTTTCAAATTCTCTGCGCCTGATTCCTCTGCCACTCTTGACTCACACGCCCTGGAGCCTGGTGCGCGAGTTGACGGCCCCGCGTCTGGTCTTGTGTCGTTATGATTTTTTCCCATCGCTCATGGCACGGGCCAGTGTGGTGGGTGTGAGCAGTGGTTTAGTTTGGGCGAGTTTTAAAAAGCGCCGTCATCGTCTCGAAAATGTCTGGTGGCGTCGCTGGTATCGATTATTCTATGGCACTTTTAACTGGGTCGTTCCTGCGACTCGTGAAGATGAGAAACTTTTTAATGAGCTGGGTGGGATTCAAGTGCTCTCGGCCTGTGAAATGCGAGTGCCCCAAATTCAGTATCGTCTCCAAGAAGCCACCACTCATCTGACAGAGCGTTTTCCGCATTGGAGTACTTTTTTTAATATTCTCTCTGATTACCCCCAAGAGTCACGCTGGATCATGGGCAGTGCGTGGGAGAGTGATCTTGCTCTTTTGGATGATCCCAAATTACGACAAGACTTATTAGATAAAAAATTGGTGCTATCTTTGGTTCCTCATAAACTCGGAGCTCACTGGAAAGAATGGCTTGAAGCTCGTGGGTTTGATGTGTTCGAGATCACACCTGAATGGCGAGGGGAGCTGCCTTCAAGCACGAAGCCGCAAATCATTCTTTTAAATCTTAAAGGTGTGTTGTGTGAACTCTACTCTGTCATGGGTCATGCCTATGTGGGAGGAGGGTTTGAGCGATCTGTGCACTCGGTGCTTGAGCCTTTTGTGGCAGGTTGTAAAATTCTCTGCGGCCCTAAAGTTCATCGTTCGACAGAAGTTGAAGCCATTCAATCTGTCGCCCCCATGGCCCTGACGGTGATACCTGACCGGGCTAGTCTCATGACGGCTTACTCTCATCTCTTGGTTACACCTCCTGACTTGACCCTGAGGGCCGAGTGGCTAGACAATCAAGCTAAGCTTCTCAAGTCAAATTTAGTTGAGGTCATGCGTTTATGCTGAAGAGTCGCTATCATGCTTTTTTTCTGGGAAAGACTCCTTGGGGTTTACTACACGCCTATGCTCTCAGAAAAAAAGGTCAAGATGTCTTGGTGGTAGATGACAAAAATGTCTCAACCTCTTCTTCAGCTTATCGATGGTTGAGTCAGTTCGAAGTCCAACAGCTTCAGCATTTAGGTGAGAAGATCGACCATCCTGCCATGGGCGAGATCTACTCTTATCTCACACCTGCTCGAGTCAAAGTCTTTACGCCTAAGCACCAGTGGGTGAGTGGACCTACTGTGCGAGATAATCTGCGTGAGTTCGTGCGAAAGTTCGAGGTGTTTCAAACGGAGACTTTGCTCAAGGCGATTGATTCAGATCATCTAGAGGAAGATCTGAATCAGATGGCAAAGGCTTTTATTCCTTGGTTTCAATCCTTTGAAGTAAGAAAAAAACCAAGTGCTCCTTTTTCTTATCCTCAGTGCGCGTGGTTGCAGGAGTTTCAAAAAATTCTTATCACTGAACTGAACCGCCCGTACGAGAGTGGAAAACCCAATGAGCTTCCCCAATTAGTCATGTCTTTTTTTGCGGCGACCTCGCAGATGATTAAATATAATTTCACGCAACATGAAGCCGCCTTCATGGCGCTGAAACTCTTAAGCCCGCTGTATGAGTTGGATGTACGCTGGATGGAGCGAGAGTTAATACGCTCTCTCGAGGCAGTGGGTGGTCATTACAAAGAAGCCAGCATCCAGTCATGGCAGTTTTGGAAAGAGCAGGTTGAAGCAGCACTCTTAGATAGCTATGAAGGTGTGATAAGTTTTGATCGACTACTCCTGTATGGCTTTCCTAAACCCCATGCGGAAGTCGAGTGTCATTTTAAAGAAAAAGTTTATCGCGGACTTGAGACTTCTTGGGCGCACTCTTCTCAGGAATTAGTGGCCTCCCAGCGCTCAGAGCTCATTGCGATGACGGCAGGTCATCTGATTGGAACGGATGTTCCAGTGATGATTCTAGAAGACCAGCCAAGGGAGACGACTTTGCAGGTGTTGGTGGGAGATAAGCCTGGGTCACTTCCTCAGTTCTATAGAAGTGAGGCCATGGAGCTAGCACAGCCTCTTTTAACTCACACCATGCCTCATCTGAGTAAGAGTCTAGGTAACTTTGAATCCCGTGCTGCTTGGGATATCTGGCTGGAAGAGACCCAATTAAATGAACGAGTCAGCCAGCAGGTCTATCTGCATGAATCCCGCGAGGTCGAAGTGTATCGCCGAGACAATCAGACCTTATTAAAAGATTTTGAATACTGGGGCCCGATGATGAATAAGCGTTTTGGAAATCTTGGTTTTCTGACTGAAATGCTTTGGGATCTGACCTAGATTGCCCACTTGGTGTCCATGGAGCTAGCCTTTATAATAAGGACTATGAGTCAAAAACCGAAGCTCAATGAGAAAGGCCAATCATCCGTTGAATACATTCTCCTCGTCGGTGTGATGATCTCTGTGGCCATCGCTTTTTTTGGCAAACTCAACGACTATTTAATTGATAACCCCGATAGCATGCTTAACTCCTATCTTTCAGGTTATGACAATGTGTTCGGGAGTGATGGAGTCAATGCCTCTTACAAACGCTACCGGCTTCCGCGCTAAGGATAAATCAGTTTCAAAACTTCGCTGAATTGTGGCGAACCGATGCTCCCTGAGTGACCACCCCAATCCAGCACCAGAATATCTTGCCCAAGTTTCAAACCAGTCTCCTGAGCAAAGTCTCTCCATTCTAGGCCCTTGTTAAGAAAATCATTCTGGCTTGTGATGATTTTCACCGGCAGGAGAGGGGCAAATTTTCGAACTGAGTAAGCCAGGGAGAGTCGGGGATCCTTGGAACTTATCAGCTTCCAAACCTCGGGTCGGTAGTTTTGAAAAAAGTGCTCAAAGCCCGTAGGAATAGGAAGCGAGGCGAGTTTGGGGTCAGTCTCTTTGTAGCTCGCTAGAGATTTCTGAGTCGCTTTTAAAAATCCATCCACCAGCATCACCTGTCCCATACACTCTTGTTCCGTCTGTGTGAGATGTTCCGGATAAATCGTGAAAAGAAACTTTTGTGAAATCGTGAGAAGGTTGCCAATAGTTGTACACTCAAATTTGCGGTAGGAATCAATAAGATTATCAAAGTTTTTCATGGCGCTAAAAAGATTCATCGGCGGCCAGAGCAAAAGAAGATCTGAGATTTGTTTTTTTGTTCTTTGATCCTCTGCCACCCATGCCACCGCAAGCCCCGAGCCGAGGCTTTCAGCAATGAGATGAATGGACCTTGGTTGAGGTGGGAGTTTCGTTAATGCAAAATCCAGTACCTCTTGCATCACGGCCACTTCACTCTCGACCACATCCTTTATATAAGTGGGATTGGCCTGGATATACTCTTGGGCCAAAAGGTTAGGGACCACAATCACACTCCCTTCAAGTGCCTCGAGCGTATCAATGAAATTTTGTGTGATGCCCTTGTGGGGTTGCCCATATATTCCGGGCATAAAAATATATAGAGGGGCCTTAGGGTTAGGATGAGCGAAAAAATAAAATGAGAAACGCTGGCTTTTAAAGAGAGAAGAAGCTTTTTCTACTATCTCTCCCCGTGCTTGAGGCCAGTGAAGGTAGCGGCGAAATCCACCCCAGAAGGTCATGAGGGCGTCTGGGTAGGTTTTGATTTGTTCTGGCAGGTCTTTATCAAAGAGAGTCCTCGCTTGATCCGCCCATTGGGCCTGGGCCCTTGGGAAAAGGAGAAAGAGGCTTAAAAGTATAAGTATCTGATTTTTCATTGGGTTCACAGTTGAAAGAAAAATAATTGGTAGGGCCAAAGCCGAAATCATGTCAATTTTACACGATCTGCTGAGTTTTACACTAGAGCATTCAGAAAATGGCTAAGATTGTTACGCATAGCATAAATTTAGTTTTTTTGATGTTCTTTTTTAGGAGGCTCGTATGAAAACCCAAAAGATGACCCTGGCCCTCGCGGTATTTGCAGGGCTCACATTTGGATCCGCTTACGCACAATCTCAGGATCAGGTCCTGCACTCAGATCAGATTGATGTGGATGGATACCTCAAAGAGCAAAACGTCACGGACGGTGAACTCGAACAAATTAAAGGTGAGTTGGGTAAGCAGAAAAACATGACCCAGCTTAATAAAGAAAAAGCTAAGGAGCTGGGTAAGCTCTCTGGTCAAACCGAGAAGCTGCTCGAAAGCCAAGACCAGTACATCGACGAGAAAATCGAGTCACAAAAAGCCATTAAAGAGTTTAATAAAAAGACTGCTGAAAATGAGCTGAAGCTTCGCTGCTTACTTGAGGAGTCAAAGTCTCCTGAGTGCTCAAAATGGGTGAAGAATAAAGCACCGATGGTAGAAGATTCAATCTCTACTGGTCAGGCTTCTGTGGCCAAGCTTGAAGCCAGTGCTCCAGTCGCGCCAGCAGCTCCTCTGAAAGCTTTTGAAGAAATAAAGTTAATTCCTTTCGCAGGAGTGACGAACTTCCAAGGTGAAGCAGAGAGACTTGAGACTTCTTTTGCGGGAGGCTTGCGTCTTGAATCAAATATCTCCGATCGTCTGAGTATGGGTGTTGGTCTTAACTACGGTCGTTTTGAGACTGAAGATTTTGCGAACACTTATTCTTCTCAGCCCTACTATGGTCAGTACTTTAATCAGTTTGGTCGCGGCAGAAACATTGACTACTCAAATATCGGTGTTGATTTTTATGCTAAGTTCTTCCTCACACGCGGCGAGAGATTTCGCCCGTACCTGGGTGCTGGTTTAGGTTATAACCGCATGACGCTTGCGTATAAAGATCAAAGTACTTTCTCGAGTTTTGGTCAGAGTTTTGGTAACGAAGAGCTGACGAACTCTTATGCAACAGGCTTATTGATGGGTGGTACTGAACTTCGCATCACTCAGTCCATTGGCATGAATATCGAGCTTCAGTACTCAAGAGGCTTTGGGGCCGGGAATGCAAATACTGGAGTAAATCCATTCAATGCTCCTGACCAGAGAAGATTGCAGACTTTGAGTGAAGAGATTATCAACTCAAATGCTCTCTCGATCTTTGCAGGTATGGTTGTAACGTTCTAAGTCAAAAAAGTCTGACATGATTCACACAAAAGGCTCACCTCTGGTGGGCCTTTTTTCTTTGAAACCCAAAGCGTGCGAGTTAAAATCTTTTTGAATCCCCACAACAAAAAGGTACTGACTCATGAAGCCTGTCTATCTCGTAGAAGGAAAAAGAACTCCTCAAGTTAAATCTGGTGCAGATCTTGCTGAAGTCGCAGCTCCCTATCTCGCTCACTATCTTATCCGCCACATCGTCGATAAATTTGGACTTCCAAAAGATCAGATCGATGAAGTGATTATCGGCAACACCGGTACTCCGGCCAAATACCCCAATGTGGGGCGCGTGATCGCTCTGGAAGCAGGCCTGGATAAAAAGACCTCAGGCTACACTGTTCATCGTAACTGCGCCTCAGGCATGGAAGCTCTCTCACAAGGTTTTGATAAAATCGTCTCTGGTCGCTCGCACATGATTTTTGCAGGCGGGGCGGAGAGTATGTCACAGATGCCCTTACTCTTTAACAAGCAGATGACTGCTTTTTTTATTGATCTGATGAAAGCCAAGACGCCGGTGCAAAAGCTCTCCATCATGAGTCGCTTTCGTCCGGAGTTTTTAAAACCCATCATCGCCATTGAGCAAGGTCTGACGGATCCTTTTTGTGGTCGTAACATGGGTCAGACAGCTGAGACCCTGGCCCGTGAATTAGGCATCTCACGCTTACAGCAAGATGAGTTTGCTAATCGCTCACATCATCGCGCTACGGCTGCCACTGCTGAAGGGAGATTTGCCTCTGAAATTCTCGCCATTACAGCGGGAAAAAAACTTGATCGTGTGATCAAAGACGACATCGGTCCTCGCGGGAACTCAACCGTGGAAGGCTTAGCGAAGATGAAACCCTATTTTGAAAAAGTCACCGGAACGGTGACAGTGGGTAACGCTTGTCCCATCACTGATGGAGGCTCTGTGTGGTTAATGTGTTCTGAGGAAGCGGTGAAGAAATATAATTTGAATCCCATGGCCCGCATGGTGGACTACCACTTCCATGGGCTTGAGCCTGAGCGCATGGGACTGGGTCCAGTGATGGCCACTCATGGTGTCCTCAAGCGCACTGGGATGAGACTGGATCAGATGGATCTGATTGAGTTGAATGAAGCCTTTGCGGCGCAAGTTTTAGGTTGCGAGAAAGTGATGAGAGATAAAACTCTCGCTAGCCGTTGGGGCATCAATGAGGTCATCGGCGAGATCGATCATGAAAAGCTTAATGTGAACGGCGGAGCGATTGCTTTAGGCCACCCAGTCGGGTCGACCGGATCACGCTTAGTGGTCACTCTGGCCCACGAACTCAAACGTCGTAAAAAACAATTTGGTCTTGCGACCCTTTGTATCGGCGGCGGTCAGGGTGGAGCTGTAGTGATTGAGAATCTTCAAAAATAAGGATTGAGTATGCAGTTAGAGTCACTGACCTTTGAAATAAAAAATACCATCGCCCTCGTTGGGTTTGGGAAATATGAAAAAAAATCCATGACCACACTGAGTGCCGATACGCTCTTGGAACTCAAGCACGTCGTCGAACAGATTGCTGCAAAGGAAAAGAGTAAAGAAGTGAAGGGAGTCCTTTTCTTTTCTCACAAGCCGGGTGTGTTTTTGGCTGGTGTCGATGTGAGTCTTATCAACTCACTTAAAACAGAAGCCGACGCCGCTCGAGGGGCAGAACAAGGCCAGATGATCTACAATATGATTGAAGATCTGAAATCAGCCACGGCAGCAGTCGTCGATGGAATCTGTCTCGGGGGAGGGCTTGAACTCTCTCTCTCATGCAAGCGCATTTATGTGTCAGATAATCCCAAGACAGCTCTCGGATTGCCAGAGGTCATGCTGGGAGTGTTACCTGGTTTTGGGGGCACTTATCGCCTGCCTAAGCGGATCGGTTTACCCAATGCTCTGGATATGATTCTGACGGGGCGCCAAGTGAAATCGAAAGCTGCTATCAAGAATGGACTGGCGACGGCCATGCTCCCCACGGAGAGAATGATGGAGCTGGCGATGGATTTGATCCTCAAGCCCGTGCCAAAGAAGAATGAAGGCTTCTCAAAGACGCTTGAAAATGTGGCGATGGATAATTTTCTTACGCGTAAAATTATTTTCCAAAAGGCGCGAGAAAAAGTGCTCTCCCAGTCGAAGGGCTTTTACCCTGCTCCTCTAAAAATCCTTGAAGTGCTGGAAGCAGGTAGTTCAAAAGGGCGTGATGCTTATCTGGCGATGGAGGCCCAAGCGTTTGGTGAACTCTCACAGACAACTGTCTCACGCAATCTTCAGCACATCTTCTTTTTAACCGATAATTCCAAAAAATTAGAAGGTAAAGAGGAACTCCCGGCCATTGAGCGTGGAGCCGTTTTAGGGGCCGGAGTCATGGGCGGGGGGATTGCTTGGCTCTTTGCTCAAAACAATCAAGCGCCCATCATGAAAGATATCAATCAAGCGGGCCTTGAACTGGGATTGAAACAAGCTTCTCAGAATTTTTCTTCTGCGCTCAAGAAAAAGCGCATGAGCGAAGATGATTTTAATCGAAAAATGCGCTCGATCACTCCGACGACGAGCTTTGATGGTTTCATGGGAGTGGACCTTGTGGTCGAGGCCGTGGTTGAAAATATGCAGGTAAAAAAGAAAATCTTCTCTGAACTCGAAGAGATGGTTAAGCCCGATTGCCTGATCACAACCAACACCTCCTCGCTCTCTGTCACCGAGATGAGCCAAGCACTTAAAGATTCCAGCCGTTTTGCGGGTCTGCATTTTTTTAATCCAGTTAACAAAATGCCTCTGGTAGAGATCATTGCCCATCCTAAAGCTTCTAAAAAGACTCTTGATACACTCTATAAATGGGCGTTAGATGTGAAGAAAACGCCTGTCATCGTTAATGATGGACCGGGTTTTTTAGTGAATCGTATTCTGGCTCCTTATCTGAATGAAGCAGCTTATTTGCTTGAGTCGGGGATAAGCATCAAAGACATCGATCAAGCAGCTCTTAATTTTGGTATGCCCATGGGGCCTTGTCGCTTGATGGATGAAGTAGGCTTGGATGTGTGTGAGAAAGTTGGGAAAATTATGCAAGAGGGCCTTGGTTCTCGTGCGCTGGCATCTGGCCTCTCTCATAAGTTGACTGAAAGTGGAGCTTTGGGAAAGAAAAATGCCAAAGGCTTTTATCTCTATGATGAAAAAGGACAGTCCACTGGGGTCAATCCTGTGGTGGAAAGTTTGCTCCCATCTACGTCAACCACGATCGATGAACTGCAGTTGCAGCTAAGACTTTTTCTCCCCATGATTAACGAAGCAGCCTATTGCTTAATGGATAAGATTGTAACCAAAGCATCAGTGGTAGATATCGCGATGATTTATGGCATTGGTTTTCCTCCCTTTAAAGGTGGCTTGCTGACTTACGCAGATTCAGAAGGGCTAGAGAGAGTAACGGCCATTATGCAGCAGTTTGCCAGTGAGGTGAGTGCTGAGCGCTACACGCCGGCACCACTGCTTATGGAGTTGATGCAGAAGAAATCGACTTTCTATAGTCTCTAGATGAACGCTTTTTATCAGTATTTTCTGGGTTATGTTTTTAGGGCCCGCACGCGCCAAGGACTTTTGTTCTTGGCGGTGTCTGGTCTCTTTCTATCCTCACTTTCATTGATTGTGATCCAGGGGGTGATGGGGGGGCTACAGAAAGGATTGATCGCGCGCTCAAAAAATATCTCCGGGGTAGGAGTCATCCGCTTTGATGAGGGAGAGAGAGAAAAATTTGAGGCGTTTCAAGCTCAAGGATGGAAATTTACCAGAGAAGTTGAAATGGAAATTCTGGCCCGTGCTGGCGGTCATGTCGCTCCAGTTGTGATCCATGGGATAGACTTCAATTCCTATCGGCCGGAATTTTTAAAAGATAAAGATTTCTCAGGTCTTATTCTTGGTGTGGATTTAGCGCAAAAACTTAAGACCAGTTTTTTTCATAATATAAAATTAATTGCTCCTAGTTCTACCGCTGGTCTGGCCGGTGAGGTTCCCCGCCAGCTCTCGAGCGAAGTCTCAGACTACTTGCTCTCAGAGGTGCAAGAGATTGATCAACTCCATGCTTGGGTACGAATAGGGTTTGTGCAAAATCTTCTGCGCGTTCGTGAGGCCAATCGCTGGCGCTTTTATGATGCTGAGGATTTCAAAGAGGCGCAGAGCAAGCTCTCCGATCAGGAGTTTGTCACTTGGGAAGATGAGCATAAAACACTCATGTGGGCCCTGGGACTTGAGACTAAAGTCATGCTCATGCTCTTTATCTCCATGTCTCTGCTGGTTGCGGTCTCCATCACCACAGCACTCTTTCTCTTTTTTACAAAAATTCGTCAGGATCTCGCGAGCTTTTGGCTGCTGGGTTATTCACTTAAAAAGATCAATCGCCTACTTTTGACTTTTATTCTCCAGCTCTCTGGAGTGGCCTGCTTGGCAGGTCTGGGATTAGGGATTGGGTTACTTTTCTTACTTGAGAAGAAAGGTCATGTGATTATGCCAGATATCTTTGTGGAACGAACTTTTCCCATTCATATCAGTTTAGCGACATTGTTAAGTTCTTTTTGCATTCCCTATTTTATTGCAATTGTGTTTAGTTTTTTCTCATTTCAGTCATTTAGAAAAGACAATCCCAGCTTCATTCAGCTGGTGCGTGGAGCGTCTGAAAATTAAGAGAAAAAAGGTTCAACTTGCCGAGCTTTTGATCCGATTTACAATAGTCTTATCCCGCTCTTCAAGGAATCCAAATGGCGTCAGTGTTCAGTGCTAAAATTCACACCGATCTTCTTCATTTTGATCAAGATTTTGATCTCTTTCCCCAAAGCGAGCAGGATTCTTCGCCTCTTCATTTCATCTGGTCTGACTATGACGAGTGCTGTGATTATTTTCGCCAAAAAATAAAGTCAGACGGGGATGTGGCCAAGCTAAGAGAACAAAAACTCGCAGAGATCTCTCATCTCAAAAATATTCCGGTGTGGATTAGAAAAGATTCTAAACTCTTCACAACTCATCTTTTTGATATTTACGAGAGTCATCTGCAGCAGAAGACAATTTTTGATTATGATGCCACCGTACCGATGGACATCTCATTCATCTCTCCCTCAGGTCCTTTTAAAAAAATGGCCATCACCGATTGTTTAAACATTCAAAACTATCAGGATTTTGTTTTTCTCTCACTCCTAGATAACAAACTACCTTCTCGTGAATTCCGGCTTCGTCTCCACTCACGCTTACTCTTTGAATCAGGCGAGCAGTTTCAAAATACCATGCTCGGAAGTCTCTGCCAGGTGACGTCACAAGGCATATTACTCAAGGTCATGGCGAATGACTTTTTTTACAAAATCAAAGAGACCAATCAGTTGCGTTTATTGATGAATACACAAATCTTTGAGACGACGAAAGAGAGCTTGACTTGGAATGAGGTAAAAAATACTGCTAAAAATTGGCCAGCTCATCCTCTCTACACTCAGAACAAGAACGATGCTTTTTTGATCGATCCTAAAGAACTTCAATTGGCCCATCGCTTTGATTACGGCCGCACCAGCGAAGTCTATTTCTTTGTCAGTTTCAAGCACCTAAGCAACTCAAATGCACTGATGGTAAAAAAGATTGAGAAATTTCTTTTTGAAATGAAAAATTGTATTAAAAATACAATGACGAAGAAATCGGCTTAGTCGATTTTTTTAAGAAAATCCACTTCATAGGCAGCCGAGTTATTTAAATTCTTGCGACGTTTATCGTAGCGCTCTGTGGTCGTCACATTGGCATGGCCTGCAAAGATGGCCACATCACGAATCGGTGTATGTTGCGTGTCCAAGAGATGCGAGATCACCGTCGCTCGACATGAGTGAGGTGAGACTTTCTTATTTATTCCAAGTTCACGCGCGTATTTTTCAATCACTCGATACACACTTGAGCCATCGATGGGCTGTCCTCGGCGTTTGATGGGATCGAGTTGCAATAGAAAGTCATCACCTTCAAGCTCCACTCCCTGCTCACGCAAAAAATTGTGATAACGGGTCAGCTCTTCAATGACCACAGGACTCAGAGGCACCACTCGGACTTTGTCCCCCTTACCATGGATGCGCAAGACGATGTGGCCACGCTCCTTATAAAAATCGCGACAGCGCATCTGCGTGAGCTCTGCACGCCGGAGACCCACGTGAAAAAGAAGCGTGAGAGCAAGCCTGTGCACAGAGCCCTTGAGGGTGGTAATGTCAGGGGCATTCATCATCTGCACCACTTCCGCATCATCGAAGGCCTGCGTGGGGGATTCCGTTTGCACCTTCGGAAGTTTTACAACGTCCAAGGGATTGGAGTCGATGAGTTTGGCCGAGAGCGCCCATTTGATGAATGATCTTACGGCCACGAGTTTACGGTTAATCGTGGCTGAGGCCTTACCTTGTTTCATAAGTTCATCTCGGTAGAGTTGGAAGTGGAAACTCGCCAGATCTTTGGGGTGCTTAAGATTTTCACCGCCACTACGAAGAAAACCAAAGAATGCATCGAGGTCTCCCTGATAAGCACGACGAGTGTCAACGGATAGGAAATTACCAAGAAAATCTTTAATGAAGTCTTCGATGAGAATGCCTCGAGCGCGTGCTTCAGAAAACTTTCGTGATAACTCGGGATCAACGGCAGTTGAGAGAGATTGGTCTTGAACGATGCTTAAGGCTTTCTTTGAGGTCATGACTCTATTATCAGCGAGTTCATGACCTCAAGCTAGCTGGGAAAGCTTGCCTATTTGAGTTTTAGACCAGAGAGTCCCGCAAAGGCATTGTTCTTAAATGCTGGTTGGGCGGGCATTTGAGGCTGTCGATGACCACCTTTTGGTGCTCCCGTGGAGATAGGGGCATCGCTGGCGCTTGAGTCCGTTTTACACGACAAAGAGACTCGTTTTCTCTCGTTATCAATGCCGATCACTTTGACCTTCAATTCCATTCCCACTTTCAGTTTATCCGTAGGATTTTCCACGAAGGTATCTGAGATCTGGGAGATGTGGAGCAGGCCATTTTCTTTGATCCCAATATCCACAAAGGCCCCAAAGAGAGTGATGTTAGTGACCTGACCCTGATACCATTGACCAATTTTCAAATCACCCATGTCTTTTAGGCCCTGAGTGAATTCGATGGATTTAAAGACAGTGCGCGGATCTTGTGTGGGAGCCTTTAAGCTCTTCACAATATCTGTGTGAGTCATCTCACCAATCTCAGCTTTAAGTGCCTTATCGTTTTCCAGTTTATTTTTGAGATCTTGATCGTTGACCAAATCTTGCAGGGCCTTGCCCTGAGTTTTACACCAATTTTCAAGCAGAGGGTAGCGCTCGGGGTGAATGAAGGTTGAGTCGAGAGGATTTTCTGAGTGATAGAGACGCAGAAAGCCTGCACACTGTTCAAAAACTTTTTGGGAAAAGCGCGGAACTTTTAAAAGATCTTGGCGCGATTTAAACGCCCCTTTCTCCTCACGGTGTTTGACGATATTTTTTGCTACCGTCGGACCTATGCCAGAGACGTAGGCTAAGAGTGGAGCAGAAGCGGTATTGAGGTCCACACCCACAAAGTTCACACACGACTCGACCACTGCCTCGAGAGAGTTTTTAAGTTGGATCTGGTTCACGTCATGCTGGTACTGACCCACACCGATCGACTTCGGGTCTAGCTTTACTAATTCAGCCAGTGGGTCTTGAAAGCGGCGAGCAATCGAGATCGCTCCACGCACGGTAACGTCTTTATCCGGAAACTCTTCGCGAGCGATGTCACTGGCCGAATAGATCGAGGCACCGGACTCAGAGATCAGCGTTGCCTTCGCCGTGCCGTCTTTGACTTGCTTCACGTTTGTCTCGAGAAACTCTAGCGTCTCACGCCCAAAGGTTCCGTTACCCACACAGATGTGCTCAATTTTGAAAGCCTCAATCATCTTGGTGATAATTTCAGCGGAGCCTTTCACATCGTTGCGCGGTTGGAAGGGATAGATCACATGATCTCCTACGAACTTCCCGGTGCTGTCGATGATCACCACCTTACAGCCTGTGCGCACACCAGGGTCAATACCCAAGACCGCCTTAGAGCCCAAATACGGCTGAAGCAGCAGGTCCTTGAGGTTGACGCCGAAGATGTTGATGGCAGCCGTGTCGGCGGCTTTCTTGAGATCATTTTTTAGTTCTAGATCCAGCGAGGGAAGGATCGCTTGGTCATAAGCTTTTTTGGCACAGACCTTTAAGTGTTCATAGGCCCCAAGTTTTGATCCCGTTTTAAAAAAGTGTGACTCGATCATCTGATAAGCAATCTCCGGGACGATGGTGATATCCACTTTGAGGATCTTATTCATCATACCGCGACGAAGAGCGAGGTAGCGGTGACTGGCCTTGGCCTCTTTAATTTTTGAGACAGGCTCAGAGAATTCAAAGAAGTCTTGGTACTTGGTATAGTCTTCGATCTTCTCGGCGTCTTTTCTTTTTGAACTTATAATGAGTCCCGTGCTCCAGAATTCTTGGCGGATTCTCTCTTTTAAAGTGAGCTCATGAGAGAACTGCTCAATCAAGATATCCGATGCTCCGGCAAGGGCTTCGTTGATGTCTTTAAGTTTCCCTTCAGACTTTTTAACGATCTCTTCCAGCTGAGCCTTATAGCTTGAAAGATCTGCGGAGCTTGTGAGAAGCGCCTGAGCTATCGGCTCCAGGCCGAATTCTTTAGCAATCATCGCCTTGGTTTTTTTCTTCGACTTGTAAGGAGAGTAGATGTCTTCGAGTTGGTTGAGGGTCGTGGCGGCTTTGATTTGTTTTTGTAAATCAGGAGTCATGGCTTCCATCTTGGTGATGGCATCCACAATAAAGACACGTCTTTTTTCAATTTCAATATGCTCTTCGTAAGACTCTTGGATGGCACGGATCTGCACTTCATCTAAACCACCAGTGGCTTCTTTACGGTAGCGGGCAATAAAGGGGACGGTACACGATTCACTGAAAATCAGCTGGGCCACGGCTAAAACTTTCTGCGCGGGAAGCTGTAATTTCTGAGTGGTGTAGACAATAGCGCTATGATCAAGTGACATATTTCTCTCCTTAAAATACGAAAAAAAAGCATACTGATCCCCCCGTGCCAATGGCAAGCGGATATGAGAGAATGTCAGAGTAAAGAGTCCCGAATTAAATAAGTGAGATTTAAATGTCCCAGAGAGTGGCGGTTATAGGAGCAGGGGTTGCAGCCACCAGTGTCATTCACTGGCTAAAAATCTTGCGTCCGCTTGACAAAATTGTGCAATTTTCCTCTGAAAACCTGGCCCCTGCGGCATCACTGAGATCCACCGCCGTAGCGGCCCTGAGAGGAACTCAAAGGGGAATCTCTGCTTTAGGGGATGAATTGTGTGAGCACTGGGAATTTAGTGATCAGTTCTATGCAGAATCGAGGCTCCCGGGGGTGGTCGCAGGAGAGCTTGAAACTTGGATCAATGATGAGAAAGAAATGCGACGATTTTCTCATTTGCCAGAGGCTCGTGAGAGTTTTCTTGGCCCCAAACAAAGGCCAGTCAAAATTGTGCGTGAAAAATGCTGGTTAATTGATCCCGAAGTTTTTTTATCATCATTTGATGAAAGTCATGAACACTACAGGGCGCTCGTCACCGAACTACGACCTTTTGCCAAGGGCTGGTTAGTTAAAACGCAGACAGGTGAGAGTGAGTTTGAAAAAGTTATTCTTTGCACGGGGGCGTGGCAGAGGTGGATGAAAAGAGTGGTCCCCTCGAGTGAACTTGATACGATAAAGCCCAGTCAAGGCAGCTATTTTGAATGGTCTCAGCAACATACCTCTGATCACAGCTTTGCTCTCAGCTTTCATGGTCTCAATTTGCATTACCGCCATGATATCAAGACGCTTCAGTTGGGAGCGACAACGATTAAAAATAGCGATTTACTATCCCCTTCGCTGACTCATCTTGAGGCGATAAAGAAACTCTTTCTATCTCAAGTGGAGCTTGAACTTGATTTTTCTAAGGCACGTATTCACACTGGCATCCGCTCGATTCTTCAAACGCGCAGGCCCTTCGCCGGTCAACTTGATCAGGGTCTCTGTGCCATGAATGGGCTCTATAAGAATGGCTGGATTTCAGCCTGGCCTCTAGCTAAAAAGCTTTGCTCCACGCTTTAATCAATTCCCTCTCACAACTCATGACTGATTCACGCTCAAGACTTTTCACTTCCAAACGACTGGTGGAGAGACGGGCGTCGTTTTGAAAATCAGGCCAATTGATGTTGGATTCTCTGTTTGCTTTTAATTGCAGGCCAATCATCTTTGTGACAAGGCTGATGGATTGAGAAAGTAGCTCTGGCGTTTTCTTCAGGCAACTTTCAGAGGGTACATGGATAAAGCCAAACATCTGTGCGGGATTTTTTAAGCTATATTTATAGGCGAGGTCGTTGCAGACAAAGGTGTCTGGATTAGTGGAGACCATCGTGATCTTTTTTTCCTGCGCATCCATCCCACACCACATTGCTTGGTAATTAAGGCGTAAGCCTAATTCTTTTGGACCGCGTGGATCAATTAATTGCCGACGCCGTGAGACTCCATCATTATCAGGGCCTTTGTCGTGGTTACGATTGAAGGTTCTGGTTTCCCATTTCACATTACATAATCCCGCACCAAGTGAGATGACCAGATCACTCTCACCAAATTCATCCAGGCACTTTTCCAGTGCTGGCAGTGAGCGCTGGTAGCTGGTGGGTAGCAGGCAAGCGGCGGAGTCGATGCCTTGCGCTTTTAAATTTTTTACTACGGCTTGAGCGATCTCCCATGAGGGATTAGTGGTGGCACGACCAAAAGGATCAAAGCCACTCACAAGTACCCGAGGAGCTGCGAGAGCACTGTAAGAGAAGAGCAGAAATGTTGCGATGCGCGAGAGTTTTGCCATGCGGCATTTATCCTTAAGTCGTCAGAATCTGACTACTCCTTAGGTAAATTTTACCACGCCTATATTTGATTTCAGCTCATGTCAAAATGTAAGAAACCACTTGCTGAGTCCTTTTTGGGCTCAAAGGATGACCAGTATGTTAAAAAGCCTTTTAACACTCTCTCTGTTGGCGCTGGCGGCCCATGCTCAGTCGCAAACGCAAACTCCCATCCTGCACACTGGTGAATTACTCTACAAAATACGACCTGAGCGTCTCAGTGATGTGTCAGTGCTCAATTCTTTTGGGATCACCCCGTCTCGCACTTCTTCTTGGCTGCCGGTTCAGCTCTTAAGACCTGCTCTAGGAGTGGATCTTTTTAAACTGAGAGATTCGATGTTGAAGTCTCAGGCCTTTGAGTACGTGGTGTTTAACACGGTTGAAACTGAGCCCGAAGAGGATGAGGCCTCGAGTGTTGATCTGAATAATCAATGGCACCACGATGCCATTCAAAGTGCCGAGTCTTGGGATTATAATGCGGGTTCAGGTGATGTCGTCGTGGCCGTTTGCGATTCTGGGATTCAGGCCGATCATGAAGACTTGATGGGACGAGTTCTCCCAGGTTGGAATCTTGTCGGCAATAATAACGAAAACACCACGTCCACTAATCACGGGACACACGTCGCGGGCCTCATTGGAGCAACTCTTAATGAAGTCGGTGTGGCAGGTGTCGCCCCCAATATTAAACTTCTTCCCTTACGAATTTCAGATACGAATGGCTCAACCACCATGAAACGCATCACTGATTGTATTATGCTCGCAGCTGATCGTGGGGCGAAGGTCGTCAATGTGAGCTTCACAGGAGTGGAGTCAGCGGCTGTGGCTGCAGCAGGAAAGTATGCCAATGAGAAAGGAACCCTCGTCGTGTATTCTGCTGGCAACCATGGAAAACTAAGAAGTGAATCAAGTTATCCAAGGTCTCCGCATGTCGTGGCCGTTGGTGGAACGAATAGAACTGATAAGCGTTGGACGTGGAGAAAGTTTCTTCGCAGCGGAGGCTCGAACTATGGTCCTTTCGTTGATATCTCTGCGCCAGGGCTCGATCTCACTTCAACAGCTGTCTACAATGTCACGAATCCTCAAGCCGTAAAATACAGAACAGGTAGTGGTACCTCTTACTCTGCTCCCATTGTCTCAGGCGTGGCCGCACTGATTTACTCAGTGAACCCACGATTTACTCCCCAAGATGTCGAGAACATTCTTTTGGAGTCTGCTGATAAGATAGGTGTGTCGGGACTAGGTGCAGGCCGTGTGAATGCTCTTAAAGCTGTGCGCCTGGCTATCCAGCGCGCACAGTAGAGCTCACTATTTTGAGAGTTCGAAAAGTTTATTGATGATGGCGGCCAGGGGTTGTGCGTTCTTAGAAGCCTCAATCCCTCTTGCTGCAAGTGTCGGGTCTACCGGCAAAGTGGGATCAAAACTAAACTGTCCACGCCTCTCAAGGCTTGAAACCGGAAGGCTTGTTTTTTGTGGGGCCCACATAAAATCAGGTCTCGCTTTGCTGATCCACTCTCCACCTATCACTTGTCCGCGATGGTCGATCTCTAGGTCATAACTCCATTCTTTTTCTAAAATCTTATCAAATTCTGCGGAGTCAAAACTATTGGTGCCGCCGTCACGCATATCCATGAATTTTACTTTGGCTTTTACGGCCACGATCCAGCGAGTGCCTTCTGCTCTTTTGTTTGCTCTTAGATCCCTTTCATTTCCAACCAGTTCAACTCGAGCGCTCTTCCAATCGCTAGCTGCAGCCCCTGTAAGAGGGTTCGAGTAGCTCAAGCTGTATTCTTGCACGGGATAGTTCCATACTTCTTTACCAGGAGAGATATCGAGGATGAAACTTGACCCCTCAACTCCCACAGAATTGATGAGTGCCAAATGAAGGGCAGCTGGATTCAATCCTCCACACGCGCCAGTTAACCAACCAGTCGTTCCATTACAGCGTTTACCAAGGAAAGTGACTCGCTTTTCTCCTTTAGCATGGAGCTGAGAGCCCAGCGCCTTAATGTCTTCAGGAAAAAATGTGATGGGAAGACCGTTCACAGAGAGTAAGGTGACTGATTTGGTGGGGCGATTCCAGGTCATGCTCGCCGCTGCCCAACCATCACAGATGCCTCGCCACGTGGGCACAGAGCCACTCAGGGATCTGTTATCTGCTCCATTCTTCCATTGGGTTTCAGTAAAGGTGCCGAGTGAGTCACCAAGGAGGAGGTCATACTTTTCAGCAGGAGATAAATCATTAGGATTAACTCTGGCCGTTCTCAAATTGACGTACTCTTCAAATTTATAGGTTTTATTCATCACCGCCCTAAAGCTCGGGTCACGGTAGCGAGAGCCAAGCGAGCCCTGATAAAAGGGCCAGTAGGATCCAGACCAAAGAGATTTTTTGGTTAGTTTAAAATTCAATCCTTGGGCCTGAATTTGGTCCAGTCCAGTGACAGGTCTGGAGCTAAGCAAGAGAGTGTAGTCCTCATGCTTAGGGATTTCTCCTGCATGCAGAGCCGTGGAGAGGAGAAGAAGTGAGGGTAGGATCTTTTTCATGGCTTACTCCTGTGACATCTCAACGAGTTGATTGACGAAATTAATCATTGGTTGTGGACGCGGGTACTTAAACTCACAGGGCACTTCCTTACTGCCTCTTCCATTCTCTGGAATCACAGTACACTTTTCTTCAAACCCATAATCACGAGTCACGTTATAGGTAAAAGAGTGGGCGCCCATAGAGGCCTGCTTCCAGCTCGCAGGGACGATTGATTTTCCATCCCACGCTGGAAGATTAATATTTTTGAAATAGCTCATGTAGTTTTTAGGTGTAACCCAGAAAAAGTCTGGCTGCTTGACTGAAGGGGCACTGTTGTCTGAACCAGCAAACGACTCTGCTTTCTTCGTCGCTCTCCATTGACCACCAACGATGTTTCCTTGTTGATCCAGTTCGAGATCATACATAAATTTTTGTTTTGAGATCTTATCGTCCGCTTCCGAATCAGTGGGACGATCTTTTGGGTTGGTCCATGCAAGAAAATGAATCTCCATCTCCACTCCCACAAGTTTTTTGGCGTGCGGAGAGCGATTGTTTTTATAGGGATCAGCGTAGTCGGCAAGATCAATCACCGTATCGGCCAGTGTACCTTCCTTGCCCGTTTTTGGGTTAAACCATTTATGCGAGTAGCCTGACATCGGATGATTGTTAACCGTGGCATTGGCGTCAATCTCAACTACCAGTGATCGACCTTGAGCGCCTATGATGTTAGCGATTGAAGCGTGCCAGATGCCCGGATGAACGTCAGCGCATCTGGGTAGAAGTTGTTCACCCTCTTTCTTAGGCATCTCATCGATGAAGCGGCCGAACTCGTCTTGCTTGGGGCTCTTATTATTACAGCGGTAGCCTTCAGAGAGAACGTTATCTTGAACCACAGAGTTAGCGAAAAGGAGTGACACGAGTGCTTTGATGTCATCAGGGTAGAAAGGAACTTTCTTGCCGTTAGGAAGTGTGAAGGTCACTGTTTTCTCCGGGCGTGGATAGGCCCCAGCGGCCAATGCCCAACCGTGGCAGATGCCTTCCCACAGTGCCATCAGTTTATTTGCTTTTGGAATACGGAAGCCTGCTGGTAAATCGATGGAGCTTAGGAAGCCCCATTTTTTTTCCTCTCCCCAGGTCTCTGCAAAATTCCAAACACGATGAGTGAGATCAAAACTCATATCCCCCATCATCAAATCATATTTTTCCGAAGGGGCGAGTTTTGCTAAATCTTTTTCATCCATCTGCATCACGTTTGGAAGATGCTTCACTCTTCTTTTTTTAAATCCACTCACATTCGTTTTCCAAGACAAGAGTTGCCAGAATTCAAGGTAGTTTTTGTCCTGCCAGTTATTGGCAATTTGCCCTTGGTTCAAGGCCCAGTAGTATCCACCCCAAGGTTGGACTTTTGATTTAACGCTAGTGAGATTTCGTGACTCCATCTCATACACGTTCATAATCGGGCGTGCTTCTTCTGTGACACGTGCGACGCGCTCATTAATTTCATCTAGCGGGTATGGTTTATAGGGATAAATCTCTTTGAGTGGGTCGGCCCAGGCCTGTGTGCTCAAAAGCGCGAGAGTGATGAACGTTTTTGATAAGCGTTTCATGGAAAAAACTCCTTAAGAACTAACTTTTTATTTCGACGCGTTGTATCAATTTTGTGTGCGAAAGTCTTCTAAGTTATTAGAATTATGTATTAATTTCATGGTAACGCAATGCGTAACATATTGATTTTACACACACTCTCTACAATCGAATGAACGTTGGTTAAAAGTGATCAATCTTTAGCACCCAAATTTTTAAGGGAGTTTTCATGAAATCGGTTTTAATTGGTCTGTCTTTGCTTACGAGTCTCAGTGCTTTTTCGGCTGAAATTACAACCACGATTGTAGAGGTTGGAGCAGTTGAGGCCGGTGATAAAGAAGTGATGGTGTTTGCGCAGTCTGAAGGCAGAGTTCTTTGGGTTGATGCGAAGGATACGGCCTTGCTTGATGCACTTAAGATCGCCCGCGAGAGAAATCTTTTAGTTAACATTGATTTTAGAGAGTTTAATGGCCATGTAAAAGGAGTTGAACTTCTTGAGACCGCTCAACCAGAAGTCAGCACGGGAGAGAGTTTTGAGAAAAATACCCTAGCTAATTTTACTCCTTCATTCATCGAATCACTTGAGAGCTCACAGTCAGTGTTTAATCGGATGGACGGTCGCACGAAGTGGAAGTCTCAGTGCTACAATCGCGCTCACGGTTGGGCCTATGATATGTATACACAGTCACGAATCAATTCGATGAAAGTATTCATCTTCTTCACTCAGCGTTATATCAAAGCAGAAAAATATAAGTGGTGGTTCCATGTGGCTCCTTACGTGATGACTCAAATGGAAGGGGCCTCCGTTGAAACAGTTCTCGATCGCACCTTTACTCGTGGCCCGTTGAAGATGAAAGATTGGACTGATAATTTTATGAACCGTAAACAAAACTGCCCCGTGGTCACTCGTTACTCTGACTACCGCCAAAATCAGTGGGCGCAGGACTGCTACCTGATCAAGACCAGCATGTACTACCGTTCACCTGCTGACATTGAGAGAAATGAGACTGAAGGCCGCCACCTAACAGCATGGGATCTGCGCGGAGTGGCTGATGCACGTAAAGAAGCATTCAAGAACTGGCGTGACTACAACCCATAATCGAAAGAGCTAACGTTTATAAGATTCAAAGTGCCGGCCTCGAGTGCCGGCATTTTTATTTGGAACGCAGTCTAAAATTTGAGTGAAAAATCTAAACCAATAATCGTTTTTTCATCAATCGGTTTTGTAATGGTCTGAACGTAGAAGCCCACATGTGTGAATGGCTTTTTGAGAAAAAAATGATTGATCGCAAAGCGCACCCGGTCTTCAAGATTATTATTAAAGTGTAAACTATCCTGCTGGTTTCCTCGCTGATCCCAATCAAATGAAACCAAAGAAGCCAATTGCCACTGAGGAGAAAGTTGATAGTTGAGGTAAGGGCCTGTGGTCACAAGTGTCGTCTGAAGGTTCGTGGGCAGTCCGCCGACAAAGGGCGGAGGAAGAACTTTTCGTTCATAGGTATAACGAATGATTTGGCTTAACCACCCGGCCGTAAAACGAGAGGGCGGGAGTTTAAAACTCACCGCTTGGGAGAGCACGAGACCGTATTTTAGTTCATTGTCTTCGGAGATCTGAGTGGTGGGGAGTTCCACGGAAAAGGTATTGAACATACTGGCAAATCCCAGATCAATTCCGGGAGTCGCAATATAAATACGAGAATCAAAGAGGGTGTTATCGTTATTTCTCTTATCTGTGTTGATGTGGTGGATACCCGCCATCGTCACCCCGGTGGCCCAATTTTGAGCAAACTGCCAGCGCAGATTGACGGCATGGAAAGTCTGCAAAGGGCCACGACCTTCGAGAAAAATATTATAAGTTTCAAGCTCAGGCCCTGTAATGGTGGGTCCCATGAGTGCTACGTAATAGGAGAGAGAGACTTCTTGAGTAAGTTTTTTCCAAAAGCTCTTGTCCTCAAAACGCGTTTGATTGCCCTGGGCAAAAAGAGTCGTGGCAGGAATCAATCCTGCCACGAGTGTGAGAATAAATAATCTAAGTTGCATTTAGGTCTCTCAATCAACTACTAAGGAGTTACGCTGGCCTGCGTTTGGTTAGTTAATTGATTGAGTAGTTTGGCGCGATCACTGAGAGATTCTTTTAAGTTATCAATCACAATACGACGCTGAACAGTTTCAATGTCTTTAGCTAGACGCGAGCCGATTTCTTCTTTAACTCCTACCCATTCTAGCACGAGATTATGAAAAAGTGTCTCTTGAATCATTTCTGTTTTTGACATCTCTGCCAGAGCAGCTCCGTCAAACTGACCTGCTTTCTCGCGCTCGAAGAAGAGCTCTAGCTCTTGTCTCTTAGCCGAGTACATCGACTGTAGGCACCAGATCGTGTTTCGCACGCTCCAGATGTACATGTTCAAGCCATTATTACTTGCCTCTTCTACTTTAGAATTTTGCAAATAGAGCACTTCCCACTGACGCTTCATATAGGAGCGAAACTCTGCTGTAGAGAAATTATCTTTTTGGCGGAAGAGATCCGAATTAACTTTAAGGTTCGCTAGGATATGTCCTTGTTCCTTGCGTTCTGCTTTATACTTCTCACTCATCTTAGCAATTTTCTCAAAACCATGGGGCTTTTTGAAATCCGGGTATCTCCAAGTAAGAGTTTGGGTCATCTCATCCATGAACACAAAGGCTCTTCCGATGTAGTAATCTCCACGCTTCTGCTCATTATCTTGGTCAAGCATGACGTAAGGTTGATCGAGAATAAAGCGTGCCAGGCGATCCCAGAGATAGAGTTCAAGCTGTTGCGTGCGATTCACTTCGTTAGTGAGGAACTGCTTGAATTTTGCAGAGAGATTGGGCTCTCTTTGGCGCAATTTAAAAATGGTGTTATTATAGCGCTCCATTTCACTCCAAGCGCTCTCGACGACCATAGGGAAGTTGTACTGCGTTTCAAGCTGCTCTAAGCGGCCTAGACGTGGAGCAAACTCCAGCGATTCTTCATAGGCAATTTGCATCTGTTTAAAGTGACCCATTCTCTCATTCCAGTTGATGCTATCAACGGCCGGGATATCTGTGGTTAGCAAGAGATTGAGATACTGTGGGCGATAGTTAGCACTCTTGCCTGAGATGGCAAAAGGAATACTCACATCCGGGGTTTGCGTAATGTGTGAGACCCCGATGATATTAGGGTTTGTGTATTGAGTAGGAGTTGTCGTAGGAGCTGCAGCTTGGGCCAGGGCCGTTGATGAGGTCTGAGTCTGAGTGGTGACAATGGTCGACTCACTCGAAGGAGTACTTGTGGTGAGAGCACCGGCCAGAGAGGTTTTCACATCGATATAAGTTGATCTGACTTTGCCTACGGCCTGCATTGCATGAGGGTTCATGGGCATGGTGATAAAATAATATGTAAAAGGCCCATAAACGGCGAGCGCTACCGAGTACCCAAGATTACTTTTGACGGTGTTAAAAAACCATAGCACCTTGGCTATCGTGTAGCGATAGAGCATGCCACGAATATTATCCAAGGGACGGGCCTTAAAGCGTCTTGAGAAGGAAGCCCAGCGAAATCTCAGGGTCACGAGATTCTGGGAAATGATCCCGCGCCCATGAGCGCGACGTTTTACTCTCAGAGTGAGTTTCAGGCGCTCGAGAAGTGCGGTGTAAACGATCTGGCGCTCTTCCCAATTAAGAACCGGATCTGCTTCAATGATCAACATTTTATTAAACACGTGACGGATGAGTGGGTCCCGACGGCGCTCACGTTTATTTTGACGATAGTACTCTCTCAAGTATCTTTCAAGTGAGTGGACAATCACCGAACGCGTCTCACCCTTAGAGGCGTGCTCATACTCCACTGCAAGAAAATTATAAAACCCATCAAGGATCGGGCACACCAGATCCATCTCTTGGGTCTCACCACTCGGCACTGTTTCTGGAGCTTCATAGCGAGTCTCAAGATACACTCCCGCTTCCGAGTAAAGGTCCCAGCGCTCGGAGACGAATCCATTTTCTGCTTTGGTGATGTGCAGAGCAAAGCCCTGCTCTTTTAGGAAACAAACAAAAAAACTACCCTGGATCCAGTCCTGGGCTGAATATTCAAAACCATTAGCGTGACCACGACGGCGAACTTTTGTGACTTTCTCTTTTATCCCAAGCTTAGCTGCTCCACCGTCAGAGATCACTTCATCTAAAATAGAGAAGAGCGAGGAGTGCACGGTTCCCAGAAGGAATTTTAATCCTTCTGAGAGTTCCGGCGCTGTGGGTGTTGAAGTTATCTGATCCATATGCACAACCTTCTTACTGCTGTTGCTGAGTTTGGTTATAGCTGTTACCAAGTGAGACTACTCCCAAAATAGGGCGCAACTTTAAGGTCTCGCGAGCAGGGATCTTATAGCCAAAAGACACACCGTGGAACTGGTGATTACCAATCGCGATGAGGGCTTCATAATCCACACCGGCAGTCTTGATGCCTTTTTCAATTTTTGGGGCCAATGCCTTCAGTTGAGCTTCGTTGGCCGAAGGAAGAGCGGAGCGGACTTCATCCCAGCTCACGTCAAGACCTAACTCTTTAGCGAAGCGAATGTTCTTTGCGTTCTCAAGCGCAGGCAAGATTTCTTGCAAGGCTTTCACACGCACCTGTGTTGAGTTCGGCATCATGTAGCCAAAGAGTGAGCCGTATTTGTTGAGCATCGACTCATAGGCTTCGCGGCTGGAGTTGATCGCTGTGCGCACTTCAGTCACAAGTCCTGAGTAGAAATGAGGCACCATTCTGTCTGCAAGACCGTAAAGTGGCTGACGCTCAACTGAAATATCCACCGAGAGATTTTCTAGAGAGGCGTTTGAAATTCCCAGGAAGTTTCCGTAGAAGTTCAAAAAGTAAGCTTGAGCGATGGCCCCGTCTGAAAGCGCCTGAGCTTCCATGCGTGTGGTTTCTTCAATCTGGTGATAGTGAATCACTTCGTGGCCAGCAGTGTAGATCTGAGTAAGAGGATCAAGTTCTTTTCTTACCCAGATGAAGATATCTGAGTCAGAGAAAAGACCATGTGACTTACGCTTCTTGGCGAAACACTCACCGGCGTGCTCTTGTGCAGAAAGATGGTTTTCACGAATCTTCTGGCTTGAAAGAAGAGAGATTCTATTCGGCTTCAAGCTTGAAGCGAAAAGCTCCTCAATCTTAAGTCCCTGTTTGGCTGCAAGCTGAGTCAAGTTGTAGTGAGCATAGGGCATGACCGGCATGAGCTCGATGAGATCTGACAAAGATGAGTCTGTGCTGTTGATGAGCTGCTGGTAGCGAGAGAGAATAGGGAACTTCTTAAAGTGCGCCACTCTCTTTCTATTGATGAATTTATTTTTCTCATCTGTGTTTTTAATTTTCTTAGCTTCGGCCATAACTTCTAACCATGCAAGACGCACGGTCTTGAGCTCATCAGACACGAAGTCTGAATCCGTCAGGAGTTTGCCAGTTTGGAACTCATACTGAGAAGCCGTTAAAGCTTTTGCATTGGCCGGCATATCTTTTAGACCAAAAGTTTCAAACGCAAGATCAGGGTGTTCAGTGTTGATGTTAAAGAGTTTTGCGAACTCAATAGCCTTCTCTGAGTTCTGCAAGCGCTCACGAACCACAGTCATAAAATCTTCAATCATGCGCGCCATGTTCTTAGCTGTCTTGCCAGAGAGTTTCTCATGAGGGAACTGAGCGTTGATGCTAGAAGTAAGCAGGGCCAGGATCTTCTTGGCTTCAGAGACGTTTTCTTTATTCGTACCGATTTTCCCAAGAAGCAATGAGCGGATCTCGGTCATCGCTTTCTTGTCTGATTTACGGTGAGCATCTGAGTAGTGCTGAGAAACGATATCTTCGTTAAGGATGTTCAAGTGATCAAGAAGATCACGGAAACCTTTCGGAAGTTTTCCTTTCACTTCTAGCTTCTGAAGCGCAACGACTAGTTTAATGTGGTTACCGTGAACGAGCTGGAAGTAAGCAGCGATTTCTTTCTTGGCTTGCTTGGCCTCAAGTGTGTCGATCAATTTATAGATCGGCTCAATGGCGCGTGGGTTTAAGAAGCTCATGATCTCGCGGCACTGAAGCTTGAGAGAAAGAGTGATCCCCAAAAGCTCATAGCTATCAGCGACATCAGAGAGAAGTTGCTTTCTGATTTCAAGCGCTAAGCGTGACACTTGGATCAACTGTGCCGCCACAAACATTGGAAGGTGAGTCATGAAGGGAACAGGGTAGCGAGCTTTCACTAGCTCTGCTGCCGTCACTGATTCAGTTGAGCCGATATCATCCACCACCACGAAAGGAGCATAACCGCCGCCCTTAGATGTGTTCACGATGGAGCTCATGGGACCGCGCTCTTGAGGAGCGTAGCGTACCAGAGCATTGTGAGTCATTTTTGGGAGAGTTTTGGCGCCGCCGCCGTAGAAAACCCAAAGGCGAATATCAGCCGCGAGGTTAGCAAAACGAGTCTCGCCCTTTGAACTTGTGGTCACAGGGATGCGAGCGATTTTTACGAGCTTTTGGTAAGCAAAATCTCTTGGTGTCTTGCGAGCCATCTCGATAACTTCTTGTCTTCTCTCTTTTGAAAGAGTCTTCAAGATATAAACACCGGTTCCGCCTGAAAGGTTTGGAGCTTTAATGACCCATTCCTCTGGATTGGCTTCGATCACCTTAATTGAGTCAGGGTGAGAGGGAAGTGTTTCAGGAGGTGCGATGCGAGACATGGTGCTATCAAGACCTAGGTCCTTGAGACGTTTTTCAAAATAAGTGGGAGCGTAAGTGGTAAGGGCCGCGAGAATAATCTTGTTATCCAAAATACGGTTGAGTCCACCCATATAAATTTTCTTCTCTACAATAGCCTCGAGAAGATTTGGGATCGCGTAGTCTGATTGAAGTGGGATCGGGTTTCCGTCAAGATCAAGTACTAAAGGAGCTTTCCCGTCTTTACCAAGCTTCAATGAATCTCTCAAATAGATCGGCTCCCCTGAATCAGCATCACGGAGGATGATATCTTTTTCTGGATCAAAGAGAGCAGAGTCAGCATTAATACGTGAGTAAATCGCCGTTACGATTGGGTTTGAGCCATTGATCGTGCGCAGACGGATGTGACCGTTTTCATCTGAAAACAACTGGACCGGATCAGCATACACCATGCCTGAATAGGCAGCGAGGTTATGGATCTCGGGAGCCGCTCCGTTTTGTCCTCCTGGAGGAAGGATCACCTGAATGCCGTCTTTAATCCCAGTCCAGTCTTCACCTAAGCTCTTATAAGTTTCAGCGAGCACTTTGAAGTGGTCGTTTGGCATCAATTTACCAAGAGAATCAAGGGTGTTCGGATCTTGCTCATAGAGCCCTTCGAGCACGTTCATGTTATTCGAAGCACCTGAGGGGGCCCCTGCATTGAGCTCAAGAATTTTAAAAGGCATGGCAAGGTCATCGGTCAGACCCTGACGAAGGAGTTTATCAAAAGTTTGTGCTTTTTGGAGATAGTCCTCAACCAACACTAAGTCTAATCCCACGTTATCAAAGAAAGGGTAGCGGCGCATATTTGGGTGGTGAAGTTGCTTAAAGTAGTTAGGTGATGTTTCAACGGCGTTGATAAAAATGGAACGCACTTCTGCTGGAAGGGATCTCACAAAGCCCGACTCTTTTACAGAGCGTGAGCCGTAGATGTCTTGGATCACAGCACGAAGAGAGACCACCAGGGCCTGAGCTGAGCGCTCGATCTGGTTAAACATTGATTTTTGAAGAGGCACAACAGTGTTGGTACAAGGAACAGTAAAGATCTTGTACGAGCCGTCTTTGGTCGACTTTTGGAAAGTAAGGTCACGCTTACGGATGAATTTGGTGAGCTTTTGTGACTCTTGGTGAAGGTCATTAATGTCACGGTTCAAGAGATTTTTCACCAAGGTCTTGGTGTGAGCGTAAGGGCTACGGCGACGGTGTGAAGAGAAGATGTAGTTTGAAACATCTACTTTCACCTGTCCGATGAATCCAAGGTTTGGGTCGTATGAAGACTTTTGACGTTGGTTTTTGATTTTAGCCACTCTCTACCTCTCTGCAAAAATGTGTTGATCCAATTTACCCTTAAAAATAACGTGTTGCGCAAAACCACCCCGGACCATGAACTTTTTCCACGTTTATGGGCCCGAAAAGGCCCTCGCCACAGTAGGGGGTAGCCCTTGTATTGCAATAATCGGGGCATCTTTGGCTGGGCGGAGACTATTGGGTTTTCGATAGCTTAGTCAATTGATTTCTTACAATTTCTTACAGAGGTGACCAAAAAATGGACACCTGTAAAAACTTCTCACGCTAAGCATTATTTTTTAAACCATGCTAAAAATCAGATCTCAAAACCAAGGAAAGTTGCCATGAAATTAATTTATTTATGCTTATTGGCCCTGAGCACTCAAGCCATGGCTCAGCTCTATTCCCCCTCCTCCACAGATATTTCAGAGTCTGAGGCAGCAAAGCTCTTTGAGGTTCTTAAAAAAGAAAATGCTCGTATGGATGAGAAAAGTGAATGCTTCGAGCGAGCTCATATGTGGGCCCTGAGAGCTGAAAATAATCATCAGATAAAAATGGAAAAAGTTTATCTCTTTTTCACTTATAAATTTCAAATGCGCCACCGCGTGACGTCTCGTTTTGGGCGCCCTTTTACTTGGTGGTTCCACGTTGCTCCAGCGGTGCGCGTGAATGGCGAACTGATGGTGATGGATG
This sequence comes from Bacteriovoracaceae bacterium UBA6144, assembly GCA_002435705.1. GTDB lineage: Bacteria > Bdellovibrionota > Bacteriovoracia > Bacteriovoracales > Bacteriovoracaceae > UBA6144. Next base: position 39,082 of record DIVA01000052.1, read on the forward strand.
CCACTTTCAATGATAAACCTGAAACCGTTAATGATTGGGCCCGCTCTCTCATGAAAGAGCCTGAAGATTGTGTTGAGATGGAAAACCGTGAGCAGTATGCAGAAGATCGTAATATCTCCGAAGGCTATCGCCGCACGAACCTTACTAAAAATCAGTGCTACTACATTGCTGCCCCGAGATTTTTTTATCAGCCCTTAGAAATGGGATTTGCTGAGCTCAACGGGGGAGTTATGCACGTCAATGACCCGCTCCCAGAGCCAACGGAATGGAGACCGAATACTTTCTTTTGGGCGCTCAATTCTTATAAGCGCAGTGAGCGCAGGGAAGTTCGTCAGGAAATTGGTTTCTGATTAAAAGCAATCTGGATAAGTGTTTGCTGAGGGGAGCTTGTGATGGAGATCTCCGCCTTGTGATACTCAGCAATTTTTTTAACTAAATATAATCCCAAACCTGTGCCAGGAATCTTGACTTCACCACGCGTGAAGCGCTGTGAATCCATGATGCGTCTAATGACCTCTTCAGACATGACAGCTCCCGTGTTGGCGACAACAAAAAGAATGTGATCATTTTGTTTTTTGAGTGTCACTTGAATGCTGGTTTGCGGATTTGAATATTTAATCGCATTTTCGATAAGATTTTCGAATAAGCACATCAAGAGCTGGCGTTCACCGTTCAGTTCAAAGCCTCCCTCCTGCGAGAGGGAGTGCTCGTCGATGACACATCTAAGCGATAGACCTTTGGCGCTTGAGAGAGCAGAAAAGCGAGCGACCGTTTCCGTCAGGATGTCATCCAGATGAACCGGCAGAAAGATGAAGCTTGCTTGATCAGATTCAACTCGAGAAATGAGCAGCATATCACGCACGAGACTTTTCATGCGCAGGAGTTCCTGATGAAGACTTTCGTGAAACAAATCTATTTCTGCCTGCGTGCGAGGTTTCGTCTTGAGTACGTCGAGCTCTCCTTTGATAATGGCCAAGGGGGTGTTGAGCTGGTGAGAGGCATTCGCAACGAATTGGTCTTGGGCATCGATGGTTTTTTTCACTTGTGAAAGCATGACATTAAAAGTTTTGATCAAATCCGAAATTTCATCTCTGGCATCTGGAACAGGGAGTGCCTGAAAACTTCTGGTGCTAATCAGTTCTCTCATCTTGGTCAGTGCCATTCGAATAGGTTTCAGGGCCTGCCCCACAACGATAAAAGAGCTCATGGCCATGATCAGGATGCTGAGTGGGATGTAGGTGAGGAGAAACTTGAAAATGCGATTTTGTGATTTGGTTAAGCTCTCAAGCGAGGTGGCGACGATGATGAATCGTTTATCCTCGAGGGTGAGTTTGAAAAAGCGATATTCCGTTCCATCGATGCGATCGAGACCAAAGTTTTTGACGGGGATAGGAAGAGCTGCACTCCGAAAGGAATAAAGAGAGCGCTTATTTGCTGAATAGATTTGCACGAAGGTATTTTCAGAATTGAAGGGGAAGTATTTGAGTTCGGCGATGACCTTGGCTTCAAAATCTTCTGGATTTATTTCCTTGGTGATAAAGCGCGAGAGATCAATAGCGTAGCTTCTTAAAAATTGATCAAACTCGGCTTCCTCAACGGTCAAATGTTCTTGCACGAGATAGAAAGAAAATATGCTCAGGACCAGAGTGACCACTACGGCATAGATAGTTGAAATACGAAAGCGGATACCTGGCCGCCAGTGGCTAAGCCTTCGCAAGAATGTAGCCATGTCCGATCACGGTCTTGATCATCTTAGTGGCAGAGCCTTGGTCTATTTTTTTGCGCAAGTGATTGACGTACACATCAATGACGTTGGATTCCGGATCAAACTCATGGCCCCAGACTTCGCGAGCGATTTTATTACGATCAAGGGATTGATCGATGTGTCTCAAAAAGAGCTCCAAAAGTGCAAATTCGCGGGTCGTGAGATCAATTAATTTTCCACTTCGAAAAACGGTGCGCTTGATTAGATCCATCTCAAGTTCACCATTCTTTAAGTGCGTTTGAGCATCAAGGCTTCTGCGAGTGAGGGCACGCATGCGTGCGAGGAGTTCATTGAAGTCAAAAGGCTTAGTGAGGTAGTCATCTGCGCCGGCATCAAGACCAGAGATCTTGTCTTGTGTGGTTCCAAGGGCCGTGAGCATCATGATGGGACCGTTGAATCCATTGCTTCTGATTTTTTTAGTCAGCGCTTTGCCATCAATATCCGGAAGCATCAAATCCACTAAGAGCATTTCATAACTTTTATGACTGATTTTTTCTAGAGCATCGAGGGCATTAGGAGCGGAATCGACTTCATGGCCGTGCTCTCTTAGGCCTTGCTCAATGAAGGCTGCCATTTTCACTTCATCTTCAACAATAAGAATTCGACTCATATAATTACCTCTACTCTGTGGAGGAGCCCATAATCTTATAAGGAGAGGGGGGTTGGAAAGTTAAAAAGATAAGTGGTAGCAGTGGGCAGGATCGAACTGCCGACCTTAGCGTTATGAATGCTACGCTCTAACCATCTGAGCTACACTGCCACACAAGATCTCGCGCTTAATATAGTGGGGAAGTTGTGGGCCTGTCAACGCGAACTGGGGGCAAGACAAGTAAATCTCACTAGTTTATTGTGGGGGCATGACTTCTTATCAAAAGCTTTTTTATCGCCATGTTGAAGGTTTCTTAACCACCCATCATCCGCACTTTTCCCACTCTGTGATGGTGGCCGTTTCTGGTGGTGTAGACTCTATGCTGCTCTTGGAGTGGGCAGCGTGGATGAAAGAGCAGCAAAGGCTGCAGTCTGTGAGAGTTGTGACGGTGCACCATAATACTCGTACAGGTCAAGACGAGGAAGTTGAGTTAGTTGTTCGCCGCGCAAAAGAGCTCGGACTGGAAGTGGTGGTGGTGCAACGTGAGGAAGAAGGTCCTCGAGATGAGTTGACCCTTAGAGAGTTTCGTTATCAACAGCTTTTCAGTTTTCTTAAGGCCGATGAAGAGTTGTGGATGGCCCATCATCTCGATGACTCTTGGGAATGGGCGCAGCTGCAGATGAGTCGCTCCTCGGAAGCTAAAGCAGTGCTAGGGATTCCGCTCAAATCGGGCCCGATTGTGAGACCTTTTTTAGCTGTGACGAAAAAACAAATTCTCACTCTTGCCCATCAGTTAAAAATTGAATGGAGAGAAGATCCCACGAACGCTCAGGCCGGATACGCGCGTTTTCTTTTTCGCCACACACTGGCCCCCCAAATTTCCCATGAACATCCTCAGTTTCTCAAGCACTACGCCTATCGTTCTCAGCGCTTGGCAGAGAGTCTAGGGTTGGCGCTCAAGAAAAAAAGCCTCTATCAAATTGATCGTTCAAAAACGGCATCGCTGATTCGTGGGGCCTGCCCTGAGCAGGTTTTAATTGATGAAGTCAAACAGCTCTCGCGCTCTCGGAGAGGCTCACTGCATCGCGAGGCTCAGAAAATTCTCAAGGCGCTTGAGAATGGTAAACGAGGACCATTTACTCTCTCAGGCGGAGTAAGAGTCAGCCTGTATTCAGGCTGGATTTGGATTTATTCCCAAGATTTCACTCCGCCTCCATTTCCCGCATCGCTCAAGTATGAAAAGATGAACCGCTCTGAATTTGAGGCGAAACTCAACACTGCTTTAGGCCAAAAGCTTTTCTGTACACCCTTTTGGGTGGCCTTTGATTCCGAGAGAAATGGTCGGAATATCCTCGTCACTGAATCGAAAGACGCTCTGTGGGCGGCACTTCCTGAGAATCTTTCTCTTATCAGTGCGCCAAAACTTTTGCAGCGCTGGAAGGATCCTCAACAAATCCTCTCATTGGCCTTTCCTTGGTGAATCTGAGACTTGCTCTGGCATAGTGGTAAGACTAGAATAATTGAAGCACTTTGAGGGTGCCTTTCAATTTTCGCCACAAAAGGCCTATGTATGAAGCGTCAGCAAAAAACTTTACTCCTTTGGGTCGTCGTCATTCTCATGATGGCTTTCATCATGAAGACGGTGGAGCAAACCCAAAAACCATCACGGACCATTACCTTTTCTCAGTTCATCCAAGCCGTGGAAAATGACAACATTCAAGACGTCACTTTTCAAGGCGAGGCGACTATCCTTGGTCGATTCAAAGAAGGCTACGAGAACGGCTCGCAGTTTGAACTGACTGGCAACACTGGGGATGAAACTTTTCGCATTCTCAAGGCCAAAGGAATTATTCCTAACTACAAAAAAGAAGAGAAGCAGGGTCTCTTGAGCAGTATGCTCATCAACTGGCTGCCGATGATCATCCTTTTTGTTGTTTTCTATTTCTTCCTGAGACAACTCCAATCCGGCGGTGGCAAGGCCATGAGCTTTGGTAAGGCCCGCACGAAAATGCTGACGGAAAACGATAAGAAAGTGACCTTCGCCGATGTGGCCGGAGTGGAAGAAGCCAAAGAAGAGTTGGTGGAGATCGTCGACTTCTTGAAAGATCCTAAAAAATACACCGCTCTGGGTGGAAAAATCCCTAAGGGCTGTTTGCTCGTTGGTCCTCCCGGAACAGGTAAGACCCTTCTCGCTCGTGCTGTGGCCGGTGAAGCGGGTGTGCCTTTCTTCTCCATCTCAGGTTCTGATTTTGTGGAGATGTTTGTGGGTGTGGGTGCGAGTCGCGTGCGTGATCTTTTTGAGCAGGGTAAGAAGTCTGCTCCTTGTATTATTTTTATTGATGAGATCGATGCTGTTGGTCGCCACCGCGGTGCTGGCATGGGCGGCGGTCACGATGAGCGTGAACAAACTCTCAACCAACTTCTGGTGGAGATGGATGGCTTTGAAGGCAACGATGGCGTCATCATCATGGCCGCGACTAACCGTATCGATGTGCTAGATCCAGCCCTGCTTCGCCCGGGACGTTTTGATCGTCGTGTCACTGTGGGTCGTCCGGATGTGCGTGGACGTTTACAGATTCTTAAAGTTCACACTCGTAAAACTCCGCTTGAAGCCAATATTGATCTTGAAGTGATCGCTAAAGGCACACCTGGTTTCACGGGAGCAGACCTCGCCAATCTGGTGAACGAAGCGGCTTTGCTTGCGGCCCGAGATGGCAAGAAGCAACTTTTCCATGTGGATTTTGAAAATGCTAAAGATAAGGTGCTGATGGGCGTGGCCCGTAAGTCCATGGTGATCTCTGATAAAGAGAAGAAAGTCACTGCTTACCATGAAGCGGGACACACACTGGTGGGTCTCAATCTGCCGCAAACCGACCCCATTCACAAAGTCTCTATCATTCCTCGCGGTATGGCCTTAGGTGTGACTCAAACATTGCCTAATGAAGACATGCTCAATCTGACGAAAGAGAAAGCCGAGAATTGGATCTCATTTTTGATGGGAGGCCGTTGCGCGGAAGAGATTATTTTTCAAGAATTCACCAATGGAGCTTCTAATGACATTGAGCGCGCCACAGATCTGGCGCGGAATATGGTGTGCACTTGGGGCATGAGTAAACTGGGTCCCATCAACTTTGCTCAACGTGGTAACGCAAATATCTATGGTGGCTCAGATGCCGCTCAGATGTCTGACGAGACAGCCAAGCGCATTGATACTGAGATCGCCAACCTCATTCAAGTCAACTATGAAAAAGCCAAATCAATTCTTCAAGAAAATGCCGATGCTCTTCATCGCATTGCTGAAGGTCTGATGGTTTGGGAAACACTCGATTCCACGCAGATTGGAAAACTTATTCGTGGGGAAGATATCGGGGTGCCGATCATCACACCCAAGAAAAAAGAAGAACCAGTGGCCAGTGTGAATCTAATGGGTAGTAAAGTCGCTCCTGCATGAGTTTTTCTTTACACCATCAAAAAATGCTCAGCGTGGGAGTGATTAACCTCACTCCCAATTCATTTAGTGACGGTCAAGCACAGAGAGCAGGTCTGGTTTTAAAGAAGCTTCAGGAATGGAGTTTCTGTGATGTGATTGACGTGGGAGCCGAGTCGACAGCTCCTCATAATGCCCCCATTAGTTTTGAAGAAGAAAAGAAACGCCTAGAGACAGAACTTCTCCCCTATCTTTCTGAGTGGCCGGATTCTATCACCTTAAGTCTTGATACCTATCGGCTGGAGACGATCAAATGGTTTCTCGGTCAGTGTCCTGGGCATATAAAAATAATCTGGAACGACATCTCTGGTCTTGTCGATCATGATCTCTGCTCCTTTTTAGCTGATCATCCGGATCTTAAATATGTGTTGAGCTTTAATCCCATGCGCTCTCGGAAAAATGTGCAATCCCATATGGATTTTTCTATTGAAGCTCCAATTGTTGATGCATTTAAACAGTTCTTTGAAGAGAGCTTCAATCAACTGATAAAAAAAAATGTATACTCACAAGTAATTGCTGACCCAGTTTTTGGGTTTGCTAAAACTCGTGAGCAAAACCATCGCTTGTGTCGAGAGTTGCCGGATTTAATGGAAAGCTTTGCTTGTCCGCGCTGGATGTGGGGAGTCTCAAGAAAGCGGTTTATGCGTTTTCCTGAAACACTCAATGCTAAAGAAGTGAACAATCAGGAACTTCTCGATGCCCAAGCCTTGCTCTTGTATCAGCATTGGTTACAAAAACTGACTCAGCCGCACACCATTTATGTGCGCACCCATAGGCCTTATACTTTAGGTGCTTTGAAATCTTTTGAAGAGATGCAGCAAGAATGGATGAAGTGAAGTTAAAAAAAATTCGCTTTCACATTATTAATCCTCAGGCCTGGGAGTCCTTTCTTAGTGATGTGATGGATCTCCCCGTTTCCCCTACGGAACTCGGGTTAGAAGTGGAATGCTCGGGTATTTGTTTCCACCTCCACACCGCCCCGACTTCAGGAATTGAGTGGGAGTTCTCGCTGCCTCTCTCTGAGCGAGAGATTATCCTCTCCCGCTGGAGTTTTTATCAATACCGTTCAGGGGGAGAGGTCTCTTTAAGCTCTGCCAATGATTCACTTCGTTTTCAAATTGATGCTCAGTCAAGTGTGGTGGTTAACTTTGAATCTCTTCACATCTGTGAACCAGCGAAGAGTGAGAATGACACTGTAAGAAACTTTTAGTTGTCACATAATTGTCGAACAAGAAAGAATCTACTCCAGCTTTAGGTCAAAACGACTTAAAAATATTCTTTATGGGAAAAGGATTTCCGTATGAAACTCGTGCACGCATTTCTGCTTCTAGTCTCTTTAGTTTTGGTCACGGCCCAAACTCAAGCTCGCGATAAAGTCATTTACGGTGATGATAACCGTCTCGATGTTTTTGAATCAACGAATTCTCTTCACGTTCAGCTTGCTCGCTCTACAGCTGCTATGATCCCAGGCTCAAATTTGAGATCTGAAAATGGAATGGTTCAGATTGCTGGTCCTTCTATGGCTTCTCGTGGGTTCTGCTCTCAGGAACGCTTTAGTAACCAATCTACAGCTGCTAACTGCTCTGGCTTTTTGGTCGGCTCAAAATATATCGTAACAGCTGGTCACTGTATCCGCTCACAAATGGACTGCGCGAGCTATAAGTGGGTTTTCGATTATAAAGTTGATAACGCAACTCAGTCACAAGTGAGTGTTGAGTCTGATAGTGTGTATAGCTGTACTCGCATCATCTCTCGTAAGCTCGATAACGGTGGTGAGCAAGATGACTACGCATTGATCGAGCTTGACCGTGCTGTAACAGATCGCGATGTGCTCCAGTTCAGAACTTCTGGTCGTCCCCAAGTTGGTGATGACCTCGTGGTGATCGGTCACCCTACAGGTCTTCCAACCAAGATTGCTGACAATGCGAAAATTCGCTCACTCAATACAAAGTACTTCGTGGCTAACCTCGACACTTACGGCGGGAACTCTGGTTCAGCTGTTTTCAATAACAGAACTGGTATCATTGAAGGGATCCTCGTTCGTGGTGAAAACGATTACGTTTACGATAACGCTCGTGGCTGTCGTGCTTCAAACTACTGTCCTGACACGGGCTGCCGTGGAGAGGATGTGGTTTACATCACCAACGTTCCTGGTCTTTCCCAAATTCGCTAATCAATATTTGATTTAATTGCATGGGCCCTCACAGAAATGTGAGGGCTTTTTATTTGACGGACGCCAGAGAGTGTCGTGCAATTAAACTAGTCACTAATACAAGGAAGTAAAAGATGAAATATTTGGCCATTGGTCTAGCCCTCTCTGTGTTTTCCGCCCAAGCAGCGACAATTGCTGTCATTGACTCAGGCCTTGACGTGAATCACGTTGATATGAAAGGTAATATCTGGGTAAACGCCAAGGAAATCCAAGACGGGCGCGATACAGACGGTAACGGCTACCAAGACGATCTTCATGGTTGGAACTTCGCTGAGCAATCAAGCAAGATCATCGACATGAAATACACCTCTACCTACGTGCCTGGTGTGTTTAAGTTTTTTGAAATCCAAGGTCGCCAACTTCTCGGCACGGCCACTCCTGAGGACATCGCTTGGCTCAAGGCTGCTCGCGAAGATAAAGAGCTGATCAGCAATCTTCAAAAATTTGGTAACTTTGTTCACGGCACACATGTCGCTGGCATCACCGTGAAAGACAGCACTAATCTTGCGATGGGCGTGAAGCTCATCCCAACTGAAGTGAAGCCTTTCATGGAAACCCTCTCTGTTCAGGCCAAGAGTCTGAAGAGCACGGATAAAAATTTCCGCTTGAATCTTGTGAAGACAGCACTCGGGGCCCTAGCTGGTCAGCAGATGAATATGCTGGAAGAGATTGCTCTCTATGTGAACGGTCATAAGATGGACGTGGCTAACGGCTCATTTGGAACCGGTTACGCACAAGCTGAAATGATTGCAGGTCTTGCTTTTAAAGCTGTTTTCTTCAGAGAGGCGAAGCCAGAAGAGCTCAAAGAAGTGGCCCTCCACTTTATGAACTCGCTTTTGACGGAAGGTCAAAGAATGGTGAAAGCTGCTCCTAATACAGTTTTCGTGTTCGCAGCTGGTAACGATGGGTCAAACAATGACGAGCTTCCTACAAGCCCTACAAACATTAAAGCTGATAACGTTATCAGCGTAGCGGCAACCTACGATGTTCAGTTCATTGCTCCTTTTTCTAACTTTGGTGTGAAAATGGTGGATGTGGCTGCACCGGGGATGTTGATCGATTCAGCGATCCCAGCTGATAAGACCTTGGAGGTTTCTGGAACTTCTCAGGCCGCTCCTTATGTCGCTAATATCGTGGCCCAGATTAAAGACCTCAACCCGGCCCTCACACCTAAGCAAATTAAAGACATCATCTTGGGCACGGTGGATGCTAAAGATTTTCTTCGTGGAAAAGTGGCAGCTAATGGGATCGTGAATCTTAATCGTGCCACTGTGGCCGCAGAACTGACTCGTTCAATGTCTGTCAGTCAGGCCATCAGCACGGCTCGCGGTCGTATCCGTGACGTTGAGCCAACTCGCACGATCGTGAACCCACGTGTGCAAGTGGAAGCACTTCCTCTTGCTCCCATGTTTAACTAGTTACTTCTCGGGAGCGTACCAGCAAAATGGGCGCTCCCATCCTTTCATTCCTGCAATAATTGTATCCAGTCGACACTGAGGTGCGGGGTATCCAAAAAAAGTCCTCGCTACGACCTTCAAATCTTTCTCACTTAAGCGCGGTATACTTCCACCAGAGCTTTCAGCATAAAGACGGGCCAGCTTCTCAGCACTCTCTAGAGGTTTATCTAAGAGGTGTGAGCAGAATTGACCTGACCAGTAGTCTGATTGTCCTTCACTGGCAGACCACCCACCACGACTCGCCGTGGGCTTGCCACCTAGGTGGTGACCCAGTTCATGACAAAGGACAAGTGTGATTTCATCTTCACTCAGTTCTGGATGCGAGAGCAGTCCACCGTAGACGTGGATTTCCCAGATATGCTCTTGGCGAGAGGCGAGAGCATTCACACGTGGGTTGTTCCATTCAGGAATGACCACGAGTTTGCCCCCATGAGCCTCAACCAGGGTTTCCGCACGATCCACAAAACGTTCAATCACTTGCAGGTTGAATTTGAGGTTATTCTTGCTGCTGTTAAGAGGTGCCTGGTTTTCAGGAAAAAAGGAAGAGAGTGCGCTAGGCACTCCCATCCATAAGAGAAAAAAGATCATTTGAAGTTCACCAAGTTGTTCACTGAGCGACCTTCAAGAGTGCGGCTCATGATAAGGAGTTTTGAGTGAGTGAATTCTTCAGGGTTATACTTAATAGGAACATAGAGGCGAGTCATCTTCATGGGACAGAATTCTCTGACTTTCTTCATAATGGGCATTACAGAAAGAGTGTCGCTACCGTTCGATAGATACTCTACACGGTCCAGTTCGAGACAGTCACTGGTGCGCCAGCCGACAAGGAAAGCCGAGCCAGTCGTTCCACCGGTGAAGCCTAGGTCAATGTGGTTAACCATGGCGTAGAGGTGATCGTCTTGGTTCTGAGAAGTCGCTTCTGCCACGTGCATTTTGTTTTTAAGTTCAAAAGGAGTGTTGCGGTTGACCACAATTTTGTAGTCTCCACCTTGAAGGTTACCCACCAAGATGTTTTCTTTGAAAGGAACGATCATGGCGGCACACATCGTTGATTTGTCATCGCTTACGACGGCAGTGACTTTAATGTCGATGATGTCATCGTTCACTTCAACCTTCACGTCGTTTCTCTTGAAACACGGATTCGGAAACTCACCCGTTACAACGAGCTCGATATTATCATTGTTATCGAAACCAGCAGGCACGAAGAGGTGATCAACTGGTGCATCAATAACTTGTGTTTGTGCATAAAGCGGAGCTGATAAAAGTGATAGAAGTGTGATTGCAAGCATCTGTATCCTCCCTGGATAGATTTTTATGAAGAAACCATATCCAAGGTGATAAGAGGTTGAGGAACTCTGGGGTCAGAGTTCCTCCTGATAGATATCAGTTTTTAGCGGGGCATTTTGGCGATGTAGGCGTTCAATTGCTCTTTGACTTTAGGTAAGAGCATGTAGCAGGCGATCATATTCGGAATCGCAAGCAATCCATAAACCGCATCAGAAAGATTCAACACAATGTCCAGTTTGAGCATGGCCCCGAGAAAAATAAACACAATAAAGACATAGCGATAGGCAGGAATAAATTTTTCTCCAAAAATAAATGTCACACCCTGCTCACCGTAGTAGCTCCATGAGATCAAGGTCGAGAAGGCAAAGAGTGTCACAGTGGCCGTGACAATCCAGCGTCCAGTTGGACCCATCACAGACTCAAAGGCCTGAGCGGTCATCTCTGATCCTGCAGGCACTCCTTCCATGCTCCAGACTCCGGTCAAAAGAAGAGCGACGGCCGTGATCGTACACACCAAAATGGTATCGATGAAAGGTTCTAAGAGCGCCACCATTCCTTCTTGCACAGGAGTGGATTTAGCCGCTGAGTGGGCCATGGCCGATGACCCCATCCCAGCTTCATTGGAAAATGTGGCACGACGAATCCCCATCACGAGCACGTCTTTAAAAGCGGCCCCTGCAAAACCACCTACCGCAGCGGTGCCGGTGAAGGCGTCAGTGAAGATCATGCCGAACATGGCCGGAACGTTTTCAATCCGGGCCACAATAATGATCAATGCTCCAAGGATATAGATTCCCACCATGGTAGGAACGAGCTTCTCTGTGACTTTTCCGATGCGCTTAATGCCACCGATCAGAATCAAAAAGGCACCGACACAAAAAACTAATCCTGAAATCCACTCTGGAATTCCTGCAGAAGCTTTGATGACAGAAGCCATTTGATTGGATTGAAACATATTGCCAGCACCAAAGCTTGAGAGAATGGTGAAGAAGGCATAGGCCCAGGCGAGAGGATAGAAATTTTTAGAGAGGGCATTTTTGATCACAAACATCGGTCCGCCATGCACATGCCCTTCTGGAGTCACGTCACGGTAAGAGAGTGAAAGCGTCACTTCGGTGAACTTGGTACACATACCGATAAAGCCTGCCACCCACAGCCAGAAAACGGCCCCAGGTCCACCCAGCGAGATGGCCACGGCCACACCGGCGATATTTCCTAGACCGACAGTGGCAGAGAGCGCAGCTGTGAGGGCCTGAAAGTGAGAGATTTCACCTTTGTCTTCGGGTTTATCAAATTTTCCTGTGACAATTTGGATAGCATGCCAAAAAAATCGAATTTGAGGAAAGCCAAAATAAAGAGTGAAAAGGATCCCTGATCCAACCAGCATAATAACCAGCGGAAGACCCCAGACAAGACCAACGAATTCACCCGTTAGGCGCTCAAGTGTTTCTAACATGCATACTCCTTAAAGTTTTTAACAACTCTCTAAGGAAAACATGTGAGCTTCTATTCGTAAATCAAAGATTGCGCTCTTTGCTCAAGAAAACTGGTTTGACCTTCCTGCATGATTTTTTCATACTCAGAACGACTGCCATTTTTCTCTACCCATAGACGCAATTTGTCGGTGCCATTGATAAGATCAATGGGCATACGATCATACTCATACTCATAGGGAGGCTGCTTCCATTTAAATTCACTCCCCAAATGATGATAGAACTCACGACAAAGGGTTTGGCACAGGCGCCAAGGCTCAAACTTTTGACGGTCAGTCACGTGAATCTGAAAGCCACCGCAAGGAAGACCTTGGTGCTTTTGAAAAGTCGGCAAGAAGACCAAAGGTCTGAGCACAAAACCAGTCAGCTCCTCAGAGACAAAAACTTTTTTCAGGTGATTATGAAAGCTGAACGCCTCAATTTTGGGATGACCAATAATCTCTAGTGAGCGGGTGGTACCACGACCTTCTGAAATATTTGTTCCTTCATAGAGAACTGTGCCCACAAAAGTATAAGCCGCTTCAACCGTGGCCAGGTTCGGGGAGGGAAGTACCCAAGGAAGACCTGTGTCCTCATAACTCATGTCGCGCTTATAGCCCTGCATTTTAATGATATCGAGATTACAGTCGCGGGCGTTCCAAAATTTTTTATTCATCTGTGCCACTTCTGCCATCGTGAGTGCATGACGAACGGGAAGGGGGTGGCGACCCACGAAAGAGTCAAACTTCATATCTAAAACGTTACCTTCCATGGTCTTGGCATCGATCGGATTCGGGCGATCAAGAATCACGACCTGAATACCAAGTTTTTGGCAGGCTTCCATCATATAAGTCATGGTGTAGATGTAGGTGTAAATACGGGTGCCCACATCTTGCAGGTCCACAAAAACATGGTCGAGACCTTCCAGCATTTCCGGTGTTGGGATGCGAGTTTCAGAATAAAGAGAATAGACCTTCAGGTTAAAGTAGGGGTGGATGGTGTGTTTACTTTCCACCATATTATCTTGCACATCGGTCACAAAACCGTGCTGTGGTCCAAAGACCTTGATCAAACGATCACCGAAGACACGTTTCAGGGCCAAGAGGCCATGTTCGATATCTTTTGTAATAGATGCGGCGTGGCAGAGGTAACCAATTTTCCCAGGATATTTTTTCTGCAGATCTTTATCTTCTAAAAGTCGCTGCAAGCCGGTTTGTACTTTCGTATTCATGATGGCCCTTTGGCAAAAGCAAGAGGTAATATGTGCAGATATTATCACCACCTCAAAGGTTGAAAGTCTATGGGTCAAAATCGAGCATTGGGTCTTCTGTCTTTTTTATTTTTTAGTTTCGGCTTTATCACCTGTCTTAATGATTTGCTGGTGCCGCATCTCAAAAATTCTTTCTCACTCTCCTACACCCAATCGATCATGGTGCAGTTTTGTTTTTTTGCTGCTTATTTTCTTATTTCGGGCCCTTCGGGAAAACTGGTTGAGAAGATGGGGTATAAAAAAGGTGTGATCACCGGACTCATCATCATGAGTGTGGGCTGTTTGATTTTTATGCCCGCCGCTCTCGTTCACTCTTTCTCTCTTTTTCTTTTTGCTCTCTTTGTTTTGGCAGGCGGTATTGCTCTTCTGCAAGTCGCTGCGAATCCCTACATCGCGCGCTTGGGCAGTGAAGAGACAGCCTCTCGTCGCTTGACTCTGGTGCAAGCGTTTAACTCTCTGGGTACCGCTATTGCTCCGCTCTTAGGAGCACTTTTGATTTTTCGTGCGGGCTTTTCTGGGGCAGAGTCTGTGGTCGGTCCTTATGTGGGCTTAGCCATTGTTTTAGCTATCATGGCCGTGGCCGTTCACTTCACTCACCTGCCAGAAATCAAAGAAGAGCAGAGTGAGACGGGTGTCGTCGGAAAAATTTCTGATCACCCTCATTTGATTTTAGGGATCATTGGTATTTTCTTTTATGTCGGCAGTGAAGTTGCCATTGGAAGCTTTCTCGTCAGTCTCATGAGCGAGCCAGAAATGGGTTCGATGGGAGAGATGGAAGCAGCTAAGTACGTTTCTATCTATTGGACCGGAGCCATGATAGGTCGCTTTGCGGGCTCAGCCTATATGCAAAAACTAAAACCTGCTCGCACGCTCTTTTATCACGCTCTCTCAGCCGTGTTTTTAATTGGGACCAGTTTCTTCCTCTCTGGAATGAACGCCTTGGCTTGCCTGCTCTTAGTGGGTTATTGTAACTCAATCATGTTCCCCACCATATTCACTCAGGCCCTCGATGGTGTAGGAGCTTTGACGAAAAAGGGTTCTGCTCTTCTTTGTATGGCGATTGTAGGGGGAGCGATTGTTCCACTCATTCAAGGTGTCGTGGCCGATAACTCAGGCATAAGAATTTCTTATCTCATTCCACTTTTGGGTTACGTCTACATTACTTATTTTGCTTGGTACAGAGGCAGACAGGTGGTGAAAGCATGAAGGCCAGAGTTGCCATAGGTGTCGACATTGGGGGCACCAATACCAAACTTGCTCTTGTCACGCATGATGGTCAAATGAGAGGAGCACGGTCTTTTAAAACGCAAGATTTTCCTGTGTTTTCTGATTATTTAAAAGAGCTTACTCGTCACATCAAAGAGTTGGTGGAATTTAAAAAAACCACCTCTCTGGCCGACATCCCGATTGCTGGAGTGGGCGTGGGAGCCCCTAACGCCAATTGGAATAATGGCATGATCGAAAGTCCTGTGAATCTTAAGTGGGGACGAGTGGATCTGGCCCATCAATTAGAAGCAGCCGTGGGACTTCCAGTGGAGTTAGATAACGACGCTAACACCGCTGCGATCGGAGAAGCGTTATTTGGTGTCGCCAAGGGGGTGAGAGATTTTATTCTCGTCACACTCGGAACGGGCGTGGGCACGGGCGTGTATGCTGAGGGGCTGATGATTCGCTCGCAAAATGGTAAGGCCGGTGAAGGTGGGCATATCAATGTAGAAAAAGATGGCAGGCTTTGTGGCTGTGGTGGCAAAGGGCATCTGGAGGCTTATGCGTCGAGCTCCGGCGTAGAACTCACAGCGCTTGAAATCATGGGCGAGAAGAAAACGGCTAAAGAAGTGTCGGATCTCTGTCGTCAAGGTGATAAGAAGGCAGATCAAGTGGTCGAGAAAACGGCCGAGTGGCTGGGCTTAGGCATGTCGACCATGGGGGCCATGCTCAACCCGAGTTTGTTTGTGATCGGTGGCGGAGTTAGTCAGCTTTCCGATGATTTTCATAAGCGTGTCCAGCACTGGTTGGATCATTATGCGTTTAAACCCATCAAGCATGAGGCTCAGGTTAAGTTGACCCAGATGAACCAAGAGAATGGCTCTGTGCTCGGAGCGGCGGCTTTGATTCTCCATGCTCACCAGACGTAGCAAGGCGTAAAATTTTTGACGCTTATGGGACTTTAAAAGAATTGATCAGATCTTTGATTTTCAAGACTCAAATGGGCATGTTAGCCTAAGACTCAGAGAGGGCCCAGTATGCATCAATACCACGAACTGCTCCGTCGAGTTTTGGATGAAGGTGTAAAAAAAGAAGACCGCACCGGCACGGGTACACTTTCGGTCTTTGGCCATCAGATGCGCTTCAAACTCTCTGATGGTTTTCCCATGATCACCACCAAGAAGATTCACCTCAAAAGTATCATTCACGAGCTCTTGTGGTTTCTGCAAGGCGACTCGAACATTAAATATCTCAAAGATAATGGTGTTTCTATTTGGAATGAGTGGGCTGACGAAAATGGCAATCTCGGACCGGTCTACGGAGTCCAGTGGCGCTCGTGGAAAACCCATGATGGTCGTACCGTGGATCAGATCAAAAATCTGATCGAGATGATTAAAAAGAATCCCGATTCGCGCCGCTTGATCGTGAGTGCTTGGAACGTGAGTGACGTGGATAAAATGGCGCTGCCCCCGTGCCACACGCTTTTTCAGTTTTATGTCGCCAACAATAAGCTCTCGTGTCAGCTCTATCAGCGCTCGGCGGATATTTTTCTCGGTGTGCCCTTCAACATCGCCTCCTATGCGCTTTTGACTTTAATGGTCGCTCAAGTCTGTGGCCTAGGGGTGGGTGACTTCGTTCATACCATGGGTGACGCTCATCTCTACTCGAATCACATCGAGCAGGCGCAGTTGCAGTTGAGCCGCGAGCCCTTTGCTCTTCCAACCATGAAAATTAACCCCGACGTGTCGGATATTTTTGGCTTCAAGTTTGAAGACTTCACTCTTGAAAACTACCAAGCTCATCCTCACATCAAAGCACCAGTGGCGGTATAAGATGCGTATTTCAATGATTGTGGCCAAGAGTTTAAATCATGCCATCGGTCTGAACAACAAGCTGCCCTGGCACCTGAAAGGGGATCTGCAGAATTTTAAAAAACTCACCACCGGTCATCACATGATCATGGGACGAAAAACATTTGAATCTCTTGGTAAACCGCTTCCAGGGCGCATGCATCTGGTGGTCTCAAATGAGCCGCGGGAGGCGACAGAGAATGTACTGTGGTTTAACTCTCTTCTGCGGGCCATGAAACACGCTGAGCGCCAAGGAGAGTCGGAGGTTTTCATCATCGGTGGAGCTCAAATTTATAAAGCGGCCATGACCTTAATCGATCGGCTCTATCTCACAGAAGTGCATGCGGAGGTTCAGGGCGACACTTTTTTTCCTTCACTCTCTCTTAAAAATTGGAATGTCATCAGCGAAACACGTTTTGAAAAAGACGCTGAGAATGATTATGCCTTCAGCTTGCGTGTGCTTGACCGTAAAAAGAACTAGTCCATGTTGATACTTTTTTTTATGTCCTTAGCGTTCTCTCAGATCGAGGGCCGCTGGTTGACGGAAGATAAATCCGGAGTGATTGAAATCACCAAGGTGGGAGACCTCTTTGAGGGACGCGTGGTGGGTGGAGAAAAAAAAGGGGATGGGCTCGATGCGAAGAATCCAGATCCTGCTCTGCGCTCGCGCGAATTAATGGGACTAGTGATCTTACGCAATCTAAAAAAAGACGATGATGAATTCACTGGTGGCGAGGTCTATGACCCTAACAGTGGCCACACTTACAAGGCCAAAGCCCGGATTCAAGATGATGGCACTCTCAAGCTGCGAGGATTTATTGGCATATCTCTTTTTGGTCGTAACGAAATTTGGACCAGGGAGAAGCCGTGAAAATTTGGCTACTGCTTTTTGTGGTTTGGATGGTTGCCTGTGTGACTACTTTTTTGTGGCTTAACCCCAAGGTATTTGAGAGTTTTAGCGCTCCCGGTATGCAAACTTCTGTTCAGCCGGCACCTCCCATTGACCCTGAGGGGGAAGCAGTTTCGTCGGATACTCCTGAAGACTAATTGCCTACCTCCGCTCAACTTGAGGCACTTATCCCCCTAGGTTAGAATAAAGTGAGTCCACTTTTCAGTGAAAGGATATCACTTGCTCATCATTTTATTTGTCACCCAAGTTTCCCTGGCAGCACCTCTGGCTTGGCTACCTTCCGCCCTCACCTCCAGCACGCCAACCATTCGCTGTGAAGAATCCCCATCAGAGAATCTTTCTCAAAGATGTGCTCAAGATCTGTGTGGTCTTCCCGGCACCAACCCTAGTGTCTTTGTCGAGCCCGGAAGTCTTGATGGCTTCACGCCCAGCCCCTCGACTTTGCAAGACATTGCGCGAGTGGAGCAGGGAATTGATCAGGCCACACGAAAGTGGAAAGAGCAGGTTGAAAATTATCTGAAAGAGAGTTCAAAAAAACTACAAGACGATGACATTGATCCAAAACTCATTACTGGAATCACAGATTATTTTGCCCCCTATGTTTCTTATCAGGTGGTGGGCGAGCGCATTCTGATAAAAACTGATTTTCCAGAAGGGGCAAGTCAACTGCTGAGAGCGGGGGTGAGTGAGTGGGCGAAAAATCGTGAAGCCAGTGTACAAACAAATACCATCTTGCGTTTACAGCTGGGGCTGGATTCAATCGATGCAGCCAAACAAACCATGCGTGAGCGCACCAAGGCCGTTGAGCAGATGATCGCGAAGCCTGAAATTTCCTCTCAGATTCCACCCGTACAATTAAATCAATTGCGACAGAGTATGGGACAGGTGAATGATCTACTTAATCGACCCTTGCCCCCCGTGGAACTCTTAGAGAACGTCCATAAATTTTTAGATGGTTTAGAAGCCAATCTAGACCTCCCTGCATCAGAGCAGTTCTCTCAAACTCAGCAAGTGCCTTTTGATAAAGAGGCCAATGAGATTGATCAGGCCTGTAAAGGAAAGTGCTTGCAGCTACTTTCAAAAGAATTTACCAAGGATGCCATTGCCAAAAGAATAGAAACTTTGCGCCAACGGCTGGAAACAGAGCGAGGAGAGCTTCTCAGTGCTTGTCGCACGGGAATTCTTCTCCAGGCAAAGATGGGTCAGCTGCCTGATCAACGGGAGCGGGCCTTAGGTCTGGTGGATGCGGCTTTGGGAAAAATTCAAACCAGTGGGTTGTTGAGTTCCTCCACCTCATCTGGCTTTGGAAAGATGATTCAACAAAACACCGATGTGGAGTCAACATTCCCGGCGCAACTTTTGACCGGTGGAGATTTTCTCAAGGCCTATAGTCAAATGGCCGAAGCACGAGTGGCGCCTTCTTTCAGTGACCAGATCGAAGATGACCTCGCAGTCATCATTGATCTCTCGCAGACTAGCGGAAACCTCTACGGACGAGATTTTAGAGGCTGCCCGAGTGCGCGCCATCTCGCCACAGACTTTTTCTGGCCTGGGATTCAAAAACCACTCATCCACGTTTCACCGCACTCCTGTGCTCATCCTTCTACAGGTCTCTCAGTGGTCGCCCATGAACTTGGCCATGCACTCTCGCACTTTATTAGCGAGGACGGGGCCAGTACGGAGAGTTCTCAAACTTATCTGCGTCGCCGCCAGTGCGTGGTGGGTTTATCACCCATTATTCCTGTCAAAATGCCTGAAGGGGCGCAACAGAAATTTACCATTGATCGTTTGACCACGGAAGAAGACATGGCCGATTGGGTGATGCAGAAGGCAGTGCCTTTCGATCAGCATCCTAGCTCTTGTGATTTTTTAAAAGTCACTGCTGATGGCAAATACGATCCGAAATATCTCGATATCCTGCCTCATGAGGGTGATACGCACTCTGGCAGTCTGATGCGCATGGTGCGCGAGTGGCACTCAAAGCATGCAAGTCTTCCGGCCAGCTGCCAACAGTTAGTGAATGCCCATTCCGGAATTGTTGAGGCGAGAGCATGCGAATAATCTTTTTAATCTCCTTACTGTTTTCTCAGTGTCTTTGGGCAAGTCTGCCCAAAGCATTCAAAGTCGAGATCCGTCATCCGCGCACGGCCCTTGAGTATGAGTGGGACGGAAAAATATTAACCGCCCGTGATCGCTCGATGCAAACAAGCTTTGAACTAAAAAAATGTAACGAGAGACTGCTGAGTGATTTTTTTGAAGTCGAAAAAACGCATTTTAAAAATCGTCCAGCGCAGACTCCTGATAGTATCCGCGTGAAACGTAATACGGAGAGTTTTCTGGTGACTGGGAAATCCGCACTTGGACAATATCTTTTGACACTGAAGGATCAGTTGCTGCTACTGAAAGCTCAGGAATCAACTCTTTGTAAGTGATTACTTCTGACAAGTCGGACAGTAGTAGGTCCCGCGTTGTGCGAGGATAATTTTTTTTACCGCACTCTTTTGGCAGAGCTGACAGGTCTTCTGGTAGAACACCACAAGGTGCGAGACCCCCAAGCCTTTCTCACCGGTGGTGTCGCGATAGCCGCCCTGAAAGGTGGTGCCGCCACTTTCAAGTGCGGGGTTTAAGACCAAAGCAATGGCCCTAAATATTTTTGCGAACTCTTCTTTTTTAATCTTTGAGCATTTGCGCGTGGGCCTGATGCCTGCACGAGCACAGATCTCATTGGCGATGTAGTTGCCGGAGCCGGCGAAGAGTTTTTGATCTAAGAGTGTGACTTTTAGAGCACGCTCCGGATAGCGTTTAAGCGCCAGAGTGACTTGCTCCTCGCTCATCTGTGTCAGATCATCTCCGAGTTCTAAGAGCTTTTTCTCCGCTGCCTGTGCATCCAAATGATAGAGGTGCCCGAAGCGGCGAGGATCGTTGTAGGTTAAAAAGAGTGCGCCCTGGGCGTTACTTCCTTGAAGGATGACATGCGAATGCTTCAGGGTGGGAGCCGTTGTAGAGACTAGCCAGGTGCCCGTCATGCCAAGATGTGAGAGCAGATGAGAGCCATCGGAGAAATGAAAGTCGAGCATTTTACCTTTGCGCAGAATTTTTAGAAGTTGCAGCCCATCGAGTTTAAGTGGTGTGTGTAAAAGATCTTTCTTTGCTTCTTTGGTGAAGGTACAAGTTTCAACACTCATGGGGAGTGAGTGGGAGAGTTGTGAACGGATGGTTTCGACTTCGGGGAGTTCGGGCATAACATACTTAACCTGTTAAAATATCTAGTTCATTCTAGCATAAATTTTTGAAATGCCAGCCTATGCCAGCTTTCGTGAAACGAAATCTAAGCTTTTCGATATTTTTGAAGGCTAATGATGTTCTCAAAGCTGGCATGGTTTTTACTTCCCTCAGAAATTTCACTACGGATATGCTCCATAATCATCTCAGAAAAGTGCCTCTGATCGTCCTCATTGGACTTTGAGTAGTGATCAGCGAGCTTTAAGTCTTTGTGCCCTGTCATGGCCAAGACGGCATCAAGTCCACCTCCTACCTTCCGTGCCAGCTTTGCCATCCCATGACGAAGAATATGTGTTCCCGTAAAAGGAATCCCACTTTTTCTTTGTGCTTCACGATAATTTAGCTGAACAGTACAGTAGTTAATTGGTCGTCCTTCCACATGAAAAACAAAGTCATTGCCTGAAATTCGAAAGGCCTCTCGGCGTCTTAGAATCTCCATGATCTCATCGGTAATAAAAACTGGTCTTGGCTCCTTATTTTTGGGATATGGCTTTAATTCCAAGAAGGTTTTATTGGAAAGATTGAAGACGCAGACATCTTTAATCAACATCCGACGATTTTTCATGTCGACATTTGACCACTGAATTCCACAAATTTCACCAATACGACCTGCACAGTAAAACTGCATCATTGCTAGTTCTCGATAAAGTGGTGGCAGATAATCAAAAAAGAGATAGGCACTCTTTAAATCGATCTGCTTTCTTTTATCTGGAAGTGGTTGGATGAAGCCCAATTTTTTATGTTTAAGCTTTACTGGATTAGTAAGTAGGACAGCTTCTTTTTCAAACTGCTCACTTTGCTTGTACCAGTTAAAGATTGTCACAAAAAGATTAAGCTCATTATTAAGATTACATCTCTTGGCTCGTCCGCGTCCTGAAGTTTGGTATTCTTCGCTTTTAAAGAACTCCACATTTTGCGTCACCCATGAAGAAATTTTACTTGGCGTAATTTTATCCATTGGAAGGTGCTCTAGGGTTTTTAAAAGTTCATAACGTCTTATCCAGATGACCTTGGTGTTGGTGGCAAGAGTAGGGAAGTGGCTTCTTTGCATCCCCTCCCAGACATCTTTTAGAGTGGAGTAGTTTGACTTTGAATCCTGCTCATCTAATTTAGAAGTTCTTCCATCAAAAGTTTTCTGCCATAGCTTAGCCTCATACAAAGAGACAAAGGTCTTTTGAAATTGCTTGCCATTAATTTTCTTCATTGCAAGAAAATTTCCAGAGCTTTTGTATTTGTAAATTCCTTTGGCATTTTTGATTTTGGTGTATCCTGATTTACTCATAGTTCTCCTTTCATCCAATTAAGGACTTCACTAGGAATGAACCAGAGCCTTCCACGCTTTTTTCTAAATGGTATCTCGCCCTCAGACACTAAGTTATAGATTGTTCCCTTAGAGTACGAAGTGAACTGAGATACCTCATCAATTCCCCATATTAAATTTTCAAAGAGCTGTTTTGAATTTTGTTTTTCAATCATTTTTATACCCTACTTTTTACTGGCCCGCCATTAGTTGCTTCATCTTTTCCTGCGCAGAATGTGACTCCCGCTTTCGAACTAGTGAGAGAGAGGGAGTCACATTCGAAGCATGAAATTGTTGAAGAATTTCGATTAATTGGCGGGCCTAGAAAACTTGCTATCCTCATCATTCAACTCCCTTTCTATACTCAATCTATGGCGCTTCTATTTTTGGAAAACGCAATTAGTAGGCCAATCTGTTTTGGTTGAATGCTATAAATGATTTTGATGAGTAGATGCGTTGCTAGAAGAAAACGAGCTTCAAAACTGTACGTAAATGCGTACAAAAGGGCGTACACTTTATCATGAATGCGATTTCAGTAGCTTAGGCCTATCTAAGCTCTTAGTTTCATCATTCCGATAGGGTTTGGGTATACCCATTGTGGGTAACCCCACTTTGTGTTATAATGGCTTTCAGATGAGGTGATCTATGGGACTTAAACTTAAATATGAAAAACCAGTAACAACCGCTCGGCCTGATGACCGGGGGCGGATCACACTTGGAAGCTCTCTTACAAAAGATGTGAGCCGCTATGATGTATTTGTGGATGAGATGACTGGTGAAGTCCTCCTTAAGCCTTTTAGAGAAGTTCCAGCACAGGAAGCGTGGTTTTATAAAAATGATCAGGCCCAGAAACTTGTGGCTGAAGGTATCGTTGCCGCAAAAGATTCTAAACTTAAAAAAATTAACCTCAAAAAATCAAGCTGGATTGATGATGTCGAGGATGATCAGTAGTGGCCTTTGAAATATTTTTCGCTGACCCTGCGGCCAAGACGTTTAATGATTTAGAAGAGGCTGCTTCGAGATCTTTTGAGACAAGGCAAAAGCAAAAGAAGGCTAAGTCTTCAAGGCAGGAGGGGCTATTCAAGCAAGTCAGAAAGACCATTCAGCTTTTAGGTGAAAACCCTAAGCATACCGGGCTTCATACGCACGAGTATTCTGCTCTGCCTAATCCATTCAATCCAAAAGAGAAAATATTTGAAGCCTATGCTCAGAATAATACACCTGGGGCCTATAGGGTGTTTTGGTGTTATGGGCCAGACAAGAAGCAGATAACTATAATTGCGATTACACCGCATCCATGATCTTAGTCAAAATGATTGATTATCTCCGACATCACTGAATTCATCTCTGATCCTAGGTCATTCCAACAAAGATACCAATCGGATTTAAGTTTAAATTTGGGAGCCAAATTACATAAAAGTTTGTCTTTTATTTTATCTCTGACATCATCTGAATCAAAAACAGCGTAGCCAAGGCCATCTTCAACAAACTTCAACATCTGGTGGGTGTTATTGATATAGTGGCGATCGGGAAGTGCTTTGGGGAGTAGTTTAAATTCTTTAAGAAACGAAATGGTGAAGTCATCATCTTCACTAAAATCAATGATTGATTTTGAGCTAATAATTTTCGGCAGATCAAGCCTATGCCATGAATACGTTCCGACTAAAATAAATTCGCTTGTTCTAAGCTTCTTATAACTCAAGTGGGCACTTGGGATGTTCCTCGTTAGAACAAAATCTGTCTGATTATTTTTAAGACTCGATAATAGATCCTTTGAGTCATTAATATTAAAAGTGAAATATACTTGCGGTAACTTTTCTTTTATATCTTTGAGTTTAGTAAGAATGCGACTCTGGGTTTGCATGGTAGGGCCTGAGATTCTTATTCTTCTAGGCTCATCAAAACTCGACCCTTGAATTCTTGACAGTGCATTCTGCTCTCTGATCCTTCTTTCTCTGCAGTAGTTTAAGAGGATTTGCCCTTCTGGAGTTAGCTCCATTCCCTTGCGAGAGCGACTAAAGAGAGATGTGCCTATTTCTGACTCAAGTGCCTTGATACGTTGTGTGAGGGCCGTTTGGGTTACACCCAATTCTTTGGCAGCGAGAACAATCGTCCCTCTGAGTGCAATACATTCAAAAGCATCAAGTCCAAGATTAGATAAGCTCATAATTATTGAGTTATATATCAAATCAATTCATTTTACTTATGAAAGAGTAAAAGTTACATATCCGACTCATTTGGAGGAATCTATGCGTTTTGCTCTTTTATTACTTATTTCAACCTTACTTTCATGCTCTAGTGCCGCCACATCAGGGCCAGTTTTAGTTTTAATTCATGGTGCTCATTTCGATGAACGTAGTTGGGATTTATTAAAGCACCAATTGAGTGTAGATAGAGTTTATTCTTTAAGCCTTTTTGATGAATCCGAGGACCAAAAATCTTTAAGCCTTGATGTTTACGCAAGAAGAGTGTGTGACTTTGTAAAAGATCTGGGAAAGGTTGTACTTTTGGGGCATAGCCAAGGAGGGGCCGTCATTAATCAAGTCTTCGGTATTTGTCCTGAAAATATAAATTCTCTGATCTATGTTTCTGCGACTATTCCTTTCCCAGGAGAGAAAGCTTTTGATCTGCTTGAGGCAAGAGATGATGAGTATTATTTCAGCGCTATTATAGAGAACAAAAAGAAAGAAATTTTTGAGATCAAAGACGAAAACTTATTCATAAAAGGGTTCGCCCAAGATTTTGATGAAAACCAGAAAGTTCGACTTTTAAAACTCATAAGAGCTGAGCCAATTAAGCCAAGTAAAACAAAATTAAGTTTTAATATTGATCGCTTTCAACGCTTAAAGAAATTTGTCATTTATACAAAAAATGACCGGATCATTACTTTTGATACTCAGAAAAAATATGCGGACAGGCTTCAAAATACTGAGTTTTTTGACATCCAGTCAGGTCACTTACCAATGATCTCTTATACTCATGAACTAAGTTTACTAATTGAAAATATCCTTGGAGATTTCTAGATGAAAAAGATAGTTTGTATTTTATTTCTTCTAAGCTTTTCTTATTCACAGGCCAGTGTAATTGATTCCGCATCAATCTCTTGCTCTGGAAGACGTGGGTATCCACATCGATTTAGCTACAATCTAGAAATTAACTCAAAAACTGATGCGATTAGAATTACTAAGTTTGTTGGCTCTCGTGGTGGTGGAATCTCTGTTCGCTCTTTGAACGGGATTGCAGTTTATGGTCCAATTCAAACGGGAGTTATTAATATTTATGAGGATGAGCTCGCCATTTTTTTACAGATTTTTTTAGATCATCAAGAGAGTTGGGGATACAAAGGACGTGGGACATTACTGATAGACAACATTGAGATACCAATGAGCTGTACTGTTAGGTTTAATTGATTTTTTATGCCGGCCATGCCAGCCGGTTCATGAAAAATCATGAAATCAAATGAAGAATAATCAAAAAGAAAAAAGCGCTTTTGACTCTGAAACACTGCTAGTTTGTTGTTATTAAAAACTTTTCTAAAGTCGCCCCTGATAGATCGGGAAGTTCAGGAATAACGACCTCTAGCTTTGTTTGAATTTTTTTTAGGTATAAGCGATTTGAAGACGTTTTTAAGACCCTCTAAAATTTCTTTCTTATTAAAAGAAATTTTATCATAGGCACGAAGTCGTTTTGCAGTTTTCTTTTTCATTTTATCTAATTTTTCTTAAGACGCGAGTTCGTCAGCAATATCCGTATCGTTAGAGAGGATTTCTAGGAGTCTCGCCGCCGCACCATCTGGAGTTCTCTGCCCTTGCTCCCATGCTCTCACCGTGGCAGGTTTTACATTAAGAAGAGAGGCAAATACGGGCTGGCTCATTTGGAAGACTTCTTCACGAAGCTTCTTAATGGCCACCTTTGACCATTTAGGTGCTGGTCTTGAGAGTCTGCGAGTGGTTTCTCGGCCCTTTAGCTCGCCACGCTCGATAGCGTTAGCTTCTTTTAAGCTTTGGAGAAGGCCGGTCGCCATACGTGTCTTTTTCATTTCGATTCTCCTTTAATTGATGAGACGAGTGCCTTCAGGGCTTTTTTCTCATCACTTGTCAGGTCTTCAGCTTCATCTTTGTCATAGAGATAAAGCAGATATGTTCTTTCACGATCGGGGAGGTCTAAGAAAATGATCCTAAGTCCTCCGCGCTTTCCTTTCCCTCGAGAGGGATCGGCCATACGAAACTTCTTAAGTCCCCCGGTGCCGGCAATAGTGCTTCCGACATTAGGATTTTCAAGAATTGTGTCTTGAATGGCCTTAAGTAGCTCAGCTCCTCCGAGAAACTCAACTTTCTGGGTAAATGTCGGCGTTTCACGGAAGGTACGCTTCATAATACATAGTATTACATACCACTATGTATTAGTCAAGTAGTAGAGGCTTAATCTTATTTTACGTTTTATTTACGCTGAGACTTAAAGATTTAGCGTTCTTTTAGCAACAGAGAACTACCTCAAAGTGCGAAAGTATAGGTAATGGAGGTTCATATGCTTGCGACCGTATCTATTCTTTCGACAATAGGTGTTTTCCTATACCTGACTTACACTCTCATTCGCCCAGAAGACTTTTAGGAGGCCCTATGAGTAACACAGATTATTTATTTGTAGTGTCCTATGTTGCTGTGCTTTTTGGAGCCTCGCCTTTTTTGGGTAAGTATATGGCCCGCATCTTTGATGCTCAAGGAGAAGGGAAGATTGAAGGTTTCATTTATCGTCTGCTGAAAATTGAGACGAAAGCTCAGGATGCTAAAAATTATTTAGCGTCAATATTAGCCTTCAGTTTTGTGTGTCTTCTCTCTTTTATGGCGATTGTAATGTGGCTTCCTGGAGCTAAGGAGCCAATGAGTTGGCATCTTGCCCTGAATACGGCGATCAGTTTTATGACTAACACTAATTGGCAGGCCTACTCGGGTGAGGTCTCACTCTCTCCTCTCATGCAAATGTTGGGCTGTACGGTTCAAAACTTTGTGAGTGCAGGCGCTGGTATTGCCGTTTTTGTCGCCTTCGTGCGTGGACTACGCAGCCGCGGAGTTAAAGAGATCGGAAACTTTTGGAAAGATCTGACTCGCTCTGTGGTTTATATTCTTTTGCCACTTTCATTTGTTCTAGCTCTTCTACTTGCTTCCACAGGCGTTGTGCAAACTTTTACTCAAGAAACAATAGTTGAAACTCTAGAAGGTGGAAAACAGACGCTACAGCTAGGACCTGTTGCTTCACAAGTTGCGATCAAGCAGCTTGGGACCAATGGTGGTGGCTTTTTTGGCGTCAATAGTGCTCATCCTTTTGAAAACCCCACTCCTTTTTCTAATTTTCTGCAAATGCTGGCCATTCTTCTTATCCCCTGCGCTTTGGTCTTCACATTTGGAGAAATGCTTGGTCGCAAAAAACATGCACTCATTATTTTTTATACCATGGCATTTCTCTGGCTAGCGGGGCTTGGAGTCTCTCTTTACAGTGAGCATACTCAAGCGCCCTTAGTAGGATCATTCATGGAAGGTAAAGAAGTGCGTTTTACTAAAACAGAATCTGTCCTTTGGGCAACAGCAACAACAGCGGCTTCTAACGGCTCTGTGAACTCTATGCACTCCTCACTCTCGCCCATCTCAGGGCTAGTGACTTTATTTAATATTATGCTTGGAGAAATAATATTTGGAGGTGTTGGTGCCGGCATGTATGGGATGCTGATTTTTGTTCTTCTCACCGTCTTTCTCAGTGGACTGATGGTTGGGAGAACCCCTGAGTATCTTCAAAAGAAAATTGATTCAAGCGATGTGAAACTTGTGATTATTGCCCTGATCGCTCCCAGTTGCACCATTCTTTTAGGCAGTGCTTTAAGTGTGTGGAGTGAATTTGGATTAAGTGCCCGAACGAATTTTGGTCCTCATGGTCTCAGTGAAATCCTTTATGGGTGGAGTAGTGCTGCTGGAAATAATGGATCATCGTTTGCAGGTCTTGGAGCCAACACAATCTTTTATAATATCGGTTTGGGACTAGCGATGTTGGTCGGGCGTTTTGGAGTGATCATTCCATCTATCCTCATTGCTGGAAATTTTGCGAGTAAAAAATTTCAAGCCGAAAATGTGGGTAAAATGAGCACCGATAACTGGCTTTTCGGAGTGCTTTTAGTGTCCATTATTATTATTGTCGGGGCCCTTACTTTTTTTCCGGCCCTTTTATTAGGACCTATCCTTGAGCATTTTCTGATGTTCTCTGGCAAGAGTTTCTAAGGAGAAAATATGAGTGATTCAACTAAAATATTAAGCCGCGAACTCGTTATGAATTCAATTGCGATGAGTTTTAAAAAATTAATACCAACTCTCTTGGCAAAAAATCCTGTGATCTTCGTCACGGCAATTGGTACTTTGCTCTCGCTTCTGGCGACCTTAAGTGAGCCTACATTGTTTAATATCCAAATTACCCTTTGGCTCTCATTCACTGTTCTTTTTGCCAATTTCTCGGAAGCTCTTGCAGAAGGTCGGGGGAAAGCGCAAGCGGAGTCACTTAAGAAAGGCAAAGAAAATCTTAAGGCTAAACTCTTTGATCTCAAGACAAGAAAAGAGACCATGATTGAGGCTTCGGAACTTAAAAAAGGTGATTTTGTTATCTGTTCAGCGGGAGATATTATACCGATGGATGGTGAAGTGATTGAAGGGGTGGCGAGTGTGGATGAGTCTGCCATTACGGGTGAGTCCGCCCCTGTGATCCGCGAAAGCGGAGGAGACAGAACCGGTGTGACGGGAGGGACAAGTGTAAAAAGTGACTGGCTTGTTATTCGCATAACGTCGAATCGAGGGGAGACTTTTGTTGATAAAATGATTCATTTGATTGAAGGGGCGAAACGCCAAAAAACACCCAATGAGATTGCTCTCTCTTTAGTCTTGAGTGGGCTTTCAATTATTTTATTATGTGTGGTGGTAAGTTTAAAATTTTACGGTGAGTACAGTGCAAAAGAGGGAGGAAGCTCCATAAACCTCTCAATCCCCATCCTTGTCTCTCTTCTTATCTGTCTTATTCCAACTACGATTGGTGGACTTCTCAGTGCCATAGGTATCTCAGGCATGAATCGCTTAATTAAAAGTAACGTGATCGCTAAGAGTGGGCGAGCTGTGGAAGCTGCCGGAGATATTTCTGTTCTTCTTTTAGATAAAACAGGGACTATCACTCACGGAAATCGTCGTGCCCATGAATTAATTGTCTCAGAAGGGACTCAGCCTCATGAACTCGCTAAAGCTGCTCTTCTTTCATCCATGTCTGATGAGACAGCAGAGGGGAGATCGATCGTTGAGCTTTGTTATAAGATATCAAATGCCTATAGTTTACCGGATAAAAAATCGATGTACTTTATTCCATTCACAGCAGAAACCAGAATGAGTGGCGTTGATATTGATCAAGGCGATGGGAAAGTGATTTCAGTGAGAAAAGGGGCAGTTGATTCAATTGTTCAGTTCGCAGAGAGTAAAGGGATCAGCTATCCCGCAACTCTTAAGCATCACGTGCAACGGATCTCTGAGCAGGGCGGGACACCTCTCTTGGTGATGAATGGAGAAAAAATTCTTGGAGTCATTTACCTTAAAGATATTGTGAAGCAGGGGATTAAAGAGAAATTTGCTGATCTTAGAAAACTTGGGATCAAAACCATCATGATCACTGGCGATAACCAACTCACAGCCGCCAGCATCGCCGCTGAAGCAGGCGTGGATGATTTTATCGCCGAAGCAACCCCTGAAGATAAACTGAAAAAAATCCGTGAGGAGCAAGAAAAAGGGAACTTGGTGGCAATGACCGGTGACGGCACGAACGATGCTCCAGCATTGGCGCAAGCCGATGTTGGTGTGGCGATGAACAGTGGAACTCAAGCGGCCAAAGAGGCAGGGAATATGGTGGATCTGGATAGTGATCCAACAAAGCTTCTTAACGTGGTTGAAGTCGGTAAACAGCTTCTTATCACTCGAGGCTCTCTGACCACATTCTCTTTTGTAAATGATATCGCCAAGTATTTTGCTATCCTTCCTGCCGTTTTCGCTGGGATCTATGCGGCTGAAGCCAATGGAGTGGGGCCCCTCTCAACATTGAACATTATGGGTCTTGCGAGCCCTCAAAGTGCTATACTTAGTGCTGTCATTTTTAATGCACTTATTATCGTGGCGCTTACTCCTTTGGCTCTTCGAGGAGTGAAGTTTAGAAAGCTCTCCACAGATCAGCTCCTTCTTCGAAACGTGTTGATCTATGGCTTAGGCGGTGTGGTGACTCCTTTCATTGGAATCAAACTCATCGATATGATTATCTCTCTTTTAAATCTGGCCTAACAACAGGAGTCTGTATGTTTGCTGCAATTAAAGTCCTCGTATTATTTTCACTGCTGACCGGTGTGGTTTATCCGATTGTTGTCACAGGTTTATCGCAAGTTCTTTTCAATTCAAAGGCCAATGGTAGTGTTATTTTAAAAGATCATAAAAGCATTGGGTCTGCCTTAATTGCTCAGAATTTTTCGCAGGACAAGTATTTCAAATCAAGACCCTCAGCTGCCGATTATGATGCAAGCTCATCAGGGGCGACAAATCTTTCGATCACCTCAAAGGAATTTAAAGAAGCGGTAGAGCAGAGAGCTCTGCTCTATAAAGCAAGTGATCTATTGACGGCTTCATCTTCTGGGCTTGACCCTCATATCAGTCGTGAGGCCGCACTTGAGCAAGCTGATAGGGTGTTGATGGCGCGAGGTTTGGGTGTGGATAAAAAAGAGAGCCTTGTGAGCTTAATAAACTCTTCAATGGAGCAAAAAACTTTTGGATTTCTTGGCGAACAGAGAGTGAACGTTTTACTATTAAACCTTAAACTGGATGAATCATTATGAGACACCTAATAGCGTTTTTAATCATATTGCCAAGCATCGCGCTTGCAAAAAATGAGCTGACCTTTGATGGTTTCGTCGACATGTACTATGCCTATGATTTTAATAATCCCCAAAATGGGGATAGAGACTATACGACTCAGCCCGCTCGAAGTGATGAATTTAATATTAATCTGGCCCTTCTTGGTGTCACCCATAAGGTAAATAAACTCACTACAAGGCTTTCTTTTCAAGCGGGCACCTATGTGCAATCCAATTACGCAGCGGAGCCGAGTGTAGGGAATACCAGCGGTCCCTCCCTTTCTCGAAACATTCAAGACGCCTTTGTGAAATATCAACTCACTGATAAATCGAGTGTGATCGCAGGGATTATGCCCTCACATGTGGGGTATGAAAGTGTGTTTTCTATTGATAACTATACCTACTCTCGCTCACTGGCCGCTGACTATTCCCCTTACTATCAATCGGGAGTGGGTTTGATTCATCAGCTTAATCCAAGCTGGACTTTTGAAGGGTATGTTTTGAATGGATGGCAAAATATTTCTGAAGACGATACCCGCAAGTCTTTGGGAACTGCGATTCGATATAATAAAGATAAATGGAGCGTGAATTATACCACCTATCTTGGAAGCTACTTAGAGCGCTCGAGACATTTTCATGATATTAATATTGAGTATCGCTTGAGTGAATCCGTGCGCTTGAAAACCTTATATAATTTTGGTGTCCAAGACCAAGCTGATAACAAGGAAGCCTATTTTTCAACTTTTAATATCCAAGCTCACTGGCAGATGAATCCGCTTCACGCTCTCTCTCTTCGCTTTGAAACGTATCATGATACTGAGCAGGCTAATATCACAACCAATACCGATCAAGCCTTTAACGTATCAGGTGGCTCTTTAGGTTATGATTATGCCATCGAAGAAGGATATCTTTTACGAGCAGAATATCGATACTTCAAGGGCAGTGAGAAAATTTATAAAAAGCAAGATTCCTTTGAAGATACTAATCAAAACTTCGTGATTTCTTTGGCGACCAGATTTTAAAGATGGTAAGATTTAAGCAATTGATAAGTCTTTGGAGAGTCTTTGGATCATATAAGGCCTGACCCTGATCAAATTTTGGCTTCTATCAAAAAAGAAGAAAAGAAAAAGTCAGAAGGTCATTTACGGATATTTATAGGTATGTCGGCCGGAGTAGGGAAAACCTACTCCATGCTCGAGGCTGCCCACCAAAAGCTTCAAGAAGGTTTTGATGTGGCCGTGGGTGTGATTGAAACCCACGGAAGATCTGGCACTGAGGAAAAGCTTCAAGGTCTAAGAATTATCCCGCGACGAATTATTGAACATCGGGGTGTCATGCTTGATGAGATGAATCTCGAGGAGATTATCAAGCAGAAACCTCAGATTGTTTTAGTTGATGAACTCGCTCATACCAATGCTCCTGGGTCTCGTCATCCCAAACGCTGGCATGATGTCATAGAGATTCTTGAAAATGGCATTGATGTTTATTCCACACTCAATATCCAGCATATTGAGAGCCGCAAAGATGATGTTGAGAATATAACAGATATTATTATTCATGAAACGGTTCCGGATTCAATTCTTGAGAGAGCTGACCACATTGAAGTTATTGATATCCCTCCCGTCGATCTTTTAAAAAGACTAGAAGAAGGGAAGGTCTATCTCCCTGAGAAAGCAATTCAAGCCAAAGAGAATTTTTTTAAAACGGATAAATTAACAGCTTTAAGACAAATCCTTTTACGATTTTCTGCTGACAAGGTTGATGCTGAACTTCAGAGTATTCAAGCTAAGCGCGCTAAAGATAAAGTATGGAAGACTCAGGAGAAGATACTCTTAGCTGTAGGTCACGGTCCTGAGTCAGAAAAGCTCGTGCGAGTGACAAAACAGATGGCAACGAATTTACGTTGCCCATGGTTTGCGGTCTATGTTGATACCGGACGCCACCTTTCTCCTGAGGATCAAAAAACTCTTTCATTTAACTTAGATCTTGCTCGAGAACTCGGGGCTAAAGTCATCACGACCGCGGAAACAGATATCGTGCAAGGGATTGACCGTGTTTGTTTTCAATTTGATATCACACAAATAGTTCTGGGGCGTCCAGGTTTTCAACCCATTAAAAACCTCATTAACGGAGGGAGCCTTCTGGAGAGGTTGAATAAACTCAATAATCAGGTCTCCATCCATTTGGTAAGACTTGGTGCCACGCCCTCACGCTTTAAGATGCCAGAGAAGGTGAATTACTTCAGAGGGCTTAAACTTAATCAGTACTTTTTGGCGACACTTTATGTAATCACTCTTGCTCTGTTTAATCAGTTTGTTTTGGTGCATTTTAATCTTTTGCCCTATCGCTCCATTGGAATGGTTTTTCTTTTAGGTGTCACTTTTTGTGGACTCTTTCTGCCTTTAGGTCCAACGATTTGGGCTTCTCTATTAACAGTTCAGGTGTGGAATGTGTTTTTTATTCCCCCTCTTTATACCTTTCACATTGATTCGCCTGACGATATTGCTCTTGCTCTGAGCTTCTTTTTTACAGCTACTGTTACTGGGGCACTCACAAGTACGGTGAAAAAAAATCAAAATCTTCTTCGCGATCAAGAAGAGCGCACATCAGAGCTTTATCACTTTTCTCAGTTGATTGTGGAGTCGAGTAGTAAAGCGGAATGTATTGAAAATTTAACGAAGTCGCTCTCAATTTTTCTTAATGCTCATGTCTCGATTAGCCTTAAGTCGGAGTCTGGAACCCTTGAGTATTTTAAGCGAGGGGAGGACTGGATGTTTAATCGTCCAAAAGAGTGGGCCGCTGCTCTTTGGGCGTTTGAGAAAGGCAAAGTTGCTGGTAAATGGACTGATACCTTGCCCGATTCATCTTCTTATTTTGTTCCTTTAGTGGCCCGTGATGACAGTGTTGGTATCATCGGAATTTATCCCCATGAAAAAGATTCTTCACTTCTAATCAATGACAGGGAGTTTGTTTTCTCTATTGCCTCTCAAGTGGCGCTTTATTTGCAGCGTGAACTCTATTATGAATCCGCAATTGAGAGTGAAAAACTTAAAAAGTCAGAAAAGATTCATCAGACACTTATGAACTCGGTCTCCCATGAAATAAAAACCCCTCTCACTGCTATCTCTGGCATCGTGACGGCGATTGAAAAGCTAGAAAGTAAAGATACGGATACCTATAAGCAACTCAATCGTTCCCTGCATGAATCCGTTTATCGACTTAAAAGAATCGTCGATAACATGCTTGATGTCTCAAGGCTTGAAAGCGGCGTTTTATCCTTAAAGGAAGACTGGTTTTCAATCGAAGAGCTGATCGATAATGTGCTTGAGCAATTTAAAGTGGAGCTTTCAGACTTCTCAGTTACAAAAGACATTCCAAATGATTTTCCTTTGATTTTTGTGGACGGCAGATTTTTTGAACAGATTCTTTATAATCTCGTGCTGAACTCAATAAAGTATTCTGAGAGTGTGAAAGAGATTTCTTTTAAAGTTGTGTTATCTCCCAAGAACTGGACACTTTTCTACAAAGATCAGGGACCAGGAATTGAGCCGCAGTATCAGAAGTTAGTCTTTGATAAATTTTTTCGAGTTCCCGGAACCAAAACGGGCGGCTCTGGTTTGGGTCTTGGTATTGTTAAAAGTTTGGTGGAGTTGCACAAGGGTCACATTAAGATTCAACCTAACTCACAAGGCCTCACCTTTGAGTTGGAGCTTCCCCTTTATGAGCCACCAGAAATTAAGCAGGAAAACTTATGAACTCTAAAATCAAAATTCTCTTCATTGATGATGAGCAGCCCATTCGAAAACTCTTAGCTCATATCTTGACCACAGAGGGGTATACAATTTTTGAAGCGGAGAGTGTGAAGGAAGGATTAGCTTCGGCTTCTCTTCATTCACCCGATGTGATTCTTTTAGATTTAGGTCTTCCTGATGGCAGTGGGGAAGAAGTTTTAATCAAGTTACGAGAATGGTCAAAGGCCCCGATCATTGTGTTAACGGCTAATAAAGCCGATGATGAGAAAGTGAAGCTCCTTGATCTTGGAGCGGATGAT
This sequence comes from Bacteriovoracaceae bacterium UBA6144, assembly GCA_002435705.1. Taxonomy (GTDB): domain Bacteria; phylum Bdellovibrionota; class Bacteriovoracia; order Bacteriovoracales; family Bacteriovoracaceae; genus UBA6144. The sequence continues at coordinate 74,128 of DIVA01000052.1, forward strand.
TATTTAGTGAAGCCTTTTCATGCTCCTGAACTTTTGGCCCGCATCCGTGTGGCCCTTCGTCACCAACAGAGAGATACTGCAAATCCAGTCATTAGCTTGGGTGATTTGATGATTGATCTAAGTGGGCATCTGGTGAAAGTAAAGGGTGTCGAGGTGAAACTCACTTCTAAAGAGTATGAGTTTCTCAAAATTCTCGCAAAAAACGCTGGTAAGATTGTCACCCAGACTCAGATCCTCACTGAAATCTGGGGACCCAATAATGAGAACAACTCACATTATCTCAGAGTCTATGTGGCCCAACTTCGAAAGAAGGTCGAAGAGCCTCTTGGTCAGAAGATTATTGTGACGGAGTCAGGGATAGGGTACAGACTTCTTGTGAACTAATTTGTTTCCGACTTTTCCGACTGAACCCATGAAATGACATGAAAACAAGTTATATGGGGTGAAATGATGACGTTCGCCGGAGGGAAGTTTTCATTCACAAACAATTGAAATACCTGTGATTTGTGTTGTCCCCGAAGTTAGATCGGGGAGTTCGGGCATGTTAAGACCTGACTTATTGTAATTAAAGGCTAGCTTATTATAGCAAAGATTGATTTGTCGATTTTAACGATTTTTTGGGAATTTAATAATCAATACAGCCTGTATTTTGAAGGGCGGATTGATTTCATTAAAAAATGATTTCAAGGTTTGGATCAATGACCAGAGGTTTCGGGTGAGCTCTTCTGATCAGGGCTTCAAAAAATAATGCTTAAGAAAGACCGTTGATGGGGTTAATTTCCAAAACTTCAGCCGGACGTATCCAATAGTTAGTTCCCGGGTCAGATCCGTAAGCGCTGAGCCGGCGAACTCTGAAGGCAAAGAATGAACATACTCGCGATCTTCGTCACTGAATTCATCCTGCGGACCGACGACAAGAACTCCACCAATTTTTTCACTATGACCGAGACGGTAAATTTTAAAACTACCGTTCGACTGCAAGTGCGATCCGGTCTCAAGCCATGATTTACCGGTAGCACTCTGGCAGGTACTTCGAAAAGAATTTTGCTTCACGCACACAATAAGAGGGCGTGCGGCTCCCCTGAGGAAAAAATAACCACGGTCGGTCATTGTTTCCCTAAGGGATCGAAGGACCTCTAGCTGGCGGTAGCGACTCATCTTCCAGCGCGGAGACGTTTTAAGGAAGCTCGCGCAACGTTCCAAAACATTTATTGCACTCTCTCTTCCCGATTGGACGTCGTCAACGATTGATGCTGCGAACGCGACCCCTTCCGGACCACCATATTTATAGTCCACAATGTCCTGGGCGCATTTAGCAGCGTCGATCACATCTGAGTCATTCGCCCAGACCTGCAATACGATCAACTGAAGGAAAAGAATAGAGAGGATAAGGGAGAGTTTCATCAATTATCGAAGTCTAATCTAGCGGTACAGTCGTAGGCGTACTCAGTTCTTCGCAGGCGGAAACCAGACTTTCGTTCAATTTGAACTTTGATAAAATCCTCATCAGCTTCAAGAGTAAGAATTTCACGGTGCCTACCACTTGGAATATTTACGATAGGTCCTGTGTCGTAACTATCATTGTGCGCAATCATCGAGAGTGAGCCCTCACGAATATTTAGCACAGGGAATTTAGCGGAGTAGTGAAGATACAAGGCTTTCATGTTGGCCTCTTGAGGAGCAATGAAGACCGCGCAGGAATGCTCACTGTTAATCATCACTTTCAGATGACAGACTTCGCCCTTTGTGTTCGAACCCTTGAACGCCTTTTTGAAGCCATTGGCAGAAGATTCAAACTTCAAATGCTGATAAAGTCCATTGCATGCCTCAACTGTTTGCTCCGCAGTAGCAGAGCCAGATACGGAGAAGATAAGCGCAAAGAGGAGAGTCTTCATTATTCCTCCCAGCTTCCGAAACAGATGAAATACAGCATCTGATCCTTCCCATCAATGTTCAAGCCGAAACTACCGTCAAACCCTTCCTGCCCTCTTACGGTCTGGAATTCTAGAGTGCTTCCTGTGACGAGAGTAAGAGTAGTTTTGACGTTCTTGCCAGGCAGAAGCCATTCGAGCAGCTGACCTTCGCCAAAAAGAGTACCAATATTTCCATTCTCATCCGATTCGTAAATAGTGAACTTACTCGGAGAAAGAGAAGGGTCTGTGTGGATAGTAATCTTAAAAGCTTTTTTTTGATCGAAGTCTCCGCCGTCACAGGTCAATGGTTTTGCCAGAGCATTGTACGAAAAAATAAGTGTCAGAAGGAGCATCGTCCATTTCATCTGTATTCCTTTGTGATCCAAATGTGGCTTACGTATCCATAGAAGATAGAATCGTCCTTTGAAATTTTCTAAATGAGTAAAAAAGTAATGGTTTTAACCATTTTTCTGTTTAATATTTTTTAGCGATAGTTTACAGGACTGAGAATTTTTCGATAGACCCCCATGAAAATCTTTCATACGGCCATTTTCAAGAGGTTATGGATATGCCTTGGAAAGGCAAAAAAAAGGGGAATGATGATCATCCCCCTAGAATTTCGAGCACTATTTTAAGATGTCTTTTACTTTCATACCCGTCATGCGCTCGGTGAAGGGTGAAAGCTTGGATGAGCCTTGCGAGGCTTTCTTTAGGGCCGCGAGTCTGACTTCCCCAGCTACCAAAAGAAGAGCAGAGGTGATCATCCCCACAGCTAAAAAATGTGAAATAAAACTTTGAATTGCACTGATAAATGATTTCATAAATCTCCCATAAAATTGCCATTTCACTCTGTGACGACTCTTGACGACTTTAACGACTAAAACCGTGAAACAGAGTGAAATGAAGTTAAATATGGTGAAATTGATGACTGTTGTGTTGCTTAGCTATCGCTCTTAAATCGGTGATTTGTTTGAAAATTTGTTAACCCCGTCTAGTGATCGGGTAGTTCGGGAATAGCTAAGTCCTCGTTAAGTTATTGATAAATAACTAGAATTTTAATGTATATTGTGGTAATATACATTAATGAGTGTTGAGGATCTACTAAAAAATTGTGAAGGCTTCGAGTGGGATCAGGGAAATGACCAAAAAAACTGGGACCTCCACGAAGTCAAAAAAACTGAAGCGGAGCAAGTTTTCTTCAATCAGCCCCTGATCGTTTTTGACACGTACTCACAAAACGATGATAAGCGTTTCTTGGCATTAGGTACAACAAACTCAGGAAGACTTTTAACAATTGTCTTTACGATACGAAAAAAGAAGTTCATTCGAGTCATTTCTGCACGAGATATGAGCCGAAAAGAAAGGAAGGCCTATGAAAGCCAAGACTAAGAAAGTTCCCACTTTTAAATCTGAGGATCAAGAAAGAGAGTTTTGGTCCAAAAACGATGCAACGGATTTTTTTGATCTTAAGAAAAGTGGAAAAAAAATCAAGCTTCCAAATCTTAAGCCCTCAACACAGACAATCTCTTTGAGGCTCCCGGAGGACTTGTTAGAAGAAATTAAGGTTCTTGCAAACAAACGGGATGTTCCTTATCAGTCATTAATTAAGATCCTACTTAGAGAGAGTTTAGATGACGACTCGGCAGCCTAGCGTCCCAAAGCTTGGAGTTCGTCAGTCCGCCGGAGAATTCTTAAAGGTTATGATTCTCGAAGAGCGGGGTTTGACTCAAAAATGGCTAGCTGAAGAAATCGGCTGTGCTGAGCGAAAAATCTCTGAGATCTGTAACTGCAAGCGCGGGATCTCTGCTTCTTTTGCCATTGAGCTTGAGAAGGTGTTTGGGATCAGTGCTGAGTTCTGGGTTACCATACAGGCAAAATGGGATCTCTACAATGCCCGAATAAAAGCGGCATAGGTATTAGTATTCGACCTTGATAAAAGCCAATTCTGGTTTGCAATTAAATCGAATTGGCAAGATCGAGTTGCCGATTCCTCGACTCACATACATTCTCGCGCGTCCTTGTTCATACCAGCCCGAATCAAACTCACCTGTTCCCTCCGGAGTCCAGAGAGGACCGATCCAAGGAAGTCGAATCTGACCTCCGTGTGAGTGGCCAGCGAAAGCAAGATCGACTTTGTCGGAGATCTTTCTAAAAAGTGCAGGCGTGTGGAAGATGGAGATGACTTTCTTATCCTCTGGAATATCCTCCAAGACTGAAATGTCGGGGGATCCTGCGAGTTCATCATCAAGGCCTGCGAGCCAAATTGAATCATTGATCTTCAGAGTCTTGTTCGTAAGATCTTTGATTCCGAGCCGTAGGAAAATATCTTTGAGCTCTTTCACTGGCTCCCAGTATTCCCAGTTGCCTTGAACAAAATAGACTCCGAGCGGTGCTTTCAGTTGTGCGAGGACTTCCTCGTAACCTTTGGCGGTACCGCCGGGTGTGGCGATGTCTCCGGTAATCACAATCATGTCTGGTTTCTTCTCTTTAATGGCAGCAATGAGTTTATGTTCTACGGCTCCCATACCCTTAGTGTGAAGGTCAGTGACGTGGGCTATTGTAAAGTGTCTTTTCTGGGAATCAATTGAGATGTGGTGATTGGTCGACTCGAGTTGATTCGGTTCGATGAATACGGCGTACCCGAAAAGAGAAATAGGAAAGAGGAGAAGACTCAATTTGAGGTATTTCATGGTATCTTTAAATTATGGAAAAGATTTTTAGAATTTACCAACTTAAAGATGAGGCGCTCCTCGATCTCTACCGTCGGCTCGACAAGGACTTGCGCCCCATGCCTCGCAAGCCTGATGGAAGCATCGACCCTTATGGAATAGGCCTTGAAGGTAATGATGTCGATGCTATGAGACATGCGTTCATTAGCGGCGTATACACGCTTGATTATAATGCTTCTTTGTCAGAGCTTCTTGGTAGACTTCAGGAGTTTTCTACGCTCGATTCAAGTTCTACATCGGCACTTAGTGAGAACATGGATCTATGGAATAATGCCGTGGGAAGAGCTTATGGTAAGAGAGCTAAAAGCTGGGATGAGCTTTATCAAATGCTGATGAAAGCTTTGAAGGAGGGAGAATTGATTATACATCCATCGGATAAAAGAAAATACCGTGGAGAGAAATCTATCAAACGTCAGCCCAAATCTTTTGTGATCAAAATTAGAGAGAACAAGACAGGAGCTAACACAGAGTTTTTAGATGTTCGAAAGAAACGAATGATGACTAAAGAGCAATTCATTGATGCCATACGAGCTGGGCGCTATCCAGGATACGCCGTGAGAAAACACCACGCTGGCGAATTCCCCTACTCGACCAGAGACAGATTTCAGTTCAATAATCTTGGATAGTATGAGTCGTATTGATCACGGCCTCGATATCGTTCTCATATTTTCAAGCGACTGATTCTGCCGAGTTCCAGTCTGCAAAAGCCAAAAGCCCTGGATGCACATTCAACGCAGAGGCCAGAGTTTTTGCTCGATCGATTCCCATAGTGATTCGGTCATTCTCAAGTGAAGATATTGTCGCCTGTTTGAGACCTGTTAACTCGGCTAATTCATTTTGGGATAGACCATTGAGTTCACGGTAAATTTTGAGGGCCTTTCCCGGGGTTAGGTCGCCGTATTTTTTATCGGAAAGGAACTGTTCTTTGAGAGCATTTTTGACAATATTGCCGAGTTTCATAATTTTCTCCTGTAGTCATGAGGGGTGACCTCAAGAACAAAGATTTTTACTTCTCTATCCGATACAAAATAAATAACTCTCCACTGGGTGTTGAGTGAGGATGATCTCGCACCTTCCCAGTCGCCTTTAAGAGAGTGATCCCGATAGCCATTAATCGCTTTTAGACCAGTAACGCCCTGAAGTTGAATAACATTTTTCCACGCATCAAAGGCATTTCTTATTTCGAGTGGGGCTTTTTTTAAGGCTTTGTCAGCTGATTTCGCAATCTGGATCGTCCACATAGCCTAATAGTAATATATCTTATAAGTAATGTCAATGTTGTCACTTGGTTACCTTGTAAGATGTTCCGACTTTTCCGACTGTACCCATGAAATGATCTGAAAACAAGTTATATGGGGTGAAATGATGATGTTCGCCTGATACTAGTTTTCATTCACAAACAATTGAAATGCCTGTGATTTGTGTTGTCCCCGAAGTTAGATCGGGTAGTTCGGGCATAGTTTAACTCTGTAGTGGAATCATCTCTTCTTAAAAAGACTTCCAAGATCGGTAAAACTGATGCTCACACTTCCCACCGCGCCACCGGCATAGGTGGCAAAAGCATCAGCCGCACTAGGATGACCAAATCCTTGGCGATCTCTTACTTCTTTGGCGGTGCCAATTAAAACGGCTGCTCCAAAGCCGATTAGGCTTGAGACAAGTTTTCTGTGTTTCATGTCTTTGGGCAACATCAATTGCATGGCTCCCGAAACAGTCGTGGAAATAACAAATCCAGCAAACACGTGTTGGAGTTTATCATTTTTTGATTTGTAGACCCCATAGCCCGCAAGAGCTGTGGCCGCGAGGTTAGCTGCAAACATTGATTTTTCAAGATTAAGATTGAGGGGGGCCGTATTTTGGTTAAAACAGTCAACAGCGGCAGGGCGATGAGTTGTAGGGCGGTGAGGTCTTAAAGTAGCGAGGTCATAGGATAAAAATTTTTCACCATTTATTTCTAATTCTTTGGGATTTTCTAATTGATAACTACCCGCTTGAATACCCTCTGATTCGACTCGTTCTCCGAGCTCAGGATCTTCATGCACATCGGTCTGAGCAAAGAGAGGTGAGCTCATTAAAACTAAAAAGAATATGAATATTTTTGGCATATACCTTCATTATAGTCAGCTTGAGAATTCGAAGCGATATATCGGACCACTAGGGTAAAAATTACTCACTGGCCCATTGATTATGATGGCGGATGCTCTTTCATAAAGAGATAGAGGCTTTCCACTTTGGCTCTTGCCCATGGCGTTTTTCTTAAAAAGGTGAGACTTGATTTGATGCTTGGATCATGCGTAAAGCATCTAATGGTGATCATTTCTCCCAATCTCTCCCACCCGTAAAAAGCCACGAGTTCATTGAGAATTGTTTCTAGTGTTTTGCCATGAAGTGGATCTTTCATAGATCTAATTTTCGTTCAGGTTGAAGGTCCATGTAAAGATAAAGTGAGCTGACGCAAATGGAGGAATAGACACAAAAGATGTATACGGCGGTCAAGATTTAAAAGCTTAAGTTGATTAAATTGGGCTCCTTAGTAATGCATTTAAAATTCCTGGAGGCGCTCATGAATTCAGACAAAATCAAAGGTCAGTGGAAACAAGTTATCGGCGATATCAAAAAACGGTGGGGCAAGCTCACTGACGATGATCTTATCAAAGCCGAAGGCAACACGGACATCTTAGCGGGTATTGTGCAAGAGCGCTATGGTCAGAGAAAAGAAGATGCAAATGACGAGGTAAAAGCATTTTTTAAAAATCTCAAATAAAAGATCGAAAGAGGTGGCCCATTGATGGTCACCCCTTTCTCAGGAGATTATATGACGAAGGTGAATTTCAGCGTGTTTATCATCTCTTTTTTAGTCTTTGCCATTTTTCAAGTGATCAATGGAGAGCAGATTCTAGGCCCGATAACTTTTGGGCGTTAGGACTAAAGCGGCGTTGGTGAAAACTTGTAGCCCATGCGATGGATTGACTCGATTAAGAGCGAGGCTGATCCCATTTTCTTTCTCAGTTTACTCACGTGAGTGTCGACTGAGCGGTGGGAGACATGAATATTTTGACCCCAGACAAATTTGAGTATGTCTTCTCGCATAATGACTTCTCCGATACGACTTGAAAGGTAGAGAAGAATTTTAAATTCCAAACTCGTCAGATCGATTCGGACCCATTTGCCCTTCTCGATCACATTGACCGCCTGGCTTAGCTTGTTAATTTGAATCTCTCTCCATTCCAGGGTGTCAGATAAAGTTGTGCGTGCTTTATTTTTTTGTAAGCAAGACTGGATGCGAACACCTAACTCCTGTGGGCAGATTGGTTTTGTGATGTAGTGGTCTGCACCAGCTGAAAAACCTTGCATCTTATTTGATAAGTCGGAGTGACCTGTGAGGATGAAGATGGGTGTCGTGGGAGTTCTCTCATGCACATGCCTGCACAAATCCATGCCGCTTCCATCGGGCAGTCCAAGATCAATGATGAAAAGATCAAAGTTCTTTTCAATAATCATCTTTTGAGCTTGAGTCAGAGATTGTGCCCAATGAACGTGAGTCTGTGGGACAACTGATCGCAGAACTATTTGATGGATCTCTATACAGTCTTCTACCAACAGGATTTCTGTCATTACGATCCTAATTGAAAATGATTCACTACAAAGAGAAGCTTAGTGCTAGTGTAGCTCATAAGATTCATCAAAGGTCCATTAATGAAAGTCTATGACCCGAAAACAGAAATTGCACTTTCGGGGCTTGAGGAGTTTTTCGAAAGCTTCATGCAGTCCCGTCTGCACGAGTTGGATCTCTTGAATCTTGCTCTCGATACACTAGATTATAGCACTGTTCTACGATTAGCACATCAGTGGAGAGGTTTTAGTGTTCCTTATGGTTTTGGCAAGCTTGAGTCTTTCGCCATCCAGCTTGAAAGTGGTGCTCACGCTCAGAACTCCGAGCAGTGTAGAGTGATCTTAGGTGAGATCACTCACTATTTGCAGCATAAGAAATCTTCATCTGGTCAGCTCTAGTGCGTGAGATGACATTCTTTCTAGTCGCTTAAGATGTGATTCATGAGCGGGAAGGAGAATGGTTTTTATATAAGATTTTTGAGAGGCGGTGATCGAGCTGTTGTTTAAAAGATTCTTATAGTTGTTTGTCTCAGATAACTCTGCGTCCTTGAGTTTATCAATCGCATGAGTGACCTTTTCGATTTTTGTCTTAGACAAGATGGCCTTGATTACTTTCGACCAGGCTGAGCTCGATTGGCTTAAATGTAGTTGCGGCGAACGAATCTGGCTTTTCCAGTAAAGGACAGCATCCTCATGGTCATGCATGAGTTGTTCGAGTTTCCATGTTTCTGAGCTGCCCTCTAACACGGAGATGACTTCACGATAGGTTTCTGTGGCCGCTATTTCGCATGATAAAATTTTATGAACTTCTGCGCACTCATCATGGGTGTCGCTGATTTCGATTGCCGATATTTCTTTATAGCTCATAAATCCTCCGTGTTTTATTTCTTCTTTTTATCTTACGAGGAGGCGTGGTCGGATTCTTGAAGGGGAGGAGTAGTAAGCTTGTAGTCAGTTACACAGGCCTGCCTCAAAGCCTCGGCAGTGCGGAGCCTTAAGCTTGTCTTAATACTCTCTTAAGAGCAGAAAATCTTTGAGTTTTAGGAGTACTGGGGCAGTTTAGTCAGTGTGTTTAGTAAAATGATCCTAAGACCGATAAAAGAGTGAAGCTTTTTACACAAGTAGGTTCATGCGCTTTATCCTGCTCTTACTCATTCTGGCCCTCTTGGCTTCCTGTTCTCAAGGATCGAAGACGCAGGCGAAGTTTGCCCTCACTCTTGGTGCGGTGGCGGGCTCCATCGCGCAGCCCGGTGGGCTCATGATCTACGGGCACGATAAATTAAAAGCAAAAGTTTTCGGCCAAGCTCTCACATCTTCGTCTCAGTCCATGCAGCTCGACAACGGAGAGTGGACTTTCTACGCCATCGGGTGGCAAGGTCCACAGCAGATGGCGGGTCAGGTTCGATGTGCTCAAGCGAGTGCGAACCTCACCGGTGAAGACGTTACGGTCAATCTCACACTCACCACTGCCAAATGTAATACTTTGCCTTTCACTGCCTCAGGCTACTTCGCGAGCACCGGTCAGGTGCAAAACTTAAGCTTCGTCACGTGTAGTGACCTCGTCGGTGTGACGGCCGGGGGCGACTGCACGAGTACGCAAGGAGGCCACGGCTCCGTGAGAGTGAGTCTTGTTAACTACACTGGCAGCTCGAGTGGCAGTGTGAGTGGGGGAGAAGAACTCTTTTCCTGTCAAGCCCTGGCGCCCGGAGGCGTCGTCACTGCCACAATCTTAAATCTTCCCGTCGGCGGCCCGGACTTTTCTCTTCCAACCAAGATCAAGGCTTTCGCTTCCAGTGACTGTAGCGGAACTGCTGGCAACGAGTTCGTGTTTGCAAATGGTCTCATCAACGGTGCCGCAAGCGCCGGCACGCAGGCGCTGTACGACAACGGGGACACCACGAAGCTTTTCCTTCTAAGTGATCTTCCTCTGAGCACTCCAACCTCAGTTTCCATCTCTTCTTCCTCTCCGGCGAATTCTCTCACCACCGGTTTGTTTGTCAGTGGCGTAAACAACGGCGCGCTGGTGAAAATCTACAACGACGCCGGCTGTACGAATCTCTTGGGAAGCAGCACCGCATCTGGGACCACCATCGGCATCAACGTCACTTCTGTGGCTGAGGGGAGCTACCAGTTCTACGCCACTCAAGAAACCTCCATAACCAACACTTCCTCGTGCAGCTCAGGCTCAGCGTTGCACATGATCGACACTGCACCACCTGTCATCACCACACCGGTGTGGACTGGCCCCGCGATCTCAAACTCGACAACACAAACACTCAACTGGTCGATGATCGAAGCCAATGGCTATTCGCTCACGCGTGTGCATGTGTACTCGGATGCGAGCTGTACAACTGAATTGTTTAACAATGTGATTACCACAGGAGCCGAGACTCACACCCTCACCGGTCTCTCTTCCCAGGGCTACTACGCCAAGATCGTGGCGCAAGATAATGTGCTCAACATCGGGGAGTCGGGCTGCTCGAGCCTCAAGACCGTCGACACGCTGGGGCCGAGTAATGCGACCGCGCTCGCTTGGTCGGTAAGCTCTCCCACGAGCCTCGCAGGCCCGCTGGCAGTGACTTGGGTGAAATCAATCAGTGCAGACCTCGCTACCCAAAACGTCGTCTTTCATACTGATGGTACTTGCACCAGCTATCAAGGTGCGGCTGGGGTCAGCTCCAGTGCGCAAACCTATAACATCAGCGTTCCGACAGAAGGCACCTACAGCTTCTATATAATATCGATCGATCTTGCTGGTAACCAGGCCGCGAGTCCCTGCTCGGGCCCCATGGTGGTGGATAGAACCATCACCGCACCGACGATCACGCGGGTGACTTCGTCGCCGGGCACAGTCACAACCCCTACTTTTTCATTCTCAGGCCTTGAAGCGGGGAGCACTGTGCAGATTTATATCAGCTCTGCCTCCTGTACAACAAACCTCATGGTGACAGAAGTGGCAGCTAGCTCCTCTCACGTCACTCTCGCGGGAAGTTTTACTTTACCCCTTGCAGTTGAAGGAGATTTCAGCTTTTACGGACGAGCGACGGATCCTGCCGGCAACGTCTCTGCTTGTATGCCGGCCGGTGTGTACGGATTTCGATCGGCCTCTGCTCCAGCAGCACCCTTCATCAGGGGTGTGATCGGTGGCTCGGATTCTATTCTTGATAACATCATTAATAACACGACGCCTACTATCTCTTGGCAGGCGAGTACGGCGTTTCTTCCGACTTATAATATCGTGATCCGCAACGACGCTGACACTGCAGATATTTGTCCTCTGCAAACCACCACTGGGTTGAGCTACAATTTTTCTTCCTGCACGCTCACTGTGGGGATGAGTTACATCGCAAAACTTTACGTGACCGACGACCTCTCACGCAGCTCTCCGACGACTTCGCTAAAGTTCACCTATCGCTGGTCTATGGTGTCACCAGGATCCCCTCCATCCAATCGCTATGAGCACTCTGCGGTGTGGACTGGAGACGAATTAATCATCTGGGGTGGTCGCAACGGGGGAACTTATCTTGGAGACGGGGCTTCCTACGACCCGAGCGTAGGGGTGTGGAGCACGATCGCATCTGCGGGGATCGCTGGGAGAGTAGACCACGCGGCTGTCTGGTGTGATAACACGATGGTCATCTGGGGCGGATCTGCTCCGGGTAACACTTACTACAATACTGGCTCGGTCTATATTCCTGGCTCTAACACTTGGGTGGCGATGAGTACTTCACCGCTCACAGCTCGCTCTAACATGGTAGCTGTATGCTACAATAATCTCGTCTATTTCTGGGGCGGCATGGTTGATACCGGTTCAACTGTGTACTTCGGCGATGGGGCCGTCTTTGATCCCTCGAGTAACACTTGGACTACATTTCCTGTTTCCAGTGGGCCAGCTCCCTCCATTCGATCGCGCACAGCTCATGGAGTGATCGGTGATAAACTTGTGGTCTGGGGTGGAACGGGGCCTTCGGCACTTTCTACTGGTGGAGTTTATAACTTCAGCACTCAAGCCTGGAGCACCATGAGCACCACGGGTGCACCAGCCGCAAGATTTCGCATGGGCTATGTGGCCAGTGATACCGAGCTCTATGTCTACGGCGGGATCGGAATTGGTTCTGTCTACCTCAGCGGTCTTGGTTATCGTTATAATCCGAATACGAACTCTTGGATGACTCACACGGTTGCGAATAGTACTCAGGCGATCGCGGATGTGAAGATGGCGTGGAACGGAAAACAAGTGGTCGCCTGGGGGGGAGAGACTTTCGCAGATCTAGGCGGGGCTGGAGGGTTAACAACAAACACAGTGAATAGTGGGTTTATCTATGATCCTGCAACTGCCGGGATCAATTCAACCCCAGTGATCTCTGCTGATGGTCGAAAGGATCATTCATTAGTGTGGAGCGGCTATTCATTTATCGTTTATGGCGGGCATCGCTACTATATTGATGAGATTACCACTAGCATAAGTTCAGCAAAAACAGATGTCTTCCATCTCGGTCCCGTCACTCCTTAGACCCTCTGCTTCCTGAGTGTTTGTGTTTTATAGCCATAGACAAGCACTATGTTTGTCATAGTTTTTATCTAATACAAATCTCTCCATTGATAGGTAAGATAACATCATCATTTCTGTTATTAACCCCTAGGAGAATCGCTGTGACGAATAAAAAACTTCCTGCTCTTATGCTCTTGGGACTCTCTCTTCTTCCTTTTGGATGTGCCAGTGATAAGACGGCTTCATCTGGAGAGATGAAAAGTGGTGTCTCAAATGTTTCTAATCAATTCTGGTGGCCCGAGAGATTAGATCTTGCTCCACTGCGCCAGCACTCCGAGAAATCGGACCCCATGGGCAAAGACTTTAACTACGGCCGTGAGTTTTCTAAACTGGATCTTGATGCTGTCAAAAAAGACGTTGAAGCGCTCATGAAAAATTCACAGGACTGGTGGCCTGCTGATTGGGGTCACTACGGTCCATTTTTTATTCGTATGGCCTGGCATAGTGCCGGTACCTACCGCGTGCAAGACGGTCGCGGTGGTGCAGGTGGAGGACAGCAGCGTTTTGAGCCACTCAACAGTTGGCCTGATAATGCAAACCTTGATAAGGCACGCCGACTTCTGTGGCCGATTAAGAAGAAATACGGCGCAAAACTTTCCTGGGCTGACCTCATGGTGCTCACCGGAAACGTAGCACTCGAGTCCATGGGCTTCAAAACTTTCGGCTTCGCCGGAGGCCGTGCTGATGATTGGGAAGCCGATCTTGTGTATTGGGGACCAGAGCAAAAGATGCTCGATGACAAGCGCTATGATTCTAACCGTAAAGCTGAAACACTCAAGCGCCCCCTCGGCGCAGTTCAGATGGGTCTCATCTACGTGAACCCAGAAGGGCCAAACGGGAATCCTGATCCACTTCTTTCGGCTAAAGATATCCGCGAGACATTTGCTCGTATGGCGATGAACGATGAAGAGACTGTGGCCTTGATTGCGGGTGGACACAGTTTCGGTAAAGCTCACGGTGCTCGCAGTCCTGAAGGCTGTCTTGGAGCGGAACCAGCAGCAGCTGGTATCGAAGAGCAAGGCATGGGCTGGAAAAATAAATGTGGCACAGGCCACGGCGCTGACACCATCACCAGTGGTCTCGAAGGCGCTTGGGTCATGACTCCCACTAAGTGGAGCATGGGCTATCTCAACAACCTCTATAAGTTTGACTGGGTAAAAACCAAAAGCCCCGCGGGCGCAACCCAATGGGTGCCTAAGCAAGACAACGTAAGACTGGTGCCGGATGCACATGACAAGTCGAAGCGCCACGCGCCGGTTATGTTCACCACCGATCTTGCTCTTCGTTTTGACCCTGAGTACGACAAGATCTCTCGCCGTTTTATGGAGAATCCAAAAGAGTTCGAGCTGGCGTTTGCCAAAGCGTGGTTTAAACTCACTCACCGTGACATGGGCCCGCGCACTCGCTATGTGGGCAAAGATGCACCGAAAGAAGTTCTCTCTTGGCAAGATCCTATCCCCGCTCTTAACCACCGTGTCGTGACAGCTTCTGAGATCGCTAACCTCAAGAGCACCATTCTCAAGTCGGGTTTGAGTGTTTCTGAACTCGTGCGCACAGCTTGGGCTTCGGCGGCTTCATTTCGCGGCACCGATCTGCGTGGTGGCGCCAATGGGGCACGCCTACGTCTGGCGCCTCAAAAAGACTGGTCAGTGAATGATCCGGCAGTTGTGGCCAAAGTGCTTGAGAAGCTTTCAAAAATTCAAAAAGATTTCAATAACTCTGGCAGCAAAATCTCCATGGCCGATTTGATTGTCTTGGGTGGAACTGCGGCGATCGAGCAGGCCGCGAAGAACGCTGGTCAGTCGATCAAAGTTCCTTTCACTCCTGGTCGCATGGATGCCTCGCAAGAGCAAACTGACGTCGCTTCATTCACGCTACTTGAGCCGAAGGCTGATCCGATGAGAAACTACTATTCATCTGATTCATACTTTTCACCAACCGAGGCGATGATCGATCGTGCTAATTTGCTGACCCTCACTGTTCCTGAACTGACAGTGCTGGTTGGTGGTATGCGTGTACTCAACGCCAACACTGGGGCGAGCAAGCACGGTGTGTTGACCGATAAGCCTGAAGCTCTCAACAACGCCTTCTTCGTGAACCTCTTGGACATGTCGACTAAGTGGCAGAAGTCTTCTACCGACGGCCTGTACGAAGGTGTTGACCGTAAGACTGGTGCTGCAAAGTGGACCGCCACTCCAGTGGATTTGATCTTCGGTTCACACTCCGAGTTGCGCGCGATCGCAGAAGTTTATGCAGCCGATGATGGTAAGCAGAAATTTCTCAAAGACTTTGTGGCCGCTTGGAACAAAGTGATGAGTCTCGATCGTTTTTAGATAATCCTTTGGCGCCTCCTCTTTTGGGGAGGCGTCTTCTTTTTTTGAGAGCCCATTCATGAAACCTACGAAGCCACTTCTCAGAGGTCATTTTCATCAGGCCATGTTCTTTGTTGTTTTAGGAGCTGGGATTCCTCTCATTTACAATAGTAAAGGGGTAGCGACGCAAGTTTCTGTCAGTATCTATGTTTTTTGTGCGCTCATGATGTTTGGGATCAGCTCACTTTATCATCGCATCACATGGTCACAGGAGGTCAGGGCCTTCTGGAAAAAGCTCGATCACGCTGGGATCTATCTCATGATCGCAGGAACATTTACTCCTGTGGCGAGCTTGGGTCTAAGTTCTGAATCAGCTTATAAGTGTTTGATGACCATTTGGATGGTGGCGGTGGTGGGAATTATTCAGTCGATCTTTTTTGTGAATATCCCAAAGCTTTTGAGTGCCTCAATTTATCTGATTGCTGGATATCTCATTGTGCCTTATGTAGGAGAATTGCAGCAGACTATTGGCATGAGTAACGTCTGGCTATTGGTAGCGGGAGGAGTGGTCTATACCCTAGGGGCTTTGAGCTATGGGTTGAAGCGCCCCGTTTTCGACCCTCGCTACTTTGGTTATCACGAGCTTTTTCATCTTTTTGTGAATGCCGGCGCTATCCTGCATTTCTTCGTGATCAATAATCTCCTCTTTAGGTAAGTAAAATTTACTCAACGGGCCCTCCTTCACTAGGGAGCGAGTGTGAGAAATGCTAGAAGTTTGCCATGCAAATCAACGTCCGTTTCCTCGAAAATTTACGTCTAGAAGCCGCCTTTGATGACTTCAAAGTCATCGCCGATCAACCTATCCGCTACAAAGGCGATGGCACGGCCCCGGGGCCCTTTGATTATTTCCTCGCCTCCTCAGCCTTGTGTGCAGCGTATTTTGTTAAAATTTACTGCGTGGCCCGAAATATTTCAACCGATGACATCAAGGTCACGCAAGACAACATCGTGGATCCGGACAACCGCTACAATCAAACTTTCAATATCGAGATTGAGCTGCCCGAAGGCATTAGTGAGAAGGATCGCGAGGGGATGATCGCGGCGATGGATCGCTGTACGGTGAAGCGCGTGATTCAAAATACTCCCACCTTCAAGATCACTCCTAAAAGTGTACTGGGAAGTGAGAATAAACTCATCCTTGCGGGGATCGCGAACTTCGATGAACGCACGATCATCCCAGGTAAAGATTCTTCCTTGGAAGAGACTCTGCTGCGCATGACGGCCATGATTGAAGCGCTTGGGATTAAGCTCGAAGTGGCGTCCTGGAGAAATCCGGTGCCCCACGTCTGGTCGGTGCACATCCGTGATGCCGATTCTCCGATGTGTTTCACCAATGGCAAAGGCGCCACCAAGCCGGCCGCGCTTTGTTCCGCGCTCGGTGAATACCTGGAGCGCTTAAGTACTAATTATTTTTATAGTGATTTTTATCTGCCGGTGGATGATTCGTTTGTACATTATCCAAATGAGAAGTGGTTCACATCCAGTGATGATTCAATCCCACAGGACTTGATGGATCAGCACCTTTTGGATGTCTACGGCGGTGAAGGGGAGTTGAAACTTTCGAACTTCTTAGACACAAACACTGAGCGCACGGGTGTGTGCGCTCTGCCTTTCGTGCGTCAGTCGGACCAAAAAACCGTCTTTATCCCGGTGAACTTGATTGCGAATATTTTTGTGAGCAATGGCATGAGTGCCGGCAATACAATCATGGAAGCCCGCGTGCAGGCGCTCTCGGAAATTTTTGAGCGAGCGGTGAAAAACCAAATCATCACCGAAGAACTCGCGCTGCCCGATGTCCCTCGCTCTGTTTTAGAGCGCTACCCTAAAATCATGGAAGGCATCCAGAAGCTCGAAGAGCAGGGTTTTCCCGTGTTAGTCAAAGATGCCTCGCTCGGTGGTCGCTTTCCGGTGATGAACGTGACGCTTATGAATCCGCGTAACGGAGGAGTGTTTGCTTCTTTCGGGGCGCATCCGAATTTTGAAGTGGCGCTTGAGCGCACACTGACAGAGCTCTTACAGGGAAGAAGTTTTGAAGGGCTCAATGATTTATTGCCACCGACACTGAATGAACTCGCCGTGACTGAACATAACAACATCATCGATCACTTCATTGATTCCACGGGAGTGATTTCTTGGAAGTTCTTTAAAAAGAAGAGTGATTTTGAGTTCGTGGATTGGAGCTTTAAAGGATCAACGCAAGAGGAATTCAACTACCTCATGGGGCTCTTGCGTGAGATGGAAAAAGAAGTCTACATCGCCGACTACACGGAGCTTGGGGCCTGTGCCACGCGGATTCTCGTACCTGAGTACTCAGAGATTTATCTGCCAGAAGAAATTATTTGGGATAATCACAACAAGTCTCGCCACTTTAGAGAAGACATCCTTTCGCTCCACTCACTAAGTTCTGAGAGACTTCTAGGACTTGTCACTCGTTTAGAAGAGAGTGAAATGGATAACTACACTAACATAGGTGAGCTGATCGGTGTGGCCTTCGATGAGAATTCGATCTGGGGTCAACTCACCGTGGGTGAACTCAAAGCGCTTACCTACTTGGCACTGGGCTCTGTTGAAGAGGCGAAGGTGCACGTCGAGATGCTCTCGACCTTTAGTAACTCACTGCCTGAGCGCAAAAAATTCTATCAACTCTTGAATGTGCTGGTGGATATTGAGCTCGATGACACGCTCGAGCAGAGCGAGCTTGAAGCTGCACTCACGCGCATGTATGGGGAGAGTCTCTATCAAGCGGCGCTGGGCTCAGTGACTGGCACCATTAAGTTCTATGGCCTCGCCCCCACGGATCTCAAGCTCTCAGGGCTCGATAAGCACCAGCGCCTGCTCGAGAGCTACCGCAAGCTTATGCGAGTGCGTCTTAAAAATTAATTCCCAAACACTTTCATTTTACTATTTATCTTCTTCTCATTTTTTGAGTTAATTGATTGATTCATTTTTAAGGGGATTTTATGCTCAGGCTCTTTGTTGTCTCTATTCTTATTCTAGGTGTGAGTTGCTCCAAGAAGAGTAAGGAAAATGTCGTTACCACTTCTCCCGCCCCGCAAGAGTCGAAGGCTCCGCCTGAGACTGTCACTCAACCAGCAGCTGAAACTAAAACGGAAACTAAAGCGGAAACTAAAACTAAGACGAGTGAACAGTTCGCAAATCCTGCTCAAGAGGCGAAGCCTGTGCCCTCTCCAGAAAAGCCCCAGACCCAACCTCCAGTCAAGGCCGAGGTGAAGGAGGCGGCAAAGCCTGCAGCTGAGCCCCGTAACCAGCAGACGATCACATTGGCCGCAGGGCAGTTTAAGACTATGGAATTCTCTGGTAACACCAGACCATTAGTGAACGGCGGTACTTCTCAGGTCTTTAAGCTCTCTGACATCTCACGCCTCAAACTCTTGGGCGTGAGGTTCGAGTTGAATCTCTCTAAGGTTCCGCTCGATCACATCATCTCCTACTCTTATGCTGGTCGCTTTGATATTTATCTCACTACAGATACCGGTCTAAGAAAGATCTGCGGAGAAGGATTCGCCGAAACCCCTGTGCAGGTGAAGGGGAGAAAGCCCGGAAGACCTTTTGAGATTACTTTTCCTCGTGTTCTTCTCTCAAGCTTCATGGGAGAAGATGATTGTGCCACCAGTGTATCAAAATCCAATCTTACCCCTCCTGTGGTCTACTCCATCGCTCCTGTAAATGGCAAAACGCAGCTGGAAGTTTTCATTCACGAACCGATTCAAATCAGCATTACAGATCACCTCAATGAGGCGGTGGCCCCTGAGACCTATCCCGTGGGGTTTAATGTGATTCTTCAGACTGAGATCTCAAACTGAGAACTACTTCAATACTGGATTAATGATTTTAGTCAGGTATATGACTCCTGCTTGTCGTCCTCACTTATCCATATTATGATTTTATAATATGAATACGTCCCCTAACCAAATGAAAGAAAACTGCCAAGAGGTGGCTTCTTTACTTAAAACCATCGCGCATCCTCAGAGATTGATGATTCTGTGTCATTTAGCTCAAGCAGAGATGAGTGTCTCTGAGTTACAATCCGAATGCACTATCTCCCAGTCACAGGTCTCGCAGTTTTTACTTCGCATGACCAAGCAAGGTTTGCTGACCTCCCGTCGCGAAGGGAACTTTATCTACTATCGCCTCTCTGACCCCAAAACGATTAAACTCATGAAATCCATGAATAAAATATTCTGTGAACAACCTAAGTAAGGAGTCCTTTATGCAAAAAAATATTCACCCCATCGAGAGAGCCGTTCGTGTCGCCGGCGGAGCCTTCATCGCGAGCCTCGCCTTTTGGGGACCAGCCAATCTTTGGTTTCTGGTTGGACTCGTTCCCGTGGCCACTGGCTTGATGGGTTGGTGCCCGCCCTATCAACTCTTGGGGATCAATACCTGTAAGCTTGGTAAAAAAGCCTAGGGAATTGAAGTGAAAGAGGTGTGGAATGAGCGCTATGGGAAGAGTGACTATTTTTATGGCACACTTCCCAACGTGTATTTAGAAGCGAGTGTAAAAAAACTCAAGCCTGGGGGCTCAGTTCTTTGCATCGGTGAGGGAGAAGGGCGAAACGCCGTTTTTCTCGCAAGCCTTGGCTTCAAGGTCTCTGCTGTGGATTTCTCGGAGAGTGGCAAAACCAAAGCCCTCACCCTGGCCCAGCAAAAGGGAGTGACTCTTGAGTACCACATCTCTGATCTCTCCATTTTTGAGTTTGGAGTCGACAAGTGGGACGCGGTGGTTTCTATTTTCTGCCATCTCCCGGTCAGTATCCGCTCCCTTGTTCATGGAAAGATTGTGTCATCGCTTAAAAAGGGTGGCATTTTTGTTTTGGAGTCTTACAACCCCGAGCAGTTAAGTTTTGGCACCGGTGGCCCCAAGGATGTTTCCATGCTCTACACGCCCAGCATGATGCAAGAAGATTTTAAGGGCATGCACTGGCTTGAGCTTGAGAGTCAGATCACGGAGCTGCATGAAGGCCCAGGCCATGAGGGCAAGAGTTCAGTGCTGCGAGGGCTCGCGCAAAAAAATTAAAAGGATAAATTATGAAAAAAAGAATTCTCATCGTAGGCGCGGGTACCGCAGGACTCACTGTCGCGGCACAGTTAGTGAATAAACTTGGCAGTAATGTGGACATCACAATTTTTGACCCGCAAGAGACTCACTACTATCAACCCATGTGGACACTTGTGGGTGCTGGTGTGTTTAATTTTGATCAAAGTTCAAAACCTAATAAAAATTTTATTCCTGAAGGTGTCAATTGGGTGAAGCAGAAAGTGGAAAGCTTTCAGCCCGACGCTAAAACCATCACCACTCAAGATGGCACCGTCTGGACTTATGAATTTTTGATCGTCGCCTCTGGCATCCAGCTTGACTGGCACAAGATCAAAGGCATGCCTGAGGCCTTAAAGGCTGAGGGGGTTTGTTCCAACTACGATCCCAATGGGGGAGCGAGCAAAACCTTTAAAGAAGTCTCTAAGCTTGGCGGTGGTCGAGCGATCTTCACTCAACCAGCTCTACCCATCAAGTGCGCCGGTGCCCCTCAGAAGGCAGCCTACATGAGTGATGATTATTGGCGCAGAAGTGGAGTGAGAGATCGCATCGAGGTGGTGTTTGCGAATCATGGTCCACGCATTTTTGGAGTAGAAAAATATAAAAAAGCACTGGATCAGGTGATCGCTCGTAAAGGCATCAACCCTCACTACTCTCACAATCTGATCGAGGTGCGAACAGCGACCAAAGAAGCGGTCTTTGAACGAGCCGACAAAGAGCAGGTGGTGATGAAGTATGACCTCCTGCATGTGGTTCCTCCACAGAGTGCTCCTGATTACATTAAAAAAAGTCCCTTGGCCGATGCCGCTGGTTGGGTGGAGGTGGATAAATTCACGCTCCAGCACAAACGTTTTGCGGATGTGTTTGCCCTGGGGGATTGCTCCAGTCTACCAACCTCTCGCACCGGAGCAGCTGTTCGTAAACAAGCCCCTGTCTTGGTAGAAAATCTGATTCATCATATCAATGGGCGCACTCTTGAGGCGCGCTACGATGGCTACACCTCTTGTCCTCTGGTCACCGGAGTCGGGAGTGCCATCATGGCGGAGTTTGACTACGATGGAAATCCTTCAGAGACCTTTCCCTTTGATCAGGGCAAAGAGCGCTGGAGCATGTGGATGGTGAAGGCGCATCTGCTGCCCTCACTCTACTGGCATGGAATGCTGAGGGGGCGCGCCTAATGCGATATCTTCTTTTATGTGCTTTTCTGATCGCGTGTTCTCATCAGAAAGAAACTCATCCAAAGTGGAGTTATGCTGGTGAGAATGCTCCCTATCATTGGGGTGAGGTGGATGAGAGTTTTAAGCAATGTGAAACGGGCTCACAGCAATCACCGATCAATCTCGTCAAAGCGAAGGCACAAAATTTTAAGCAAAAAGTGGCATTCAACTATCAAGATATGCAAGGTGTGGTGGTGAATACAGGGCACGCGCTTGAGATTGATTTTGATAAGAGTGCCTATCTGGTGCTTGATGGTAAAAAATTTTTCCTGCGTCAGATGCATTTTCATGCCAAAAGTGAGCATGCTCTTAACGGATTGTTTTTTCCCGCGGAACTCCATATCGTGCACGAGTCTGAAGATCGGCATTTAGCGGTGGTTGGGATATTTATCGAAGTCGATGATGAAAAGTTCGATCGCTTTGGTTTTTTTCAATCACTTCCTGAGGCCGGTCAAAAGCGGGCCAGCAGTAGTATTCAATTCTCTAAAATCATGAATAACCTGGGTGGTCACTTTTACTATAAAGGCTCCCTGACCACTCCGCCTTGCACAGAGGATGTTCATTGGTTGGTGTTTGATCATCACCTTAAACTGAGCTCACTTCAGCTGGAGCGCTTAGCAGCGCTGTATTCAAATAATTACCGCCCTCTCCAGCCACTTAAAAAGCAACAGCTCTTCTATGGGCAGTAACTAGATTTTTTGAATCTCAGGAAATCCCCAAAAAGTTTTAATCAAAAGTCTGGCACAGATCAGACCGTTGAGTGTCAGACTCAATGAGGTGAGTACCACGAGAAAGGGAGCTCGAATCATGGTTTCTGCAAAGAGAATATCCTCTGCCCAAAAGATGCTAGTGAAGGGATAACCCGAGAGTCCGATGAAGGCCAAGAAGAAGGCATAATAGTGCCAGCGGTTATTTTGACTCAGACCATGGAAGCGGTTGAGGCGGATTTGACCGAAGGGTCTCAGGGCCCACCAGCCCAAAAGACAAAGGGGGATGGCAGAGAGAGCGTAGAGTTGAATTCCTCCCAGCGTGTGAGAATCAAAAACGAAATTCGCGCTGATGAAGAGCACTTGTGCCAAAAGAAAGAAATTCCAGATCTTCTTTGGAGACTCATAGGAAGACAGGCAGTACAGGCAGATCGTGAGATCGGTTGCAGCAATGAAATGCGCTACACTCTCCCTGCTGGTTAATTCAGCGGTCATCTGCAAGATGACTAGCGTGAGGGCTGCGAGCAACAAACTCATTACCAGTACACGGTGGTGGTTCCACAATATTTTGAGTTTTATGAGAGGCAGTGGGAAGAAACCACGCTCAGATGTTGAAATGTATCCTTCCATAAAAGAAAAAATAAAGAGCGTCGCCTTGAGGCGTCTTCTGAACGAAGAAAGCGGCTTCGGGGTAAGACCGATTGAATGTTGAGTGAGGGTCTTGGCGTGCTCAATCACCACCGAGGGCGAAATGAGAATCTGATAGCAGCGGTAGAGCGTGTGGAGGGCAAAGTGCACGAGGAAAATCGTTTTGAATCCTAGCGCCAGTTCACACATCATCAGGCTCACCTGGCGCACCGAGAGGTAGGCGAGCTGGCCTTTAATGGTTGATTGCGTGCGAGCGATGAGGCTGGAAAAAATAATGGTCACCAGTCCAATCCCAAAGATCAGTGCCTGGGCCCAAGCAAACTGCTCGATCAGCGGCAGCATGCGGTAGATGAGGATCACCCCTCCGTGAATCGAGAGGGCCCCATAAAAGACAGCGCTCGAAGGGGTGGGCCCTTCCATCGCGCGTGCTGGCCAGTTGAGAAAAGGAAACTGCGCCGACTTACCAAGTGAAGCCAGGATAATCAAACCCACGATTAAGGAGCCCATCGGTGTGATGACTTGACTCACGTTAGCTGGGTCTTGATGGATGAAGTAGAGGAAGTGACTCGAGTCACTGGAAAGAGTATGGGTTAGGATCGCACTAAAGAGCAGGCCCACATCACAGATGCGATAGACCGTAAAAATGCGAAAGGCATTTTTAATGACTCGGGTCCGTTCAAAATAAAAGCCGATGAGAATAAATGAGCACAGGCCCACAATCTCCCAGCCCGCAAAGAAGAGATCCAGTGTGCCCGCACAGCTCATGAGCTGGAAGCCGAAGAGGAAGAGATTAATGGTGGCAAAAAATCTCGCGAAGCCTTTTTCGCGGTGGAGGTAGCTCTGGCTGAAGCGGTTGATGACTAAGAAGAGAAAACCGCTCAAGATGAGATTGAGAAGACTCAGCTTATCCACAAAAAAATTGAAATCGATGTGGTGCTCCTGCCAGTGCAGGGAGGCGAGGTCAAAGGCTAAATCCTTGGCGCCGTTTTTGAGGTAGAGCCCGAAGAGGAGAGTCGAGAGGGATAAGTTTAGCAGGGCCCCAGCCAGGCTCAAGCGAGCGATGGTCTTCTCGCTGAGTGATCTCCAAGTGAGGATGATAAAGAACAGCAGCAGGGGCATAAAAAAGAGCACGACGATAAGAGACCTCATGGGCTCACCTCATGCAGTTTTATAAAGGCATCGGTATCATAGCGATAAAAAACACCTTCTGAGGCATTGAAACACATCAAATTAATCCAACTACCTTTGAACCAGCGGCTTAAGGCGACATTGCGCTTTAAGATTGTTTGTAAAATAGAGGGGTCTTGCTCGATCAAAAAAGTGATCCGTAAGGGGTCATGCAGCTCGACCATCTGGGAGGCAAGGCCCGTGAGAAGATCATCCTCGGTTCCGTTACTCAGACCGATGAGTCCCACGATGTTGTGAGAGAGTTTGGAGCCGGCGCCGATGGAGAGGTTGTTTTGGCGAGAAAAATAGTAATCGAGGCTAATACCTCCACAGACGGGCACGATGTTATTGAGGATGGCCTCAAGTCGCTCGCCTGACTCATCCCTTAGAGGTGAATAGGATTGCAGAAAGGAGCGACGGTTAAAAGAAAAGTTTTTACTCATCTGCCGATCACCCACCACACACAGAGCGTTGTTGGTGTGACCCAGCTCTGGTCTGGGCTCAAAGATCGATTGCGCACGCAGCTTCAACTCATCCAGCGCTTCACTGGGATCTACCAAGTGAGAGGTCTTTTCAAAATCTCTCACTCGCTCTAGGGCACTCATGGAGAGGGCCGCTTCCAGAGTCGAAAGCAAAGTCTGTGGCAGCGACTCTCTAAGGGCGTAGAGGGTGAGCTCTTCCTTGGTGGTGTCGTGCAAGCAGGCAATGGCTTTTGTGCTCTTTGGAACATCAATGTGATGATTAAGCTTCAGCAGCTCGCGGACTTTTAAGTTATTAAACATCTGGGCAAAAATCTGCGCATTCACTCCACCGGAGCGACCGGAGCAAGCTCCACAACCGTAAGCGGTGAAGTAGGGATTATTGGTCGTGGTGGAGAAGTGGCCAAGAATTAAGAGGTGATCGGCAAAGTTATCCGTGAGGCTGATGGAGGAGAGAGTGGCGGCGATGCGTTCGGCGGCCTGGACTTCGGTGTAGGATTTTTCACCTTCAAGGAAGAGGTTTGTTTCAATCGTGGGCTTGCACTGCACACGCAGATTTGTGGCCTGAGGGAAAATGATATCAGTGAAAAATTTGGGTAAACTCAGAAGCGTGTTTTGGATGTCATGACTGAGACCAGATTTTTTAGATTTGTGATGATGAAACCAGGAGAAGCTGAGTTTGTTTTGCTCGTGTTTGTTTTGGGTCAGTTCAAACTTGGCGCTCAGGGGAGCGGGACAGCTTTTAATGGGGAAGCTCTCATGGGTTTTTTTATAATAGAAATCTAGACCAAAGTGCCCCGGGGTACCGTAGGTCTCAATCTGGGGATCGAGGCTTTCAATATTTCGTCTCAAGAGGCATTCTCGGTCATCGATGCAGAAGAGGGCTTGGTATTTTGCCTGGGATTTGGCTTTTACTTTCTCAAGGTGAGTCTTAAAGCTTGCGATAGTTTTATTCTGATAACTTTCCTCATAAGCGATCTGCCACACTTTATGCTTCAGAAATTCCTTTGAACTTAAGACAGGCATGGTGCTCTTCTCTGCCTGTTGACCGAGAGGAATAATCTTAGGGGCCAGCTCTTTGATCCATGAATACTCAATCAAAATCCGTAGCGCCACCATATCAATGAGATGCAGTTTGCGTGCATGAATCAGAAGCAGAGGGTTTTGCTCCAAGGTCTTGATCAATGAAGCCCAGCCTCGAGTGCTATAGACGCACTCCTTGATGTATTCAGCTCTGTTTTGCTCTGATTCGAACATCTGCGCAGTGATGACATCGATGAGTTCACTGGCACTCAGATGCCGAACACTCTTGAGCCATGATTTCTTAATGGGATAAAGTGGTATAAAACTCTCCAATTGTACTGCAATGAAATTCTCCAGCACAGGCAGGTGTGAATCGGGGATGATGTCTAAAGCAATCCCCTGATCCGTGTAACTAGATAGATAGCGGATTAGAATCGGTTCGGTCAGATCATTCAGGGAGTGTTTAATTTTTTCATTCAAAACTTGGTGCAGAGGTCTAAACGTTTTTTCAGAGATCAAGGTAGATTTTGTTGCCGTAAAAAGATCCTCCCACTTGAGCCCTTCCCCATAACGGTGAACCACTTGTTCTAGGGCTCCTTGGGTGATCTCTCCTGCTTGATATTTCTGTTGATAGAAGTCCAAGGGAAGAAAAGGTGAGAAGCCTAGCTCAAGGCTTACGCTCTTCATGGCTTCCCAAAAGGATTGATCCATGAGTCCCGGAAACATGTTCAGATGCAGGAACTGGTTGAGAGGCCTCAGATTGAGGAGATATTTTTCGGCATCTTTTATGATGGCACTAGTCTCTTTCATGGATGTCACCGATGATCACAAGGTTTGTCACAGAGTACTCTGCCTTGCTGTCTTCTAGCTTTTGGATGAACTGCCGAATAAGAATCTTGATTTCATGGTCAACTTTACGAGTAGAGGTCAGATCAATCATGATGCGCTGGTACTCTTCCGGCACCAGATCCATCAGTTTCTTTTCGATAGATTTTTTTTGCAGAAAAGTCAGGTGAGAGCCGAAAGTAATCACAAGGCGCTTTTCTTGTAAGTGGTGCTCAGTGTGAATCTTCATTTTTTGATTTTGGATGTAGTAATGATCCTTCAGGATAAAGATCACCGTCGACATCAAACCAAGCCCCACACCTTTGAGGAGATCGAGAGACAGGATGGCGATGATGGTGATCAGAAAGGGAGCAAATTCTTCAAGGCCATGGCGCCACATGGATTTAAACTTCCTCGGATGCGCTAGATTAAAACCGGTGAAGATAAGAATAGTGGCGAGAACAGCGAGTGGAATCTTATCAATCAAATGGGGGATGAGCACGATGGCCGCAAGCAGCAGCATGCCATGGAGGATGGCAGAGTATTTTGAGCGAGCACCTGATTCATAATTGGCGGAGGTGCGCACGATCACTGATGTGATGGCAAGGCCTCCCAAAAGACCAGAGATGGTGTTGCCCACTCCTTGTGCGAGTAGTTCGCGATCTCGATTTGTTTTACTCAGAGTGCTATCAAGATTATCTGTGGCTTCAATACAAAGCAGCGTTTCAATGCTCGCCACGGCGGCAAGGATGAAACCATATTTTAGGATCGTGGGGTCTAAGAAGAGTGAGAGCTTTGAGACACTGAATTGTTGAAAGGGAGTGTAGCTTGCAACCAACTCCGAGATGTGCACGTAGTCTTCGTAGAAGAGGTGCATGGGAGTGGATTCAATAAGAAAGGCGATGGTTGAGCTGGTAAGAACCAGAAAGAGCGGAAAGGGCAGATATTTGAAAAAAGCGTCTTTGAGCAGAATTTTTGAACGATAGAGAGCAAAAATAATAAAAGAGAAAGCTCCGATAAAGAGTGCCCCCCAGTGCGCTTTATTGGAGAGACTAAAGACTTCTTTAAGATCCATATAGTTTTGTGAACCAAAGAGATAGGGGAGCTGCTTTATAATAAGTAAGATTCCAATCGCTGCCATCATACCTTCGATGACGGAGCTGGGAAGAAAGTCCGTCAGCTTCGCGGCTTTAAGAAAGGAGAGAATGACCTGAATGATTCCTGCTAGAATGATGGCGTAAGTGAAATGTTCAAAACTGCCAACGTCGATGATCCCTTGGAAAATGATTGCACTAAGACCTGCCGCAGGTCCGCTGACTGACAAGGGAGAGTCGCTGATTAATCCCACCACAACCCCACCGATAATTCCTGCAATCAAGCCGGCAATAAGCGGGGCGTTTGAGGCGAGAGCAATGCCAAGGCATAAAGGCGTTGCAATGAGGGCCACGATCAGACCCGACTTGAGGTTTTGTCCCAAGGTATTTGTTGAGCTCATTTGTCTTCCTTTAGCTATTTAGGATTGGGTCAAACTAAGAAAGGCAGTAAGGGGGGGGAAGATTGATATGCTGATTATACTCCAGACTACGGTCAATCCGCAGGGGAGCTATGAGAAAAGATTGAATGATGACCAAAAAAAAGCTTTCGCTCTTTGGCGTTGGGATCAGAGGAGAAGGGATTAAACCTTCAGGCACTGGACTCACTTCGCTACTAGTGGTCTCGTGTAACTGAAAATCTCTGGCCTGAGGCAGGTCAAGGCTGAAGCTTACGAAGAGCAGGATGAGGATAATGAATCGACTCATAAAGCCCATTATAATTGGGGGAGTCTAGAGAAAGATAGATAAATTTTTATTAATAAAAAAGCTCTTAATTATCATGAAAGTTAATAATAATTAATTAAGATTTTCTGCTAATATACTGAATTATGAAAACAACTCTATTTGTTATTCTCCTATCTTTTTCTTCATCTTTTTTTGGGCAAAGTTTTGCGCAAAGCTTTGAGCAGGAAGCAGCCCTGCTCTCCAAAGATCTCAAGCAAAATCTGGTGAAAAATCTCACGGATAAAATGCAACAAGACGGAACCATTCCTGCGCTGGAGTTTTGCCACATTAATGTGTCGGCCCTGGCTAAGACAGCAGCGGGAGAGCGGATGGCCAATCTTGAATTCGGTCGTACCTCCCATAAGGTTCGTAATCCTAAAAATGCAGCGGCGGAGTGGATGCTTCCGTATCTGGACCAGTTTAAAGTCACCAACATCAAGTCACCTGCTAAGCCGGTTGTGCACCAGTTTAAGGATGGGAAAAAAGCCTACCTGGATCCTCTCTACGTAGGGCCTCAGTGCATGACTTGCCACGGCTCTCCCGCAAAAGAGTTGAGTGCAAAAGTCATGGCCCTCTACCCGGAGGACAAAGCAGTGGGCTTTAAGCTTGGTGAGTTTCGTGGAATGATTTGGATCAAAGAGAAATAACTTAGAGCTCTTCGGCGAAGACCTTCTCGGTGATCTTCCAGAATTTTTCTTGCTTACGGGCAATGACAAAAGCGGGCAGTCTTAGAAATTTTTGAATTTTGATTAGATCTGAAGGTGTCTGGATTTGTGTCTTCAACTCCGGACGCTTGAGATGCGAGCGCAGAAAATTAATATTGAATTTTTTTAAACTCTGCGGGTTTGAAAAGAAATGCGCTTCAGACAGGTATTGAGCGTCGGCATCGTAGTAGCGCACTTCCAGATAGGGATTTCCATTTTTATCACTCCGTTCATTGAAAGTGATGTCAGCCGGCGTGAGGACGTGCGCGTTTTTTGATAGCTTGGCTTGCTTGAGTTTCGAGTCCGCATCAATCAGAGCAACCTGACATCTTTCGCAAGTTTTCGCACTCAAGTCATTCTCAGCTTCACAGGCGTGACAGAGTTTAAAGCGAAAGCGAAATCCGCAGGGAACTGTCTTATAGGTTTGGGGATTGAGTTTTCCTCCACGGCATTTGCGGCCATAGTGTTCGATCACATCTCCTTCAAAATCTACCAGTCCCCAGAAGTCGTTGGGAAAGCCACACTCGGGGCAGTGAATGGTCACGGGGACAGATTCTTTAGAAGGTTTTTTATCAGAAATTTCAGGCTTGAAGATATCATGGCCCATGCCGGTGTAGTCGAGCACGAAGCAGTCACTCTTTCCAGGATCGAGCCTGAGGCCTCGGCCGATGATCTGCTGATACAAACTGTTGGATTCCGTGGGTCTTAAGATGGCAATCACATCCACGTGAGGGGCATCAAATCCTGTGGTGAGTACAGAAACGTTCACGAGGTATTTAAACTTTTTCAGTTTGAATTCTTGGATAATAAGATCGCGCTCTTTAAGATCCGTTTCACCGATGACGAGTCTGGCCTGTGACTCTGGGAGATAACTCAGTATTTCTTGGGCGTGTTGGACCGTGCTACTGAAAATCATCACCCCCTTCCGTTCAAAACGCTCGGTGATGTCGATGATGTTTTTTACGATCAAAGGAGTCAGGCGCTTTTGATTCTTGAGCAGCTCTTCGACTTCACTCATCGTGTACATGCGACCTTTTTCAGTCAGTTCACTAAAATCATAACAGGTCACAGGGATGTCGACCTTAACCGGTTGGGTGAGGAATTTATTTTTTATCATAAAGCTCAAAGGCAACTCAAACACACACTGTTTGAAAAATTTTTTCTGTTCTGACTTACTCTCACCCTGAGGCCCCGTCTCATAGATCCAGCCCAGCCCAAGGCGGTAGGGAGTAGCGGTCAGTCCTAGGATACACAGATTGGGGTTATTCTCTTGCAGCTGGGTGATGACTTCTTGGTATTGAGTATCCCCATCATCAGCGATGCGGTGACACTCGTCGATAATCACCAAGGAAAAATCTCTAAAAAAACTTTTATCGGCGCGTGCGACGGATTGGATGCTCCCAAAGATGGCTTTCTGCGAATCATCTTTTTTATTTAATCCCGCAGAAAAGAGCCCAGCTGAAAATCCAAAGCTGGTGTATTTTTGATGATTCTGTTCCACTAGTTCTTTGACGTGAGCGAGTACCAATACTCGGCCTCGGGCGATGCGTGCCAGCTCTGCGATGACAAGGCTTTTACCCGCACCGGTAGGAAGCACAATGAGTGCTGGCTCTCGTGAGCGTTTAAAATACTCTATCGCACGATCGACAGCTTCTTGTTGGTAGGGGCGCAGCTTATACATGGCTTAAATTTTAGAAGATTGCTGGCATGATTGTATATGCCTTAAGCAGCTTTGGGATTAATCAAGCCTCGACGGATATCTCGCACACCAGGACCAAAGTCTTTGATCGCCTGAAGCAGGGTCTTGCGATCAATCTGCAGTGAAGCTTCCCACTTTAAAAGCTCTTCCTCACTCGTAGGGTCAATTTTTGCTTGAGGAGGCTCTTTGTAGTAGGCCCCGGGGCTAAATCCATTACCGTTTCCAGCATCAATTTTAAAGCGACTCATGAGGAGGATTATACCATACCAAAAAGCTTCTACGAAGTTAGGCGGTGATAGATCACTTTCAGAGGAGAGTTTGACAAAATATAGTCATGAAACGACTCATCTTTTTGGCACTTATGATTTCCTCAACTCTCTGGGCGCAATCCCCTCAAGAGCACTACTTTTTAAAAGGCTTGCAAACGAGTGAAGAGCTCTTTGAGTTTTTAGTCTCTCATCCTTGTGAAATAGGCATGGATCGAAGTTGCGATAAACCCATGAGCGCTCGAGACCTGCTTCGCCTTAAAAAGATTCTCAGCAATCTTGAGGAGTGGAGACTCATCGCTTTTGATGGTTTTGTCCCGATGTCTCATCTTGAAGTGGCCATGCCTTTTGAACTACAGTCTGGAGAGTTTTCGATTGTTGAGAAAAAAAGATTCAACTGGAGCCGCTTACAAACTGAAACCTGGCAATTGATCACATTAGGATCAGACACAGAGTCACAAAACTTCTTAACTCAAACCCAAATGGGAGTCTCAGTTAATCTTGTTTTGTACGACAGTTTTTTTCGTTTAACAGAAATTCTCAGTCAGGCTAAAAAACTTCGCTCCATCCTTGAGCGGGATCTTCCCTTTGAGGGAGCATGGCTTTCAAAAACCTTGAGTCTGGCATTGGATGAGGCGCGCTGGGAGAAAACTCGTTACTCCCTCAAGCTTCTCACTTCCCAAGTCAATCGAGAGAGATCTGTTTTTACTGATTACTCTCTTAAGTCTTTTACTGCTCAGCAGATGCAAGAAGGAAGACTTGATGCGCGTGTGAGACAGGTTATGTTTGTGAAGGGTCAGCTGGAGCAGTCGCAGTTTTTTGAAAAAATCTACAAACTGACAGGTGTGATCTCTAAAATATTTGGCAATACGGCGGGACTCTTTCAGTTCCGAGAAGGCAAACTTAAAAAGCTATCCAAGTCAGAACTTAACTCCATTCGTCGCACTCTCAGGCCCTTGAGTCTTGTGTTGGAAAAAACACCTTTTCGTCTCACGGACAAATTTATTCCTGGCTACTTTGGACATGTGGCCATTTGGCTGGGAGAGCCTCAAGAACTCATGGGGTTGAAAATTTTGCATCGAGGCCGAGTAATTGATTTTCTTGCTCATCCTGATGTGACTCCGCATCTTGAGAAGTTATCTCAGGGCAAACTAGTTCTTGAGGCCCTCAGAATTCCTGGAGTCACACTCAATACACTCGAGCAATTTATGGATATTGATGATCTTGTGGTCCTAGACCCTCCGCAGATGAGTCAAGAGAATCAAGCAGAGCTCTTGCTTCGTGCCTTTCAGCAAATTGGAAAGCCTTATGACTTCAATTTTAATGTAGAGAGTGAAAATGAAATCGTTTGCTCTGAACTCGTCTACACTGTTTATAGTGATAGAGAGTGGCCCACGGATAGAACCCTCGGTCGTTATACCATTAGCCCAGACCATGTGGCCTGGAAGGCCGTAGAGGAGTGCTTTCAAATCAAACAGCTCTATCTCAATGGTGAGAAGATTCATGGCAACACTCTGCCTGAGTTAAAACGTGTGCTCCAAAGCAAAGAGGGCCTAGGCTATGAAGCGCGTGTGAGGTGCTTGTTCTAGCTCATTTGAATGATCATTAAAAATAAGGGCATGCCTAGTGTGATGTTTAAAGGAAAAGTCACACCTAAAGCCATGGGGATATAGAGTCCCGGATCAGCTTCCGGGGCTGCTAGTCGCATGCTAGCCGGCACAGCGATGTACGATGCTGAAGCCGCTAAGATGGCAAACATGAACCTGTTGCCGACATCCAGTGTTATCCACTGGCTGGTATAGGCCACAATAACTCCATTCAGGAGAGGGACTAGCAAAGCAATCAGCACGCTGGCCTTACCATAGTCAAAGCAGCCTTTAATCCTTTTGGCCGTGATCATGCCCATTTCTAAAAGGAAGATGGCCAAGAATCCTTTAAAAATGTCATTGGTAAAAGGTTTAATGCCTTCAGCTTGTTTGGTGTCGGCAATAATGCCGATAATGAGACTGCCTACAATCATTAAGACTGATCCGTTGGTGAGTGAGTGAAAAACCACTGAGCCCAGAGATTCTTGGGTTGCTACATTTTTCTGATAGCGCTTCATGAGAGAGACGCCAACGATGATGGCCGGTGCTTCCATAAAGGCCATCACCGCAACCATGTGGCCGCCGTATTCGATTTGACTGGCTTCTAGAAAATTTGCAGCAGACACAAAGGTGACCGCTGAAACCGATCCATAAGCAGCAGCGACGGCACCTGCGTTAGAGGGACCAAATTTTGGTAAAGCGAGGTAGAAAAGATAAAATGGAATCACGGCAGAGATCACGAGAGCATAGAGGAGAGAGTAGATGATTTCTTGATTTATGCCACTGTGAGCTAGCTCCTGCCCTCCTTTAAATCCGATTGAAAAAAGAAGGTAAAGAGAGATAAACTTGAC
Source organism: Bacteriovoracaceae bacterium UBA6144 (assembly GCA_002435705.1). GTDB lineage: Bacteria > Bdellovibrionota > Bacteriovoracia > Bacteriovoracales > Bacteriovoracaceae > UBA6144. The sequence continues at coordinate 107,351 of DIVA01000052.1, forward strand.
TGAAGGCTGAGGAATTTCCAGATCGCTTTTTACCAATGAGGCAATAATGCCCAAGAGGAAGAAGAGCAAAGTGGGATTTGTAATATTTGAAATTAAAATGTCTGTATTCATGCCGGCATTTTATGTTCATCCACTCTTTCTTGCCAATGGTTTTGGGAGCCCATGAGTGACAATTAAGTTTAATCGATTTGAATGGGCAGGAAGTCTCGGGGATATTGGCACTGATCTGCCGCTACTGATTGCTATGATTTCAGCAGCTCAGCTGGATATTGCAAGTACTTTTATTATCTTTGGGCTGATGCAAATCGTTACCGGACTTTTCTATGGCATGCCCATGCCGATGCAGCCCTTAAAGGCCATGGCAGTTATTGTGATTGGCCAAAAAATCCCAGCCCCCACTCTTTATGCAGCCGGCTTTGTGATCGGAGTGATGATGCTGCTCTTCACACTTTCGGGGGCTTTGGGAAAAATCAAACAATGGATTCCCCACCACGTGGTAAGAGGAGTCCAGCTGGGGCTCGCGTTCTCCCTGTTAAAGATTTCTTTGCTAAACTATATTTTTACCTCCGATACACAAGGTATCTTTTTAGCCTTCATCTCAGGCATCTTTTATCTATTGGCCAAACAAAAAGCGAAGTTTCCAGCGGCTTTTATTTTTATTTTTGCAGGAATCATTTATGCCATTGGAGTCAAGGGACAAAACATGGGATTTCTGCTAACTCCCAAAATCTCACTTCCCGTTCTGCATGGTTTGCAGCTACAGGAACTCTGGCCTGCTTTTTTAATCCTGGCCCTTCCCCAATTCCCCTTGAGCTTAGCTAACTCTGTCATTGCGACTCAACAGACGGCCCAAGATCTTTTTCCGGCTAAAGGACTCAGTCTCAGGCAGATTGGGTTTACTTACTCGATCGTCAATCTGATCGTTCCTTTTTTTTCTGGTGTCCCTCTTTGTCATGGCAGCGGTGGACTTGCGGGGCATTATGGATTTGGGGCACGCACAGGTGGCTCTGTGATCATCTATGGCAGTTTTTATCTGCTCACAGGCCTATTCTTTGCTCATGCCCTTGGAGCAGTGTTAGAATTTTTTCCTGCTTCTCTCTTAGGTATGATACTTTTTTTTGAAGCTATCGTTTTAATCAGTTTGTCGAGAGATCTAATGTCGCGGCGACAAGAACTGGGAATTGCTCTCATGGTAGGTGCTACTTGTGCTCTTCTGCCCCAGGGGTTTTTACTAGGAACGATGTTAGGGGTTGTGCTCAGTAGGGCAAAAGATAAAAATTCGCGCGTAGGAGAAAGATGATGAATACACTTATGGCCTTTATTCTTGGGATAGTGGAGGGGATGACAGAGTTCTTGCCTGTTTCTTCAACGGGGCATTTGATTCTTGCCTCGAATGCTCTGGGAATTGAGAACAATGAGTTTCTGAAACTGTTTGAGATTGTGATTCAAACCGGTGCTATTTTTGCCATTATTTTTATCTACTTCAAAGAACTCTGGGCTGACAAAACTTATGTTATTAAGTTGGCCGTGGCATTTTTTCCAACAGGCGTTTTGGGATTAGTCGCTTATCCGATTATTAAAAAGCATCTTTTTACTCCTGAAGTCGTTGTGGGTGCTCTCTTTGTGGGTGGGATCGTGTTGATCTTTTTAGAACAGTTCACAGCGCGTATCCCTGAACGCAAGCAAACTTATCCGCGACTTTTCCTCTTGGGGATTTTCCAGTGCCTGGCCTTCATCCCTGGTGTCTCACGTTCTGCTTCTACCATTCTGGGCGCTAAGCTTCTAGGGGCCAGTCGTGCCGAGGCAGTTAAATTCTCATTTCTGCTTGCGATACCAACGATTCTTTCGGCCTCGGGTTACTCACTTCTCAAGGTAAATCACACACTGAGCACCGATGAGATTTGGTACTTAGTTGTTGGTCTTGTGACTTCATTTGTCTTTGGCTATATCTCGGTGAAAATTTTTTTAAAGCTGCTAGATAAGAAGGCTTTTGTGATTTGTGGTGTCTACCGAATCATTTTTTCTCTGATTTATTTCTTTGTGTTTATTCGTTAGGCTTTGCGTGTTCCATCGGGCTGAGTGGAGTTAATAGTATAGTAGCTTCCTGCTGGGATGATTTGTCCTGCAGGAATATTCGTTCCCGGCCCAAGTGTGCAGAATGCGCCAATAAATGTTCCTTTAGAAATTTTAATGTCTTTAATATAAATGTACATTTTTCCATTCTTTGTCATGGCCACATGAGGGGAGATGTAGGTTTTATTTCCAATGAAGACGAAATCTTCAAAATGGACATTCCCCCGATCAACGATCTCTACTCCAGGGAGAATATAAACTCCTTTTCCAATTTTTGATCCCCACAATCTCAGCCAAGCATTATATAGACCCGGTATCAGGAAGAGCATGCGCTCTAACTGAGGAAAAATCATGAAAATCTTCTGCATACGAAATGAATTGATCCATGGGTGGTATTCATTGGGATCAACGAGGGTTGCCCCTTGTTTCATAGGATAGAGGGCATTGAAAAATCGTTGGGTGAGTGGCGGAAGAAGATAAATATTGGCCAGGGCCAATATGAAAAAGAGAGGTTGAGATTTTTTTAGACCAAGATAAATTAGTGTCGTAAAACCAATCGCTAAAAAGAAAGCGAAATAAATGAGAAAAAACTTAGTAAGATTATAAACCCAGCGGGGCATGACTCGATTCTTCTTTTTACTCATGATTTAGTGTAGCATAAATTATGACCATAAAACTTCAGCCGCAGATGCCTCCTAAAGATTTTCTTACAGGCCCAGTTTCTGGGCATATGTTTCAGATGATTAAAGATCGCTTCCAGTTTCTCCAAAAAGCCATGTTAAATCAGGGTGATTTTGTCCACTTTAAGTATTTTAGAGATAATACTTATTTAATGCTTCATCCCGATGGCATAAAGCATGTTCTCTCAACGGGGCAGGCCAAGTATTCAAAGATGGTGCGAGGGACGCAGATGTTAGCGCTTATTGGAGGTCGAGGACTTTTGACCAGTGAGGGTGAGTTTTGGCAGCAGAGTCGACGTGTGATACAGCCTTTCTTCATCAAAAAACAATACGCTCGCTATGTAGAAATGATGAATGATTGTGCGCTTAAACTGGTGGCGCGCTGGAAAGAGAGATTTCTCGACCGTGAGTTTGATCTTTCTCCTGAAATGACAAAATTTACTCTCAACGTTTTAGGACGCTCCATCTTTAATGAAGACTTTGACCCTCATACAGATACGGTTTATGAGTCGCTCAGAGGCTTACTCAATATTACCGAAGATCGTATCGTGCATTTAATCCCACGCAGGGGAAAAGCTAAAAAAGAACAAGATCTGGCTTTTGCTCGCGAGATGAAGATATTAGAAGACTTAGTGGATGGTTTGATCATTAAAAGTAAAAACGCCACGACCCTAGATCCGGAGAAGAATTTTATTCATGCCATGATGGCAAGCAGTGTGGAGTTTAGTGACAAGGATCTAAGAGACCATGTGATCTCCCTTTTGATTGCAGGCCATGAGACGACTGCTACGGCCTTGAGCTGGTTGTTCATTCTTTTAGAAAATCACCCGACCCATAAAAAGAAGATATTAGACGAGATAGCTCTTATCCCTCAGGAGCAAGTCAGCTTGGAGGAGATCGATTCACTGGAATTCACAAAGTGCTGTGCCCAAGAATCACTTAGACTTTATCCTCCTTTCTGGATCATGGGACGTGTCGCTACTCAGGAAGATGAACTCCTGGGCCACCCCATAAAAAAAGGTGATCGAATTCAAATCAATCCTTATTTCACTCACCATAACCCTCGTTACTGGGAGCAGCCGGAAGAATTTAGACCGGAGAGATTCTTGCCTGAGAATATTTCCAAAATAAATGAGTATTGCTTCATTCCTTTCGGCAAAGGGCCTCGAACTTGTATTGGAAACCACTTTGCGATGTTTGAAATGCTAGTAGGAGTGTTTCAACTCTTAAAGCATTTTGATTTTCAGGTCGTGAATGCTCAGGCCATCAAGCCTGATTTTAGAATTACCCTAAGGCCTGATCAAGAGGTGAAAGTTAAGATTAAAGTGATCAAGTAGAGCTATAAGTATCCAGCAAGCATAAAAAAGCCCGATATAGGCACTACCGATCAAAGTAATTTTTTCTTTTTTCACGACCCTACTCAATCGTAGTATCTGGACACAAAAGAGTGTGACAGGAATCCATGATTGAGTCAGGTAAAGCATTGACCCCATGGCAATAAAAGCGAACACATCACTTAGAAGCAACGAGGGCATGAAACCCAATGCCTGAGAGTAAGAGCGTTTCCCTGTTTTTTCGTCTCTTGGGTAGAATATTTTTCGAGAAAATTCATAATAGAGAAATGAGCTCGCAAAAGAAAGCATAAGGATGAGATCCTCATATTGAGGATCCGTGGACCAATGGAAGTAAAAAAGTGCTGTGATGTAGATCGAGAGAGCGATGTTTATAGGATAAGTTAATATTAAATTAAGCATCATATGTGAGCGCACTATGGCAGATTTTTTCTCGAGGATGAGGAGAAAAAAAGAATAGGCAATCTGGCCTATGAGAATGGCAAGGACCTCATAACCATTTAGGGCATTTAACGATAGAAAACCGGTGCAACTGATCAAAATAAAAAAATAGAGATCACGATGCGTTAAGCTTTTTTTCACCAAGGGTCGGTCAGGATTAAAATGAAGATCATATTCATAGTCTTTGATCTCATCCATGATTCGTAAAAAAAGTAGTGAGAGATAGAGGGTGAGGATTGCGACAATGAGATAGGGTGAAAATTGAAGTGCGTGGCCATGCGTGAGGCAGAGTCCACAGTAGAAAGCCAAGACCCAATTAAGGGCGAAGTAGAGGTGGACTCCTGGATGGTAGACGTCTCGGCAAAATTGATTTAATTTTTTCATCATGACTCAATGATACGAATGATCCCAAGACCCCCATCGATCTCAATCATTTGTCCCTCTTTTATCTTTTGAGTGACTCCAGGAACCGACACAATTGTGGGGATCCCAAATTTTCTGCCAGTGATCGCCGTGTGGGAGAGCATCGACCCTCGCTCCACCACCATCCCTTTGGAGGCGAGCATCAGAAAAAGCCACCCTGGATCTGTTTCTTTGGCGATCAAAATATCACCATCAAACATTTTTTCTACTTTTTGTGGATCAAGCACAATCCGCGCACGGCCTCGAACAATCCCAGGGCTAGATCCCAACCCCTTGAGTGTTGTTGCATCTTCTTGGATTTCTGGTTTTATGAGGACCTGCTGATAAAGCGCTCCATTTGTGGTGATATCCATGGGGAGATCCACTTTTTCATGGGCTGCAAATTCTTGTCTTCTCAGATGAATGATCTCTTTTAAATTGGTTTGAAGACTCGATCCCTCAATCAATCCAAAAACTTCATCTACGTGAAGAAAAAAGATGTCACTGGTATCTTGAATGACTCCAGCGTCTTTGAAATGGAGAGCGATGCGATTAAAGATACGTTTAGAAAAGCCAAACAGTTCTGAACGGCAGTAGCGGGTATCTTCACGGTTTTGAATAAAACCTCTGAGACGCCAAAACTGAAAGCGCAGGATGGCGCGCTTAAAGGGGGAGAAGCGTAGTTTTTTAGCCAGTAGAGCTTCACCCTCTTCTCGGCGTTTTAATTCATCTTCTAGTATTTTTTCAACTGTCAAATTTTGAGAAAGGTAGTTTTTGATAATTTGAATGAGTTGAACCGGATCATCTCTCAGGCTTTTTTGTTCCAGCTTTAATTCCTGTAGGCCCCGGTCTCCAAAATGATACAGGTGATGCTCGATTTTTTCTTTCAGATGGCTGAAGGCATTGTCTTGGTAAATTCTATTCCATATGAAACTCTGATCTTCGGACTCAAAGAGTTGCAAGAGTAATGGGTCTTTTTTTACGAATTCACTCAGTGAGACACCATTGTACATGATCTCAACGCTCTTAAAATTATGACCTCCGCACAGGAGGTTACTCATGAGTTGAGGATCATGTATTTTCCATGATTTCATGAGAAATTCTGTCACATGGTAGGCGGTCGGCAGGTGAGTGTCATTGAGGAGAGTGATCCACCACTTGACGCCTACATCCTGCCATAATTGACGGTAGAGACTCATGCATTCAAAGCTTGAAAGTTCTTTAAAGTCTTTGCCTCTTAGTGGCTTGAAACGTTCTTCCCACCACATCAAGAATCGATTCACGTCTCTTTGATTGGTCAGGTAGCGCCAACTAATCAGCGCCAGTCCAAAGAGCGTGTAGCGAATAGAACCCAGACCTTTAATAAATTTTTTAAACTGACCTAGTCCTTGATCAATATGAAAGGAGCCAGAAAACCCCATCATGTCTTCCCATTGCTTTTTAAAAAAGATAAAAAGCGGACTCAGTGAGTGCAGGCGATAGAAACTTGAAAGATTGTAATAAATTTTACCATGCAGATAACCCACCATATGGTCGAGATGCTCAATGTTTTGCATGATAATTTTTTCAGGAACACCCAGGGCCCGATAGCAGTCGATAAATATGATACGGTAGAAGTCTTGAGCAAAAGAAAAGGTCAAGGGGGTGCTGGTCCCAGGAAAACTTTCAGACACATTGGCACTTGTCCAAACGATCACGCTTTGTTCACTAAACTGAATAGGGCGAGATTGTAAAATATAAATCCTCTCATCTACCAGACACCCCTCAATGTCTTGGGGGGAAGCAAAAATCTTTTCAATTTTTTTGCCCATCTCACACAGCTTAAGTAGTTGGGCGTCGGTTAGGACCGGAGCCGTTTTTAGATCTGCCGGAGTAGGCTTTTCTATGATGCCTTCACCCTTCAAATCATCGTGGGTGAGATAGGTCTCTTTCGTTACCACTTTTTTCTGAATAAAATTATTATTGGTTTTAATAAAATAATGATCTGTCTCGACCTTCTCTTGAACCACTCCTTCGCCCACACCGAGGCCTGCAACGATGAGGGTTTTTTTCTCTAGGGTGTTTGGGTCACAGGTGAACATGACAAAAGATTTCTCTGCAAATATCATCTCTTGTATCCCCACCGCGACAGTGAAATCAAAAAGATCAATCCCTTGCGTATGACGATAGGTCAAAACTTGAGGGCTAAAACCAGAGGCAAAACAGTCTTTTATGCGACTCAGAAGACTTTCTTTTTTTACATACAAAAAAGATTCACTCATTCCCGCAAAGGCATGGAGAACGGAGTCTTCGCTGTGGTCACGATTTTGAGATATCATCGAAGAGCGCACAGAAACCAGAGTGCCTGGCTTAAAGAGTTGATCAAATTTCTGGTGGAGAAGTTGGCTGAAGTCCTGAGGAAACTCAATATTTGAAATGAGTGAGTGGAGCTTGTGGCTTGCATCTTTTATACTTTGATCCGACTGCCAGTCAGTAGCCGCCAGAAGCTCTCGGAAGTCTTTTTGGAGATGACTCACTAGCTGTTTAAATACTTCTCCAGTGAGGCAAAAAAATGGAGGTACGGGTAATCCTGCTCGGGCCATAACCGATTGTTTCTGAAATTTTCCACCGACTTCTTCATCATGGAGTTTGTCACTTGAGAGCTTAAGGTGTCCGGCGGAGAGCTTCATGGATGGCCTCTGGAGAGTGATTGTGCAAGTGGCTTGAGCTTCCCGATTGAATCGATAGCTTTAAACTCAGGGTATAGACTGATTAATTTTTCAGTGTCCATCGTTTGATTTTGACCAATCAGTTGCAGTTTTGTTGCCAGTGACTTCGGGCCCACTAGTTTTGTGACAGCAATAAAGAGCTTCACTGGAATGCTTCGGCGATGATGAAAGTTACCAAAGAGTGAATAGATTTCTTTGAGACTTATGCTTTGCGGGTAAGCGACATTTAAAACCATGGACTTCTCTAGATTGAGACCCAAAAGTATCAAGCGTACATAATCTTCTACGAGGATGTAACTGTATCGCTGTTCTCCGTTCCCCAATAAAACACCTTTTTGGAACTGCTGATAAATTTTGGGAAGTGTTTCTGTTTCACGCGGATCAAATAAAAAGCGTGGTCTAAAAATGTGATAAGGGATCTGTGCATTTGTTGCAAAGTTCACTACGAGTTCTTCAGCCTCTCGTCTGGTGTGGGCGAGGTTGGTTTGCGGGGCAGTTTGAGCTTCTTCGCTAACATTCAAAAAAGGTCCTTGGCCGTAGACTGACATGGATGAGCCCAGAAATATTTTTTTTATCCGATTCTGACCTGCAGTTAATATATTTTTGAGTCCATGAACATTGGTTTTTCTCAATGTTTCAAGATCTCGTGCTTTATGTTGATGGGCGAAGTGAAATAAAAAACTATTCTGTGAAAAGAGATCAGCGGGGATCGATTGAGTCAGATCGCCCATGACGTAATCCACACCTGCCAGAGGCTTTGCGGGTAGTCGACGCACAAATGCCTTTATCGTATTTTGTGGATAGGCCGAGATTAACTCTTTAAGTAATGAGCTACCCACCAGACCATTCGCACCAGTTATAATGAAATGGATCGAGTGATCTACCATAGCAGGGGAATGATCCTTTTACGGTTGAGAGCATACTCGGGATATCCTTTGATTTGAAAGAGGGCCCGCTCTTCCACGAGGATGCGATAGACCACTGCAGGCACATGGATGAGCGCCCAAAACGCGAGAGTCCAATAGTTAAAAAAGAATAAACTGAAACCGAGGTGAGAGAGGATCATCCCTGTGTAGGCCGGATGGCGCACAAATCGGTAGGGACCCTGACTGATGATTCGATGTTCTGATTGAACACGGACTCTGTGCGAGTAGAACTGACCCAACTGTCGAATGGCGACTAAACGAAAGATAATGGCGAGAACAAAGAGGGTGAAGCCTATAGCGTGCAGGAGATGTAATTCTAAAAATAATCCTGAAAAGTAGAGCCCAGACAAAACAACCAGTGCACGTGAGAATGCGTAGAGTTCAAGTGAAAACGAATCAATTTGAGTCTTCTCCTGACCGATTTCTTTGGTAGCAACCTTGGACTCTAAAACAATCCACAAGAGGTAGAGTCCCACAAAAACCAGTGTAGGAATAAAGAGAGTGCTTCCTTGAAGTTCTTGAGCACGCAGATAAGTCAGCCCAGAAATAGAGCCTAGAAACAAAACGGAGAGCAGGATGGGCAAGAAACCTTGAAAATGTCGCATGAACTTCTCCTACCAAATAAAAGGGATCATTTTGAAGCGAGTCTGCTTCGCGTATTCTTTGTATCTATTATCCTGCATGAGCAGTTTTTCTTCTAGCTGAATTCTCAAGATGACTACTCCCAGCCAAAGGCATAGAAAGAGCAAGGAAAAGCGGTTGAGGAATATCAAGCTGACACCAGCGTGAATAAAAAATGTTCCGCTATAGGCGCCATGGCGAATAACTGAGTACATCCCGCGGTCATGCAGATGTGTTCCAATCTCACGGATTCGATGCCCATAATGAGGTCCCAAATCTTTGATACTCTTGCCTCTGACAAAAAATCCTAAAAGCATGATGCCGTAACCAATGCTCGCCACTATCAGGTAGTATTCAGAAGCGATAAGTTGGTTGGCCAAACCGAGGCACGAAGCTAGAAGTGAGATCTTGATGAGAGCGGCAAGTTCCATGGTATTTTTGTCATAATCCAGACTTGCGCTCTTGTTCATCTCATTGACTGAAATTTTTGACTCAAAACTCATATAAAAGACATAACTCACCACAGTCAAAAGTTGGATCACTAAAAAACTCACAGGCCGTGGGATGAGAAACTGTTTGATACTAACAAATCCTAAAAAAATCAGCCCGAAAATGGTGAAAAGTAAGGGAGAGAGCTTAATTAATTTATCTTTCATTGGATCTCCTCAAAAGAGGTCTTGTAGATTTTGATGAGACTAGGGACCTTGTAGTTGGATAAATTTTGGCGAATCTTTTCAGCAATCTCTTTTTTGGTTAACAGAAAGTCTTTGGACACAAAAAGAGAAAGTGTTAGTTTTTCTCTCTCTCTTTCCACACTCATAAAAGCGCGTGCCATCTTAACGCCAAAAATGGTCTTACATAATTCTTCAATCTCTTTGAGATCGACCATATTGCCTAGGACTTTAGTGAAATTAAGTCTTCTGCCTAAGAAGATGATCTGATTCTGTTCGTTGAAATAAGCCAGATCTCCCGTGCGTAGCCAGCCTGAACGAAAGAGCTGATCTCGAAAAGATTCATCACCGATATATTTCGTAATCACCCCTTGACCGCGTAAGCATATTTCTCCTGCTTTTCCTTTTGGAACTTCGAACCCTTTACTGTCCAGGATTTTAAGTTCCACTCCCGGACGCATCAGCATACCTAGGGTCGCTGGTTGCGGATCTTTGGGGTGGTTTGTAAGAATTGGCAGTGTTTCTGTGAGACCATAGCCTTGGGTGACTTTAAGGTTAAATTTTTCAGATATTTGATTAAAGAGATGAGGAGTCAGATAACTTCCACCTGCCACAATCGTCAGGTGTGAGAGATCTCTTTTTTCTCTAAGTTTACTCGCCTCGAGGAGCATCTTTTCTAGGATGACCGGGACCACGTTCATGTGCTGAATCTCATATCGTTCGATGAGTTGCAGGATAGAGCTTAGTTTTTTATCAGAAACATAAAGCTCACAGCCTTCAAAAATAGGAAAGAGTAAGTTTGTCACAAGACCGAAAACCGGATAAGAAGGCAAAGTCAAGAGTAAGCGGTGACGAGGTTTGAAATCAAAAATACGTGCACAACTCTCGATAGCATAGAGGTAGTCTTCATAGGTATGTTCAACTCCGAGAGGAGTGGCAAATCCCTTAAAGGTCATGTGACAAGTCACAACTTGATCATGCTCAGGAGCAGTAAGTTTGTCAGGTTTTTTAGAAGGGGTAAGGCAGTTATGAAGAAAAAACAGCTCATGGCTAAGTTCTTGGTCGCCATTCTTAAGAGTTAATACAGCTTCAAGATTTTTATGAGAGAGAAAGAAATCAGTGTGATCGATAAGAAACGAGTAGTCACAAAGTACTGTTTTAAAGTTCACAAGCTTGGCAATGTTTTTTAATTCATAGGAAGTGCAATGTGGTGCAACCGGCAGGAGTATTGCCCCGAGAGAGCTCAGTGCCAGAAAACTGATGAGCAAGTCCTTTTCACTTTCAAAAGCGACCAAGACGTAATCACGCTTTTTGATACCTTGCTTTTTCAAAAAGGTTAAAAGTTGCCTTGCTTCTAAAGAGAGATCTTCGTAGGTGGTCTCTTTTTTTTGATCCACATAATTAAAGGCCACGAGTTTTTCATGCTGACGAAAATTATGGAAGAGGCAACTTTTCATTTCTCACCTCTTTGCAAGTGATAGTAATCGGGGCTGACGACTTGGGCTTTTATCTTACCTTGTCCGAAGACTCGCTCTTCGAGCATGAAGTCAACGATCACGTCGGCCACCAGAAAGTCTTCTGTTTCCGTGAGTTTGAAATTTTGCAGTTTCATCTGGAAGGGTGGCTTGACCCACTGTGCGAGGTTGATCTCTGTGGCAATCAGATTCATCTTTGAACTCAAGGGTATTTTTTTAACCAAGTGAGCCAGTAACATTACAAACTGCCGAGTCACCTCTGCAAAATAGAGTGTTGAAGGAGTCGTGAGCCCGTTAAAGAAAGGTCCTCTCTCTTCAGAGAGTGGTAGGGTCCAAACAGTCTGGGACTCAAGGTCCAGAGTTGAAACGAGAACGTTTTCTTCGCGATGTTTGTGAGTCAACTTTTGATTCTCTCTCGTAAAGATTTGATCAAGTTTTGGACTAAAACTGGAAAAATGAGGGAGTGCTTTCACATCCACCTTGAGAATTCCGGCCCGGACCTTGTCTTGATTGATCTCAAATTCAATAGAACCACTTTCTCTTTGGGTAAGACTTATTAAAACCGGTTTATTCTTTTCTAAAAACTTTGTAAATCTGATGGTCATCGTTTGGATCAGATAAGGTGAATCCATAAACCAGCGTAAGAGCTCTTCGCATCCATGAATGGGGAGAATGCCTGGTATATGGTCAAGGGGGTGATCAAAGAAGTATTTCTCAGTCTCATCCACCACGAGAGTAGCACTGGCACTGTGAGTTGTTTTCTGACATTTCTCCAGGAACCTCCCAAGCTTTTCCTCATGAGTATGGTCAATTTTGAGAAACATTAAAAGATTAAGGTAATCAAGTGCTATTTGTTTGTTGAGTTTACTTTGAGCAATAAGATCTTGCATCAGTTCTGATGGGCCTGACTTAAGAAGAGTTTTTTCTAATTTAAGATCTCTGAGATTAAGATGCAGTTCTTTCGTTTCAAGAAATTGATAAAATTCGAAAGCTCCTGTCGCTTCTCCCAGTTCTCTGGGGTGTCCTGTCGTTTGGGATGCCCCCAAGGTTATCTTTGCAATGGAATTGGTATTTTGCATTTGGCGCAGCCTAAGTCCCAGCATAAAAGCCTTTTCTGGCTTCTCAACTGATCGATGGGCGATAAGCAATATAATTTCTCCCTGAGCTTGTGCTAAAAGTTCAGGAATAAGTTTTAGTGCAGAGATGAAGCAACCCTCATCCCCACTTAGAGTCATGTGATGGCCCTGAAAGTTAAACAGAATGCTTGGGTGACCACTCATCATGGATGGAAGAGTCGATGCAATAGCTTCAATACTGAGTTCTGGGTGAGTCAGGTTGAGGTGGTACTTCTTTTCAAATTCCACACTCAGCTGTCCCCCCAAATTATTGACGGCAATGCAACTCATATTACGTTTTTCTGCTTCTTCGCTATTAGAAATGAGTTCTTGGGTCAGGTGCATCGCCCATCTCTGAAGCGGATCAATCCTCTCCTGCATCCGAGGCCCCATTCCTACATTTTTTATGACCGGTGGAGCCTGATTTAGAGATTGCGCATTGAGCGGTATGAAGTTTTGCACATAGAAAGTCGCATCTGCTTTTGGCTTTTGTTGTGATTTCTCAGTCAGCTCTGAGGTCAAAATAATGTGCGCATTTGAGCCACCAAAACCAAAAGAGGAAATACCTATCACCATCGAGTCTTTTTGTATTTTCTTGGGTGTATCAAGGATGGAAAGATTTAAGCGGCTAAGATCCTCTCTCTCGGTAATGGAAATATGAGGCAAGAGTACCTTATGCTTAATCATGAGAACAGATTTAATCAGGGATGCCAGTCCTGAGGCAGCGAGAGTGTGGCCAATGTTGGCTTTCAGTGATCCGATGGTAAGTTTTTTATGTGGACTCGGTTTAAAGAATTGATGAAGACTTCTGCATTCTGTCTCATCTCCCAAGATGGTAGCCGTTCCATGAGCTTCAACGTAGTCTACTTGATCAGGAGATATTTTTGATTGTTGATAGGCCCGCTCATAGGCATGAAGCTGTCCAAAAAATCCCGGACTAAAAGCTGACCCTTCACTGCCGTCACTCGAGAGACCAATGCCAGCAATTTGTGCGAGAGCATTGTGAGGCTTAAGACTTAGTGTAATTCCACAAACGGCCTCACCAAGCACAATTCCGTCAGCATTTTTATCAAAGGAATTGAGCTCTCCCTTAAGTGAAAGTGCCCCAAGTTTTGTAAATCCTCGGTAAAGAAATGAATGAAGGGAGAGATTGAGTCCTAAGACGATCACTTGGTCACACCCCTGCTGCAGGATCCCTCGCGCCAGCTCCAATGCGTAGAGCGATGAAGCACAGGCGGTATCAACCGCTAAAGCCGGCCCTTCAATACCCAAAGACTTTTGAATCACCTTTACTTGCCGATCTAGAGCGTAACCTAAGTGCGCAGGTATGATATTGAGCTGGGCCTTGTAGAAACTGTCATCAGTCCATTCGCATGCGATGACAAGTCCCGTTCGCAGCATTTGGGAATCAGGGGGGAGTCTATTTTTTAATCTTAGACCAATGTCGATGGCCCCTTGGATTTGCCGAGGAAAAGTTTTATCTTGAGGTCTATACTTGGCTAAATGGGCGAGGTCTTGCTGGATCTTTCCATCAACCTGATGCCGATAAGTTTCTGGGTCTAGCCCCCAGTAATGAGCTAGGCTCTCTGCTTTAGTTTTTTTTCTTTGGATCAGAAGTTCCCAAAACTCTTCAAGGTTTGCGGATTCAGGAAATATTCCGTCCATGTCATGAATGTATAAGGATTGGGTCATACATTTTTCCCAATGCTATAATTGAGCGTAGACTTTGGAGTGAAGAGTACTTTTGAATGATTCAGACCGTGGTGTAGCACTTCTTCCTTAAACAAACGAATGCCTGCGCGATTGGAAATACCAGATAACTTCAACTCTTGCATCCTGAGGAGGAGATTGTCTTGGGCCAATCCCGTTTCACTCCAAACAGACCAGAGGAGCGCCGCTACGGGATAGGGAGATTGAGCATTCCATTTGATGGCCAGTTGGTTTAGAACTTCATTGGCGTAAGAGTAGTCTGTCTGACCGGGAGCTCCCGACCAACTAGAAAGGGAACTAAAAAAACAAACGAAACTTAGCTTCTTTTCATCTGAAAATGTTTCATAAACATTATACGCAGAAGCAATCTTTGACTGTACCACCTGTCGAAAGTCTTCGTAGCTTTTATTTTTTAAAAGATTATCTCTGGTTAAGCCAACAGCGTGAATAATTCCATCAATCTTGCCAAAGTCTTTTTGAATTTTACTAACCGCTTTTTTTAAATCGATACTCTTGGTTGCGTCAGCCGAGATATAATGAAAAACACCACCGCGGCGCTCAATTGAATCTTTGGTGTTCCAAATTTCACGCTGATTATTCACTTCCGTGTAGCGAAGGTTAAATAAAAAGTTTTGTTCTGAGGCATCGGCATGGGCATGAGTTTTAAGAATTTCTTTTTTTAGTTCATCTCTTAACTCAGCATCACTTTGACACTCATCAAAGGGGCGAGTGGCGCTGAGGGGCGTTCGACCAATGGCACTGACCGTTGCTTGTCGATAATCAGCTAGGAATTTTGCAATTTCTGAGGTGATTCCTCTGGCTCCCCCTACAAGTAAAATGTGTGGAGAGGCAGGGAGAGTGATGTGAGCATTAACTTTTGGGGGTTCAATGATTTTAATTGCTTCTCTAAAGAAATTATTGCCCTGCTGAGTGAGAGAAATGAATCGCTCATTTGTGTTTTGATAGAAAAACTGCCAGGGGATGCTCTTGGTTGTCGTTTTGTTAATTGTCATGTCCAGCAGGCGGAAGGAGTGAGTCACTTCTTTCGAAAGTGACTTTAATGCTGCCGGCAAAGAAGCGATAAGAGGGTTATGGTGAGAATCATAAATGAGACAGAGCTTGGTTGGGCTCAGTTGGTTCAGTGACTGACATAACTCATATATTTCTTCTATTTGTTTTTCGATATTCGCCCTCTCCCAACTGAGATGACTAAATTGAAGAAAGATAAAATAGCATGAGAAGGAGCCAAGATTGGTGATTTGATTGCGTAGAGTACTCATGGTTGGGAGCGTAAAATATTTTTGATCGGCAAAAAAATCTTTGAACCCAATGTTTTTCTCCCACGGCCCAACCAGTAAATAGGCATGGTCCGGGTGATCTTTTCGGCTTTCTTGTTTAAATTTTATTTCCTCTAGTTCAAATTCAAAACGAGAAACTTCCTCGTCACTTCCACGGGTTTTTGATCTACGGTCAAAGATTTCTTCAATCTCGAGTAAGTCACCTAGGGTTTTTGCATGAAGCATTTCTCGAACTGCGAGCTGCAAGTAAGGATGTTTAACGATGAGAGAATTAATGAAATCCTCTTTCTCGAAAATATTAAGACGTAGGTCATGTTCAAAATCACTCGTGGACTGTATTTTTTCAAGTTTAAGGTTTAAGAAATGCGCCAAATTTTCTTTGATCGAGAGTGAGCTTTTCTTCTCATGCCCCTCTCCTGTCAGCCGCCCCTGATGTTTAATCAAGAGTGTTTGAATCTCAAGGAGACTGTTGACGCGAGTAAGCTCTTCAATCTTTAAGTCGAGTTGTGGGAAGCGTGTTTTAAGATTCGCAATAAGTTCCAGCTTAATAAGAGAATCAAGCATCAGGTCTTCATTAAAGCTCGAAGAGGGTGAAATCTTGTCCGTGCTTATGCCGGTGTAATTTATAATTTCGTTTCTCAGCCACGCCACTTCGTCTCTGAGCTCTTCCTGGGAGTTTTGTACTTTGTATTTAGAGATAATAGCATTTAATTCTCTGACCGAATTTGCATTGAGTAGTGCCGTCATATCAGACACATCTGCCTTAAACTTTTCAGATAAATTAGACAACAATTCAAGCTTGGTCATTGAATCGAGGTACAGGTCGCTGTCAAAACGTGCGTCGAGGCTAATCTCTGAAACTTTAAAACCTGTGAGGAGTGAAATTTCATTTAAGATGAGCTCAGTGGAAGGGTCTAAGGTGGAATGCTCATTTGTCTGCGGTGTAAGTCCTTCTATCTTAAAAAAGTTTGCAAGAACTTCTTCCGTGTCAGCAGCGATGATTCTTTTCACTGCACTTTGCTCACCAGCTGAGAGTTGAGAAACCTGGGCCATGAGGAGCTGTTGTTTTTCCAAGAAACCTTTGATGATTTTGTTTTCCTTATCACCTTTAGACGTTGCAATGGTTACATTACTGACTACAGCGTCCAGTTTTTTTTGACTTTCTTTTACCTCAATACCCAAAGCTAAAAGGGGCATCAGAAAGTTCTCTAGCTCTTTAGTTCCATCTAGATTTAGACAGATGTAATCTTCACCAAGAATTTCTTGCGTGAGTTTTGTGAGAATGTTTTTTGGACCAACTTCAATAAAGAGTTTTACCCCTTTTGTGGCAAGGGTATTCACTGCATGGATCCAATCAACTTGATGGGTCAGTTGTTGTGAGAGATGTGTCACGACATCGCTAGTATTTTGGTAGCTGCTCACAGGGTTACAGGCGATGACTGTATTGACTCGAGTCCTCTTGGTAGTGAGGAGTTTTTGTAAAAATTGATGGAACTTCACTTCGGCAGGTTTCATGAGCGGAGAATGAAATGCAGCTGAGGCTGTGAGCATTGTAGAGCGAATCTGATGTTTAAAACAGATCTGAGCTAACTCTTCAATATCATCGACTCCTGCGGAGTAAACGATTTGAGAGGGGGAATTGATATTGGCAAGCCAGTTTTCAGCTTGGGGTATGAGATCGACTATCTTCTGATGTAGGTTTTTCCAATTATGATTATCTCTTTCAAAGATAGCGAGCATTTTTCCTGAGGCCAGGATATTGGCCTCAGCCATCACTCGCCCACGCTCAAGACTCATGTCGACTAACTCATCTAAAGAGATGAGTTCACTGTGTTTGAGAGCGCAGAGTTCTCCAAAGCTATGTCCCGCACTAAAGGCGGCGAGAATGTTGTGGCTTTCAAGTAGCCTCAGGCTTGCCATGTTGGCACAAGTTAAAAGTGGCTGAGTGAATTGAGTCTGATCAATGCCTGCTTCCATTCCATTGTAGAGAGAGGCGAGAGCTAATTTCTTGTCTGAGAATTTTCTTAAGAGTTGCTCAAAGGTCTCACTGAAAGCAGTATAAGTCTGAAGGTGCTGGAGCATTTGCACGTACTGGCTGCCTTGGCCTGGAAAGAGAAAGGCCCTTTGCTCAACAGGTATGCTCCTTTCAGAATAGGTAAAAAAATCTGAGCGATAAAAAGTTGAAGTCGAAGCTTCAAGGTCTGTGACGATTTGTTTTTTTAATTTCTGAAACTGATCTTGATGTTGCAGGAGTAGGCAGAGTCTCACTGGTCCAGAGCCCAGAGTGCTTATCTTATCCGTAGGATACGTCGACTGATTGAGAAGATCCAAAATGCCATATTTAGAATCTGCTTTGAGGAGCAAAAGTTTCTTCAAGATTTCCCTAAGTCTTTAATGAGATTGTCTGAATTTATTTTAGGTTAATTGGAGAGTTGTCTCAATAAAACAATACCTGAGTAAAAGTCTCTTGCCTTGTGTTCAATTCCTTCTATTGATACCTTTTATGTGTCACTAAACAAGAGAGAAACCATGGCTTTTATTGAAGCTCGTCAATTGAGAAAATCCTATGCTAGTGCGGATCACGAAGTCGAGATTTTGAAAGGGATTAATCTGGGGATTGAAAAAGGTGAGTTCATTTCACTGATGGGACCTAGTGGTGCGGGAAAAAGTACTTTGCTGCAGTTACTTGGTGCCCTTGATCGTCCCAGTGCGGGAGAAATTATTATTGATGGAAAAGATCTATCTCGGATGTCGGATACCGAATTAACTCTTTTCCGTAGGCGCCGTCTTGGTTTTATTTTTCAATTTTTTAATCTCATGCCTACTTTAAATGTTCTAGAAAATGCGGCCCTCCCGTGTTTTCTTGATGGAAAGAGCCTGAACTCAGTGCGAGGGTTTGCCACGGAAACATTGGAGCGCTTGGGCCTTGGGCATCGACTCGATCATCGCCCCCACCAACTCTCAGGTGGAGAAATGCAACGGGTGGCCATTGCCCGCGCCTTGGTCAATAAGCCTTCACTTATCTTAGCCGATGAGCCAACGGGTAATCTGGATTCAAAAAATGGGGCTGAGGTTCTCAGCATTTTAAAAAATTTAGTGAAAGATTTTAATGTGACTTTAGTTATGGTGACTCATGACAAAAGTGCGGCAGAAGTGGCAGATCGTAAAGTGCAGCTTCTCGATGGCGTTGTCGTTTAGGAGCCTTGAGTGATTTTAAATCTATTTCGTTATTTTTCCTTGCGCTATCTTATTCTTCATCCCTTTAGAAGTCTTTTGACAGCATTGGGTGTTGCTCTGGGCATATCATTGTTTTTGTCGATTCGACTCCTCAATGATGCGACGCTGAGATCTCTTGATCAAAACATTGAATCGATGACGGGGAAGTCAGATCTTACGATTACTTCTGATGGAATGGGCTTCGAAGAGGCGGTACTGGAAAAAGTCAAGGCCCTCACATCCGTGAAGGCTGCCATCCCTCTCATATTAAATTACGCCTATGTTGATGATGCCCCCGATGCCACTCCCATGGTTTTCCTTGGGATTGATATGCTCAAGGACACATCCATTAGAGATTACAATGAGGGTGGGGGAGACATCGTTCCTGATCCACTGGCTTTTGTGAATCAAGCCGACAGTGTGATAGTCACAAAATCTTGGGCGAAACAGAACAATCTTCAGATGGAAGATAATATTGATCTGTTAACGAAAGAAGGGGTGAAGTCATTTGCCATTCGCGGCCTGATCGATAACGTAGGTCCAGCTAAAGCTTTCAATGGAATGCTGGCCATCATGGATATTGATGGGGCGCGATTTAATTTTGGCCGCGATGGTCTTTATGATCGTATTGATATTCTGATTCATCCTGGGTCGAACCTCGATGAACTAAAAACAGAGCTGCAGCAACTTCTGGGGTCGCGTTTTCGGATAGAGGATAAAACTGAGCAGTCTGAATCAATGCAGCAGCTCGTGAAGTCAGTGCAAGATGTTTCAAACCTCTTAGGTCTCATTGCTTTTCTTGTGAGTTTCATGATTATTGTGAACACCGTTAACACCGCGATCTCTCAGCGAAGAAAAGACATTGGTTCATTACGTGCTTTTGGAGCAGCTTCTCATCACATCGTCATACTCTTTGCTGGTGAGTTTCTCTTCCTGGCCCTGATCAGTTCCATTCTTGGTTGTTTTATTGGGATCAGCTTTGCGGAGAGTTCAGCAGATCAGATGGCCCGCGGTCTTAATTCGACCCTTATGACAAACGTGAATCAGATGGCGATCACTTTTGGACTAAGTGATTTTTTCGCCTCTGTTATCTTGGGGCTTCTCAGTTCCTCGGTCGCTTTAATCTATCCTCTCTATAAAGCGCTTCAGATAAACCCGATTGAAGCCATCAAGCCTGCAGTGGTTGATTTTACTCATCATAAAAAGCCCAGGCTTTTCATCTGGGCCGCTTGGCTTGGATTTTTATTAATGAGTCTCACTGTGGCGGCTGATTTTTTCTCGGCTCAAGTGGAGTGGCTCCAGGCCAAAGACATCCAACCACTCATTCTTCTACTAGGACTCTCAGGAATTGTTCTCATGGGTCCCTACCTCGTTCTCACTCTCTTGGGGCTCATCCATCGCTTGCCTTTGCCTTTTCTGTTTAAGTTTTCTATGGCGAATTTACTTAAAAATCCTCTCCGGACGGCCAGCACATCCATCCATCTTTCTTTGGGCTTTAGCCTCGTGATCATTGTAACGGCCATCAACCTCTCTTTTAAATCCACCATCCTAAGCTGGACCGAACGAATTACTAGTATGCCTCACTCCGTAAATATTACTCCTTGGGGCAGTATTTCTGGGCTTCAGATTCAACCTCTGCATGAATCCTTGATTCCACGCTTAAAGGAAAGCCTGCCAGGGTTGAATCCCTTAAACCCTAAGCCCATTCTTGCGATACGTATTATTCCTCTGACCATTCAATCTCAGCGCTATATTGTGAAGGCTTACGATAAGCCTTCAAATACCTCAATCATCCGCTACATTGATCCTATTGAAGGGAAGCGGGAAGACTTGGCCAATGCTCTTTTTGATCCCTCACAAGACACGCTCCTTTTATCTGAGACGATGTTGAAACATATAGGCAAAAAAGTCGGTGATCAATTTGAGATAGAGACTCCCTCTGGATTAGTAAGTTTTAGGATCGGTGGTAATATCCGTGAGTTCGCAAGCCCTAATGGTGTCATCTACATGGACCGTGAGGTTTATAAAAAATACTGGAAAGACCCTCTTGTCACTCTCCTCTCGGTCGATCATGACCCTGCTCTCACAAGTGT
The DNA here is from genome assembly GCA_002435705.1 of Bacteriovoracaceae bacterium UBA6144. Taxonomy (GTDB): domain Bacteria; phylum Bdellovibrionota; class Bacteriovoracia; order Bacteriovoracales; family Bacteriovoracaceae; genus UBA6144. The sequence continues at coordinate 128,132 of DIVA01000052.1, forward strand.
GGATTATATCAAACTCATTAACTCTCAGGTCAAGGGAGAGCATCTTGTGGTGAATCTCCCGGCCAAGATTCGTGAAGAGGTGGCACGCAACCTGGAAGATAATATGGCCATGAGTGACTCGACCAAATGGGTGGCACTTTTTATTGGAACATTAGGACTACTGAATTCAATCCTCATTGCTATCCTTCAGCGTTTTCGAGAACTGGGCTGTATTCGATCGATTGGTATGACCAAAGGGCAGATGCTTTTGATGATTCTGCTGGAATCAGCGAGCCTTGGATTTATCGGTATTATCGTTTCTTTTGCTCTCACTATTCCACTCTCTTATCTTTGGGTGAATTCGACCTTGAGCTATATGCTTGGCTGGAAAGTGGATTTCTTTTTTACGATGAAGGACTTCCTGTGGCTCTTTGGCATCGGTCTCTTTGTTTCATTTATTGCAGGCATCCTTCCGGCCATTAAAGCCTCAGGCCTAAAGTTGCGAGAGGCCCTAGAATACGAATGAGGCCCCAAAGCCGATAGAGCTGAGATCTTTGAGCACTCCGAGGGGAGTGTTAGAACTTCCCTCAAAAATCAGAGCATAGACTGAGAGGTGGAAATTCTCTGTCCACAGATAGTCAAATTGCGGCGTAAAAAGCTGAGCACTTTCATAGTGAAAGTAATTAAGCCATGAAAATTTAAATTTGAATTGATTCAATTCCAGCGGCTCATATTGGTAAACGATGAGTGAACCCAGGCGAGTCTCTTGATGTTGTGCTTGAAGTAAAAGATTAATGTTTTGCACTGAGCGAGTAATCTGATCATTTGAGGGTGAGCGCTGGTAATCTGGGTAATGGTGAGCCACCGCTTGTAGGTTAAAGCGGTGATTATCTCCGACACTCTTTTCAAACCCTACAACTGCATCCAAGCGGTCTGGGTTCGTGATGGCATCGGCATTAGCAATAGTATCGAGGCGACGATGATAGGCCAATTCCGTTCGTACAATAAAAGTTTCGAAGTCTTTTGCCAGATTTAGACCATGGCTTTCCTGACGAACATGAATGGGTTTTAGGGTGATATTGAGGGGAAGAAGGTTACGTGACTGCTCAGTGAGTAGTGGTGTTTTGTTCACGCCTCGATAGAAGATGTAATCAAAATCAAAGCCTTCACCGAGGTAATTGAGCTTGAAGGCGTATTCTTGTTCTTGAAAGAGCTCTTGATCTCTCAGTGTGATGACATTTTTAGTCAGCCCACTATTGAGGAGAACATCTGAGTAGGCGTGTTCATGAACATACCAAAACTCAAAGCTCCAGGGGCTGGCCCCACTTGAAGGAGTCCACTCAAGACTTGCACTGGTGTGACCCCTGCGCGTGAGAGCGTCATCAGTGACTAAAAGTAAGTTTCGTTTGCCGCTGAGAAAATCGGTGGGGTTGAGACCATCAGATTTTCCCCAAGAAGTGATCTGGCGACCTGCCTTAAGACGAAAACTTTCTGTCTTGTAAAGAAGGGAGAGTTGATTGAATTCTAAAAAAGTTTCACCCCGTTTTAAATCTTTGTTGGGCATGATGAGCAGGGGAGTTTGAATGGCATAGCCCAAGGTTTCTAAAGAGAATTGCCATGACTCATGGGGCTTGTATTTGGCAAATATTCTGGCCCCGCCATTGTGCTGAGTTTCCTCTTGAAAGAGATGAGAGGTCTTAGAGAGGGAGTTGCCCCACATCTTTCCACCCCACTCAAAAGCATGGAGAGTTGGACTTAGCAGAAGGAGCAGTAGGGCTAATTTAGTCATCTTTGCCTAGCTTCTGTTTGTAAAAGCGGGCTTCAGGAATAGCTGTTTTCCAGTCGACATTTGCAAACTCGAGAATCGTGAATTGTGAGTTCGTGAGATTTTTCATTTCAAGTTTTGTAAAAAAGAATTTTCCAGGATTGATGGCAACGGGCTGGGTGGTATCGAGCTGTTTGAAAATCTTGTTATTTTGATCTAGGTAGTGCACTCGATCAGTCATCGAGTTATCCTGACGAATCCAGAGAATGAGTTTGTGATAACCCAGACGTTGAGCACTTTGAGGATTCTTGAGGGCGGAGTTAATCTTATAACACTTCACCTGTGCTAGGTTAGGACAGGTCTCTAGGCTTTCTTCTTTAAAAGTATAGTCTTCATTTTGCAAGGCCGTAATATCTGAGAAAGTGAAGTCACTGGCCATGAAGCTTGAGTTCTGTTGTGAGCTTTCGATGATGCGGGTTTTTTTAAATGTCGGCAGCCACATAAGAATTTCATTTTTTTCACCACTGCTTTCTAAAAAGAGAATGGCCTGATTCTTCACTGTGGCAGGCGTATGAAAAATAGTCAGAGTATTAAAGTGGATTTGATCTTTTTGGATCTGCCTCCACCAGGTAAAGGTCTTCTCTTGGCGCTTGCGCGTCCCCCCGTCAATAATGATCTTTCCTTCAGCTTTTAAGCTTAGTGTCTGGCGCGCCTTTTCATTTTTTGCCATGACATCCTTGGCCGTCCATTTTTGGGCGATACTTTCGTCGATAAAAATGAAAGAGGGCAAGAGAAGAAGAAAAAGAAACATTTAAAACCACCTTGTTTCCAACATCATAACTTATCGACTATCATGATGCGAACAGCTGATTGAATGTTTAAGGAAAATTATGAAATTTCTTGTGCTCCTCGCTCTGATCGCCTGCTCGCATGTGCGTCATAATCATGCCAATAAACACATGCATAAAAAGTCCCATGAAGAGCTGATCGCCCGCTTTGAAGATCCCCGCCGCGATCAATGGCAAAAGCCTTTAAATGTTTTAGACAAAATGGGTTCTCTCAAAGGGCTCACCTTGATTGATATTGGGAGTGGTGGGGGGTATTTTACGAAATATTTTATTTCGCGAACTCATAAGACTGTTGCTGCTGACGTGGATCAAGTTTTTCTTGATTTTGTGAGCTCACGCTTTAAAGATCAGTCGAATTTTGAAGCACGAAAAATTGGCTACACTGATCCTTTGATGAAGGAGTCGGAGTTTGATGTGGCCTTTACCGCCAACACCTATCACCACATTGAAGATCGGGTGAACTACTTTTCTAAAGTGCACCGTGGATTAAAGTCTCAGGGCCGTTTAGTGATTGTGGATTTTAAGAAAGATCAAAATGCTCAAAGCTTTGGTCCGCCCATTGATATGAGAATTGATTCAGCTCAGGTAGCCCAAGAGTTAAGAGCGGCGGGCCTTGAAATCCTGACTCTGGACGAGCAAAGTTTGGAGTTTCAGTACATCATCATCGCGCGCAAAAAGTAAAAAGCTCGGGAATTTTTTTCTGGGCCAAAGCATGGGCTTTTTGAAATGATTTCAGGGTTTCATTCCCAGGAGTCATACAATGTTTTTGCTCATGAGTTTACTATTTTCATTTTCTCTTCAGGCGCAACATTTGGATTTTGTCTGCCGTCAGGCCTATCTGCCATTAGGTGGAGGCTACTATCAACATAATCCACCGGTGATTCAAGACAACTACCTCGCCCGCAGAGCGCGCTTGCAAGAACGGGGGATGAGCTATGTGGTTGAGTCTTTACAGGGCAAGCGCATCTATCAAACTCCCGAGCGCATTTATGATCTCGTCGCCATCGACGATCACCTGGTGCTGCTCATGGGCTTTAAGCTCTCGGTCATTAATCTACAGGGTCAACTCATCACAGAGTTTGCACTCAATGCTCTTCCTTACGGCGACTCTCACGGCCGCTCCATGGTGCGCGTGGATCGCCACCTCTACATCGCTCGCGGGCAAGCCGGAGTATCAGCCTTCTCTATCGATGAGATGAAGATGGTGTGGGACGCGGATCTGAGAGACATTGAAAAGGGTGGCGCAGCTGAAACCATCGTGTTTGATGGACAGCATTTGCGTCTCGTGGCGGCAACCACGCAGGAGTTTGGCTTCACTGGAATCGTCACCATGGATTTGTCGGGAAAAATTCTTCAGACCACTCCCTATGATACTCGCCGCTCAGGGGTTATTGGAGTCGGGGCGCGGGCGCGCTGGTTTAACGACTCACTCTTCATCAATAACCTGGGCTGGGTCCACATCTTTACTCGCGCACAGCTCGCCCAGTCCCGCGCTGTTAGAGCGCGCTGGTTGGCCCATCAAATCACTGAACCCAATAATCGCTACCACTATATGATGCTCACCGGAGACATGATCCTGGATGGACAAAAGATTGTGGGCTGTGGCCTGACCTATGAGGGAGCCGCTCGCGAGCGTGTGTCACGACTTTTTGAGATCAAACTTTAAGTATTATGCTGATCGATCCCTATTCGCATCCCCTGATTAAAGAGCGCCTACCGTGGAAGTCAGGTCGCTTTGTCATGGGCGTGGGACTGAAGCCCGTCAAGGCGAGTGAGATTTTTGATACCACTTCATTCTACCCAGAGTATATCGCCCAAAAAGCTGAACGGCGAGCAGAGAATCTCGAGCGCTACTATCCTCACTCAGTGGGGTTGAGCCCAGAGGAGCAAACCCTCGCGGTGGAGAAGATTAAAAGTTTTGTGCCACAGCTTGAACTCAACCGAGCGGGAGAGTACCGCGATGAGTTTGATCAAATGGTCACGCATCTCGCTGAAGATGTGAGTTTGTGGAAGAAAGAGGGCAGGCGCGAGTGGCTGGCGAGCATTCACCTGTGCGCGCCTAACCACTGGGCGGCCGGGGATAAGATTGGAAAGTCTTTCATTGATAGCCATCTTCCGGTCCCAAAGATTGCGCCGATCGCGCAGATCGCTCTTAAACTTTTTGAACAATCCGTCGAGCGTGGAGCGCAGGAGCGCATGGCTTGGGGAGTAGCGACCGATACTATTTTGAACCACCACCCACAAGCTCCCTTCAAGGGCCGCTCGTTTAATCCTGCCCAGCCTGAGCTTTATGCTCGAGTGGAGCGGCAGACTCTATGGCCTGTCACGGATGATCTTTTGATTTTTACCATCAGAACTTATTTCATCGATATCGCTAAACTCGAGAGAATAGACCGAGAGTTGATTGTGTCTTGTCTTAAATCGATGGATGAAGAGATTCTTCGTTATAAAGGTCTCATCCACGACCGAGAGAGCCAGATAGATTGGCTGATGAGTTTTTAGAGAGCGACTAAGAGAAAGACAAGGATAGAAACTAAGCCCAAGCGGCTGCCTAGTTTTGGTATCTCGATCCCATGAACTGAAAAACCCCGATCCACCCAGCTTCCCACCATGGCCATGGCAGATAATCCGGCGATAACGATCAGCAGTTTTTCTTCACCGTCATAAAAGTTTTCTTGAGATAAGAAAGCTGTGAGTCCCATAATTAAAGCAATACTGATCAGGCTGATAGCTATTTTTTCATTCGCTCTGAGGGCCACTCTCGTAATAGGCTTAATCCATTTAGGCACAAATTGAATGAGGTTGGCATTCAAAGGATTCGTGTGTGATTGAACACGGTGAACGCCGAAGACCACTTTTTCACTCTCTGGCTCATAGGACTTAAAAAGATAATCCCAAACACTTAGGACACCAGCAAAATTTTTGTCGATGTATCTTTTATTCTTTCCGTGATGAACTCGATGGTGTGAGGGCGTGACAAAAAACCATTCAAAGATGGGGATGCGCTTTTCAAAGAGCTGCGTATGAGTCCAGATCTGAATCGCGGCATGCCCTGAGATGACGAGGATGTAGTCTTGGATGGAAAAACCCATAAGGGCCAGTGGCAGGGGAGTCCAGAAGGAGACGACCTTATGCCACCAAGGCATGCGCAGGCCCACGGAGTAATTGTAGTCTTCAGATTGGTGGTGCACTCCATGAATGGCCCAGAGCCATTTGTTGGTGTGGCAGAGGCGATGGTTCAGATAAAAAATGAGATCGATCACGATAAATAAAACACCATAGTGAAGCCAGCGATTCTCGAGGTTCAAATGCAAGGAGGAAGTCTTCGTAAGCACGAGTGCATAGAGAGCGATGAGTGGGAGCTTAAAGAGCGCGTCCACAAAGAGCTGGCCCATGCCGCAGTAGATGTTGCCGAGAGTTTCGTGGAAGCGGTAGACGCTCTTGCCCTGGCGACGCATGAGCCAGTACTCCAGGAGCATCAGCAGAATAAACACGGGAATGGCCAAAACGATCGGGTTCATTTTAAGCTCTCTTTAAGGAGCTCTCCTATACCATTGATCGAGGTGGTGCTGGGGAGAGTGTGAAAAAAGGTAAGAGTGAAAACCCGCCGAATTGACCTTTTGTACCGATTAAGATGGCCCTGGTGGTACCTGCGCGGAAACCGCCCCTCAGCTAGACCCTTTAAGTGGGTCCCAAAGGGTGATAAAGCCTCTCAAGAAACCAAAGACCCTCAGGACATCGAGCTTGTTTTTCTAGGGGATCTTCTGGGAATGGGATCTCAAAAACTTGAACTTTCTCGCGAACTCCAAAGCTGGATGGGGGAGCCCAACTACATCGTCTTCAACCTCGAGGCCCAGGTCCAGACCGCAAACCACCTACCGCTACTAAAACAAAGCTTTCGAGACTTTTCATTCTTTGAAAGCCTTAGAGAAAGTTTTCTCAAGACAAAGCTCATCGCCGGAGTCGCCAACAATCATTTTCATGATTTTGACTCACAGTCTCGAAAGAATTGCTTCGATGGACTAATAGAGCGCGGGATTTTAGTGTGCGGAGAAGAGGGACAAGAAACGCTTGATCTTGCTCCGAAGCTAAATCTCAAGTTTCACACTGCCTGGGTTGAAGACACAAATCAAAAGCCCGGGCCTTCTCCTATTGAAGATCTGAAGCTCGAAAAGAATGCTCAGCATATTCTTTTCCTGCACGCAGGTCAGGAGTTTTCAGTCGCTCCAGCCAAAGAGCTCGAAGAGTTCGAAGCAACACTTCCTCAAAATCTCCTCGCCCTAGTGTGTCATCACACGCATCGACCCAGCGGAATTGAATGGAGAAAGCAGCGCCTCGTCGCCTGGGGGCTTGGGAACTTTTGCACACCTTTTGGGGGCAACCCCGTTCGCTGGGGGCAGGTCTTGAAGCTACGTCTGAGTCGCGGGGAGAGTGCGTGGCGGATCAGTCACGTTGACTGGAGTTTTTTGAAGTGCAGGAGAGTGTCGGGGAAGTCGGTTGTGGAGCTGCAGGAGAGTTACCCGTATCTTTGAGGGTTGAGTAGAATACTCGGGGAGCAAGGGTTGCCTTTAGAATCGGTAAAGGCATTTGGGATGAAAAAATGAGACTATCTTTTATAAATCTAGACGAAGTTTTGGAGAGTAAATGAAGTGGTTAGTTCACATCTTTTCAGTTTTGTTAACTTATGAATCATTCGCGAGTGATGTACCCAAGAATGAATGGCCTTTCTATAGCTTCCAGTTAGATGAGTATTCTATAAATGATAACGGTATTAATGATTTTAAAAGAAAAGGCTTTAAATCCAAAAAAGAAGTTGAAGCCATACTTTGTAAACAGATTCCAAAGAATTGCAAGCTAGATGACCACCCGAAAACAGCACCACATCCACGTGGGTTTCCAAATAGTTACTTTTTGTATCGATTGACTGAGTTGAGGAGTCATCCAAATAAAACATCATCTTTTGCTGGTTTTATGGTTGAAGCGGCTGGAATGGAAGGAGGCTATTTAGAGATATATGGCATCAGATGGTTGGAAAAGCCAGAGTTGGATGCTTCATTTGTCATGAATCTTAATGGCGAGAGAATGGGATTAATTAACTATCACCCACGTGTTTCTGACAAAAACTTTCCAAAAGATTTATATTTTTTGGCTTCGTCAGTTGTTGCTGAGCCCGAACCAGGAGTGGAAAAAGATTATTGGCTTGGTTTCAAGGATTGGACTGACACTACAAAAAGACTGTGGTTTCAGAAAAAAACAAAGGTCTACACCCCTAAATACTCTGCATTTGCATTAAGTACAACAAACAGAGATGACTATTTTAAAAAACTTTTTGAAATCTCTCCGCAAATTCAAGGATTCTACAATGCTGGAAGATTTGAGTTCGTTGATAATAATAAATTTAAGTTTTTGCATGAGCCTGCTTTTTTTATTAAGGCCTTGGATGGGGATGATTTAGTTTTAACCTTTTTTGATTCTATAAGAAAATCTCAATACGTGGATCATGTTAAAGATTTTAATTTACGAAGTTTTAGTTATGGAGGTGAAGAAGATATTAGTGGAGTCTATATTGAGAGAATTGAGAAGAACAGTTTAGATAGTCCAATTAATTACAATCCTGAAAGCAAAGAAGTGATGAATAATCATTCTGTAAAAAGAAATTTTAGTTTTTTTGTAGTCAACAACTATCCTTGTTACGATCTTAGATTATTTAAAAATGAGATTCATTTTATTGAAGAACCAATTTTTTGGTTTACGAGGCTTGCTGAAAAGAGGTTTCCTCCGCTTGAAATAAAAATACCTGTGGCAAATCTTTTTAATGGGATAAAACTAAAAGAGGGTATTTCAATTGTAGGATTTGACTCGCCATTAATCTTTGAACCAGCTATCCCAAACGATGAGGGTGCTGATCTTTTTCCTGTTGAAATGTATTTAAATTTTCAAAAATTGATTCAGAATCATCATTTTGCAAGAGTAATGTCGATTAAAGAGCGGAATGATTTGTTAGAGGAATCAAAAAAAATGAGGCTTGAGTACTGTAAGGATCGAAAGTTTGTTCCCTAGCCTTTTATGTTTGCTCAGGATCAGGATGATTCTTATCACAAAGATTCAGTCAGGATGGAATCACAGAAACAAGTTGAAGTTGATATGTTTTATCAACAAAGAAAACTTATGGAATTGAAGCTTGAGATCGAAAAGAAGAAGTTAAAAGAAAAATCGAGTAACTGAGGCAATATGAAAAAATGTTTAACTCTTTTGGTTCTGCTAACATCCTTTATGTCAAACTATTTGCATGGTTACCAAGAAAACTATCAAGACCCCAAGGAGGACAGGGGTATTTTTCAACAGCTGTACCAGGGGGACGCGACGAAGATTGTAAATTTCTATAGTGTAAAAAATCTAGATTATATTTATACCTCATATACTTCAATGCTCAAGTCTATTCCCAAGGAAAACTTTTCAATGCCGGGAGATCATGTCGAAAATTGCAAACGTTTTTTTTTAAGAGCAAGGCATGTCCGTTAAACCAAAAAGAATATTACTTAATATACAAATTTTATAATGAACCTAGCAATGATTCACCTGTTACGGGGGCATTGTTTTTAGGGAGTGACATAGATGGATACTCCAAAGATTTTGTTGGAAAAAAAATCGTGTGGAAAAGCTTCAACTTTTCTTTTGATGGGAAAAGCCTCAAAAGTAAAAGCATAGCATTCCCTTTTGAAAAAACCTACGAGTATACCTACCTAAAAGATGTTAAAAAGGTTTTAAATTCTCATGGGAATGAGGTTACTTGGATAAGGCTTATTGATACCCCAGAGGGAAGACCTGCCTGGTTTAATCTTAGTCAAGCTTTTGCTGATGAAATGGGAAATGTTGTAGAGAAATTTAGAAAAGAAAGCATGAAGATAGAAGGCCTAGAACACGGAAAAAATTTTTACATTTCTATGAATGATTTCAAGAGTAATACAATTGAAATTGAAATTATGGAAGAAGCTCGAAAGCCTAGCGACAAACCAAAACCTATGGATCATGCTTTAGGATGGGTGAGAGGTAAATATTGTTTTGATAAAATTCAAAATGGCAGATTGTATTTTAGAGTTCAATACTTTCCAGGAATTGAAAAAGGCTTATCAACAGATCCAAAAATTTTGTCCGGTTATGAATATCTAGAAAAAAAATACAAAGACATGCCTGATCAAGTTTACTCAATAAACTTAGATGAATACTTGAAAAAGGGATTTTTACGCTTCGTAAAGCCTGGAATTTATAAATGTAGTTTTGATTCACCACTTATGAATAAGGGGTTTGCGCTTTCAGATGAGGATAGGAAGAATGCACCAACTCTACCTTTTCCATCTGATGGGCCATTTATAATGAATTACCCAGACTAGCCGGTTAACCTCTCCCCACTTATTCTAGAACCTTTATGTTCACAGCCTGAGTTGATTTACCGAAAAGTTTGGACCTTTTTTTTAATTAACTCCAAACTGCCAAATAAATATCGCCACCACTCCGTAGAGAAGAATGTTGAACGCCGTCGTTACCCGCAGAATTTTAAGAAACTGAGGGTCCTCTTTACTGGCATACCAGATGGCCTTGTCACCTTTGGTTTTCTCACGCACGAGTTTTAAAAACGCATAGGCATACCAAATTTCGACAGACAGAGAAATGACGAGTGCGATAGCGAAGGCCTGTACCCACCAAGCTGCAGAGATAAAACTTTGGTGGCCATAGACATAAAAAAAGATAAGGCCTGCGAGCGTAAAAAAATCGTGACTGATGCCAATTTTAGGCGTCCAGTTTTTTGAAACAAAGAGCATGTACATTTCTGCTATTCCTCTGAGCCACATCGACAAACTCAAAAAGCCCCAGCCCCATAAAAAAGCATCGGGCCACTGATCTGTCAGAAGGGTGTAAGGAATGAAGAGGAACCAGACATAAATCGTCCAGTAAAGCCACAGACCTTTAGACGGAGCAATCGGCCCACCAAGGCGCTCGCCTTTGTTCTGTCTCCAAAAAATGGCAAAACCTAAAAGAGCACTAAGAATTGTTCCAATCATTAATGTCATCTATTCCCCACTGGTAAGCCTCGGTTTATGATGAGTTATGCTAAAGGCACTGGTGCATTTTATTTTAAAGCTTTATTCCCAAAAAAAATATCACTCTTTTTTGGAAGCCCGCTCGCATGTATCAAAGACCCAAGCGCAAAAGCTCAAGCTTATTTTTCAGACACTCTCAAGCACACAGCATTATGCATCTTTGGTTGATGGAAAGGATCTGACTTATGATCAGTTCGCCAAGAGATGGCCTGTGACGACCTATGCGGATTATCAAAACTTGATTGATCGGCAACGTGAAACGGAAGAGACCATTATCTCTTCTGTCCCTCAACGTTATCAGCCAACCAGTGGATCAACTAACCAGCGTAAGTGGATTCCTTACACCAAAGAATTTCTGCGTGAACTTGATCAAGCAAGCCTTGTCTGGTTGCACGATCTCTATCTGGAGCATCCAAAAATTCGCCGTGGTACTCATTACTGGTCACTTTCGTGGCTGCCGAGTGACCTCAGGCATACCACCAGTAATGATGACTTAGACTATCTTGATGCCTTTACGAAAAATCTTTTGTCTCAAGTCATGGCCGTGCCTCAAGCGGTACAGAATACGGCAAGTCTCGAGTCATCGTTGTTTGCTACAATCTGCTACTTAGTGGCGCGTGAGGATTTAAGTTTTGTGTTCGTGTGGTCTCCCACATTTTTTCTGAGTCTCTTGCAGGAGATTAGTCTTAAGAGAGATAAAATTGTTAAGACGCTTGAAACAGGAGAGTGGAGTGAGCATGCGCTTGAGTTAGCTTCACTTTCAGCTCCAAGGTCAAAGGCCCAAGCTCAGTGCTTGAAGGATTTGAGCTTCTCTGCAGGATGGCCTCAAAAGCTATGGAGAGATTTGTCTCTTCTGAGTTGTTGGACCTCAGCTGATTCGGGGCAGTGGATCCCAAAAATTAAGACTCTCTGTCCAGAGCTTGAGATTCAAGGCAAAGGGCTCTTTGCGACTGAGGGCGTGGTGACGATTCCGGTGCAGGGTAAACTACACCTGAGTTTTCAGTCTCACTTCTACGAGTTCTTGTTGCAAGATGGCTCAATTAAGCTCGCCCATCAATTAGTGCCAGGTGAGAAGGCGCGCGTCTTAATCACGAGTAGTCATGGACTTGTTAGATACGATCTAGGGGATGAGCTTCGAGTGGTTGAAATGGTGGGCGAGTGTCCGGTGCTTGAATTTTTAGGTCGCGCTCTTACAGTTGATCTGGTGGGAGAAAAAATAAGCCATTCTTCTTTGCGACTCATTTTGCAAGACTTTCGCTCCCACTTCAAGGTTCAAGCTTTAGGCTTTCTGGCGGGATTAAACCCCGAGCTTAACCAAGCCCAGTATGTCATAGTCATCGAAAGTCCTCTGGAGCAGAGACATTCTGAGTGGCTCGAAACTAACCTGCGGCAACATCATCACTACGCTCTGGCCCGTGAGTTAGGGCAGCTTGCCAGTGCTCGGGTTATTTATACTGCCAATGGCCTTGGCTTTTTTGATGAGCTTATTAAACTATACGGATGGAATAAGGGAGACGTGAAATGGGAGACTGTACTTAAAGTTCCCACACTCACGATAAATATAAATGAGTGAGTCATTAACAGAAAAAGATGGATTAATAAAAGAGAACTGGTATGTAGCCTGTCTGTCCTATGAAGTGGGTCAAGGTCAAGTCATTCAGCGGATTGTCTACGATCAGCCTTTGGCGATTTTTAGAACTCAGTCAGGTAAAGTTTCTATTTTACAAGATCGCTGCCTGCATCGCATGGCCTTGCTCTCCATGGGAGAGGTCAGAGGCGAGCATCTGACTTGTATGTACCACGGCTGGGAGTACAACCGTGAAGGGCAAGTGCAACGTATCCCCTCTGAAGATCCCGAGTCCAAAGATCAAGCGCGCTACTGTCAGACGAAGATTTTCTCCTGTGAGCAAGATGGTGCTATCTGGGTGTGGATGGGCCAAGGAGAGCCATCTTCAGCTACCCCTCCATGGAGATTTCCCGAACGGAATAATCCGGAGTGGGAGAGCTACTTCATGATTACTGACTTTCCTAATGAAGTCACAAATCTGGCAGAGAATTTTATGGATGTGCCCCACACAGTGTATGTGCATCGCGGGTGGTTTCGAGATGAGCAAAAAGAGCGAAAAAAAATTCCTACCACTGTTGAAGTAGGCCAAGGACGAGTGTTAGTCACGTACCATCAGGAAAAAGATGAATTCAGTTGGGGCGCGCGACTCCTGTTAAATCCTCATGGCGCCCCCATGAAGCACACGGATGAATTCATCTACCCCAATATCACCCGCGTCGACTATAGCTTTGGTTCCAACGGTTTTATCATCAACTCTCAGGGGACTCCTGTCTCTCACATGAACACACGCGTCTACACCTACATTGCTTATAAAATTCCAATCTTCAAAAAAATACTCAAACCAGTCTTTGGGTATTACACTCGTCAGGTGATTGAGCAGGATGTGCTCATCATGCAAAACCAGGCCCGCTGTCTGAATCTGCATGACCAACAAAAATTCCACTCCACTGATTGTGATGAACTCCACGTCCAGATAGAGCGGCTACGCTATTACGGTAAGACAGGTCATCCTTTGCTAAAAACCTACGAATCAAAAAAAGAGATTTATTTTTGGATCTAATCTCTTTGCGTGATTTTACCTCAGGCTTTAAAGGTGTCTCGCTGGCCCGTGCGGAGGATTCTCAAGAGTTATGTGATTTCTTTGAAATGAAGCCCATGAAAGGGGAGAGTCTCATCCTCACCTATCTGCGAAGACCTGATTTTTTTGGTTTACTGCGTGCGCACAGTTCTCGCTTTTTCGTGCTGATCTTACGAAATCCTGAAGGAAAACTTATTGGTGCGGGCAGTATTGTCATCAGATCTGCGTATCATGAGGGAGCACTGATTGATGTAGCGTACTTGGGTGATTTACGTGTGATCAATCCTCGACAGTCGGCACGCGCATGGAGAGATTTTTATTTAGCACTTTTGAATAATCGCCAGCAGATTCAGGAACTCAAAGATTGTCGCTACTTCTATACATGCATCTTGGAAGACAATAAGCAGGCACAAAAAGCCTTGGAAACAAAATCTCCTTTGGGGTATCACCTTTTTGAGCGCTACCAGATGGTTAATGTTTTTTATAAAAAACCATGGGCCAAAATTAATACTGCTCTCACTTGTGTGACTCATCCCTCGGATAAAAAAATTCTAGATTTTCTAAGATTAAATCCAAGACCTTTGGGATTTGATTTTGAAGGATCTAAGCATCAGTGGCAGTGGCGTCAGTTAAACTGGCCTGGGTTTGAGAGCTATCCCAGTTTTGCCATCTTCCAAGGTGAAGAGATGGTGGCATTTACCAAATTATGGTCCCCCCGCTTAGTGAAAAAGATTCGCTTAGATCGTGTACCAGTCACGCTCAAAATACTTTTTAAGTTACTGTCACCTTGGATTCGCTTACCTCAAAGCGGTGAAGAATTTCAGGTCGTGTATATGAGTCTACTCACGTTTAAAAACGGAATGGCCGAGCAGGTCAGACAGGAAGCCATGAGTCTTCTCTTACTTCATGCTTTAGATTGGAGTAAGAAGCAGGGATTCCATGCCCTGAGTTTTGCAGATTTTGAAGCTTTTTCACTTGAACCCTCTCTCTCTGGTTACCTTACTCATAAAACTCCTTTAAAATTATACTTTGTTGATCCCGCAAGAGATCCTATGACAGATTTTTTGCAAGCAGGTGCACCTTCAGGATTTGAAATGAGTTTAGTTTAATGACAACCATGGCGCTTCCCAAACCTTTTGCTCTCCCCCAATGGCGTGATCCGCGCTGGATGATTTTTAGCATTTTAGGGGGCTATCTCATACTGGGCTTCACCCTTTTGGGTTTCAACCGCACACCTCTGCAGGCGATCATGACCACGCTTTGCTGCGGGCTGATGGAAATTATTTTTAGTCGGATCTTTCAAAAGCGCTGGGTTTTTCCTCTCTCAGCGATCATCACCTCACTCTCTCTTAGTATCCTTTTAAATTACTCTCATGATTACTGGCTACTTTTAGTGCCGGTGTTTTTTGCCATTGGCTCGAAGTATCTTTTTACCTTCAATGGCAAACACAACTATAACCCCGCTCAAGTGGCCGTCACCTTCTCTCTCATCTTTTGTGGCGACCTGATTACCTCTGCTCCTGCGTATCAGTGGTATGGGATGGAATCTATCAGTGTGCTGATCGTGGTGCTCGGGCTCTTCTTTGTGCTCCCGCAGATCAATCGTTTATATCTCGTGGGGACCTTTCTCATCGGCTACACACTGCAAACGCTCTTTCGTGCCTGGCTCATGCAGCACCATCTCCCTTTTGCCACACTCTTTTTGGGATCCATTACTTCGCCGGCTTTTTTTCTTTTCACTTTTTTTATGATCACCGATCCGGCCACCTCGCCCAACCCCAAGCGGGAGCAGATCAAAGCGGGTGCGCTCTTGGCGATTTTGGATTTGATTTTTCATATCCGTCAGAGCTACTACACCTTCTTCTACGCGGGCTTCACACTGCAGAGTTACCGGCTACTCAAAAACCACTTCTTTGCTTTGAAAGCCGAGGGCCCTAAAAGCTATTTCACCACGCGTTTTATTCAATCGGGCTACTACCAGCGCGTCCTAACTCTCGCTGCCATGGCCTTGGTCAGTGTCACCGCCTACACCCAGATCATCTATCCCACTCTCCCCAAGCAGAACCTGAGTTTTCATCTGGAAGAAATCGCTCCAGAAACATCTGGGCTTAAAACTGAGTTTGCCGACACACTTAAGCGCGTGGACTCGCGCTTGCACCACATTATCAAATGGATTCTCTCGGTCGGTGACTCTGTCGCCGTTGGGGACTTTGACAATGATGGTCTTCCGGATGTGTTTCTCACCAATATGCTCAAGCGCGATCAAGACCGCGCGAGTCTCTATCGTAACGTGGGTGGTTTTAAATTTGAAAAAGTGGCGCTGCCTGCGCTTGGTGATCGTTTCGTGAAGATTGAAACTAACGGTCTGCCCAGTAATGCCTTATTTGTCGACTTCGATAATGATGGCGATCAGGATCTTTTTATCATGGTGGCGTTTGGGACTCCGGTCATGCTCGAGAACCAGTTGGCGCAGACGCAAAAAGTTAGCTTCATAGACGTCACAAAAAAGCTGGGTCTGGATGAGTATGTGAACGGGATTGCGGCGAATTTTGCGGACCTCGATGGGGACGGACGTCTTGATCTTATTGTGGGTCACGTGTGGCCGGCTTTTTTGCCAGACTATGAGACGCCACAAAAGCTTAACGTGTTTAAGCTCCCTGAGCCTGAGTATGAAGGCGATAAGCGCATGTTCAATTTTATGCACTCGTCTTGGCACCTCTCCGACAATGGGGGAGTCAACGTCATCTATCGGCAAAAGGCAGAAGGTGGATTTGAGCGGCTTGACTCACAGGCAGTAGGCATACCTGAAAGTTTTTGGACTCTGGCGATTGGTACCGCCGATTTTAATCAAGACGGTCTGATCGATCTTTATATGGCCAATGATTTTAGCCCAGATAATTTTTATTTGAACCTGGGTGGAATGAAATTTAAAAAAATTGAAGGAAAGCATTTTGGTGACCTCGGGCTTGATACCTACAAAGGCATGAATGCCTCGGTGGAAGACGTGGACAATAACGGCTCACCTGATGTCTATGTCTCAAACGTCCATCATGAGATGCAAGCTGAGGGAAGTCTCTTTTGGTTTTTTGCGATGAAAGATGGCAAGCTAACTTTTAAAGACCGTGCCACTGAGTTGGGAGCTTTGAATGAGAATCGTTTTGGCTGGGGAGCGAGCTTTCTAGACATCAACAACGATGGTCGCCTTGATCTTATTCAGGCCAATGGCATGGTGGATGACACCCCTGATAAGATTTTTGAGAAGTGTAAGGATTATTGGTACACCAACGAAAAGATCGCCCGTTCACCCCCTGAGATTCATCGCTACATTCACTACTGGGGTGACATCCGCGGCTACTGCATCTATCCCAATGAGCCTAATCGTCTTTATCTCAATACGGGAAGAAGTGATAACCAAATGTTTGTTGATGTGGCTTCCTACGCAGGGCTCACCCAGTTAAAAAATTCCCGTGGAGTGGCGTCGGCAGATTTTAATAATGATGGTCGTATGGACGTGATTATTTCCAATCAATTCCGTGATGCTGACCTCTTAAGAAATGTGCCTCGCGGTGAGGAGCAACACTCTTGGATCGGCTTTGCTTTGGAGTCTAAGAATGCCGCCTGTAACAGTCAAGGTTTAGGCAGTCTCATCAGTCTCACTTTGCGTGAGACGGATGGGAGCGAGAGAAAAATCTTTAAAGAGCTTAAGCTTGCCAACGGTTTTAGTGCTCAGAATGAGGTCCGCGCTCACTTTGGGCTGGGGTCGCATCAGGGTGTACTTGAGGTGAGTGTAAATTGGTGCCAAAAGTTTCAGCGGACCTATGAGTTTAGTGAGTTTAATCGGTATGAAAGGCTGGTGCTTCCGTGAGTCGCCTCAATTTTAAAATTGAATCCATTAAAGATGTCAAACAAACTGATATTGAACGGATGCAAAAACTTTTCTTAAACTATTATGACCTTCCAAATCCAGATGATTTCTTCAGAGACTTTCAAAAAAAAGATCATGTGATTATTCTGCGTGATAAAAGATCTGGTGAGATTCAAGGATTCTCTACTCAGAAAATTATTACTCACAACATTCAGGGACGTGTGTACCAGGGAGTCTTTAGCGGAGATACATTGGTGGACAAAAATTACTGGGGCGATCCTGCTTTGGGATTTGGTTTTTTTTGCTATCTCATGAAAATAAATTTAAGACATCCCACCCAAAAGCTTTATTGGCATCTTATCTCTAAAGGCTATAAGACCTATCTGCTCCTGACGAATAATTTTGACTCCTATTACCCGCGCTATGATCTTGTGACACCTGCTTTTGAGCAGGCCCTCATAGAGAGCTTCTCACAACAGCTTTATCCGCAAGAGTTTAAAAAGGATTTGGGTCTTCTGATTTTTGATGGTCCCCATGAGCGACTCAAAGCGGAGGTGGCACCCATCACGCAAGAGTTGCGCGAGAAGAATCCAAAAATTGATTTTTTTGCCACTCGTAACCCTCACTGGGAGCGAGGAGACGAACTAGTGTGTCTAGGAGAATTCCATTTGCTCTTACCTTTGATCCATGCCAAAAAAGTCCTGAGTAAAAACTTTAAAAAGCTCTTAGGGATCAAGCATGGGGCAACACTTCCTTCTCGCTAAAATCTGGCGCTGGCATGATAATCCTATGCTCACGGGTCTCACCCCAGAGGATAATCTTTATCTTTGGGAGGATCAGTTTGCTTCCCGCGCTCTTCCTTTCACCGACCTTCCTCATCCCTTGAGCCGCTTTGATCGGGAACGGCAAAGCCACATGGATTCGCTCTTTGAAACCGTGAAGACTCCTGTCAAAAAGATTAAATCCCTCTCCGAATTGAAGGGCCTTAAACTCAAGGCCTATTACTTTTATGATGACTATTATCTTTCGGCCCTAGACCACAGAGATGTGGAATTCATATTTCGTCATCCACAGCATTTTGTAGCAGAAGAAAAAGCTCTCAAGGCGATGACTCAAAAAAGTAATTTCACTGATTTTCGTTTAAAACTTGAGGGCCAGAATATCTACGCGCAAACATCCTACTCTCATGTGGTGAGCAGTGAGGCAGAGGCCCATGGGATTAAATGCCTCAATGAGTTTTTAAAACAGGCAGGACCAGATCGATATCTAGATGAGAGAAACGAATTTGAAGCCAGTAAGGCCGGCACTCATTTCTCCTGCCTTCTTTCTCAGGGCTTACTTTCTCCTCAGCACATTCTCTCTAAACTGCAGGCCTTTGAGGATCAGCATGGGGCCAGTAAATCAAGTTATTGGATAAAGTTTGAGCTTCTCTGGAGAGAATTTTTTTATTTCATCCAAAATTATTCAACACGCGCACTCTATTTCTCCGATGCAAAATCCTCTCTCCCTCTGGCACCAATCTCGCTTAGAGGTTTGATGATGGATCTGGCCCGTGAGCCATTGATTGGGGCCATGTTAAATGAACTTACTCAAACCGGTTTGCTCTCCAATCGCTGTCGTCAGATCTTCGCGAGCTATTTTGTTCATTTAGGTCGCTATGACTGGCGTTACGGGGCCTATCTCTTTCAATATTTTTTAAAAGACTATGATCCCAGTTCCAACTGGGGCAACTGGCAGTACCTGGCCGGGGTCGGTCGTGATCCTAGAGGCCTGCGCTTTTTTAATCTTCAGACGCAACTCGAGCGCTACAATCCCGATGGCTCGTATTTAGCTCAGTGGGGAAATCAAAAAGACTTTCTCGCTCACCTCTAAGTTTTGAAAGCGTGGGTTATCCAGTGGCCCGCTCTTCTCCTCCAAGAGCTCGATCTGCATGCCACTGTAAGCCTGCCGCACTTCAGCTTCACTGACATTGAAGGGGGGACCCGAGACTTTGTCTTGCTCGTACTCAATGGTGAGGAGCAAGAGTTTGGTGGCCGGACCCATGAGGGATTTAATTTTTTCGATGTAGCGGGGACGCATGCTCTCAGGCAGAGCGATGGTGGCCGCCCGATCGTAGATAAAGTCAAAACCCTTAAGGGATTCGAAAGCAAAGATGTCTTGTTGAAAAAGCTCGATTGATTCGCTCTGGTAGTGATGATGGTTTTTCGCATGGCCAATCTGCTCTTCGCGGAAAAAATCATCACAGGCAATAGGGGAGAGTTCGACACCCGTGACTTTTAATCCTTGATCACGCCACCACACCAAATCCTTCGTCTTGCCACATAGAGGCACGAAAACGCTTTGACCTTTCATCGGGGACAAGCGACTCGCGTGGCGCAGGAGAATGGGGTTGACCTCAGACTTATGAAAGCCAATTTGATTGGTTTGCCAGCGCTCATGCCAAAACGATGCATCCATTGGTTTTCTCCTGAGAATTTACTATACTAAAGCATGTCTCAAATTCCCTATCAACACCTATTAGTCGATCCTCTCACAGGTCTTGAGCTGCCTCAGCTTTTTAAGCTCTCTTCTCGAGTCGATTGCCTCCTGCCCAACGCTCACTTAGCGCTTGAGCACATCGCAGGTCAGTGGCACATGCTCTCGACGAAACTTCAGCGCGACATTTCAGAAGAAGAAGCGCTCCTGAAGCATCCAAATCTCCACCCTCTGATGCGCGAGCGGATGCAGACGGATGTGGAGTGGCAAAAGAAATTTCTGGGCCAGCTGCAGGAGATTTTTAAATCCATTCCGACGCATGTGAAGAGTGCTTTTCACGACAAGACCCTTCAGGGCCTGGGCCACACACTGCCTCTCACACAGCCCTTGATTGGACATCCCAAAAATATTTTTCGGGACTGGAGTTGGGGTGAAGCCGAAAACCGGCGCTACCTCGAACTGGTGCAGGCGCGCGTGCAAGGGGAGAAGAAGAATATTCTCGTCATCGCTGCTGGTGCGGGACGGCTCGCTTATGATTTGCACCACCACTTGAAGGCGCAGTTTACCTTTGCCCTGGATAATAGTTATTTTTTCAGTGAGTGTTTTCAGCGCATCTGCTGGGGTGAGGGCGTGGAGTTGGTGGAATTTCCGGCGCCGAGACTGGGAGATGAAAACCTTGCTCACGAGCACAAGCTCATGGCCCCTAGTCTTGCTAGGGAAGGCTTGGTTTTTCACTTGGGTGACCTCAATTATCTTCCCTATAGGCCTGAGAGTTTTGATCTCATCATCACACCCTGGATCATTGATCTTATCCCTTCAACGCTGCCTTTTCTTATCTCCAATATCTCAAGTCTTCTCAATCCTCAAGGCCAGTGGATCAATTTTGGCCCCTACTCACTTCCTTCGGATATTCCTGCCCGTTATCGCTGGTCGCAGAATGAAATAAGAGGCTTCATCGAAGAAGTCGGCTTGGAAAATTTCGAAGAGACTTGGGAGCAAGTCGAGTACTTGAAGTCGCCGCACACAAGTCTCACGCGCCAGGAGAGAATGTGGACCTTTAGCTGCACGAAGCTCGAGTCCACAGGCCTTTCTATCCAGCGGCCGCAGCTCAAAGAGTCCTGGCTAATTCACCATGACCACGCCATTCCCTTGAGCTCGAAAGTGCAAATGAGTCTGATGACCCATAAAGTCCCGGCCCGGGTGTTTGAACTCATCAATGGAAAGCGCTCACTCAATCAGATCGCCCGCGTGATCATGCAGGAGTTTCAAATGTCAGAAGCTGAAGCTCAGCAAGCGCTCGTGCACTTTCTCTCTCGCTGGGCAGAATCGGGTTAGCCTCTTTTTCTGGCAATCCACGTGTCGATCGCATAACGACCTCCACCCTGAGCAAGATAAAGCACACCAAATGCCAGATAGAGTAGGGCCATTTCTTTTTTGGCAAAGGGGTCTGCGGCATGTACCACAAAAGCCGCTCCGGCCATCACACCCACCCACAGGCCTCCCATCACGCGAGTGAAGAGTCCCATGGCAATAAAAATGCCACCTATTAATTCAATCAAACCAACGGCCCACGCCATGACAAGAGGAAGAGGGAAGCCGAAGGAGCCGATGGCACCAATGAGTCCTTCACTCGGAGGAACTTTTCCAACTCCGTGAGCAAAGGCCATGGTGAGTCCCACAAAAATTCGAACAGCAGCAAAAAGTGTATGGCCTGTGATCTCTTTCATCCTGACTCCTCAAAAAAATTTATTCTGCTATAATCTTAGGATGAAAAAACTAATCTTTCCGCTTCTTTTGTTGATGAATTTAAATGCATGGGCCTTTGATTGGCAGGGGCATCGAGGCGCGCGGGGCTTATTCCCAGAAAATAGTCTAGAAGGGATGCGCGAGGCGCTTAAGTATCCGATCACAACACTTGAGTTTGATGTGATCGTTTCTCAAGACCAAAAGGTTCTACTCAGTCATGAGCCTTGGCTTGGTGAAGAGGCTTGTCTCAATCTTGAGGGCAAAGAGGTCAAAGAAAAAGAGATTAATCTCTATAAATTTAAATATGATGAGATAAAAAAATTCGACTGCGGCTCTAAAAAGCATCCTCGTTTCTTGGAGCAAAAAAAAATAAAAATTCATAAACCTCTCTTATCTGATGTGCTGACTCAGATTGAGGCAGAGTATGCTGCTCGAAAGATTTTCTACAACATTGAAATAAAATCGACTCCTCAAGATGAGTTGGAGGGGTTTCAACCCAGCGTTTCTGTCTTTACTGATTTGGTGGTCGCGGCCATAAAAGCTCATTTGCCTGAGGATCGGTTTTTTATTCAGTCTTTTGATTTTCGTGTCCTGGCTTATCTGAATAAAAACTATCCCACTATCCAGACCGTGGCCTTGATTGAAGAAAATTTGCCGCAAGAATTAGTGCTCAAGCAGTTGGGCTTTAAGCCCACGGTGTTTTCTCCCTACTTTAAATTTCTCAATAAAATGAACGTCACTCAGTGGCAAAAATTAGGGGTGAAGGTTATTCCGTGGACGGTGAATGATCTTCAAGACTTAAAGCGCGTCAAAGCTTTGGGAGTGGATGGAATTATCACAGACTACCCTGACAGGATTACTAAGGTAAAATAATCCCTCTTGGGATTAACCAAGGCTTTTCCATACAATAGTTAAGGGAGAGAAGCATGAAATTGTTTTTTGTATGGCTCGTTTTACTTGGTCCTGTGTGGGCAGAAGAAAACTGTGATCCCGTTCCCGCTGGGATGAATGGTCTTAAAGATTTTGCTTATCAAAATCTTTCTGTCACAGAACAGATGTTTAAAAACGTCCTGAAGTTCAACGTCAAGATGGCCGGAGAAGGTAATATTTCTGTCTTAGTGAATGATAAAGGTCAGCTTGAGGCCCTTCGTCTTAACTATTCCCATAAAGATGATAAAAAATCTTTTGTTCTCGATCGGACAAAGCTTGATCGTGCTGAGAGAATCTCTCTGCCCGGCAGGCCTGGAGAAGATGATCAGCCACCACTGCAATTTTATCCTGTGAAGCCACCGGGCCTTGATTTTGTGAAAGGCGGTGTGTTTAAGATTGCCATCATCACAGAGCAAGATCCCCCTCGTACCGAAGAGTATGAAGTGACTTTACGGAAATCAGGACCCGACTGGATTCTTGATCAAAATAACAGAAAAGTCACCAGCATGACTCTTCACCCTGGCGTTAGCTTTCTGAGTTGGAAAGGAACCTTCAACCGCATTGAGTTCCGCTAACTCTATCTTTCCGTACAGCTAATGGTGTGAGTGGTGAAACGAATTTTTTCGCGAAAGTCTCTGAGATAAATAGTCCGAAAGCTATTCATCTTGCGATAGATCGTCTCCCAATAGAAATGAGTCTCTGGGCTGCGCTCTGTGTGCAGCATAATGGTCCCTCGACACTCAACATCTGCATCTGTGTGATTATAGATGTCGACACTGGCCATGTTCCCAAAGCCAGATACTCGGGGATTCAAAAAAACTGGACGCCCTGGGTAAGAAAAGGCCGCTAGACTCATGAGGCAAAGAAAACTTAACAACAAAAATTTCATACTCATTCCTTTGATAGGTATAATTAACTCAAACTCAAATCGAGTTGTCTACCTGCCCAAGAGAGGATCAGATGTCACAGTATAAGGTCTTAGTTGTCGATGATGAGCAGGACATTCGTGAATGCATGGAAATGCTCGTGAAAGACAAGCACATCTCCTTCACCTTGGCTGAAGACGGACAGGCCGGTCTTGATATTTTGTTGCAAGAGAAGTTTGACTGTGTGGTAAGTGATATCAAAATGCCTCGTATGGACGGTATCACGATGCTAAAAAAAATGCGTGCAGCCCATATTCATACTCCCATTATTTTTATTTCCGCTTTTGCCAGTGAAGATTTTGCTCACGATGTGAGTGTGTATGGAGCCGCCAAGATGATCCATAAGCTAGAGCTCACACAGATTAAGAATCACATTCTTGAGGCGATTAAGTCAGCGGGAGAGATCAAGGCCCTTGAAAGCAGTGGTGATGATATCGCTTCAGACTTTCTTAACTTGGTGAATAAGACAAAATAATGGATGCGCACACTCATCGTGCCGAGGGTCATCACCCCCGCGCCTATGTGTTAGCGGCGACGGAGCTTATGGCTCCACCGGACCATGAGAAATTCTGCGCTGGCATTCACCCCTGGCACATCTCCGGTTACCCCGCTCAAAAACCAGATCTCTTTAAACTCTTTTCTCACCGCAACTGTATTGGGATTGGAGAGACGGGACTGGATCGTCTTTATCCCCATCTCGCGCTTCAGGTTGAATCCCTCATGTGGCATTGGGATAAGGCGGAAGACTTCGAGAAACCCCTCATCTTACATCTGGTCAAAAGCAGCAGTGACATTTTGGCCCTACTCAAAAAGCGCAAGGCCCGCACCCATTGGATCTTTCATGATTTTCAGGGCCCTGCTGATGTGGTGAAACGAATTCTTAAACTCCACCCACAGAGTTTTTTCTCCTTTGGTCCACGGGGGCTTGCTCGCTCTGATTCTCGGCACCTATGGGAGCAAGTCCCGGCCCATCTCAGGCTCATTGAGACCGATGATTCTGGACTTGAGATTGAGGCCGTCCTCAAGATGTCTCAAGCTTCGCCGGAAGAGATGTCAAAAAATTTTCACACTGCCTTTTCACTCTGAAAGCCTTGGCGTATTAAAACAGAAATTGATATATGTTAAGAAATTGTCTTAACTGCAGTTAAAACTTTGGAGGTTTTATGCGTCTACTTTCTATGCTTATGGTTATTTTTTCTCTCAGTGCTTTCGCCACTGAATATGAAAAGAAGACTTTCAGCCACACTGATTTTGGCAACGACGGCTTTTCTCGTAACTACTACGCTTGTAGCTTCGCTGAAGCGGCTTTGAATGATCACTTGGTACAATTAGGGGCCATCAACGTCCGCACCAGCTGTTCTGGCGGCATTGAACCATGGGGCACAGTATTCCCAGTTTCTCTTCGCGCCACTTATGAAGCGCCAAAGGCCGGACAAGATTTTTCACGTACAGAGAGAGTCCGTCTCACCTCTCAGTCTCGTGGCAACTCAAGCTGTTTTTTCCACACGAAGCTTTTGAGAAAGCTTCTTCCTGAATTCGCTAACGTGAAGATTTCTTCACAGCGCTCAACATGCTCAGACAACAACAGCCGTTGGAGCTACGATCTACAGGTTTCTCTTTAAATTCTCAGGGGCCTCTTTGGAGGCCCTTACTCTACTCAACTCTCACTAAGACAAATTTCAAGTAGCGCATCTCTTCCAGTGCCAAGGGCCAAGTATGATCCTCTGGCTGCCCACGCACCACCACCACTTGACCTTTGCGACGGGCCTTTGAAAGTGAGTCTCTCACAATCTCTAAGAAAGCTTCAAAACTAATATGACCTGAGCAGCTCGACGCCGCAAACAGTCCCTGAGGAGAGACAAGTTTAATGGAGTCACTGAACACTTCAATGTAAGCTTCTCGTGCCTTCTCGACAGCTTTTTCATTGGGTGCAAAAGAAGGTGGGTCAGTAATGACGATGTCATATCTCTGTTTGTTTGCAACTGCATCCTTCAGCCATTTGAAGGCATCAGCGGTGATGGCCTCATGGAGATCAGGCAGGTGATTGAGTTGCCAATTGATCACACTGGCTTCAATCGCTTTGGCCGCGATGTCTACGGTGGTGACATGTTTAGCACCGCCAAGCCCTGCGAACACAGAGAATCCTCCGGTATAGCCAAAAAGATTGAGAAGAGTTTTATCTTTTGAAAGTTGCCCGATGAGAAAGCGATTGTCTCTCTGATCCAGAAAAAATCCCGTCTTGGCGGCATCAATCAGATGAGTTTCAAAAAGTGCACCGTTTTCAAAAAATTGGAGATGCTCAAGATCATGGCCTCCATTGATCAGAATTTCACCTTTATCATCTTCACGGTTTCTTCTCTTCAGATAGACACCCGTCACAAGTCCCGTCTCAACCAGAAACTCAGCAATCGCAGGTGCATCCCAAAATGCTTCACTGGCCTTGCCATCAAGCTTGATCACCGCGAGGTCACTGTATACGTCACACACCAGCCCCGGGAGTTCATCACCCTCGCCGTTAAAGAGCCTGAACGAGTCTGACTGGCCTCGACGAAAAAGATGCTTTTTTAGATCCAATGCTCTGAGCATTCGCGTGCGGAGCAGATTGGGCAGGATTTTTTTTTCTCCGAGAGCAAGCATGCGAAAAGAGAGATTAATCTCAGGACAGTAAAATCCTGTGCCCAGAAATTCATCTTTAGGAGAATAGAGGTGGGCGAGCGTGCCGGACTTGGCTTTGGGTTTTTCAATAAGTGTATCCGCAAACACCCAAGGGTTTCCTCGCTTGAGGTGACGAGTGAGATCACGAGAGAGTTTGAGTTTAATAGGTGTGCTAGAGTGAAACATTTAACTCTCGATTAAAAACCACGTCACTTCGTGTTTGTTGTGGTGCTGATGAATGATGTTGCCGCCGAATTTTTCCAAGAATTGATGAGTGACCGCAAAATCGGTTTCTGCTTGATACTTAATAGTACACACAAAATTCTTCACTCCCGCCTCTCGCCAGTGGCCAACAAGTGTCAGAAGTCTTTCGGGGTAACAGATGATGTCGGAGAAAAACCAGTCCACTTTGTCGATCCGGTTCGGCGCCAGCCCAAAGGCACTCTCGTTGAGAAGAGAGACCCTTGGCAGCTCAGCGATGCGCTTTTCGAGCGGAGCTTTATCGACTGCGGTCACTGCTCCTCCAAAACTCTGCAGCACCCAGGTCCAGCCACCGGGACACGCGCCCATGTCTAAAAGGTGCTCACTGGCATTTGGCAGGCGGGGAGAGTGGCAGGTGAAAAACTCCCACAGCTTCAAATAGGCCCGAGACGGAGGGTTGATTTGGTCTTCCTCAAAAGTCATCTCGCCAATGGGGTAGAGTGAGGTGGTTTGGGCCGAAGCGATGATGAGGTCGTTCTCCCACAAGGTCCAGCCGCCCATCGGTTGCGTAGGTCTGGCGGCCAAGAATGGAATCGGTTTGGTGGGGTAGTGGGGCAGCTCATTTTGGATCAGCTCGGCCCGACGGTGCTGGCCCGTGCTGAAGAGCGCCCAGTTGCGATTCAGCTCGCGCAGCTTCTTGGCGCCGTCCTTAATGGAGGTGATAGCAATCTCAAGCACACCAATCCAGGCAGACTGCGCCCAGATGATATCCTCCCGCAGGCCCTCAGCTAAAACAGCACGACCACGGGTCTCGAGGACTTTGATATTTTTAAAGGCGAGCTCTTTTAAAAGATCGTCCTCATGTTTAAATGGGGCAAGATAGAGGCTTTTATCCATGTGTCGCGCATGATATACGAGAGTCTATGGTCAAGAAAGCCCCTGTCGCCACAAATCCCGATACTGAGATGAAAATACACGGTTTCAACGCCTGTATGAGTCTCTTCAAGTCTCGCCCTCAAGCTGTGATCCGCGTGTATATCACGGAGAAGCGGCTGCATGCAGCCAGCGAGTTGATCCGCCACTGTGTGGAGAAAAAACTCGCCTATCACGTCAGCACGGTGGAAGAGTTGGATAAAGTCACTGAGGGCACCCACCATGAAGGCATCTGCATGGTGATTAGAAAACTCAAGCGCCCTGGGCTCACGGACCTGCGGGCCCTGGCTGAAGATAAGGGTGTGTGGCTTGCTCTTGAAAACGTCAATAACCCTCATAACCTCGGGGCGATTGCTCGCTCGGCGGCGCATTTTGGGGTGAAAGGAATTTTCGTCTTAGGCGAAAAAGCGAATTTTCAAAATGGGGCTTTTTATCGAACGGCAGAAGGTGGAGCCGAGGCCTGTGCCATGGTCGCTGTGAAAAGTTTAATGGAGCTGCAAAGTCTTTGCGAAGGACTGGGATTAGAGATGTTTGCCACTTCAAGCCATGAGGCAAAGAGTCTCTACACCACAAAGCTTTCTCAAAAATGTGTTTTCTTAATTGGGGCCGAAGGCGTGGGACTCTCTCGCGAAGCCCTTTCGATGTGTAAAAAGAAAATTGCTATCCCTGGGACTGGGGCTGTCGAGAGCCTGAACGTCTCCGTCGCCACATCTGTGTGTGTGAGTGAGTGGTCCAGGCAGTTTCAACACTAGAGATAGTGGCAATCAAGCGAAACACTATCTCCCGCATGATCTTCAATCCAGGACATGATCAAGGTGACAGTGAAGTCATCGCTTGATTTGAAGGCGTGTTGTGGGATCAAAAGTTTTACCATTCCAAACACACCCTTAGAGATATCAAATTGCAGATGGTTTTTGTAAACGCGTGGGCGATAGTTTGGGTTATTCACCACAGGCCCTGCGTTTGTAACTTTCGCTTCAGACCAAGCATAGTTTCCATCCAGGGCCACATAACTAAAATCATAATTTGTCAGGGTCACTGTGGGGCCTGTGATTTTGATCTTTCCTGACAGCTGGGAGCTAAAATCAAGCCAGCCACCAAATCCATTTGTTTCAGTCGAACACTTAAAATCGGCTGCCATAACTGGCAAAGAGAGAAGAAGAGCGAAAGCAAGAGCGATATTTTTCATATTGAGCCTCATTTGGATTGAATGAGGCATAAATAAACAGATTGTGAGCATTAGACCAATCGATTTTTAAGATGCTTTAAATCTTCTAGGAGTAGCTCTTTGCGTGCGCAAAGATCCCGGCCGGTAGCACTCGGGGATCATTTGAATGCTCCACTCCCAGCTCTCCACACACAATCTCTCTCCAGCGTTTGTCTTGGGCCAGCACATTCTTGAGCGCCTCTTGCTGAACACCGTGGGTGTGAGAGGAGAGAAAAAAGAAGCTATTCTGTGGCTGCAGGATAGAGTGAACCTTATCTAGAAAACCGGAAATATTTTTTTCAAACTCCCAGACTTCTTTCTTGGCGCCATGACCCCAGCTGGGAGGATCAGCGAGCATACCATCAAGCCTGAGACCCTTATTGTAGGAGTTGATCAAAAATTTTTGGGCGTCTTCTTGAATCCACTTGATCGTTTCAATCTGAGAGATCTTGGCGTTGTCTTGTCCCCAATCGAGAACACCCTTGGCACTATCGACGTGATAGACTTCTGCTCCCGCTTTGGCCATCACGAGGCTGGCCGCTCCGGTGTAGCCGAAGAGATTAGCAACTTTTGGAGCGCGACCAAGTTTAGTTTTGAGAGTCTTCACTTGCTCTTCGAGCCATAACCACACAGGGACTTGCTCGAAGAAAATCCCGCAGTGACCAAAGTTTGTGAGCTTGAGGTTGAAGCGAATATCTTGATAGCGCAGGGTCATCTCACGGGGCAGGGGCTTGATGTGCTGCCACTGACCACCACCATCTTTGGAGCGCGAGCAGATGCTCGTGGCCTTTAGCCATTCATCGGGCTTGAGTGTCTTCTTCCAGATGGCCTGAGGAGAGGGGCGCTGGAGTCTCACGCCACAAATTTCTTCCAGCTTCATGCCCTCACCACTATCAAGCAGCTGATAGTCTTTGAAGGCAAGTTTGCTGGTCGAAAGATTCATTAAAGGCCTAGATCACTCACGCTCACAGCTTTTGCTTGATCGTTAATTTCAATAAAGTAGAGCAGACCTTTTATGCGTGTCTCATTTTCAAACTTGGGCTCAAGTCCCTGGGCGAGCATAAGAGTATCAAGAAGAATTCTCTGATCTGTGAACTCCACACCATTATAGGTGTTTTCTCTCTGAGCAATGCAACCACTGGTGCGAATAAAGGGATACCATGAGCTATCAGGCCAGGTATTGATGCGTCCGGTGCCATGTATTCTTAGCAGTGAGCGACCTACATCACGGGCCACCACTGAAGGCATCCACCACTGGCTCGAGCGAGAGGCTTCAGGCAGCAGTGAACGTGTGAGACTTTCATTCTGAGAGGCCGGAACAAAATTCAAAATAAGGCGACGAAATTTTCCGAACGAAAGGTTTTGGTCTGCAAAGGGCATGACTCCATCAATGTGATGCACACCTGCAGGAGTATTGCCGTTACGCTGGAAAGAAGGAATGTTGCGAGCCGAGCTGGCCAACGATTGGTGTGTCCAAAGACTTCCATCTGCATTCAGGATAGGGCGGTCTTCTGCATCTTTCCCGAGCATCAAGCAGGCATACAAACGATTGGTGCTGCAAAACATATAGAGTTTGATGCCTTTATTGTATCTTCCACCGGCATAGCTGGTGAGGTCAGGGGTGCTCTCCCAAAGATCGCGGGCCAGTTGCGTTTGATTGCCGACACGGGCCTCACCGTTATTGAGAAATTTCGCCACTTCAGGAAAATTCATTTTGGCTTGAAACACGAGGTGATTCATTCCAAGTTGATTGATTTCTTTTTCATAGGCGAGAATGAAGTGACCGAAGCCTTGACGAGTTTTGAGATTGACCAAGGCCTCAGTGGCCAGCGCATTCATGAGATCAAAGGGGGCACTCCCCAGCATCATGACAAAACGGATTTTTTGCTGAATATCGAAATCTTGCTCAAGCCCATCGACAGCGTAATTTTCAACATCCATCTCTTCGAGATGTTTGAGATCCCACAGGACGTCGACAAAAATTTTCTTCTCTTCGGGAGACATCAGGAAGGTGTGAATCTTCTTATTGGTTTTGATCATCTGAGTCAGTGAGTTGTAGAAGCTTTCCTCTTCCACATTGATGTTTTGAGCAAAAGCAGAAAAACTGATTAAGAGCATCAATAGACTTAAAAGACGCAGCATGGAGACCTCCAAAATGAATAAGTTAAGTTAACATTTGTGGATTTGATCAGACAAGTCAGAGAACCTTGCGCAAGGCAACAAGAACTCCTATTTACTTAAAAATACTTAGACGCCACCTTGACGTTACCCAAAGGAGATCCCATCTTTGAGGTATATATTCTTTCGCGGAGGCGGATATGAAGCGTATTTTTCTCTTTATCCTAACTAACATCTTGGTCATCGCCACGGTGACCATCATTACATCTCTCTTGGGTGTTCAACACTGGGTGGGTGCTTATGGCATTAATTATGAATCTCTTTTAATCTTCTGTCTGATTTGGGGCTTTGTGGGCTCTGGTATCTCTCTGTTGATGTCAAAGTTCATGGCGAAATCCATGATGGGCGTGAAGATCGTCGAGGCCAATGGCCCTTACGGTGAACTGGTGATGAAAGTTCATCAAATGGCCCGTCAGGCAGGTCTCTCAAAAATGCCTGAAGTGGGCGTTTATAATTCTCCAGAAGTGAATGCGTTTGCGACGGGTCCTTCAAGAAATAACTCTCTGGTGGCCGTGTCCACAGGACTTTTACAGCAGATGAATAGTGATGAAGTCGAAGGAGTGCTGGCCCACGAAGTCGCCCACATTGCTAACGGCGACATGGTGACCCTGGCCTTGATCCAAGGCGTGGTGAACGCCTTTGTGATGTTCTTTGCTCGTATCGCGGCTTTTGCTCTTTCACAAGCCATGAGGGGCAATAGTGATAATGAGCGCTCGAATAGCTCACCGATGCTTCAAATGGTTATGGTCATGGTGTTTGAAGTGGCCTTTGGATTTCTGGCCATGTTTATTGTGGCGTATTTTAGTCGTATCCGTGAGTTCCGCGCCGACAAAGGCGGGGCCCAGTTTTCAAGTCGTGCCAAGATGATTGCGGCCCTGAGAAAACTGAAGACTCGCATTGATTATGTCGACGATTCTCAAGACACGATTAAGGCCATGAAGATTTCCTCTAAAAAAGGTCTCATGAGCTTCCTCTCTACGCACCCAAGCTTGGATGATAGAATTGCCGCTCTAGAACGTGCTTAATTAAAACTTTGGAAGCTCTTTGATTGTCTGGTGGTACTCCACCATCAGGCGATCAACGAGCTCTTCCACGCTTACCACGTCTTTCACAAGGCCCGCGATCTGGCCTATCTCAATTTCACCTTCGTCTAAATTTCCTTCTAGCATTCCAAGTTTCGCACGTCCTCGCCCCAGGATTTTTTCAAGCTCACTTTTATCAGCGCACTTCTCCTCTGCGGCTTTAATCTCGTCATAAAACTTATTTTTAAAAAGCCTTACGGGAACACTGCGCTTCATCATCAGCATGGTATCGGTGGGGCTCGCCTTCAAGAGCAGTTGTTTGAAATTTTCATGAGCACTCGCCTCATGAGTGGCAATAAAGCGGGTGCCCATTTGCACACATTCAGCTCCGAGGCTTAGGGCCGCAGCGATCGCGCGCCCGTCACCAATACCTCCCGCCGCCACGACCGGAATTTTCACACAATCCACCACCTGAGGGATGAGGGCCATGGTGGTGAGCTCATCGCGACCGTTGTGGCCTCCAGCCTCGAAACCTTCAGCGATCACCGCATCCACGCCAGCCTCTTCACACTTACGTGCAAGATCTGGGGTGGAGACCACATGCAGAACCGTGCAGCCCGCACTCTTAAGCCGTTGAGTGAATTTTTTGGGGGAGCCTGCAGATGTGATAAAAATCTTTATTCCATAGGCCAGCGCTGAATGAATCTGCTCTTCACTTTTTTCATATAAGAGTGGGACATTCACCGCGAGGCTTTTATTAGTGAGCCCTTGAGCCTTTAAAATATGCTCTCGCAGTAAATCGGGTTTCATCGAGCCCGCCCCAATCACACCCAAGCAGCCCGCATTGGCAGCAGCGGCCGCGAGTTTTCCACCGGAGACCCAAACCATTCCGGCCTGAATGATAGGACGAGAGATCTTGAGGGTTTGCATCAGAGTCATAAGAAATCCTTATCATCTAAAGCCGCGATGGCGTGAGTGTTGAGTTTCGCTAAAAATTCAGGGTCCATGACACCACTCAGATTGGCGCGAGTGGATGATCTTTTTTGTGCAAAAGCGGGACCCTCAAACACACTCCAGCCTGATTTCAAAAGAGATTTGCGAATAGAGACACTCGCTGAGTAGGTCGCGAGAGTGCAGTCTGGGTGTGCGACTCGTTTGAGATCAGTGAACCATTGGTGGGTCCAAAGAGTGGGGTTGCGTTTGGGGGAGAAGGCGTCCTGATAGATGGCGTGAAAATGCTCGGAGGGGAGAGTGTGAATGCTGTGACGAGCGTCACCAATCAAAACTCTAAGTTTAGAATTGTCTTGTTCCAGCTCATAAGTGAGAGCGTTGATTTTTTTTGCCTCAGGCACACTCCAAGAAAGAAGAGCAGCATCCAGCTCAAGGGAGGTGAAGTTTAATTTTTTTTGTGGGTAGTTTTTAAAAAAGGCCAGAGTCTCAAGCCATCCAATCCCAGTTCCAAAACCGACTTCGAGAATATTTATTTCATCAAAACTGTGGAGCAGCTCTGAGAGTCGGCAGCCTTCGAGGTAATGAAATCGCGTCTCGGCCCGGGCCCCCGCAGTGGAGTGGCAGGCCTCATTGAAAGCTTCCGAGAAGAGTGTTTCTGAGCCATCCTCGGTGGTCACGAGTTGATAGCGGGGTGGTGGTTTAAGCATGCTTTGATTTAAGGTCTAGCGATCTAAGTGGTCAAGATGTCTTCATATCTATCGCCATTTGCCATGAAGTTTTGGCAAGTCCTCCCTCTTATTAATAGGTCCCTTGCAGCACTTAAGTTGCGAGGATTAATGGTTTTAGGTGCTAAGTGGTGAGTTTAAATAAAGGCTGAGCCTAAAAGGCATGGGAAACTTTAGGAAAGAGCTATTCCGACCGATTAGGTTTTTGGGAGTCCCTTATGATTATTTTAAAGTTTCTCTTATGCCTGTCTCTTGCTGTGAATTTAGCTTTTGCGGCTGGTAACCCTCCAGGTGCATCTAGCTCTATTGGCAACGGCTTGAATATTTTAAATCGTTACAATCATTCACCCCACCCCCCACGAGCATACTCTACCCCCGATCAAAAGCCGATGACAGTGACGGATGAGCCGCCTATGAGTGAAGCGGTGGTGGCAGCCGAGATTGAAGGACAGGCAAAAAGAAGATCTAACGAATTGAAGAGATCTAACAAAGAGCTCGAAGCCTTCTGCTCTAAAGACCCTTTTGATTCTGAGGATCCGCACAACAACAGAGTGACAAATAACTTCAGAAATAATAACGATTTAATGTCGAAATTCAGACAGTGTTACCCTTTCCCGAGTGATGGTCATGCACTAGAAAATCTCTTTCCTTTGCTCAGTACCAGTACTTTCAAGTGTCTTGCGGTAGGCAGTTTTCAAACCAATCAAAGAATCAGCTCCTTCACCTGCGGTTGTTCGACTCCTACTAATAAGACCCAATCAGTGAAAGCACAACTGGCCTCTCAGTTTGACAGCAAAAAGATCAAGACTAATGCTGTGAAAGATGAATTGAAGGAACTCAACAGACTTAATGACCACATTAAATATGTAACCTCTACTTTAACCAGCCAAGGCTTTGATCCATCGAAGATTGACACCATCAGGCCTAATACCTGTAATACAGCCGAAATTATTTCTATCGTAAATAATTCTGCCTCTCAATTCAATGCCTCTAGTAATTCGAATAAAATATGTGACGGTCAAGAATGCTCACAAGTAGGACAGTTTGTGACCAGCGCTTTGCAGGAAATGTTTCAACTGCCAAATGGCTCACAAGCCCAGCTAACTGCTGAGTTTGATTCGATGGGTCCGGTGTCCTGTTTTGAAGACCCAAAGCAGGAGTTCGTGGCTAATCTTATTCCAATTAATGGTATTGGTAAGTCAATACTTTTAGGAAAGATCGGTCTAATCAAGGTTCAACTTGCAGCTAATCTTTCGGCTATGGGGTCTTGTGAGGGATCATCAAAGCAAAACGCTTTCAATCGCCTTTCCACGATGAACGATCTTTTGAATCGCCCGTGGAGAGCTGGAATTGATCAAGAGTCCTTTTCAGCGTGGAGGGAATTGTCTCGCTATAACCCGGCAATAAATTATCTTGTCGAGCACGTGGTCCACGAAGGCGCTGGCAGTTTTTCTACACAAGACTGTCTTAAAGTTAAAGAGGGGATTCAGAAATCGCAAGAGTTTTTTACCGCTCTCTCTCGGGGGCTTTCAATCCCAAATTCGGTGGAGGCTCTCAAACACGTGACTCAAGCCCACGTGGCTTATCTTGAGGGAACGAAACTCAATAATTATCAAGATGAGGTCTTCAAAGAGATTAAAGAGGATTTCCAGAAAAAATGTAGCTCCTTTGCCAATAAAGTGAGGGCCATTGCCTGCGCCAATGATAGTCAAATTTCAAGTAGTCTTAATCTCTATGCTCGCTATCTTGATCAATCCTCATCCGAGCAAAAATGTTCGAACACAAATTCAGCCGCCTGTTTAGAAAGAAATAAGGCACTTTGTGCCATGAGAGCAAACAGTGATGGGGGCGTCTCCTCACTTGATGCTGCGACCTACCGTTATTCTCAATCAGAGAGACCTGCCTCTGAGGCTGGCTCCATAGCGAGAAATGAACTGAGTCAGTATTGCCCTAATTTTGAAGGGTTTGTGAAATCTCAAGGTATCTGTGTTAACGAGGACTTTAATTCTTGTTACCGCTCGTTTCAGTTCGGCTCTCAGGATGATCGAGCAAGATTAAGAACAGTCTTAGGGGCCTATAAAGCTTCACTCAGCGGTGATATAAGGGCCGTACATGAAAATATTGTTGATATTTCTGCGACCCATACCGCGCAAGTCGATGCGGTCGATCGTCAGATCAGATCTGCCCAAGGGGCCTCCACTATTGCAGCGATGCGATCGCAGGGATTGTCTTCCTCAAAGGATGAGTTGTCTGAGATTGCTTCCATTTTCGGTGGACTAGGCGGAGGTGGGGGAGCAAGTAACTTATCCTCTGATGTTTCAGGCTCATTCTTTAATCAAGCAATTGTGCAAGGTTTCGGGGCTCAAGCTCGCGTTTCACCTGCGACTTCAGCTGCCGTGATGAATCGTTTTATTTCAAACGTTCCGCCCATGCAGAACATGCCTCAATCCGACCAGCGCCAACAGGTGGAGCAAGCCCTCGAGCGCTCAGTCAATCAAACAGTCAGTGAACTAGAAACGAAAGCCTCTGGGGCCACGAGTGCGTCCGAGCGCCAAAAATACTTAGATGAAATCGCTGAGCTTCGCCGTTTGATGGCGGATCAGACCGCTCGCAATGATCTCATCAGTCAACAGATGGCAGCGATGAATCAAGCCTCGCAAGAAGAAGTGACTGCGAGTTCTGGTAAAAGAAAACGTGCACCCGCTTCGGTGGCCAATGCCGCTCCGGAAGTCTCTTCTGAAGGAGCAAGTTCAGGCTTCCAGTCAGGAGGCGGTCGCAGTAGCTCTCAGGCCAGCTCAGGCAGCACTGGGGGAGGCCAAGACCTCTCTGGCGTCCAAGGCTTTGGTGGATCAGCAGCAGCGGCTCGATCGGTGAGTTCGGTCAGTGAGGCGCGTGATGCGGCTCCTAACGACAACAGCCTCCGTCTGATAGTTGGTGGAACAGGAGGTCAGGTTATCCCTGCAGCCCAAGTCATCACCATCACCGTTTCTGGTGGAGATGAGAAGGCGCTCAAGGAAGCAATTCTAGGGCAGCGTGAAAAACTTAATATCGGTGAAGATGGATTTGCGATCGTGGAAGTGATCGATCCTAACTCAGGCCGCGCCACACTGGTGCGAGTGAAAATTGAAAACGAGAATGTGATCGTGCAAAACTTCACTGCGGAACAGTTGCGCCAGACGAAAATCGTCTCTGATGCTGACCCAAAACCGAGACAAATTCGCTACAGTCTGCAGGCGATGACTAATCTCTTGAATCAAGCTTCAGGGGGCTCCAACTAGTCAGTTGGGCCACCACCCATTCTGGGGCATCTAAAGTAATATCATGACCGGCCGTGGGGTTCTCCGAAAGGGGAACCCCCCACTTCTGGGCGATGGCTCGCGAGCACTCCACATTCACCATGCGATCGTTGGTTGAAGCCAGAATGAGTGTGGGGATAGAAGGCTTAAAGCCTTTTGTTTTAAAAGTGCTGGCGGCGAGGAGTTGTCTAAAAGTATTTTCCACGCTGACAGGCCTCTGGCGTGTGATCTCACTCCAAAAATTTGCATTCCTCTCATAGTCACTTGTGCTGTTTGAGACGGTTTTTAAAATGGTGAACTCTTTCTTGTAACCTTTTTGAACGGGAGCCGGAAGCAGTCCCAGAAAGGCAGAGGGCTTAAGTCTTTTCCAGACTGGAGAGTAGTCAGAGAAGCTGGTGTTCATCAGCACACAGGTTTTAAAATCCTGCGGGTAGCGCCTCATCCAGTCGACTGAGATCATCCCGCCTAGAGAGATGGCGATGAGGTGGGCCGGAGAGGAGAGTTTGAGTGCTAGGTAGTCTTCGCGCATGCGATCCACGATGCCACTAATAGTGAGTGGAGAGAGAGTTTGATAGTGCACACCCGCCCCAGGAATATCGATGCAGTGGAAATGAGCTGCAGGAAAAGTGGACTTAAGTTTGGGTAAGAATTCTCCCCAGTGGGCCGCTTCCCTGATGAGTCCTCTTAGTAGAATGAAATGCTCAGCCATGTGTTTCCTCTAGATATTATGTGTGTCTCATTTTACACTTTAATAGAATGGATTCAACTCTCATTGAGCTCTACGATCAAGCCTACATCCCATACCAGTCTCATCGACTCAACCTTGAGCTGCGTGAGCGCGTGGAGCGAGAGTCCCGCGGACTGTTGCAACTGGTGGATGAGATCAAAAATAAATTTCTCGGTGATCGCGACTGGTCCGAACTTCACGTGGCAGAGCTGGGTGGTGGGATGGGAGGATTGTCTCTCCATCTGGCGCGCCGAGGGGCCCAAGTGACGGTGGTGGATTGCTCTAAAACCGCTCTTGATATCCATCGCCAGTTAGCTCAGATGAGTCATCTTGAGACAGAGCAAGTCTGTTTGGATGTGACTCACCCAGAGGCCAATCTTTCTAAAAAGTTTGATCTCTTGATCGACTCTCATCTCTTGCACTGTATTGCCCGGCCGGCGGAGAGGGCCTCGTATTTAAGTTTCGTGCGTGAGCATCTCACTCCCACAGGATTTTTCGTGGGAGAGTCGATGGTGCATCGAAAAAAGATGTTCATTCCCCCAGGCTACCGCTTAGACGAGGACAATATCCTGTGGCAGAAGTTCTCCGACTGGATCCCTCTGAGAAAGATTACCGATAGCCTGCTGCTTGAAGATGAGTTTAAAAATAGTGGGTTTTTTATCAATTATTTTTTCTACTACGCCAACTTCGCCTTCGCCGTGAACCAAGACTTCCTCGAGCTTCCCGGGGACATCTTACCCGCCTCCGTGCGTTTTGCTCTCAGACTGCCTTAAAATTTGGTCAACTCGATAGTACTTACAAATTGGATTCAGCCTACTTAATACTAAAGCCTGATCGGGGCAGTCGATTATGTTAATATAATTAAAATTATGACCGATAAAAATTTATGAAGTTTTTAGTTTTTATACTTCTGACAAATCTGGCTTATGCCCAACAACAAGCGGGTGTTGTGCAAAATGCTGCTCATGCTGCTGCTAGTTTTACATGGAATTTTCAGAATGGATTTTCTGAACAGTTTAATGGAGGCACAGCGAAGTCGGTCAATCATCCCATGCAAGTTAGTATCGTCACCCCGGAAGCACCTGCGCTTATTAAATTTACTCAACCAACAATGATAGAAATGGATCTAAGTCTTGTGGCCCCTGGAACTGAGTTAACATTAGGTTTAACTCGTCCAGCTCCATCTGCTTCAGATTCGAAGCTTTGTGATTCTACTGGTCCTGCTCCTTTAACCTCAGATAACGCCATTGCCAGCACAATTCTTTTTCCCATTGGGAGCGGCAGATGCGGAGAACCACTGCGGCTTTCGCCTAACCTTGGGTCTTTCGTAACATTTGGTTCTTCTTTAAACTCATTCTCTAATAAGAATAATTGTGACACCTCTATATCTACATTCCCAGAGCCTCTTCACCTCTCACCCGATAGAGATTTTTGTCAGTGCTATCAGCGAAAAGCAGTCAACGTCATCAATCCGAGACCTGGCCGTGAGATAAAAGTAGCAGCACTCAAAGGGCTTATTCAAAATTATCTTAGCGAGGTGCTTAAACCTTCCCTGCAATTAAAATCAGAGCTTGGATACAGTCCTATTCCTAGACAGGAAGGAGTATGTGACCTGTCTACGATGAGTAGTCGTCTCGGGGACCTCAGGGTGAATCCACCTGTGCTTGATGAAGCCTTTTGTGATAAAGGCCAATGCGCTGAAGGTGAAACACTTTTCAATCAAGCTATTATTGATTTAGCTGGAAGTGATGGAGCAGTTGGTCCAGCTGACCTTCGTCGGCGTCTTGATTTTCATCAAACGAAGAACCGAGGTCCAATCACTAATTCCAACGGTCATGAAACAAGATCATGTCTATTAAACAAACGAGCCAATGTAATTGCAGGCATGCTACCCATACAAGATGGAGCTGGTCAATCCCGTACAATTCCTGGTCTTTCAGGTCGTAAGCAAGGGCTTGAGTCAACCCTTCTCTCTCTTGGGGATTGCACAAACTCACAGCATGCATCGGCATTAAGATTTACTGTTTTGAGCGAAGAAAAGTTTGATCAGCTGAGAGAAATTGCTCCCACAGCAATGACTCTTTTTCGATCGGGAGATTTATCGGACACTCAGCTTTTGCAAAGGTGTCATTCTGCTAAAAAAGTTCTCAAACAAGGAATTGACTTACTTGCCGTGCAAGAGCGCTTTGAAAGCGGACTTGACTACGAATCTTCGTACCGAGAACTTGAAGCTATTCAAGACGTGATTATTTCAGCCACAAAAGAATTTCCTCAAGAGATCCTGAAGCATTTAGATGATGAGTTATATTCAAGTTGTCAGAAATTTCAGAATAACATCCAGCAAATTTCATGTTCAAAGACTGGATTTGTCAGTGGTCGCCACTTAGCTGAGGCTACCATACTAGAATCCAATTATACCTCCATTTGTCCTGGCGCCAGTTCTCTCAGTGACTGTCGCACAAAACAAATCTGCTCTTCATTTAAAGAGGAGAAAGCAAGTTTTTTAAATAGTTTGGAAAACTATGGTCCAACCTCCACAATTCTTACTCAAAAGACATTTAAAGATCGCATGTTTCAAAACGTGAAGCATCTATGTGGAGGGTTTGAGGAGTTTGTTCGTACTCATTCTCAAAATCCATGTCGATCCCTGCCTCAAGAGCAATACGCCAATTGCTACGAATTACAAATCATGAGCCGAGATGATGTTCACAAAAATCTGATTGCTGCTTTTGCAAATCAATTAAGTCAATCGAGTGATCCTGAGGATAAACGAAGAGCAGGCTTTTTTAGTGCCCATGGGATGATCGGTGTAAGCGAAGCTGATGAAAGACTAGAAACAACCATCTCCTCTAACGCTGTGGTCGCCGCCAAGAGACAAGTCATTGCGACTCAAATGAATCAAATGCGTGAGAGGCTTGGTCCAAAGGCCAGCCAAGAAGCTATCATGTTGGGTCTACAACAAGAGATGAAGCAGAGTTTTTCTCAGGCAAAGGAAGCTTATCTCGCCAGCAATGGGCTTGTTCAAAATACCAAAGTCTCAGCTTCTGTGACTCAAGTTTCTGCACAGCCTACTTCATTTATCGCTCCACCTGTTGCGATTGAAAATCCTAGGATGGCCAATTCCATAACCTCTTCTCCTGCAACATTAAGTCCGCTTCCTCAGTCGATCCCATCACCAACCAATAACATAGAGTCTATGGGTGGTGTTGATCTTGCGGGATTAAGAAATGAAGTTAATGATTTAAAAAATTCTATTGCTCGTAATACGAACACTGTTGTAGAAGCCTCTCGTCAGAGTGGCCCTGCACGTGGGGCAAAGACTCAGAAGATTAAAGAGTCCACTATCGAGAAGCCCGTAGTAGAAGAAAGTTCTGCCGTCGCTTCACCTTCAGTGTCATCTAGCTTTAGCAATGGCGGCCCCCGCCGCCGTCAACCGGCTTCCATCAATTCTTCCGCGCCACAGTCACAAGTGCAGGCACAAGCTTTCACCCCTCCAGCAGGTGCTGTGGTTTACAATTCAGTCGCTGAAGCCGTGACCTCTCTGGATCAAGCGCGCATCCAAGGTGGAGGACAGTTAAAGCTTCGGGCCGCAAGTACACAAACCTCAAAAAGTGGTGTGCCACTGGATCAGGTTCTCACAGTCTCGGTTATGGATGCGAGCAATGTGGATCAGGTAATCGAGGGGATTCGAGCGCAGTTTAATTCGCAAATCTTGGCCGAGAATGAAGTGAAATTTGTGGAAGTGCGTGACGGCGGAAAATCCACCATCTACAAAGTCCAGAAAGTGAACGGCGAACTTGTGATCGAAGAAGCTGTCTCCCCAGAAGAAGTCGCTTCAGGTGTATTGATTGAATCTGCCGCTCGCCAGCCGCGGGTGGTGAAATTCTCACTCAGTGGCTTGTCTCAACGTCTCAATGAAGCCATCCAGCGCGACTAAGGCTTATCGACCCACACACATTTGGTCAGAAAGCCGCGCTTAGTTTGGGGCTCACCAAACCCTGCTTCTTTCAATGTCTGAGTCATATCCCACTCGGTGTATCCCTTATAGAAAGGCTCATGATAATCGATTGGGAAGCGGTAGAGGGCCCACTGGTAGTCAGGCATGTCCTGCTTTTGAATAGAGTCGACGATGATCAAGCGCCCTTGGGGCTTGAGAACTCGAAAGGCTTCTTGGATCGCTTTTTCTCTCACGGAACTCGGGATCTCATGAAAGAGAAATACGGAAAACACCACATCCTGCGATTGATCTTTAAAGGGGAGATCTTCGGCTGCCGCTTGGATGAAATTCACCTTTCTGTTTTTAAGCCGCTCTTGAGCTCCTGAGAGATAGGCCCGAGAGAGGTCACTGATGGTGTAATTCATTTTTGGGAAAGCTTTGCTGACACTTTCTGATATCTCTCCGGTTCCGGCCGCGACTTCGAGGATCTGCACGTCTTCTGGCTTTTTATCTTTGATGGCCTCATAGAGTGGTTTGAAGATCAGGCGGCGCATGGCCTGGGCGGTGCCGGTGAAGAGAATTTCTACCTGGTGATTATAGAGCTCTGCGGATTCACGGGAGAGATAACCATCGATCTGCCAGTGAAAGTTTCGTTTAAAATAGTCAGGTAATCCTTCCTCGCTGTGCGAGGGCCTTGTGATGTTGAGTTTTCTTTGCCGCCCCATTCTGACAGAAGCGAGCATGATTTTAGGCAAGCGCTTTAGGTGTTTGAGAGGGGATTCCGGGGTTAAAACGGAGTAGGGGAGAATGCCTTCGGAGAAGAGAGTAGCGTCTTCCTCGTACATCGCCTTAATGTCTTGCAGAATCATGTCGCGCTTATCACGCTGGTCCTGCGGCACGTCTGGGACCTGCACCCAGGGCGAGAAGAGCTTTGTGAAATTCTGGACCAATTTGTACTCGCCTACATAGGAGAGGGTTCGAGTGATGTGGTATGCTTGATGAGTTTTATCAAGAAGAAGTTTCTTCATTTTTCAGGCTCCTGGTGACGATTATACTCTCCGTCATTGAGTTAGGCCGCTTAAAATAAGTTAGTTAATTACTTAGACAAAATTGAGGTGAATCATGAACATTCAGATAACCTTTCGTCATATGGAGCACACACCGGCCCTCGACACACTGATTCGTGAAAAATCTCAAAAATTTAGCAAATGGCTTGGGGCCAGCGTCACAACCAATTGGGTGTGCTGGGTTGAAGGGGTGGATCAGTGCTGCGAAGTCAAAGTCCATGCAGGTCACAAAGAATATTTTGCTAAAGCAGCCTCAGAAGATCTTTATAAAACAGTCGATTTAGTTATCCAGAAAATTCACAATCAAATGGAGTAAGCATGTCTAAGGTTTGGTATAAAAATTACGATCCTGGTGTCCCACAAACGATTGATGTGAATGAATTCAAAAACATCACAGAAATCCTTGAGTTCGGTTTTTCAAAATTTGCCCATCGTCCGGCTTTCCATAATATGGGGACGACCCTGACTTTCGGTCAGATCGATGTGCTCTCGCGCCGTTTTGCCAGTTATCTGCAAAATGATTTAGGTCTTAAAAAAGGTGATCGTATTGCGATCATGATGCCGAATATCCTGCAGTACCCGATAGCACTCTTCGGCGCACTCCGTGCAGGACTAGTGGTGGTGAACGTGAACCCACTCTACACCCCTCGCGAACTCGAGCACCAGATGAAAGACTCGGGTGCCCAGGCGATTGTAATTTTCGCGAACTCCGCTCACACGCTGGAGAAAGTTCTCAAGAATACACCGGTCAAGCACATCATCCTGACGCAAATTGGAGATATGCTTAACTTTCCAAAAAATTTGATCGTCAATTTTGTGATCAAAAACGTCAAGAAAATGGTGCCGGCCTTTAATCTGGAAAAAACCATCGATTTCAAATCAATCCTCGCTTCAGGAGATCCGACAAAATACAAAAAACCCGAGATGGTTCACGACGATATTGCTTTCTTGCAGTACACCGGTGGAACGACAGGTGTCGCCAAGGGCGCGATCCTCACGCAAGGAAACATTGTCGCGAACATGCTTCAGGCCCGCGCGTGGATTAAAAACTATATTGCTGATGGACAAGAAATTCTCATCACTCCACTGCCGCTCTATCATATCTTCTCTCTCACCGCGAACTGCTTTGTGTTCTGTAGCGTAGGTGCTTTGAATATTCTCATCACTAACCCGCGCGACATTCCTGGCTTCGTTAAAGAAATGAAGAAGTGGAAGTTCACGGCCATCACTGGTGTGAACACGCTTTTCAATGGTCTCTTGAATAATCCTGATTTCAGAAATCTAGATTTCTCAGCTCTCAAAGTCGCTCTCGGCGGTGGGATGGCCGTGCAGAAAGCTGTGGCTGATCGCTGGAGAGAGGTCACGGGACGTCCTCTGATCGAGGCGTACGGACTCACAGAAACCAGTCCTGCGGCCTGTATCAATCCCATGACCCTCAAAGAGTACAACGGCTTCATCGGTCTGCCGATTCCATCGACGGAAGTTGAAATTAAAGACGATGACTCAAAGACGGTGCCGATCGGTGAAGTGGGAGAACTCTGTATTCGTGGTCCTCAGGTGATGAAGGGCTACTGGATGCGTCCCGATGAGACAGAGAAGGTCATGACCACCGATCACTTCTTTCGCACCGGTGACTTGGGCTACATGACTCCTGAAGGATATGTGAAGATCGTTGACCGTAAAAAAGATATGATCCTGGTTTCGGGCTTCAATGTTTATCCTAATGAGTTAGAAGATGTGATCTGCCAGAACTCGAAGGTTCTCGAGTGTGCGGCCGTAGGCATCCCAGATGAGAAATCGGGTGAGGCCATTAAGATTTATGTGGTTAAAAAAGATGACTCTCTTACAAAAGAAGAGCTCATCGAGTACTGCCGCAAAAATATGACTTCTTATAAGGTTCCTCGTTTGGTGGAATTTAGAACTGAGCTCCCTAAGACGAATGTGGGCAAGATTTTGAGAAAAGATTTGCGTGCAGAAGCCCTGAAAGAGCACCAAAAAGGCTAAGGTTAGTAATTGTTAGAAACGCTAAAAAGGGAGTCTTCGGGCTCCCTTTTTTAATTCTCACTCCTTAGGTGATTTTGATCGGGGCGCTGAAGGCATTTGTCAGAAAAAGAGTTCTTTCCTTCAGACCAAAGATTTCTTTAGAATAGAAGTAAGTTCTGAGGTTGAATATCACGGAAGATTGCTCTTGAGACGGAATTCAAGTTCTCTCCTTTAGAGCCAAAGAAGCGCCTGTGCAGGGCGCTTTTTTTTTGCCAAAAAAAGAATCATAGAAAATTATTTAGTGGGATGCATTTGGTCACTGCTATCATATTCTGATGGATATTCCTCGGGTCATAGGCAGCTATCGCATCTCCACATCAGGGCAAGAGATCTTGCAGTTGATGATGAAGAGTTTTGA
Organism: Bacteriovoracaceae bacterium UBA6144; assembly: GCA_002435705.1. Classification (GTDB taxonomy): domain Bacteria; phylum Bdellovibrionota; class Bacteriovoracia; order Bacteriovoracales; family Bacteriovoracaceae; genus UBA6144. The sequence continues at coordinate 172,710 of DIVA01000052.1, forward strand.
GAATAAAAAACCTATTCTCTGGCAAACGTATGATGCTCACCGAGTGGTTCACGACATCACAAGTTTTGATCTGAATCTGCAAAAAAAACTCATCAAAGTCAGTCATGCGGCTTCTCAGGAATTACTCGATCCCGCCAGGCCGGCCTATATCAAACTCCCCTTTAGAGACTCCGTGTTTAAAGGAGAGATCTTAAATGCTCTTCCTGGGAGCATCAGTCTGAAGATTCCGACTGAAGTTCACTGGCGAGAGTTTCGTGAGCAGGAAAGAATACAGTTTAAACTCAATGAGCATTTCATCACACTTAAACCGCATGTGCCTCACATGCTGCCGGAGCTGCTCCCCACGATGAAGCTGGCGATTAAAGATATCACCATGAATGGATTTGGTATGTTCACCAGTGGGGACAATGATCAATTCTTTAAGGAGAAAAAATTTCTAGATGTGACTGCCCTCGATAACATCCATCTCTCCCGTGCGCATTCTGCCTACATCGTTTGGCGCCAGCGCGTGCAAACAAAAGCTGAGCTGGCACAGGGGCTGGTGTGGCGCTTAGGCGTGCGTATGATCAATCCTTTTACTCACGCCAGTCTTGATGCGCTCACAGGTGGGGGAGTCAAGCGTCAGAAAATTGCGCGAGAGCTTATTAATACCTCTCTCGGTGAGGACTTCCAAAAGCTCCTGGAGAATGCTGTCCAGAGCTCTATGGCGAAGATGAAGCAAAAACCGGCCATCTCAAAGTACCTGCGCCAGCTTGAGGTTTCGCGCTCGGAGAGTGATTATCTCATGGAGCATATCGAAGTCCTCATAGTGGTTTGTATATTCCTTAGCCGTGCTCTCAATTGGGTCAGTGAGGCCAGTCTGGAGAAATTCATCTACGCCGCATATCTGCACGACGCTGCCTTATTTCAGCATCCGCGTTTAGCTCAGCTCTCGAAGCGCGAGGACTTAGAAAAATACCGTGATCAACTCACTCAGGCCGAGGTGGATATATATAAGTATGCCCCTCAGGAAGCGGCCCGGATTGCGCGGGAAGATTCCTCTGCACCACCGGATGTAGAACAGATGCTTTTGATGCAAAAAGAGATGCCTGATGGAAGTGGCTTTCCGCGAGCATTGCGAGGTCACCAAATCCCTGCACTTCCTTCACTCTTTATTGTCGCCCACGCCCTGACCGAAGAGATTATGAGTAATCCCCGCTGGAGCATCGAAGACTGGGTGAAGAAGAACAAAGCTGTCTTCAAGGGGTCTCACTTCGACAAAGTCATGGACGCTCTCTACGAAGCCAGAATCTCTTTCAAGTAGTCATTCAAAAACACACCCTTCGGATCAAGCTGTTGGCGCAGGTTTCTGAAGTCCTCAAAGCGCGGGTAGAGAGTCGTGAAGTCCCGGGTTTTAAGTGAGTGCCATTTGCCCCAATGGGGACGACCCTGAAACTGTTTAAAAATTTCTTGGACTCCTTCGAAGTAGAAGCGGTGATCTTCTCCTCTATAGGTGTGAATCGCAAAATACACACTCGCTCTCTGGTAGGCGGGAGAGAGCCAGATGTCGTCGGCTTTTACAAAACGAATCTCGATAGGAAAGAGAGTTTGGATGTGGTGTTTTTTTATGAAAGCCACGATCTCATCAAAGGCTTGAGTGAAATTCTCCAAGGGGAGATTGTACTCCATTTCCATGAAGCGGATGTCGCGGTTTGAAGGAAAAATCTCATGCGACCATCCCGATCTTGCTTGATGAGAAATAAAAGACTGCATGATACGGTCACAAAAAGCATAGCTTCTTGAGTGCGTGGCCAGCACATTGAGTGCTTCATACACTGGGCCTTCAAGATGCTTTTGGATAAATGCACTTAGCGCGCTTTGCTCAATCACCTCTTGTGTAGGATTCATTTTTTTCACCAAAGCCCAGTCCCCGACAGGAAAATAGAAGAGCTCAAAATGGCGATTCTCTTTAATATCGTTTTGGATCGTCTCTAAAAATTCTCCTCTGCGTTTGAGCATCGTCTCTTCTTTGAGTTGATAGCTCTCAGTCAGCTGGAGTTCAATTTCATGCAAGACCCCTAAGCTTCCCAGAGAGAGTCTTAGAGCGTTGAAGTCCGGGTCACCCAGTTTACTTTCTCGCAGTTCACCTTGAGCATCGACATAGCTCAACCAAGTTATTTGATTGGAGATGGATTGAAGCGTGAGACCTGTGCCATGAGTGCCCGTGCTGGTAGCCCCGGCCAGAGACTGACGATTGATGTCTCCTTGATTGATCATGGCCAGTCGATGCTTGAAAGCCTCATCTCCTAGGCGATGAAGCTTGGTGCCAGCGAGAACTCTGGCACGTTTTGCTTGAGGGTCTACACTGGTGATCCCTTGCAGGTGATCGAGGTGCAAGTAGTGTTCGTCGGAGGCGATCAAAGGGTTCCAAGAGTGACCAGAGCCACGAACTCGGATGCTCTGATTTAAGTCGCGTGCTTTGAGCACGGCACTTTGTAGCTCACTTAAGTTTCTGGGAGCGTGAGTGTGGGAAGGAGTAAAACTAAAATTTTCCGCCCAGTTCTTTATAGGAAGCATTGTCCCTCGCCGCGATAAGTTTTTACATCATGAGTGATGAGTTGGTTTTTAAAAATATGAATCTCATGGAAATGCTCACAAATCTCCCCGGCCTTGGCGTGTCTAAAAAATAGTGGAGCACCCAAGGATAAACTTGTCGTGGATTGAACGGGGGTTTGGACTTCGCCGGCCCCTTCGAAACTTAAAAGTTTCACTCCTTGAGGGAGATAGGGGGAGGGCAGGCGATCGACTCCGCTCATACCCGAAGCCACGTAGCCTCCACCATGACAGGTGTAGATCGAGGGAGCAGGATTTCGGACAATGGGTAAACAGAACGTGAGAGCGGGTTTGATTGAGAATTGTGTATAGCCGTCAAAGAGTTTCGGGCCATAAAATCCGCTCCCCACCGTGACCTCACTCACGCAGCTCTCAAGGCTTGTGCTTTCAAGGCTTCCGGTTCCTCCGCCATTCACAAAACGTAGAGGGAAACCGAGATCTTTCAGGGTTTTGACAATTTTTTCTCGCCGCTTACGAAGCTGAGAGATCGAGCGCAGTTTTAAAAGTTTTATCAAGGGCTTTCCCTTGTCCGCGACTCCGGCGATCTGGGCCTCGTAGCCCATGACGCCCACTAACTCCAGATGTCGGGCGTGCTCTTGCAGATAGTCCACCAGAGCTTTGAGCTGAGTATCCTCCTGCACACTTGAGCGGAACACGCCAAACCTCAAGCCCGGTAAATCCAGTGAGAGGTCTATATCCAAACACAGAGTGAACTTTGTGTTGAAGCGCTCAGCATAGAGTTGCAGCAGTTTTAAATGCTCCAAGCGGTCTACCATGAGAGTAATGTCTTGCGGATTCTTGGCCAATCTCTCTAAGGCCTCTAGATCCCAGATAGGGTAGCCCAAGAGAAGATCTTTAAAGCCCTTTTCTCTCAGCCACAGAGATTCGGCGAGGGTGTAGGTCATGAGACCTTGAAATTGTGAGGAGGAGTTTAACACTTCTTTTAGAAGTTCACAGGAGCGCACAGACTTAGTCGCAATTCTTATCTTTTTTTGCCCGGCCCTCTTTAAAATTTGTTGGATATTTTCTTGCCAATAATCGTGGTTTAAGAGGAGCGCTCTGGTGCGTTTTGGCCCCAAAGCTTCTGTGTAGGCCTGATATAAATTGTTTTCACTCATGTGATTTATTATAAACGCTTACCGCCTTCACTCTAAATAACTAAATTTCAATCAGTCTAAAATTTTTACATATCTAAATTATGCATTCAGTCTAGTCGCAGACCCGGTTTAGGTCTAAAAAGAGAGTAGAATACTAAACTTCTCTTGGATCAAACCTATGAAAAATACCAGCCTCGCCCTCTCCCTTGCGCTTTTGGCTTCTGCCTGCGGTCTCAACACCTCTCCGCAAGAGCTCAAGAAACTCGAATTGGTGAATTCGGCGGTCATCTCTATTCGCGGCAATAGTGAAGTTGAAGTCTTCATGGTTCGCCTTAAAACGCCAGCTCTGGTTGAGACGTCTTCAACGGTGGGCGGGAAGCTTGTTTTGAATGAGGCTGAGAAGCAAAAAATGATTCAAGAGCAGGTCGAGTTCCTTAAGGCCGCTCAGTCTATTAGTTCTGAAATTCAAATGGTCTATTCGACAAAAATCATCATGAATTCCGTGACGATCGTGGCTCCTCCTCACGTCATGGGTCAGATCAATGGGCTCCCGATGGTGCAAAACGCTCGCGCCCTCTCACTTTTCTCGGCTCCAAGCGCTTTAGAGAAGTTGCAAGTAGATGAGGCGATGGCAAAAAAAATGAAAGAGCTTTCTAAGAGAAATTCTGTCGCCTTTATTGGCGCTGAAGAAGCTCGTGCGGCTTATGGTATTTCTGGTCAAGGAATCCGTGTCGGTGTGATCGACACAGGTATTGACTACACCCACACCATGTTCGGTGGAAGTGGCAGTGTGGATGAGTTCAAGGCCATCGATGCATCACAGCCCACCTCTCTTTTTCCAACCGCAAAAATTCCCGGTGGAATTGATCTGGTAGGAGATGAGTACTCTCCAGGATCTCCTTATCGCTTCTCAAAACTTCCTCGCCCTGACACTAATCCTCTTGATTACAACGGGCACGGCACACATGTGGCCGGGACTGTGGCGGGACTTGGTGATGGGGTCACTTCTTATGATGGTGTGGCGCCAGCCGCAAGTCTTTATGGAATAAAAGTTTTTGGTAAAAACTCCACTTCAGATGCCGTTGTGATTGCGGCCCTCGAGTATAGCCTTGATCCTAACGGGGATCTTGATCCCAGTGATAAGCTGGATGTGGTGAATCTCTCCTTAGGCTCTGACTACGGTAAACCATCTCTGAACTACACTGAAGCGATCAAGAATACTGTCAAAGCAGGCGTCTCCGTGGTCGCGGCTGCGGGGAATGCTGGCGACAGTCCCTTTATTGTCGGTGCCCCAAGTACAACTCCAGAGGCGATCTCTGTCGCTGCTGGAATCGATGATATGATTCATAACGTGGAGGTAGATGGTTCAGAGTTCTTCATCGATGCAACTCCCACCACAATTCTTTCTCCCGTTGCTCAATTTTCTCGTGAACTCACGGGCACAGAAGTCGTAAAAGAAGAACTCGTTTACGCCGGTCAGGCCACGGAAGAGTTTTCAACTGACTTGGCCCAGAAAGTGGTCGGAAAAATTGCTCTGGTTGATAGGGGAGTGAACGCTTTTGCTGAAAAAGCCGCTTTTGCTCTTAAGGCCGGTGCGATTGGTGTGGTGATTGCCAATAATAACCCATCAGATCCCATCGTTGCTGGTGGTGGTTCAGGTGTTTTAAGTATTCCTGTCGTGATGATTCGTCAGGCTGACGGCGTGCTTATTAAAGAAGCTCTCAAGGCCAATAAAAAAGTGGAATTCCTCTTCAGTGCTCAAATCAAATTTCAGCGCAACGAACTTATCGACACGATTACGGATTTCTCTTCTCGAGGACCTCGCTCTGAAGATGGAATTATTAAACCTGAGATCGTGGCTCCTGGGCAGCAGATCGTTTCAGCTGATACAGGCACTGGCTCAGGGATGGCGCGCCTCAATGGAACTTCCATGGCTTCTCCCCACATGGCGGGAGTCATGGCCCTGATGAAACAGAAGTATCCCAGTCTCACAGTGACTGAGCAGAAGCACCTCCTCATGAGCCGTGCTAAAATCATCAACGATAAAAATGGTGTTCGTTATCCCGTTTCTGCTCAAGGCGCGGGACGAGTGGATGTGATGAATGCCCTTGAGGCAAAACTTCTCCCAAGTCGTGGAGAGTTTTCTTTGGGTCGCGTGAGCCTTGGTGGGAACGCTGCGATTCGTGAATCGATCACCCTCACAAATTTTTCCAACGAGGATCTGAGCCTCACTGTCTCAGGAGATTTCTCCGGTGGCTTGAGTGTTCAAACTCAAACTCTGAGCATCGCTGCCGGCAAGTCTATTAAAGCTGATTTCGTTTTCGGCCTCAATACCATTGGTCAGGCCCGCTCAATCTATGAAGGCTACGTGAAACTGCAAAATGGTGGGGAAGTCGTCGCGACTTTTCCAGTTCTTGCGGTCGCCCACCAGCACTCGGATGTGAAGGTGGCCGTCACTGAAAATGGTCCACAAGATATCACTCTCGATATCTCAAACCCAAGTGCCGTGAAAGGCCAGATTCTGCCATTCTATCTTTTGGGATTAGATCCTGAAAAACCAAGCGCAGGCCCTCTTGCTGGGATTCGTTCACGCGCTTGTGATCTAGAGTCTGCGGGGTTTCGTTTCCTCGAAAAACAATCTGGTCTCACACAAAAATCTTTCCTCCAACTCGGAGTTAAGCTTTACGACATGGTCACTGATTGGGAATCCTGTGATCTCTCTGTCCAGATTGACACGAATAATGATGGGGAAGCTGACCTTGAATGGGTTGGGATTAAAGAATCATCTCTCCCAGGTCTTGAGCGCATCGCTCCTCCTGGTTTCTACAGTGTGCTTCTAGACGCCAAGAAAGCTAAAACCATCCGTTCTCAGTTTGAGACGGTTCAGCGAGACTCTCAGGGTCAGAGTCCTCTTAAACAGGACTACGCCGATGCCATCATTCATGTGGGAGAATATAAACCTTTCCACCAGAGTTCAGTCACCATGCTTGAGCTACCCATGGATAAACTCAACGTTCAGGGTGATTTAAAACTGAAACTTGCCGTCTTAAGCGGCAATGAAAACTCCATCATGCCCGATGATTTCTTGGGCTCAGACTGGATGTCGATTATTGTTCCTCAAAGCATCGATAACTGGCCTCAGTTGATTGAAGTGAATGCACAGGAATCTTTGATGCTGGATCTCTTTAAAGCTCAGGCGATTCCGATGATTTTTTATTCGCCCATGAACCAATTAATTGAACAGAAACTCTAGAGATAAGACTCTGGAATACTCTGCACGATAAGAAAGATTATCGTGCAGAAAGGGTCGTTTTTAGGCGGCTCGGCTCATCGGTAAGGCCTGATCAATCAGGTGATCTACCAGATCCCCCGGCAATCCATCATAGGCTGCAGCCTTAACAATAATATTAAGTTTGGCGTTTAGTTTTCCAATATTCAAGCGTGTTTTATGGTCTGTTTCAGACTCTTGAATCGCTTGATGGATCATCTCTCTATATTGATTAACTAGGCTTTCTTGAAACTGTTGAGATGCAATGGCTTTCACTGGCAGGCCTCCTTAGGCAGAGATACTCGTGGGATTAATTGAGTCTAAGACCCATCAAAAAAGCCGGTGAGCTAAAAGTTGATTAATCTGCATAGAACCAATGAATTCAAGAGGGTAGACTCACCTCTTGGAGCCACGGATTTCAGGAATCTTCATCAAAAATGATTTAATGGCTCATTTGATTGGCAGGAATTCTCCAAGGGATTAACCTATTATCAGGAGTTTATTCATGACATTACAAAGACCTGATCTTAAGGCCCTCGTCCCACTGATTGAGGAGCTTTTGCCCGGAAAAGCCCTGCAAGTTGAGATGAGTCTGTGCGCTTTGATCAGCGGTGGTCACATACTGATTGAAGATGCTCCAGGGATGGGTAAAACCACCTTGGCTTATTTCATGGGAAAAATTCTTGGGCTTGAGATAAGCCGGATTCAGTTTACGAATGATTTGTTGCCGGCCGATATCCTAGGCTCCAACATCTTTCATCCGAGCGAAGGGAAGTTTATTTTTCGTCGCGGTCCTTTGTTTGGAGAACTTATCTTAGCGGATGAATTAAATCGTGCTCCGGCCAAGACGCAATCAGCACTTTTGCAGGCCATGGAAGAAAAATTTATTTCAATAGAAGGGGAGCACTACCCTCTTTCTCCCCTCTTTAGCGTTTTTGCGACTCAAAACCCACGGGGCATGAGCGGGACCTTTGCGCTGCCAGAGTCTCAGCTTGATCGCTTTCTGATGAAATTCTCCATGGGTCATCCTCCTCGAGAAGCAGAATTGAGACTCATTCAAGCCAGCTCTCGGCGCGAAGCCATTGCAGAAATCAAAGCCTGCTTTCTGCCCAAGGATTTGCTCGAATGGAGAAAAGCCGCGGACAAGGTCTTGGTGAGCCCCGAGATCGCGGGCTACATCATGCGCCTCTTAGAAAATTCGCGCCAACGCTCGCAACAGCGAGGGCTTTCATCCCGCGCCGGTATCGATTTAGTGCGGGCCTCTAAGGCCTGGGCCTACATCAATGCTCGTGATTTTGTGCTGCCTGATGATGTGAAATTTATATTTCCTTTCGTCGCAGGTCATCGTTTGCCCTTGCAAGAACAAGGGGTCAAAATCGAAAGTGAGATGGCGCGAGAGATTTTAAAAGATGTCAGTGTTCTCTAGTCTCAAAACCTATTTTCATCAGCGGGTGCGCAGAAAACCACAGGTTTTTATCATCCCCACAGTCGCGGGCCTTTGGTGGCTGGGCACGGTCTTCTTATTAATGCTCATGGGCTGGGGATATGCTAATAATCTTTGCCTGGCCTTGGCAGTGTTGCTCTTATCACTGTCAGTTATTTTTTTGATTGAATGTCATTTCAACCTTGAGGGCCTGAAGATTCAGAGGATCTCTTTTGAAGATCAATTCGTAGGGAATCTATCCACATGGCGTGCCCAGATAATCGATCTTACTCATCGCTCACGCAAAGACATCAGGCTACGCTGGGATGGGAATCAAAAAATTGATGGATCTATCAGAGTAAAATCAGATCAAAGTGCAGAAGGGGAGCTTCTGTTTCCCAAAGCGGCCCGCTGGTACTCCCCCACTTTGATCATTGAGTCGAGCTATCCACTCGGGCTTTTTCGTGCCTGGAGTTTTCAGCGTTGCGAGACTGAGGCTTGGGTGTACCCCTCTCCTCTCTCAAAGGGCACACGTGTTCATCTGCACCATCAAGACGACTCCCTGACTGAGCGCTTTAAGATTTCCAGCAGTGGTGATGAACCTCATGAGAGTAAAGTTTTTGAACCCTCAGATCCCTACAATCGAATTGACTGGAAGCAGTTTGCAAAAAACCGTGAACTCAGAGTGCGAACCTACCAGGAGTCAGAGGCCAGTGTGTTTTACTACCAATGGCCCTATCTCGGTGGAGATGAGTTGGCCCGCCGACAGCTGGTGGGACTGATCGAAGAGCACTACGCTCGTGCTGAAAAGTTTGGCTTTAAGTCCCAAGGCCTTGAGCTGCAACCGGAGTCTACTCCTTACCACCGCCAAAAAGTTCTACGCAGCCTGACGGAGTCGATCTTATGACTCCATTTCTTTTTTACTACTCACAGATGGCGGGGATTCTTCTTTTTCTCAGAGAAGAAATTCACTACTTCACATTTTTTCTCTTCCTCCTGATCCCACTTCAGAAGCGATGGGAGAAGATTCCATACTTTGAGAAAATTTTTGGGGCCTTGAGTTTCATTTTTAGTTATGTGCTGGCCGGGCATCAGGTGAATCCTGAAATGGGACTCAATCTTTTAGTAGGAGTGTTGAGTCTCAAGCTCTTGGAGAGCCGTGAGCTGCGAGACTACCGTATGCAAACGCTGGGTCTGTTTATCCTCTGGGGCGCAGGGGCTTTGTTTGATAAGAGTATTGGTTATTTCCTTCTCGCTTTCCTTGCGACCATCTATAATGTCTTTTACCTCCTCAATTTAGGGGCTGATACCTCTGCCACAAGTGGAAAACACTTTCTTCTCTGGATTTTTAAAGCTCTCCCTTTTGCACTCATGTTTTTTCTTTTCCAACCCCGCTTTTACTCCACACTCTGGTCTCCGCCACAACCTCAGAATTTGGGTGAGATCGGTTTTTCAGAAGTCGCACGTCCCTCAGAAGTGGGAGAGATTTTTCCCTCAGATAAAATCTCCTTCCATGCCCACCTTGTACCCGATGTGCCGCGCGAGCGTCTTTACTGGCGAGGAGTCACTCTTTCAGGCAGTGATGGGTGGAACTGGCAGAAAACGGAGCTCGATCAGCACTACCCTGGGCTTGATCCAATCGGAAGTGTGGCTTCACCAGACTGGATCAAGCAAGAGATCATCCACAAAACAACACCCGAGAGGGCCTTTGGGATTGATAGACCGATGTGGTGGATCTTAGGGGATAAGGAAGCACGGGCCTCTGAAGTTGGCAGCTTAAGTTTTCATCATTTTAGAAGTTATAAACGCTACAAAGTGATCTCTTCTGAGCAAAGCCAAGCACCTCTGCAGCAGCATCTGGCACGCCTTAAGAGTTCAACCCTCACGGAAGTCTCAGGGCTCCCTCTAAAGGTTGAATCCTTGGAACAAGCACAGAGGGAACTAGAGCGCTTCTTTCAAAATAAAAATTTCATCTACACGCTCAGTCCAGGGAAGATCGAAAACTTGGATGAATTCCTTGAGAAACGTCGAGGGTGGTGCACTCACTACGCCTCGGCCAGTGCTGAAATTTTGCGCCTGTGGGGATTCCCCTCGCGCCTCGTCTCAGGTTATCTCGGTGGAGAAAAAATTGAAGGCGAGTCTTACTACACCATCACAGAAAATGATGCTCACGTTTGGGTTGAGGTCTTCTCTCAGGATCAGTGGGTACGGCTTGACCCTACGTTGTGGATTATGCCCGAACGTCTGCAGTTCACCGGGCGAGAATTTTTTGTGAGAGAAAAAAAGAAATTTGATCTGCGCAGTTTTTATCCTGAGTGGCTTCGCAGTGCGAGTGGGCAAATTGATAAATTGAACTTCCGCTTTATGCTATGGCTAGAAGACTATGATCGTGAGAAACAAAAAGAAATTGCGCAAAAGATGGAGCTGAACCTCTCCGAGTTCTATATGTTGGTGGTCTGGGTGCTCTTGGTGTTTATTGGTGTTTTCTTTTTCATCGAATGGCGCCGCAACCGCAGCACGCCTGCTCAGCGCCGGCTGAAGTACTGGAAAAAGTTTCTTCATTCACACGGAATCCCCTACTCACCGGATTTGACACTTCAAGAAGTTGAAAGTCAGTTTGAGATTAATCATGAATCCTTAGTGCGACTGAAACGGTGGGAGAGAGAGTTGTATCGGCAGCCCAAGCTTGTCGACTGGAAGATATTTAAGTCTTAACTCTCTTGAGCTGGTTCTTCGGGAGCCGCTTTCATGGCTTCTTCTTTGGCTTTTTGTTCTAACTCTTTCTTCTCTTTTTCCTGCTGCTCTTTGAGTTTTGCTTCATTCAGCGCTTTAAAGGCTTCGACCTCAACCGCCTTGGCGGCGTCATGGTCTTTGAAGAAGATGGTATTCACATATCGACGAAGATTCTTTTTTTCAATCTCTCCAACCGCGTTGATGAGGGCATAGTAGAGTGGTGGTTTGGTGTTTTGTGGGTGATCAACAATGGTAATCACGCCCTCAAAAGGAGTTTTAATCCTCAGGCTCATCCCATGGGCGAGCGGTTTTTCACTGCTCACAATCATGTCACATTCAGAGATTTGATGAATATCGATCTCATCTTCAATCTCTCCGATGGATTGTGGGGAGCTTTTTTTCACCACAAACTTCGGCTCCACCGTTTCTGCATCCGGTAGGTTTTTAAGTTTATCAGAAAATATCTTTGCCATTTTAAGCAGAACATCAGGGTCAATGTCCCCATCCATCGCCATAATGTTATTGTACTTTACGCTTGCCTGAAGATCCTTTGACTTTAAATCCTTAAGATTAAAAACCACGATGTAAGGTGCTTCATCTGGCATTTTCACCTTTATGAATTGCACGAGTTTTTCTAAGAAAGCCATGTCATTGGGGTACTGATAGCCCTCAGTCGTGAGATCCAAGGAGACTGCGATGACCTGAGGTCTCTGGGCCAGGAGTTCCGTCGAAAGATCGATGATAAAGGGCTGACACCGAAGTGCGTATCCGTAGCTATCAGAGCGAGCGCGGTTATTAAAGAAGCTAAAACTTCGATCGACAATAAGGACACGCACGGACTTATGACCCGAGCGATCGGCATTATCATCAATCCAAGTTTTGATAACCTTTTTGGCCTTTTGAACATAATGTGTGCGTTCGTTTTGCAGCTCTTCGATCCGCTGTTCATCATCCCCATCCACCACCACTACCGGATCCACCCACGCAAACTCTAGATCGACGCTATTTTTGAAATTATAAAAAAGCATCTCTTTGGAAGTTTTCTTGACTCTCGTGAGGGTCGAGGGAATCATCTTCTTATCCACCCAGGCGTGATGAATACGGACCTCTTGATTTTTTTCAAATTCAAAGTTTGTTTCAATGTGAATAAATTTATCAGCGAGGAAACCTATTTTCACGAGATGAAAAGCCTGAACCTTTTCTTGAATTTTCCCTGTGGCAAAACCATGCTCCTTCGCCTGACCTGGAGTGGCGAGGTTAATGGCTGAGTAGACGACATCAAAGACCTCAGCACCCTTGAGGTGATTGATCATTACCCCTGCTAAAAAACTCAGTTTGATATTCTCTGGTTTTGCCAGATAGTCATGTAGACCAATGATAGGCAGTGGTTTTTCTTTATTCAGGTTCGCCAAGATTCTTGAGAGGTGAACGAAGTCATCGGTGTGTTTTGAGAAATCGATGAAGACCACCTCTGGGTCCTGCATTGAAATATCCATCATCAAATGTTGAATACTTTGTGGGGTGGAGGCCGTGAACTGGAGAAATTTTACTCCGGGGTAAAGGCGCGAGAATTCGGATTGGAGCACTTTGAAATAAGCTCCATCATCGCCTAAGTACAGGACTTTTTTTGATTCACCTGACATATCTAAATGATAGCATGAAGCAAATAAAATATATGGGAATTATCACCTAAAGAGATTCTAAATACTTAAGAAAGCTCTGGTCTCGAGAATTCTGGTGATTTCTAAGAATTTGCAGAAGATGCTCCCTATACTGGGCACCTTCACGGGATTGCCACAGATCTTTCTCACCATAGGGATGAACCCCCCTGCCCTTTCGATTGGCCACTACCATGAGGGGATAGAATAGATCATCCTCCAGGATCATCATATCCAAGAGAAGATCATACTCTCCTTGTGCAAGACCTTCCCGTAACTGAAGAACATGTCGATGGGGCGAGAAAATAAAGATGGAATCCTCATCAATTTGATTCTTGAGATGATTCACCCCTTCTAGCATTTGGCTGCCACCAAAGCCACACATGATAATGGCATTTTTTTTTGTTTTTATTTCTAACTGGTCTGCTTTTTTTTGAATTAATAAGACATCCTTAGGAATATCCGAAACATTTAGCTTCTGAGAAAGACTGTTTATGACTTGGATGGATGGATCAACTAAATGAATGGCCCGTACCTCAGGATAGAGCTGGAAAGACAAACCCAACTCACCATGATCGCATCCAATGTCATAGATAAAAGGCTTACGAGGAACATGATTGTGAATGGTTTGCAGTCGATGAGAGAGCTTAAAATTCATAGTGCTGAGCGTACTTGTCATCGAATTCTTCCGTAAAGAATTTTCTCACAAAGTACTGCCCTGCTCTGACCGCTAAAATAAGTTTATGTGATTCGAGATTTTTCAAAGCCCCGATGACTTCACTCTGTTGCAAATGAAGATGATGAGAGATATCCGCATAAGAGTTTAATGGCCCGATCCCATGATCTCGATAAAGATTGGGTCTGCACCACACTTGACGATAGAGAAACATCAAAACACTTATCTCTGATCTATTAAGCTTAAACTGCGGCATGATTTCATCAAAAAAAATGTCAGGGATTTCACTGAGGGTCGGGATTTCAGGTTCAGCAGAAGGAGCAAGATTGGCATCCTGCACTTTTTTGTTCTTGGACTTATACATTGAAAGCACCGATCTGATATCTTCCACAATCCACCTCTCACATTATTGTGACACCCTAAATAAAATTTTACAAGTTGAGGAAATCTTTCCCTATCAAATACGGAGTATTAAGCCCTTGGCCCTCGCCTTAAACCAGAAAGCTCAAGTATTTTCCCATGTTTCCGATAAGGTAATGAGGAGACTTTTTATGCTCAGATACGCCTTTGTCCTCTTGATGACCTTATCCTGCACCTCCCCCGAGGCGCAAAGAGGTATTGCCTCCTTAGAAGAAGCCGAATCAGCTCAAAGATTTCAATCTCAGGAAGACATTCAAGCGGCCTACAACGAATTACTCACCATCTATTCTCAGGCCTATGACGATCTAGAGCTCTTTGATCAGTCTCTTGATTCAGGGCCTATCAATTTGTTGGAAAATCCCCATTACCCCAAGCTGATTGCTTCAAGAATTAAGATCGAGGAGCTAGACCACGAACTCGAAACATTTATTCAATTTCATTATGGTCAGACTCTCAACGCGAACCTAAGCCTTGATGCCAGACGAGACTCATTAGAGAAACTCAAATGGATCAGCTCTTTTGTCACAGTTGATTATGATCTTTTGTATCAATATATTTATTTTGAAAAGATGAATAAGCTCTCTCAAGAACTTCTGGTTGATCTTGGCAAAAAAGCTAGTGATCCCATGCTTAAGGATCTAGATGATTTTTACCTGAGTCTTTTTCAAAAATTTTCAGTAAAAATTCCACATTTTAAAAATGTAAAAAGACAGGTTAAAGAGAAAAACAAATCTCTCTCGAAGGCACGGGAAAATATTTTTCGCTCGGTTGAATCCCTGGCCCAGGAAATCAAAGTTGATTTTAATAAAAATTCAAAAAATCTTACCTCCCCCCGTTTTTATCCCACTGCGGAGAGGGCAGGAAATATTACAGGTAATGAATTTCCAGCAAAAATCTGGTCTCTCACTTTTGATGATGGCCCCGGAAGCTCAAACACTCTCAAAGTAATGAATAATCTAAAAAAACATTCTATGCGCGCGAGTTTTTTTCAGGTCACTAAAAACGCAAAACTGCTACCACAAGTAACCAAGGCACTGGTTGATAATGGCATGGAAATCGCTTGTCACTCTTATGGTCATCGGGAAACACCGAAGCTTAATAGCGAGCAGAGAAACTACGAGATCCGCACGGCTTCACAGGATTTGGCAAAAATTTCACAACGACCCATGCAGTTCTATCGTCTGCCTTACGGTGCTGGAGTGGGCGTGGCCGATATCCGCGCTCGTATTGCAGAAAGCAACATGATTCATGTCTTTTGGAACGTCGATACTCTTGACTGGATGGCCCAACCTCCCGCAGACATCGTGGCACGTACCATCAAGCAAGTCCGTGCAACGACAAAAGATGCCGGCGTGATTCTTTTCCATGATATCCATGATCGAACGGTCATTGCTTCAGAAGAAGTCATGCGTTTTTTAAATCAAGATAATCGTAAGGTGTGCTTACTGGAAGAGATTGTGGAAAATATCAATCGAGGATTACCGGCCTGTGGAAATTAAGAAAGCTGCTGGATTCTCTCTAGTCCCGCCTTCAGTCCTGAAGCGATGGCCCCGGATTCATTCCAGTGCTTTAAAGTGGCCTCAGTCACTCCACCCTTAGAAGCCACCTGTGTGATGAGTCCCTGAAAATCTTCATCACCCTTAAGCTTATCCAGTGCCCCTTGCAGAGAGAGAGTGAGAATCTTAGCCGCTAAAGCTGGATCACCTCCCGACTGCTGGGCCAAATCTTTCATCTCCTGAATCAAAAAATACAAATAGGCCGGAGAGCATCCCGCGTGAAGCGTATAAAGATCAAGCTCCCTCTCTTCGACTTGAGGAGCAAAGCCTAAGGAGTTCAGCGTGGTTTGCCAAAATCTATTCTCCTGCGCTTCTAAGAGACTACTCCAGAGACACACGCCTTTATTTTCAGCGATCGCAAGATTCGGCATCAATCGCAGGACCCTAGAGTGAAAGAGTGTTTGTAACTTTTCAAGCTTCACTCCGGCTAAAAGCGAGATGATGAGAGTCTGAGGTGTAACGATGGCAGAGAGATCTGACATCGCCTCTGTAAGCTTTTGTGGTTTAAATCCAAGCACCACAGCCTCAAAATCTTGGCCCTGCCAAAGTTGGGCTTTCTTCAACTGTCCCTTCAGTGATTGAGCTTTAGAGAGGGTCGGATTATAGAGAAAAAATTCATGCCCTTGAGACCCTAAACCTAAGGCCAAGGCAGAACTCATAGAGCCTGTTCCCCATAATAGAATTCTCACAAATCAATCTCCAAGGGAGCTCCATGCCTCATGGTATTGATCGCCAGAGAGCGGGTGTAAACATGAGACTCCATCCACTGAGGCCAGGATGCTTTATAACTTGGATGATCCAAATCATGACTGACGTGCTTGAGAAACTGAGTCTGTGCCTGAGGTTGAAATTCCTCCAGCTCATAAAAACTCAAATTCCCACTCAGATGCAAGGAGCTCACTTGAGGCAGTTGCGCCAAGTTTGAAAACTCACCCTTACCTACTTTATACACATCAAAATTGAGAGTAGAGAAACCACAACTATGTGCCGTTTGTGCCAGCTCCCTCCATCCTCCATAAGATTCATCCGAGCAACATAGCACTGCCAATCCATTGCCTGAAAGGAGCGCTAATGAAGCGCGCACAAGAGCATTAAAGGCAATTTTAGGCTCATACACGCCGATCAGCATGTTAGGTCGTGCCAGATCAAACTTATTAAAATTTAACTGACCTGGTGTTCGAAGATTTGGGTGCTCTTTATGAAAGAAACTTTCACTCTCTTTAAGCCCCCACACATAGAGATCGGTGAGAATTTCTTTTTCTTGCTCGCTTAAACGACCTGTCAGGCGCTCATAGTGAGTGAGAACTTTCTCCATCCACTTTTCCCAGCGACCCAGACGATTTTTAACAGAAAGCTGACTCTTCACCGGCAATTTAAAACTATAACCGCTCTCCGCTCCCCAGTGAGTTTTCTGGGCCACGGCTGTCATACTGTGGACATGGAATTCTTTCATGTAATGAATTCCTCCGGCCTTCGGTCCGGTGCCAGAGAGTTTAAAGCCGCCAAAAGGCTCGATCGCTACTCGAGCACCGGTATTGGGGCGATTGATATACAGATTCCCGCACTCAAGTTTTGAGAGAAGATAATCAATGTCATCTTGAGACTGACCATAGATCGCACCAGTCAGCGCGTACTCAGTGGAGTTAAAAAGTTCGGCGGCATGATCCAGATCCACATACGAGATAAGATGGATGACGGGCCCGAAAATTTCTTTCTGCGCCCATGAATCTGGGTGCATCGCTCGCTCACTAGGAAGCTCAATGAGCACCGGACCCACGCTAAACCCAACTGATGACTCCTGAGAGCGGTTAACCCAAACCTTCCCGCCATGCTCCTGCGCCTCAAGCACCGCAAGCTTTACAATCTCGCGTACGCGCTCTTGATCGGCTTGCGTAACCAGTGGGTTCACAAACACCTGGGGATCAGTGGCCGCCCCCACTTTTAAGTCACCAATCGCCTGACTCAATCTTTCAACCAGCGAGGCTTTAATTTCTCGATCAACAATGACTCGTGAGCAGGCCGAACATTTTTGACCGGCATGCCCAAAGGCCCCGTACAAAATGCCCGAGATGGTTTCATCTTGTTCACAATTGTTGGTGACGATAATGGCATTTTTTCCACCCATTTCAGCAATGACTTTCTTTGGAATATCCGCGCCATCAAGAGGAGAGCGAGTGAGTTTAAGCGAGGCTTTCTGATGAATCCACTGTCCTACCGCTTTTGAACCAGTGAAGACAATTGTGTTCACCCAATCACTTTCTACCAGAGGAGCTGCTACATCCTTTCCATCTCCATGGAGAACTCGCAGAGCGGATACTGGAACACCCGCTTCATGCATAAGATCAATCAGCTTCTGGGCGATTAAAGGCGTTTGTTCAGCAGGCTTTAAGATGACATGGTTTCCTGCAATCAGGGGCGCACTCATGAGCCCACAGGCAATCGCCAGAGGGAAATTCCAAGGGGCAATAGCAAGAGTCACTCCCCTTGGGGCATTGTCTTTATGGTTAAATTCTTCTCGAATATAAAAATTTAGAAAATCAATCGCCTCATCCACATCGGCCAAGGCTTCGGTCCACGCTTTTGAGGACTCAAAAACAATAAGGGCCGAAAGCTCATAGCGACGCGCCCACATCAGATCGGCAGCCTTGAGAATCACCGCTGCCTTCTGGGAGAGCGTTGCATGCGCCCAGCTCTCAGGCTTTTGCATCTCTGTGTAGAGTTCGCGGGCCAGGATCATCCCATCAGCTGCGCTATTCTCGGGCATGACTCCAACAATCAACTCAGGCTTTGATCCACAGTAAATCTTAAGCCCAGTCTGATTTTTAAACTCAGACTGTTTTGACAAAATCTGAGTCTCAAGTTTTTTGAGGGCGTTTTCGAAATGAGTCAAATCAGAATCAAGATAGAGTCTTGCGGGTGTAGCATTTTTAAAGCCAGGATCGAGTTTCTCTTCGATAGGATCACGACTAACTTCCGCTTTCTCAATCCTCTCTCTATGACTCTGAATCGGAGTCTTATTGGCAAGAGCATGATTGTGGGAGCGCATGATGGTGAGAATCCCCACCTGCGAAGAGTTCTCCATAATACGACGGACCAGATACGCCATGCCTACCAGGAGGTTTCCAATAGGCATGTAATTTCTAACCGGCCACCCCATCTTTGAGAGTCCATGGGAGAGTGCCTCATAGGTCATGTGTAAGCACTGGTGCTCGATCACAGGGGCCTGAGAGAAGTTTTTTTCACGAAGGGCCTCAACAAAACAGTGATCCTGCAGATTGTGTGAGCCCACTGCCAACTGGATGAACTCCCCATTCTCGAGGGCCATGTAGGCAATCTGGCGGAAGTGCAGATCGGTTTCTTCTTTATTTAAAAACTGGGGGGCGTGATGAGAATGCACTTCACTCTCAATGGTCTCTGCATCCCAGTAAGCACCTTTCACAAGACGAATGGGCATCCGTTGACCTCTCTCACGGGCCAGAGAGATCACATCTTTGAAATGCAAAGCTGCATCTCGCAGATAAGCTTGGATCACAATACCCGTGTCTGACCAAGTTTTGAGAGAATCAGTCTCTAGCAAAACTTTACGATAAATTTTAAAGACGAGATCACGATAGTGATAGTGTTCGGCGTCGATGTTGACAAAGACCTGCTCTTTAGCTGCCGCAAGAAGGATACGTTTAAGGCGTGGGGCCACAAGACTATAGGTATAGTCAAAAGCTTGCGGTTTGAAGTCATGGGCAAGAGCAGAGACTTTAATAGAAACGTGAGCCTTAAGAATTCCCGCTGCGTTTCTCTCACCTGGTTTAATATGGACTTTTAATCCATTAATAATCGCCAAGACTTTTGAGACATACTCCTCTGCCTCTTTTTGAGAAACGACCAGCTCGCCTAGCTGATCCAAAGTGGCTTCACGGTTAGTGCGCGCCAGAGCATGCAAAGTGGTGTCGGAGGAGGCGATAGACTCACCTGCAATAAAGCGTTTGGCCATCATCTTAACCATGAATCGAACAATCATGGCCAAAAGACCTGCGGGCAAGATTTTAAAGATATCTTGTCCCAGTTTAATCATGAGCATGTACTTACGGGGAAGAGCTTTCTGCCCGAGGCTTTTCACTCCACGCGATCGAATCAGACGGTTATCATCACGAAGACGACGGAAGGATTCGATCAGATTTTTTTTAACTTCAAAACCTTTCTTGTCGTGATCAAGTGAAGGCAAAAGCGCCAAAAATTTTAAAAGGTGAATGCGCAATAAGGCGTATTGAGCAGTGAGTGAGAGTCCCCAGTCCGAAACGCGCTCGAAAAGCGTTGAGCGGTAGGTTTGTACAAAACCCACTAAACGACCAAGGTGCGACTTCATTCGCTCCTCTACTTCACTCCAGTCCTTCTCCCAGTCAGCCAAACCTTGCGTATCAGTGACAACGCGCCACTCTGTCGGAAAATGGCGGCTATCCAACTGAGCGAAGCTGGCTGAAAATTGGTTGAGTTCTGGAAAAGTTTTTCCTTCTGACTCAAGAATTTTTAATAAATACAGTTCTCGAGAGAGGCGACGAGAAGCAAGTGAGATTGTTTTTGCAGCCTTGTCGACTCTACACAAGAGAGGAAAACCATAAATGGTCACGTCACGGCGATAAGGATAGTTGGATTGAATTTTATCAAAGCCCGACAATTCGTGGGAAAATTCCACTCGATGCTCTTGAATAAAGTGCAGATAATCTTGGGGACCCAAAATGCTCCACCCATTCATATCCGTGTTTGTTAGCTGGTACAGTTTTGACAAATCAGTGACCTGACCTGACATAGAATCCTCCTGAAATAAGTCCTCAGAGTTTACTCGTGCCCTCGAGGCTATGCAAAGCAAATTGACGCGCTCAAAAGGGACAGATTAAGATGTAGAGGTGAAATTCATTTTTCTTATTACTGCACTGCTCACATCATCGGCAAGTTTACTTGCAGATTCGAGCTATACACTTAAGGATCTGGAAGCCCTCGAAAGAGAAAAATCCTATAGCGAATTTTTTAAACACGCCTCTGATATCCGCCCGTCTGAGCGAAATGATTACTGGAAAGAGATGGTGGCGAATATGGCCGAGGGGTACCTCAAAAGCCTTAAGAGCAAACTTATTCTCAAGCGAGAAGACTTTAAGGCCACTCAGGAATTGGCCCTCTGGCCAGCACTGGCGGAAAATGAATTTTTTAAAATCCACAGAGCTGATCTAAGCCTTAAGTGGTTTGAGCAATGCCTCAACGATGACGCAAGCCCTGAGTCCCCTTGCTGGAGTGACCTGACTGACTTTTGGCAAACGCCTAAGGCCTTTGTAGACTTGGTGCCAAAACTTTTAAGGCTACTTAAGCCTTATTTACAGTCATCCCTTCCAGACCCTCTCAACCCTAAACACCGTGCGCGCATGGTGGTCAGTGAATATTTTATTATTTCCCCGATTCTTTTTTCAGAAATCGCTGAACTCCAGTGCCAGAAGCCTGAGCTCCAGGAAATTTTATGGACTAAGCTCAAGACCGAATGGATGAGCGAACTCAACACCCACGGCCTTAATAAACTTTTAAACTCAATTGCCCTCAAGGATTGTTGGAAAAAACTTATCCCCAAAGCCCAGTCTTATTTGGCACGTGGTGGAATGAACGACGATACCAATCTTGGGCATGAATTTCTCAGAACCTTGGATGCTCTTAACTCTCCGACGCTCGAGTTTTATTCACTCAATTATCTCCTGGGATACCCCGTAAAAGGTGAAGCCTTTAACAAGTCTTGGGTGGCCATCCAGAAACTTTCAAAAAGCGTGGCGAAAAGAGAAGCTCTTATGCAACAAATTAAATCCTGGGAGCGCCTACCGGGAGATGTGTTTACTCAAAATGATGAAACAAAAAAACGTGCTATTTTACGTCATCTCTCACTCAATTTTCCCGACTACATCGATTACTACGCCCATACTTGCCTAAACTTTTATACGGGCAATAAGAGCTACCCCCAAGGGAACCCCGCTCTTCACTGCAAAGAGTTTTTTGCCACGGCAAAAATAATTGAGAATGCCATTCCGGCTTCGATGATTCAAAAGTTTGAAGAGCAATTCTAATTCTGGCTTCGTCGGCCGCCGCCTCCTGTGCATCCTGCACTCGGCGCCATACAAAACATCCTGTTTATATACATGCCATCCTGACATCGCCGACTCTCGCCTCCTGGCTTCGTCGGCATACAGAACATCCTGTTCATAAAAAAAGCCTCCCGAAGGAGGCTTTTCAAGATCGAAATCTTAAAATCTAATCGTAATGATTAAAGATTACTTCAAGTGGCTTGAAACAAGCTTTGTCATTTCGAACATAGAAACAGTCTTCTTTCCACCGAAAACAGCCTTAAGCTTGTCGTCAGCGTTGATGTTTCTGCGGTTCTTTGCATCTTGAAGATTGTGCTTCTTGATGTAAGCCCAGATTTTCTTCACAACTTCAGTGCGTGGAAGAGCAGTTGCGCCCACGATTTCAGCAAGAGCTGAAGAAGGAGTAAGAGCTTTCATGAAAGCTGGGTTTGGTTTACGAGCAGTTTTCTTCTTTGGAGCAGCAACTTTCTTAGCTGTTGCTTTCTTAGCTGTAGCTTTTGGAGCAGCAACTTTCTTAGTTGTTGCTTTCTTAGCAGTAGCTTTTTTAGCAGGAGCTTTCTTAGCTGTTGCTTTCTTTGCTGTAGCCTTCTTAGGTGCAGCTTTCTTTGTTGCTTTCTTAGCCATGTGACTTTCCTCCGTCAAAGTTGGGTCCTAAAAGGTACCCGTTGTTAAACTATCGTTACTAACACTATTAATTCATAATTTTTTCCCATTCGACAATAGAGCTGTGGCTCCCGAGTTGGTTTCCAGTTTTTCTGTAACCATGAGACTCATTGAGCGCGATCATTCTAAAATTATCGACGGGACAGTAATTAACCACTCTCTTCAACTGAAGCCTTTCTGCCTCTTCTTCATAAAAGTCTTTAATCCGATGACTAAAGCCATTTCCTTGAAAAGCCAGCTTGATGGGCGTGTTCTTGGTAAAGAGTGAGTCCTTATCTGATTTTAAAAAAAGTGCGGCAACTGTCTCTGGTCCATAAGTGACAGAGTAGAGTTTCCAGCCTTCTTTAATTTCTTTACGAATGTTAGCGAGATTCCACTGGAGGTCCTGAGAGTCGGTGAAAACTTGAACTTCAAAATTAGAGAGATCTTCAATCTCTGAATCTTTTTTGACCTCTTTAAATACTAAATTCTTTTCCAAATTCTCTTCTCAGTGTTGAGCCGTTAATAATGACTTACTTGATTCTATAGATATATTTTTCACTAAATCAAACAATTTTTTTTGGCCTCTCTACGAGAAACTTTCAGGAATAAGGTTTAAAGAGGGCTCCCGATAGGTCTCGCAGAGCTTGAGTTGCAGCCAATCGAGCAGTGCTGACTCAGGGACACTGCCACTATCAAGTGCGATGAAAACATCAAAATCCTGCACATCTAAAAGCTCAATTCTCCCTCCTGATCTTCTTAAACCGAGGAGTGTTTCAGAGGAGAAAAAGGCCTTAAGCTCTTGAATCTTCTCACTCAAACTTAAAAGAGCAAAGACCTTACCCGCAGGAAAGTCATAGGCCCCCGCGCTCAGAGTAGTGGTAGAAATATTGGCCAGCTGTGCTTGGATCCGTGACCAGTGTTCAGACAAATCTTGGTAAGATTCAGAGGGTAAAGCAGCCTCAGAATTGCGGTCTCGTAAAAAAGATTCTATTTCTCGAAGTGACAAATTTTTGGCGCTCTCGAGGGATTTTCCTCGTAAAATCTCTTTTAAGGCTAGAAAAAGTATCTGGGATCCCAAACTCCAGGAGCCCGAGAAACTGAGATTCTCCAGGTTTTTCTCACCAATCCACTCAATCCAAAGAGACTGATTCAGCACGATTCGATGCCCATTGAGCTGGGTCTGAGTGTGATGAGGAAGTTGAAGCGCAAGCTTTTGGGCCCGTTGTGACCAAGTCGATAGATTATCCATGAGGGAGAGGATAAGATGTCTCTATGTCAGAGAGCAAGCTTGAATCTTTTCAAAATAAATGCCGCCAAATTGGTGAGGTGATTGTGGTGGGCCCCTTGGCCCAGGGTTTTATCCTACCCACCACTCCCATGGCCGTGCTGGCCGTCGATGGTGGAACCCATCACTTACCTTATTATGATCTCTCTATCGGAGATGGAGACTCAGCTTCTCATGAGATGGACATCAAGGCCTCTATCCATAAAGATCAAAATGACCTGGCCCTAGCGCTGGAAGTGATCCCTCCCTCGATAAAAGTGACTCTGGTTGGTTTTTGGGGGCAGAGGCTCGATCACCAGTTAACTGTTTTAGGAGAGATCGCTCTGTGGAATAAAGAGCGAGGACAGCCCCTCACAATGCTTGGACCTTTTGAAGAAAGACTCGAATTCCACAGGGAAGGAACTCACCAGTTTACCCATCAAGGCCTTTTCAGCCTCCTTTCTTTATATGAGGGTGAATTTCGTCTGGCCGGAGTAATCGATTACCCGCTATCAAAAAAACGCCTTCCTCCCTTGAGTTCACAGCTTCTAAGCAATCAGGCGCGCGGCTCATTTGAGGTCGACTCTTCCGTCAGCTTCTTTATCTATTTTGGGGCCCGCTCATGAGACTCCATGGCCTCGATCAAATCCGCGGACTGGCCGTGCTCTTTATGCTGGTCTTTCATTTCACTTACGACCTCACTTTATTTGGGCACCTGACACTTAATATGAGTGAGGGGTTTTGGTTTTTCTTTCCGCGCCTCATTGTGTTTTTATTTCTCTGGGCAGTCGGGGCTTCACTGGAGCTGGTCCACGGAGAAAAGATTAAATGGAAATCCTTTAATAGAAGGCTCGGAAAACTCACTGTGATTGCCCTGATCATCAGTCTCGTGACTTACCTGTTTTTTCCCGCGGTTTGGATTTACATGGGCACGATTCATTGCATTGCTTTAGTGAGCCTCATGGCGCTGCCTTTCATAAAATTTAAAAAGGCCCGCTGGCCGGTGATGATTGGCATTCTCATTCTTCAATTTGGAATGGATTTTGGGGTGAAGTGGATGGCCCGGCTTATTTCTAGGCCCTCAATGGACTTTATTCCCCCTTATCCGTGGTTTTGGGTGGTCCTCCTAGGGATGATCTCGGGTCCGTGGATTTTAAAGCTGTGGCCAAATAAATTACGCGTAAAAGCACTTGAAGTCCTGAGCGTACATGCGTTGAAAATTTATCTCATTCACCAGGCCCTTTTTTACGCTTTGTTTAGCTTATTTGCATGGCTTCAAAAATCGCTATAGATCGACAGACAATTTAAAAAGTGTCACATTAGGGGCATGAAATTTCAGTCATTTGTTGATCTCTATTCCAAGCTCTACCGCCTGCTCGGAAATGTGAAATTTGCGGTGGTGATTATCCTTATTTTTTCGGCCTATCTGACCTATGGCACCTTCATGGAGTCTTATCACGGCACCGACTATGCCAATCGCCACGTCTATAAATCTGTCGACTTCATGTTCGTGCAGCTCTTGATGTTTTTAAGTATTTTGGTGGCCACTCTGCAGCGCCTTCCCCTAAAGCGCCACCTCTATGGTTTTTACGTCATTCACCTGGGACTCATTCTGATCTTTTTGGGCTCGTTTATCACCTACCAGGCCGGTGTGGACGGCAACCTCACTCTCGCTCCCAACACCGCTGCTCGCGACGTGCAGCTGAATGAAGACCAACTCACGATCCAGCTGCCAGAAGAGGGGAGAGAGGTCTCCGTGGCCCTTCCCTACCGCGCCCGCGGAGTGGATCTAGGCCTTGAGTGGGAAGGAATCAAAGTTTTACGTTTTCTCCCTTTCAGTGAACTCCAAACCAGCTGGCAAGAAGACAAACTTTTAGATATGACCCGCCAGCACTCAGGCACCTACCGCCTCGAAAACGATAATTTTGGCGAAGACCTCACCTTGAGCTTGCACCCTGAGGCTGATTTTGAAAGCACCATGCAGCTGGGTCCTTTGAATGTGCACTATATGCCGGAGCTTTTGGCCGAATGTTTCTCAAAACCCAGTTATAAAAACCTGATCATCTGGGATGCCCAGAGGGGATCATGCTTTCTGCCTCAAGACCAGAATATCAAAGAGAAGAAGGGCATGGGCGGTAAAAACATGATTGAGCTTAAAGTGGGAGAGCGCACTCTGCGTTTTCTGCCGGATCTCTCGCCGCTTCCGGTGGATGAGAACCTCAAGCTCTTAGATAAGGCTGAGCATCGGATTTTTAGCCGCGCTCTTTTTCAAGAGAAACCCCACCTCTTTATTTTTGGTCGATTCGCCTCTTTCTTTGAAAAAGAATCCCAGACTTGGCAGGTCCGCGACCTTAAACCAGGAATCGATGTCGCCCTCCCCTGGATGGGCTTTCGATTACGGCTTAATCGCCACGAAACCCAATCTTATCCGAAGCGCTCACCCAGTGAAGTCAAACCCATTCAGGACAACGGGGAGCTGATCCAGGGGGGACTCAAGGCGGTGGAGATCGAAGCCGCTGGCTCTCGCTTTTGGGTCACCACCTCTCAGGCCATGAGTCTCAACCGTAAAGAGGGTCGGGTGATCTTTATCCTCGGCCGCAAAAGCCTGAAGCTCCCCTTTGAGATCACGCTGGATCAGTTTAAAATGGACACGGACCCAGGCACCAATAATCCTGCCAGCTATGAGAGCTTCGTGACGCTTTTTAAAGGCAACCAAGGATCAGAAAAGCATCACGTGTTCATGAATAATCCCATGAAAAAAGAAAATTTCACTTTTTACCAGGCCTCCTATTTTCAAACCCAAGAAGGGCCTTACGGTTCGGTGTTCAGTGTGAACTATGACCCCGGACGTCCCTGGAAGTATCTGGGCTCGCTGCTTTTAGTGCTTGGAAGTATTTGGCATTTTGTCCTTCGTAAAAAACCTGCTCGCCCAACCACAGAGGTGGCCCATGCTTAAGTTTTTCCTCTTACTCTTGATAAGTCTTAACGGCTTTGCTCAGACTCTTTGCCCGGATAATCTGGCAACTCTTCCGGTGCGTTCCGGTGGTCGCGTGAAGCCCTTGCATATTCTCGCAAGTGAAACCCTGCGCTTCATGACCGGCAGTGAAAAGCTGGAAGAGAAGAGTGCCGTGGAAGTTTTCTGTAAACTCTCCTTCGATGGCATGGGGATTAAATCCCAGCTGGATCTGCCCATTAAAATTGAGCACACCGACGCGAAAAAGCTTTTGGGTTTAACGGATGCAGACACCTTTATGCCTGCCTCAAAACTCTCCTTACGCATGGATGAGGTGCGCGCGGCTCACCAGGCGATTAAAGAAAATAACAGCTATAAAAAAGAGCTCAATAAGATCCTCTCTCGCATGCAGGTGCTGGATCAACTGAAAGCAGGTCAAACCTGGACTCTGCCGGAGAAGAGCACGCAAAATACTATCCAGTGGCTGCCCATTTTTGAATTCATCACCGAGCCCAAGGTCGCTTCGCTTAAAGAAAGAAGCGCTGATCCCTTCCAATTGATGTTCGAAGAAGCCCGTGCGGATTACATCAAAATTGAGGGTGACGCATTCATGATGGAGCACACCTACTCGAAGCTCAACCTTTTCTTGTGGTCACTGCTTTTAGTGATCCTGGGCCTGGCACTTACTTTTTCCCTCAAAACCCTAAGCCCGGGCCTCACCGCCGCAGGGCTTGTGATCGCACTTGAGCTCACAGCGATGATCCTGCGGATATTGATCTCAGGCCGCGCGCCCATCACGAATATGTATGAAACGGTCATGTTCTCAGGCTTTGGGGCCTTGGTGATTGCTTTTGCTCTGACTCTTTGGAAAAAGCAGAAACTCTTTCTGATCGGAGGCCTTGCCTACAATGGTCTGTGTCTCATGATGATGAGGTTTGCCAACAACATGCTGGACCCAAGCATCTCTCCTTTGGTGCCCGTGCTGCGGGATAATTTCTGGCTCTCGACCCACGTGACCACTATCATCCTCTCCTACGCCGCGCTTGCGCTCTCTTGGGTGCTGGCCAACGTAGTTCTTGTACGTCAGATGTTTTTTACCATCGACTCTAAAGAGACGCGCTTTCAGATGGAGCAGATCTACACCTGCATGAAAGTGGGTGTGGTGCTCTTAGCTGCAGGGATTATTCTCGGAGGTGTGTGGGCGGATTATTCTTGGGGCAGATTTTGGGGCTGGGATCCAAAAGAGACCTGGTCACTCATTGTACTCTTGATCTACATGGCGATTCTCCATGGTCGCTATTCCAACTGGATCACTCCCGCGCGCTTTATCCCCCTCACCGCAGGAGCGTTCATGAGTGTGATGATGGCGTGGTTTGGCGTGAACTACATCCTGGCAACAGGACTGCACTCTTATGGTTTCAGTGAGGGCGGTGCGATCTTTTTGGGTAGCTTTTTTGCGATTCAGACAACGTTTCTTATCATTTCAGCCATTAAAAATAAAAAGGCCCTCATTTAAGAGGGCCTTTCACTATAATCTCAGAATTTAATCTCTCGAACTACTTCACGATGTAAGGATTGATTATCTGCTTGTACATCTGATCAACCATCACTGAGTTCTGGTTAAGCTCAAAGTAAGCTACCAATGCGCCATCCATTAAGCGCTGCTCTTTGTGCATGCTATCGAGGAAGGTGTTAGCGAGGTTCTTGAGCATCCCTGGGATACCAGGAATAAATCCCAGCCCCACTTGTGCCAGATTCAACAAAGAGCGGTCACGACGAACCTTGTCTGGGCGAGCGTAGTCATACGCCATGGCCGGTTGACTTGAAAACAAGTGCGCATTCATCAAAAGGTTGTA
>DIVA01000041.1 GCA_002435705.1 Bacteriovoracaceae bacterium UBA6144
CACAGGGTGCTTCTTGGTCAGGTGATGGCGTTCTTCTTGGTGCTCTGATTGTACTTCTTCTCGTTGCTGCTATTGCTGCTGGTGGTTCAGTGAGTGTTTCTTCAGGCCCATCTTGCTACAACGAGTACGTTTGCTACGACTACTACGACAGCTGGGGCTTCTACTGGTACTCAGACTGTTTCAATGAAAGAGTATGCTACTAGTCTAGATTGCTAGACCATTAGCTTTAGATTGGAAGGGAAGCTTTGGCTTCCCTTTTATATTTCAAATAGGTTAGTCTTAAAGAATGATTAATCAATTTTTCAAACTGACTCAAACTATCGCTTATTTCCTCAAGCTCATCATTCAGTCTCTGCTAGGTGAGACTACGGCCAAGCGTAGACTGACTGAGATGTATCTTGATGTTCTCTATGAAAAATCAAAACTTCCTCAAGTGACCCCTCCAACTCCGAATGGACCCATTCTTCTTGCACCCCAAAGAGTCTCTGATCTCTATGTGCATTTGCCGCAACGATTTACTCTTCTGACGGAGAGAGAACTTTATGCTTTGATTAGTTTGTTTAAAGAGTCTAATCCCTCTGAGGTGCTTGAGATCGGCTGTTTTAAAGGGGGCAGTTCCTATCATTTCCTTTTGAATTCATCTTCTTCCACTCAAATTTATAGCGTGGATAAGACCTTCAAAAATGTCCCAAGTCCTATCATGCAGGCCCTTCAGGAATCGAAACGCTTTCATAAGCTCGAAACAAGTTCAGATAAGCTCGACGTTAGTCCCTATAAAAAGAAGTTTGATTTTATCTTTATTGACGGCTCTCATGAGTATGCTGATGTGAAGAGTGATACCTTAAAAAGCTTAGAAATGCTCAAGGCCGGGGGGGTGATTGTGTGGGATGATTATTCTCCAGGTTTCCCCGGAGTCTATCGCTGGCTTAATGAATTTAAAGACCAGGGGCATAATGTATTGAATATACAAGGTACGTCATTGGCTTTTTATCGCTCAATCTAAGATTTACTTAACATAAGTTGACGAAACTTATCCCAAAAGCGTAGATACCTCGCATTGAAACTACCTTGGAGGTAAATATGTTAAAGCGTTTATCCACGCTCTTATTGGCTTTTGCTTTTGTCACAACCGCTTCAGCCTCTACTGTTGGCGCCCACTCAATCAAAGCTGCCATTGATGAGTTTAACTTTGCTCTAACTGTTGAATGGGATCAGCAAGACCAAGCCTTCTACCAAGCTGAGATGAAGAAATTTTTGGCTAACCTCAACACACTTCGTGCTCAAGGCGTCACAACGGCTGAGATCATTGATGTGGCCGTCAGCACTGTAAAAAATGAAAAACTCGCTTTAGAGATGAAATCAATTTTGGAACTTATCGAAATTGAAAAACTAAGCTCTGAAGAAGCTCAGGCCATGCTTTTGGAAGCCACAAAGAATAACTCATCAACTGGTGCTTCATGGTCAAGTGATGCTTGGGTATGGATCGGTCCAGTTCTAGGGATTGCTGTTTTAATCGCACTTCTATCTGGTGGCTCTTCTAGTGGCTCAAACACCAACCCAGGTACTGGTCCTGGATATACCTGTGGTTATAACTATAGCTGTTACTGGGGCTACGATAATTGGGGCTACTATGGCTACCAGTGTGGCTACATTTATACCTGTGGCTGGTACTAGAGTTTAATTTTCCTGCAAAAAAGTTAAATCTTAAAAGGGTCCGGAATCGGGCCCTTTTTTATTTTCTGATGGCCGTCGAGCTTTTGTCTTCGTGGGGATGATGACCAAGATACATCACGTTTATATCGGCATGGATCTCACGAATAAGTTTTTCCGCGTGAGCTCTCTCTTCTTCACTCTCAAGTCTTGAAACGACATAGAAACAATGAATTAGTTTTAAAAGATCCTGTGTCTTTACCCACTGAGGCAAACTCTTAAAGCTGTCATAACCCATCAATAAGCTGACTCTGAGATCGGGCCTACGATGGAGTGCTCTGAGCACCCATGAGACCGTTGGATTTTTTTCTGTGAGAAGTAAAAAACCAGGATGTATATGATAGGGCCTAGAGGTGGACTGAGCTATCTGTTGGGCCAGTTCACAATAGTGTACAACGAGATTTTTAATTTCTTTTATTGGCTTTAACGGGTTTCTGTCAGGAGCGACGATCAGTTTGAGGTGTTGCGGCAGTAAATTGATACAGCTGGCATGACCTTCATGCCAGGGATCAAAACTACCACCAAAAAAGACCACTTCACTGGCCAAGGCGAATTCAACTCTTAAGGGCGCATGAATCTGATCGGCCCGCTCTTGCACGAGTCCTAGGCGAGCGGCTTCTAGGCAAATCCAAAAATCAGCTTCCATATGGAATTTACCCACCAGATCTTTCCAATGAAAAGATGTCCATCCCAGTGGGAGCGCAGAGGAGGGGGGAAGGATAAAGAGTGGTATGTCCCGAAAAAATCCAGCGCGCTGAGCGGAGCTTCCTCGCGCCTGGGCCAGCTGTAATTTGGAATCAACCCAAACTCTCAAATCGTCACGAGACGTATCAAACCAAAGCTGACTAGGTTTCAAACAAGGACCTCAATCGATTTTGCCAGTTTATATTCATCACCTTTTTTTTCTAAACCAAAACAATAAACTTCAACGCCTTTGGAAACAGCGAGCTTCAAAGCTTGGGCATAGTCGAGGTCAATCTTATCGGCTGTTTTAAATTTTTCTGCATCTGATCGAGATAAAACATAGAGCATGGCGGCCCGCTGACCACTCTCTTTCAATTTTATGAGGTCTTGTAGATGTTTTTGCCCACGCGTACTCACGGCATCCGGAAAGCTCGCGACGCCAGGTGAGTCTAAGAGTGTGACATTTTTAACCTCCACCCAAAAATCTGGCAGACCAGATTGAGTCAGCAAAAAATCAAAGCGTGAATCAAATATTTTTTGTTCAGGTAGAATTGTTAAGTAATCTTTAAAGGGCGCAAGTTCACTCAGGGCCTCTTTCACAAGATGATTGGTCAGGGCGGTATTCACCATAATGAAATGGTTTGGCGGGAGTGTGAATTCCAAAGTCCAGCGCAGTTTTCTCTCAGGATTTGTGGCCGGGCTAATTAGTGCAGGCCAGCCGGGCTCCCAGCAGGTTTTCATACTCCCTGTATTAGCACAGTGAGCAACTACGATCGATCCATCTTCCAGTTCAATATCAGCAAAAAAGCGCTTATAGCGTTTAAGAATGCGACCTTGAGTGAGAGAGGGGAAGAGCATGGAAAAACTCTAACGCTTGCATCAAGTTTTGTAAAAGGACAAAAAAAAGCCCCTCATCCAGAGGGGCTTTCAAGCCAGAAGCTAGGGGGGTAACTTCAAAAAGGCTTAGCGAAGAAATTCAATATCCACTGTTTCAATTCGTGCGTTTCCGATCATGTTAAATCCAATGTCTCTCAAAGGTACGGCCTGTGGGAGGTTGATGATCGTGGTTCTTACTGCACGATCAAGGGCCACTCTCTGCAAAGGACCGCGGCTGATGTCGACGATTGAAAACTCACCTGAAGTGCGGCTAGAGGCAGAGATGACAATTCTAGAAACCAAACGGTTTGAGTAACCCACTGGTGCATTGATCGCCTGCTCAAGAGTTTGTGAAATACGACCATTAAGCTCTCTCTGTGGGCTCAAGCGAAGCATAGGAGCCGGTATTGGACCAGGTCCAGGGCCTTGGCGACGAGCCACTAAAAGAGTCACAGTGTTGATCTGAGCGTCACCCATCACTTCAAGGCGAAGGTTTCTAATGTCTTCACCAATTTCTCCACCGCGGCCAGGAAGATCGAGGATCACTTGACGACCACGAAGCGAGAGTTGTTGGGGGAAGCCTACACGCTGACCGTTAATAATCAATTGAACAGTGGCTTGTGAGAAGCGACCAAGGGATTCACCCTCAACACTTACACCACGGATCATCAGGTCCTGAGGGTTGTGACCCTGTTGACGTGCAAGCTGGAGGAGAGGAAGAGTCTGAGAGCCAAAAATTCTTTGGTTCACAAAAAGTTCGATATCTCTACCGCCCGGACCTGGACCTGGGCCCGGACCAGGAAAAATATCTCTCTGTACTTCTGCAATCAATTCCTCAATGACGAGGTCACCCTGAGCCTGGAGTTCAAGACGTGCCTGAGATGAGCGAGGAAAGAAATCAATTAAATTTGAAAAGCGGGTAACGGATTGTGACATTCCACTCGCTCGGCCAGATTCCAAAAGTTGGATATATGAGACTCTATGATCGAGCGCACGAGCGCGAACACTTATTTTGAGAATTTGAGCGCGAGGAGGAAGTCTGAGCTCTCTTTCAATATCAAGAGTATCGAAGTAGCGCATCGGGAGATTAAGAGTTTGACGGTAGATCTCTCCACGACCAAAAGACACATCAATGCCACCGTTATGATCGCGGTCACGATCCCAATCACGACCGCCGCCATTTCTTTGTGCATGAGTTTCAAACGGGTAGGTCAAAAGGACAGCAAAAATCATTTTTACTAAGAGTAGTCGAAGGAAAAAAGCATGTGATGATCTAGGCATGGGGCGTCTCCTTAAAAAATGGTTCCTACCTGTCCTGGTATGGTCTTAATTAAAGACAAAGCAAAGGTGATGCCAAGAGTTTCTCTACACTTAGGGCAGCGATGACGCGGCGAAAAGTAGCTGAAATCAGTCAGGCATGTCGGCACGGGTATTGCTTTATTACAGGGTGGGATAAGGATTATCCCTCTCAAAAGGGCCAAGATGGCACCAAAGGCAGTGCTATTTCGACTCCGTTAAGCTTTGTTCACTCTTTTTCCACTCACATTTTGGCCCCACATACCGATAAGTACCGAAAACCATTTATAAATCGGTTGTGGGAAGATACACTCTGGCAAATTTTTATCCCACACATTTTGCGTAAAGGAGTCCTTATGTCTGAAAAGGCAAAACTCACTCTTGGTGACAAGACTTTTGAGCTTCCAGTATTCACCGGAACTGAAGGCGAAAAGGCGATCGACATTACAAAACTGAGAGCAGACACCGGCTACATCACTCTGGATAGCGGCTACATGAATACGGGTGCCTGTACCTCTGCCATTACATTCCTCGATGGAGAGAAGGGTATTCTTAAATACCGCGGCTATTCTATTGAAGAGCTGGCAGAGAAAAGTACTTTCACTGAAGTTTCCTACCTGGTGATCTACGGGCATCTTCCAACGCCAGAGGAGCTCAAAAAATTTGAAGCTCGCATAGCAGCTCACGGAGAAATCCCCAAGCCCCTTGAGACCATGATCAAAGCCTTCCCAAAGAACGCTCATCCCATGGGTGTGCTGGCTTCTAACCTCGCTGCTCTCTCAGCTTTTTATCCCGATCTTCTAGAGCAAGACCTCTCTAAAGATCAGATGGAAGAGGTGATGGTGCAATTGATGGGGCAACTTAAAACGCTCGCCACCTATGCCTACCGCCATTCACAAGGAAAAGATTTTATTCCTTCAAATAAGTCTCTTGATTACTGCTCAGACTTCATGAACATGATGACCGGCAAGCCGGCCGATAAAGACGTCGCTCAGGCCATCAACGTGCTCTTGATCCTGCACGCAGATCACGAGCAGAACTGTTCGACTTCAACCGTACGAATGGTGGGCTCATCGAAGGCCAATCCTTTTGCCACCATTTCAGCCGGTGTCGATGCTCTTTGGGGTCCATTGCACGGGGGGGCCAACCAAGCCGTGCTCGAGATGTTAGAAGAAATTCATTCTCGTGGTATTGGGTACAAAGAGTTTCTCGTACGGGTGAAAGACAAAGCATCTAACGAGCGCCTCATGGGCTTTGGTCACCGTGTGTATAAGAATTTTGACCCGCGTGCAAAAATCATCAAGAAGGCTTGTGATACAGTTCTTTCAAAGCTTGGGGTACAGGATCCTCTTCTCGATATCGCTAAAGGACTTGAAGAAGAAGCGCTTCGTGATCCGTACTTTGTCGAAAGAAAACTCTATCCAAACGTAGATTTTTACTCAGGGATTATCTATCGCGCACTCGGGATTCCGACCAATATGTTCACTGTGATGTTTGCTTTAGGCCGTCTGCCGGGTTGGATGGCCCAGTGGAAAGAGATGCTCGAAGCTCCTGGGTTCAAGATTTGTCGTCCCCGTCAGATTTACACTGGCGAGACAGATAAAAAATTGAAATAATCTCACCATCGAGGCCCTCTTCGGAGGGCCTTTTTTATTTAAGGATGATTGTATGAGATTATTTTTTATTCTCTGGGTGCTCTCTCTGGGGTCAGTCTCTGCGCAAACCTGTACCCAACTTAAAGACTGCCTCAATATTGCTTCAAAGCTCTCGGGCATCACTTTCCTGTTAGATAAGGGTGTGATCGAGGGCAATCCCAAAGTCAAAGGGATGCTCTTTAATCCTGATAACTCAGACACTCTTTTAACCGATCTCTTGATTGATCAGAAGCTCGCTTTGGAACTTACCGGAAGTCCTAATCTCTATAAAATTATCAAGCTGCCCGGTCAGGGAGAGCCGATAAAAGTTGATCTTAAAAGTGGAGTCCCGGCCAATCTTCATCCTGCTGTGCTTGTTGAAATGAGCTATACGGATAAAAATAAAAAATTAAAGACACAAAGTGCACATGTGCGCGAAGCCCGTGTGCTGCTCAAAAAATGGCGTGAGTCCGATAAGTGAAACTAAGCGAACTTCTGCCGCATCTTTTGCATTCCTTCAGCTCGGAGAGTGATCTGGTTCGTGCGATCGAAGAGATCTCTCATAAATTTACGAAAGAGCGAGAAAGCATCGGCGATTACCTGAATGATCCGAGGCTCGTCTCAGCCTACGCCGCTTTCTATCTCACCACCAATATGCCTAAGCTTGAAGCTGTCACACAATGGCTCAATACTGAGGAGCGAGAGGCGCTTAAGGGGTTTGATCTGATTGATGTGGGTGCAGGACCTGGAACCTTTAGTCTTGCGTGGAGAGAACTCTTTGGCACGAAGAGTGCCATGATTGAGACATCGAAACTCATGCGTGAGCAAGCTGTCAAATTCTATCAGGGACTCTATCAGGAAGAGGCGCTCTTTAAACCGGAGCTCTTAGGAGAGAAAAAAATCTTACTCTTTGGTCACTCACTCAATGAAATGGGTGTAGAGGCTGGGCTTGAGTATATTAAAAAATATAATCCAGAAAAAATTTGGCTCTTAGAACCTGGGACCAAACAGAGTTTCGCACTGGCCCTAAGCTTACGCAAAAAACTAATAGATCTTCATTGGAAAGTTCGCTTTCCATGCTTGAGCCAAGGTGAGTGTCCTATGTCTCAAACCGATGACTGGTGTCATCAGTATCTCAATGTCCGGCATGACCCCGAGGTTGAGCGACTCACGCAGCTTGCCAGCCGAGACCGTCGCCATCTCCCGATGACCGTCATGATGTTTGAACGAGACTATCAACAAAGAGAAACTCATGGGAGGATTGTTCGGGTTTTTCCCCAAACGAAATTTTCTCATGAGTGGCAGATTTGTTTTCAGAGAAATAATGAATTGCAGCTCGTACGCGTAGAAGTGCCTTTTCGCCAATTTTCAAAAAGCCAGATTAAGGCGGTCGCCGCATTTCTCTCTGGTCATGAAATTCAATTCGAGGTTCTTAAAGAATTACAAGAGAAGTTGAGAATTGCACTTCACTTCGATTTAATTGAATAAGTCCATAGTCTTTTCACTATAGAGTCAAAAGTCCTCCGGGTTTAAAATTAATCTAACCAAATCAAGGAGGGTTTATGACTTATCAGCAGATTAAAAAAATTAGATCTTTGATAAATCAGTCCCAAGAATCGGGCGGTCTGATTTCTATTTATATCCCGATTGCTTTAACTGACGGGGACCCAGAACTGGCCTATCAGCGACTTTGGTCTGAAGCCATGCGGCTGAGACGTTTAGATAAAAAAGAAGAAATCAAAGCGCCGCAAATTCCCTGGTCACTTTTCACACGTCAAATGAAAAGTGCCGTAGCGATCTTCGTTTCGCCAGCAGGTCATGCCATCTATCCCTTGGATGAATCTGTGACCGCGCGCTTAGTGGTCGCCACAAGTTTCCATTTAAAACCATTAGTGGCGTGCTATTCCAAGAGCTACTCACGAAGGCTCTTGGATAAAATTTTACAAAAAACTGATTTCTATCAGCATGGTCCAAAGGATGATTTTAGTCAGTTAAAACAAAAGATTAAATCTAGGAGTTATAAAACACTGGTGGTTTCTTTAGAGGATATGTTTTTTCATGAGGGAATAAATTATAGGAACATCTCACGCACTCAACTCTCGGATAAAGACGATGATGCCCTAGATGATTTACTGGAACTGGCGATTCAAGAAAAGATCAAAGTGGGTGTCGTTTCAAAGCGAGAGCTCCCAGAGGAGAGCTGCTTAGTGGCCAGTTAAATATTTAAAGATCTCCTCCTTGACACTGTTGAGATTGATCCCATCTTAGGATTAACAACAGTCCCTCAGGGAGGATGATTATGAATAAATTTGATCAAGTGGTCGCTGGAGCATTGGATATCGCTCAGTCACAAGCACTGCAGAATAAAAACACAGAACTTCACCCTTATCACCTTCTGTGGGGATTGACACAAAATAAATCCAGTTACTCACATAAAGCTCTCAAAGAGCAAACGAAAGAAATTGAAACACAAGTCAATAAACTGCCTCGTGCAGGTGGATCTCTTTCAATTGAACAGATTCGACCTAGTTCAAAATTTTCCGAATGGCTCACCATGGCTGGAGGCCACGTGGCGAAACGCGGAGGAGCAGAGATCGCCGAAAAAGATCTGCTCTTTTATCTGCCGCAAATATTTCCGGAACTCAAAATTGATTTTGCAAAATTTCAAGACACGCCTGAGGAGACAGAAGTCCCGAATTTTTTAATTAACCTCAACGAACTCGCCTCCAGCGGAAAGCTTGACCCGGTTATTGGTCGTTCGAAAGAGATACGAGCGGTGATGGAAATCCTCGGACGCCGAAATAAAAATAATCCGGTGCTTGTTGGTCCTGCTGGGGTTGGGAAGACCGCCATCATCGAAGGCCTGGCCGAACAGATGGTGAAGGGACTTGTGCCTGATGTACTCAAAGGCAAAACTGTTTACTCGCTCGAGATGGGAAGTCTCATGGCGGGAACAAAATATCGCGGGGACTTTGAAGAAAGGATTCAAAATCTCTTGAAGTTTATCAAAGGACAAAATGGTCAAGCGGTGCTTTTTATTGATGAGATTCATCAACTGATTGGCGCAGGTCGCACGGATGGCGCGATGGACGCCGCCAATCTTTTAAAACCTGCACTGGCCCGTGGCGAACTTCACTGTATTGGTGCCACGACCGAGGATGAGTTTCAGAAATATATCCTGAAGGATCCTGCCCTTGAGCGCCGCTTCCGTCCTGTCCCTGTGCACGAGCCTTCGAAAGAAGACGCCGTGGAGATATTGATGGGTGTGAGAAACAAACTTGAGGCCCATCACGGGATTAAAATTTCAGATGAAGCCGTTTATGGCGCGGTCTTTTTGTCGGATCAGTACATTACCGATAAAAATCTACCCGACAAAGCGATTGATCTTTTAGATGAAGCTGCGAGTTCTATTAAACTTTCAGCAGAGGCCATGCCGGCCAAACTCGTCGAACTTGAAGCGGAGCTGCGATCAAAACGAGTGCTCGCGCAGATTGAGAAAGATAACAAGACTCTTTTAGGTGACATCGAGACGCTGCAAGGGAAGTTTAACGAGGAGAAGAAAGTCTGGGAGAAAGAAGTCGCTCAGCTAAAGAATGTCTCCGAGGTGAAAAATAAAATTGATCGCTTGAAGTTTGACCTTGAAACCGCCGAGCGCACGCAAAACTACGAAGAGGCGTCAAAGATAAAGTATCTCCTGCTTCCAGAAGCGGAAAAGCAGTTGGCACAGTTTCAGCATGACTGGGTGATGAGCCAGAAGCATGTGGCGCAGGTTATTTCTCGCCAGACAGGTGTGCCGCTTGAGAAAATTTTAAAATCGAAGCAGGATCATATCTTAAAGCTCGAAGAGTTTTTAAAGAAAAAAGTTTTTGGTCAGTCTGAAGCTCTCGGTGAAATCAGTGAATGCCTGATTGCCTCTCACGCAGGACTCACGGCTGAGAATCGCCCTCTGGGATCATTTCTTCTCATGGGACCAACAGGTGTCGGGAAAACGGAAACCGCGAAAGCGTTGAGCGAATTCTTCTTTGATAATCAAGAGCAGATGGTGCGGCTGGATATGTCCGAGTACTCAGAAAAACACAGTGTCGCCAAACTCATAGGGTCTCCCGCAGGATACGTAGGATATGATGACGGGGGAGTGCTCACAGAAGCTGTTCGCCGCAGGCCCTACAGTGTGATTCTTTTTGATGAGATTGAAAAAGCCCATCCGGATTTTGCGGATATCCTGTTGCAGATCCTTGATGATGGGCGTCTGACGGATAATAAAGGCAGAACGGTGAGTTTTAAGAACACCATCATCCTGATGACGACGAACTCCAAGAATCCTGAACTGGATTTTAAGCCTGAAGTTCTTGGGCGTTTGGATGCGAAACTCTCTTATCGCTCATTGGATAACTCGATTATGCGTCAGCTTATTGACAAGCAACTGGGGCTTTTAAATGAACGCTTAAAGGGTAAGAAAGTGGAGCTTAAATTGGATACAACGGCTTATAAAACTCTCACTGAGCAGGGCTACGACGCGACCTATGGTGCAAGGCCTCTTAATGCGGTTTTTAATCGTTTAGTCACAAGACCCCTCTCACGATTGATCCTAGAGGATAAGTTGCCTACAGGTGAAATTAAGCTTGGCTGGAATGGACAACACATGACAATCGGTTAAGGCTAGCACTACTTCTTGACCATCTTGGACAGTTTTCATATGGTTTTCTTTCAAGCTTATACTTGGGAGAAAACCAAATGAATTTCATTTCTTATTTCATTTTATTCAGCCTTTCTATCAGCAGCGTCTGGGCTTTTGAAACCCTAGAGATGAAATCCCCTGATCAGCTCACGACTCTGACCATCCATTATCAAAATCGCCAGTTAACTTACGAAGTCCGTAAACGTGATACTTTGATTGTTCGTCGTTCTCTCTTGGGCATGATGATTCGTGACCGTGCTGACATGAGACAAAATTTAGAGCTTGTTACGACTCAGCCGAATATCAAAACTCACAACCAGACCTGGGAGCAGGTGTGGGGACAAAAACGATTTGTCACAGATAATCACAAGTCGACCTCGATTCGGGTCAGACATGATTCCTCTAAAATTGAAATGATCCTAGACTTTAAAGTCTTCAATGATGGAGTGGCTTTTAGGTACTCGTGGCCGAATCAACTTCCCATGAAGCATTTTGAAATATGGGATGAAGCCACTGAATTCAATTTTTCCTCTGATGATCAAGCATGGTGGATTCCTGCTTTTCAATGGAATCGTTATGAATTTCTCTTCCAAAAATCCCAACTCAAAGATCTCGACACAGTTCATACACCTCTCACCTTAGAGCTTAAAAATGGGTATACGGTTGCGATCCATGAAGCCAATCTGATTAATTTCCCATCAATGGCCATCAAAGGACTGAAAGATGGTCGCCTCAAGGCCGACCTCGTCCCCTGGAGTGATGGGATCCGTGCCAAGCTCGTGACGCCGGCTAAGTCTTCATGGAGAATGTTGATCATCGCCGATGAACAAAAAGATTTAATTGAATCTGATATGATTTTAAACCTTAACGATCCTGTGGCGATCAAAGATACGTCTTGGATCGAGACTGGAAAATATATTGGCATGTGGTGGGGAATCCATCTCGGCAAGTATACTTTTGGCCAGGGACCTAATCACGGGGCCACCACCGCGAATGTTCAGCGCTATATTGATTTCGCAGCTGAGCATGGATTTAAGGGAGTTCTCGTCGAAGGCTGGAACTACGGCTGGGATGGGGATTGGATGGCCAATGGGTCTATCTTCCGTTTCGATGAAGCTGTCCCAGGATTTGATGTGGAATACTTATCCGAGTATGCCAAAGTGCGTGGAGTGCGGATCGTTGGTCACCATGAAACTTCCGCTGCGACAAAAAATTATGAGGATCAACTCGAGCAAGCTTATGATTTTCTCAACAAGTACAACATGAACGTGGTCAAAACGGGCTATGTGGGTGAGAGGCATGATCGTGAACAGTGGCATCACGGGCAGTATGGAGTTCGCCATTACACCAAAGTCATGAAGTATGCGGCTCAAAGACAAGTGATGCTGGTCGTGCATGAACCGATCAAACACACGGGCCTTGAGCGTACATACCCCAATCTCATGTCCTCAGAGGGTGCTCGCGGACAAGAGTATGATGCCTGGTCATCTGATGGAGGTAATCCCCCTAATCACACCACCATCCTTCCCATGACAAGAATGCTTGCGGGACCGATGGACTTTACGGCGGGAACATTTGATTTAACCTTTGATCAATGGCGCCCCTTTAATCGAGTGAACACAACACTGGCCAAACAACTTGCTCTCTTTGTTGTGATCTATTCGCCGTGGCAGATGGCCAGTGATCTTCCTGAGAATTATGCGACTAGACCTCGTGAATTTGAGTTTATTAAAAATGTTCCTGTTGATTGGGACAAAACAGTGGCGCTCGATTCAAAAATTGGAAGTCACACCGTGATCGCCAGAAAAGATAGAAACTCAGAGAA
Organism: Bacteriovoracaceae bacterium UBA6144; assembly: GCA_002435705.1. Classification (GTDB taxonomy): domain Bacteria; phylum Bdellovibrionota; class Bacteriovoracia; order Bacteriovoracales; family Bacteriovoracaceae; genus UBA6144. Next base: position 12,704 of record DIVA01000041.1, read on the forward strand.
TTGGTATCTAGGTGCAATCACCAATGAGCAGGGAAGAAAAATCACGATCAAACTAGATTTTCTGGATGATAAAAAAGCGAGCTATAAAGTCAGGGCCTATCAAGATGCTCGTGGCACATCATGGCTGATTAATCCACATGATGTTGAATACTACGAGACAAGAGTTAAGGCTTCGGGAACTTTTGATTTGAATCTCGCTCCAGGCGGTGGCTTGGCCCTAGAGTTTATTAAAGAATAAAATGCTTTTAATCTACTTCCTCATGATGAATATGGTCCATGGCTCAGATCATTTTGACGGAAGTAGATTTTTTAATCCTTGGGGAGTCAATAATGAGAAAAGTCTCTGGGATGTCTTTTCTTGGAAAATAAAGGGTGGCGCGGCGGCGTGGCCTGAAAAAGTTGATACTCCTAAACACTCTCTTCCACACCCAACAAAAGACACCCTTACTGTGACGTGGGTGAATCATTCGACCTTCCTGATCCAAACGGATTCTTTGACTATTCTCACTGATCCCATTTGGGCTGAACGCTGCAGCCCTGTGAGTTTTGCAGGTCCTAAACGTGTCGTGGAGCCAGGAGTGGAGTTTGATAAGCTCCCAAAGATTGATCTCGTGTTGGTGTCTCATAATCACTACGATCATTTAGACAGTGCCACTCTCAAGCGACTCTCAGACAGAGATGCCCCCTTGATCCTGGTTCCCTTGGGCGACAAGCGTTGGCTTGAGGGTGAAGGTGTGAAAAATCTTGAAGAGATGGACTGGTATCAAACACGATCTCTTGGGGATTTTAAAATGACTTTCTTGCCGGCCCAACATTGGTCGGCCAGAGGGATGTTTGATCGCAATCACTCTCTATGGGGAAGCTGGGGAGTCGAAGTAGGAGAGATGAAAATCTACCACGCGGGTGATACAGGCCTGGGCCCACACTTTAAAGAAATTCGTGAGAAGTGGGGAAGGGCCGATGTGGCGATGATTCCGATTGGTGCGTATGAGCCGCGCTGGTTTATGAAGGCCATGCACATGAACCCTACAGACGCCCTAGAAGCTTATAGGATTCTTGAAGCCAGCTATGCTTTTGGGATGCATCTTGAGACTTTCCAGCTCACAGATGAGGCCCGTGAGGAGCCCCGACTGGAATTTCATAAAATCAGACCAGCTGATCTGACCGATAAATTTGAAGTCTTGCAGATTGGAGAGAGTCGAATTTTTAATAGGCCTGTACTGTAATCGTCACCGCTTCTTCATAATCTCCATCATCGAGGCTGCCAAAGTTTCCAAGTCGCACAGTGAGAGGATAGGGTCTTCCGCTGGAACTTGAAGGAGATCCCTCATTAAGTACCCACTGGTTCGAAGTTGTGGGTGTCATGAAATTCGTATTTCCAATTTTAATCTGATAGGGGACAGGTGTGGTGTGAGGCACTTTTCTCAACTGCCCTCCATTGAGGGAGGAGACCCAGATCCCATAAGGGACATTGGCCTTCACCCGCAGATCAGCCTGCAGCTCTTGCTGTGGTGACATCACACCAAAATTCATCACATAAGTTGTCGCTGCCGGGTCATGGGGAGCATTCACAGGAACGATACTGACTTCCGCATAACGGGTGATCGTAAATGATAAAGTGAACCAAGCTGAACGCTGGTACTCAATATTTCCATTATTTCGAAGGGCATAGATATTGATGGGAAGGGTGTCAGTGTAGACGCCCGGTGGGATAGAAAACGTAGAGGCTTGATCGAGGACTTCTACAAACATCGTTGAAGTATTAGGGGTATTAGGCTGAGGCACAGAGCCGATCAGAAATTCACTGGGTCCTGCATCCCCAAAATCCTTCAGCACATTACCCATATTCACATTGCGGTACAAATTGTAGCGAAGAGAATTCGCTCCGGAAAAAGCCAATCGCTGATAGCTGTTGGCTTGACCTTTGGCAAAGTAGGCGTAATAGGTCGGGCAGTTTGACTCAGACGAGTTAATGGGACGGGAGACAGTGAATGTGTGAGGGAGAACTTGTGCCACTGGCTGCACGGAGGCGGTGAAGTTCCCAAGATTCACCGAGTAGTTACAATCTTGAGCCCAAGCCTGGGAGGTGAGGAAGAAAATTAAAAAAATCCATTTCATTCTTCTTCTCCTTCGAGAGTGATCACACCGAGATTAATAACACCACGCTGCTGGTCGGTGAATGAGAGTTCTTTGGGAGCAAAGTCATCGATCTCAAGAGAAAATTCTCCGGGGCTCAAACCTTCAATAAAAAAGTGACCTTGGCGTGAGGTGAAAAAAGGTTTACCCGCAAAACTCCCAACTTTTAAAGGAAGAGGCCTGCCTCGTTTGTCAGTGAGAGTTCCCTGAATCATTAAGGCCCCTTTGTCCTTTAAGGGGATGAGGTGCGCTGAGCGATAGCTTGGGTAGATCACAAATTTTTCTTGCTCTAAAGATGTGCCTAAATCCAGTCCTGTGGGATCGAGTTGAATTTCACGGAATTGATAAGGAAGGATATTCGTAAAAGTGATCTCTCCCAGAGGCCCTGATTCACCCTCGGCGAAGGGAGAAGTTGAACGAAGGGAGACTTTCTGTTTTTTTAGATTCTCACTGGGCTTAAAGAGGACAAAGCTGTTGGGGACTGGGCGAGAAAAACCAAGACCGAAGTTACCTTGATCATACGCAAACACAATCGCTGATGAAACACGTCCCACTGTTCGCAGTTGGGCTTGTGAATCACCCTCAAGGCGCGCAGCCGTGAGCCTGCCTCCAAAATCAGCGACAGGTGTGGGAACAAACCCATCGACTTCTGCACCCTGACGGGTCGGGCCTTCGTCTACAACGGCCGTCAGGCGGGGGTCATAAAGTCGATTCCCATTATCTTTGACTGCCGTGATTCGATTGGTTTTATTCTCAATATCATGAAAGCCAGAGATGAAGTGATTGGCCCCATCAAATGTGAATGTGAAAAATGCATAGGCCACGTCATTATATTTTTTGTACTCATCTCGAGCGCGAGAGATGAAAAAATTAAGATTGAGATTTCTCCAGGCCCGTATGTTGAGGGCCGCATCGAAGCTATGGCGATTTTCAAGACTGGTATTTCTCACCTCTCCGTAGGTGGCCCCAAGGGATGTGGTAAAGAGTTCTCGGATGGGGACAGTGATGTTGGATTGAGTTTGTGACTTGAGGGCCGCATTGACTGAGTCTTTTTGATTTTTAAAGCCGTCTCCAAATCGCTCATGTCGAAGAGTTAAAGTGTAGGAGTTAAAGAGCTTGCTTCCCAAACTTTGCAACTGCCAGGTGATTGAGCCTGCGCCGGCGTTCTGCTGATCTTCATTTTGAGCCACAGCACCCAAAAAGAAATTCCCTAAATTGCTGGCCATGCCTAATTCAAGTCCACCTAAACGAAAATTTTCTTCATTTTGGGCATAGCCACCAAGGGAGAATGCACTGCTGAGACCATGCTGATAAAAGACACTGGTGAGCTCTGACTCGCTATAGGTTCGGCGAAAGATCTTGTCTGTAAAAGGGCGTCCGTGGGAGATTGAAAAGTTATTTTCCCCCTCTTTTAATAAACCCACAGAGGTTGGAAGACGAAACTCGAAAACTTGTTTCTGACCCAGCTCATCGGTTGTTTCCACTAAGACAGTGTTGAGACCGTTGATGAGAGGGACGTCACGAAGATCATAGTTTCCTGCTGGTAAAATTTCATCCCGAATCAAGACTCCATTCACAAAAGTCTTCACCTGTGAGCGCGTCCTGAGAGTGAACTGTCCTGCACCCTGAGGAAAAGGAATACGGTAGGGGTCGAGTGAGAAGTTCTTAGCAAGCTTCACTCCACCGATCGGTCTGGCACTCATGAAACCGAAGGGCTGAGGGTATACATCACCAGCTTCAGTACGAATTCTCGTTGAAGGGATATCTTTCACGATCCTCGTGTCACCGCGAAACCAGCCGCGACCATTGGTTGCATCATCGTTGTAATTAAATTGTGATTCGAGCACAAACCCTTTGATGTTAACAAAGCTATCAAAGAAGCCAGTGAAACTTTCACCTCCAAGGAGAGTAGAGCCACTGGCTTTCTCTAGCCGATAGTTGATGGCTCCCCCAATAGGCGCTGGGGCGAGGGCCGCACCTGCATAGAGTTCTTGGGGGTTGTATGAGAGATCAAGATCATTTGGTTTAAGTTTATCCTGAGGGATAGTCATCTCCACAACTGCAAGTTCAGGATTGTAGCGAAGCTCATACGGGGCTTCGTTGGCTTTTATCCAGCCCTTGATTTCTCTGAAATATTCTTTTTTTACGATGAGATTTAAAATCTTCGAATAAGATTCCCCATCAACTTCTTTAAGCTTTTCTCCTTGAAGTCGTACCTTTATAAGTCCCACTTCATTTTCTTGAAAAGCTAAGGGAAGTGAGACCTCATATGTTCTCTCTTGTAAATTTCCCAGATTCGGGAATTGCGCCCAAGCTGAAAAAATTGACGTGCACAAAATTATTGTGAAGAAAAAAGCTTTAATCAAATTTAAGACTGCCTTTCATATCAGAAGAGAAATCTTTGGGCAGGTTTATTTTAAAAATTCTTTTAGCGCCCGCGAGGATATTTTCTCCCATCAGTCCTTTGAGAGCTTCACCTTCAAGTTTAATGGATTTTTTTGCACCCTTGAGAGTGAGCGTGGCATTTTGCAATAGTTGGTGCTTGCTGCCAGAGTTGACAATAGTAATGATGAGCTTCTCATTGGCTTCAATAGATTCAATATCAACCTTGGATTGACTCTCTGTGGGAGTCACATAAAAAGCAGCGATGTACTTGAGGAGCATCTTTATGCCGGTTTTTTTGGTCTTTTTTTCTTCCACTTCAAGGGGAAGTTGTTCAGCAATAATACGAAAAGCTTTCTCGCTCTTGGGAGTCTGACCTGTCCACTGAATACGAATCGTGCGTTTTTCTTTGGGTGGAACAATGAGCTGGGGTGGATAGACCATTAACTCAGAGGTGTCGGGCATCTCTTCTGTGCCATCTGGTTTTTGAATTCTTTCTGCGGCCCTAATTTCAATGGCCATGGGATTTTCTGTAGGATTGTCGAGGAGGAGTTGCCCTTGTTTTGTTTTTGCTTGAGGATCGATGCTTTGAGACATCGGTGAGAGAGAGAAACTAAAGCAAAAAAATAAAGTGAAAATAGTCAGTAAGTGGTTCATCCGTGATACCCCTCTTTTCACAAAATTGTATCAGAGTGTAGGTTAAGGGTGAACGACTGTTAATAGTTTCATCTGATTTTTTTCGAGTGTTGTGACCTGAGGCTTTAGCACAAACCGGCGCGAGTTAGATCTAACGATAGCTTCACCTTTAGCGGTGATAGTGATGGTTGTTGTGTGAGGAACACGTGCCCTGAGCATCAAGGCTTTTGAACCCTGGGCCAGGCAATGGAGGGGAAGTAACAAAAAAATTAACCCGACAAATCTCATACTGATCTTGTCGGAGATTGTGCTTTAAAACTTAAAAGGGCCTCCTAGGGCCCTTCTAAGTGTTGGTAATAATTTAAGTACTAGTTGGCAGCAATAGTGAAAGTCACTGTATCGCTGTAGTCACCTTCAATCAGTAGATCATGCTCAATCCCAGTGTAAGAGATATCCACGTTGCGGTTATTATTGTTAGCCGCTGCTGATGAGTAGGTGAATGTTTGACCTGAAGCCAGATCCACTGCGTTTCCGTTGTAGTTCAATGAATAGTTCACAACACTAGAGCTCTCTGACTCATGCACGAGCTTTCCGAGGTTCGCTGAACTAATGGAAACGTTATAGCCAGTTTTTGAGTTTGATTTCTCATTCACCACGGCCACGAGAGTGTTAGATTGAGTTGTATCCAGAGGTAGATTTGTAGCTATCGTTTCAGCGTTCACCGTGATCTCGAGAAGACGAGGAACAGTGCCTCTTAAGAGCAGAGTGCCTGTGGTGGCAGCGAAGGCTGAACTGAAAGTCATCGTTACAAGGGTAAGGGCCAAAAACTTTTTCATAAGAACCTCTCGAGTTGGTTAGCGGAGCTAAGCTGAAGTTAACACTTCAAATAAGATGCCAAGTTTATAGACAGTTAAGGAAATCCTAACCCATGGATAGGTTGGGGGGTAGTGTAGAAAAAATTGTCACTGGTGGTGCCAATTTGTCAGCTAACTCACCGATAAGTAGTAGACGCGCTGGATGCGAAATGTCTCTTCTTCGCTGAACTTGTTGTTATCAATGGAGACGTGTTTAAGAGAAGGGATCTTGGCAATAAGATCGGGAAAAAGAGTGAATTGGTTATTATCCAAATTTATTCGTTTTAAATTTTTTAAATCTCGCATGGAGTCTGGCAGAGCATTCAAAAAATTATGACTCAAATTCAATTCTTCTAAAAATGAAAACTGACCCATCTCTTGGGGCAGCTCTTTGAGGCCCGCCATTTTTAAAGTGAGGAATCTCAGTGGTGCTAGTCCGAGCCCCAGGCCTAACTGTAAAGGGGAGAGTGGAGTTGAGTGAGTTTTTAAAATTTCAAGACGCGGGAGATGAAAAAGAGTGGATATGTTTTTAAGTTTCGGTGCACTTAATTCTAACACTTTTAAATTTTGAAAACCGCTTAGATCATCGGCAAGCACTTTTAAGTCCGGTGCCTCAAGATAAAGTTCTGTGAGGTGGGGAAAAACTTGAAGATCAAAGGGGAGTCTATCATCTTTGATCTTTAGTTTTAGTGCCCGCACATTTTGAGTCTCTGCTAAAGCCTTGGAGAGATTTTTAAATAGCATTTTAACCCTCGCGAGAAATTCCAAGAAAATCTATGAGTGTCTCCATCGTCCCAAAATTGATCAATGCCGATGCTTCGTTTTGTACTTTTTCTTTGGCATGAAAAGCTACGCCCAGACCAGCAGCTCTCAGCATAGGAAGATCATTGGCCCCGTCACCCACGGCCACGACTTGTGAGGAATTGAGATGAAGCTGTTTGGTAAGTTGGTTAAGAATATCGGCTTTCTTTTGCGCATTCAGAATGTCACCGTGAATCTTACCCGATAGTTTTCCATGGAGGATCTCAAGCTCATTAGCAAACACAAAATCCATTCTTAAGCGGGCAGCAAAAAGTCTAGCAAAATATAGAAAACCACCGGAGGCAATCGCAGTCTTGATTCCATGTTTATGCAGAGTCTTTAAGCATTCTTCGACTCCGGGGTTAAGAAAAATACGCTCATAGACTTTTTGGAGAGCACTCTCGGAGAGTCCTTGCAGAAGAGCTACACGTGCCTTGAGAGACTCATCAAAATTGAGCTCACCTTGCATGGCCCTCTCAGTAATGTGTTTTACTTTCTCTCCAATACCAGCCTCAACTGCCAGCTCGTCTATGACTTCTGCCTTAATCAAAGTCGAATCCATATCAAACACCACAAGCTTGGGTGATTGAAAGTGAGAGGGCAAAAGGGCTAGATCGATATTATATTTTTGAGACAGCTCTTTGAGGGATGCCCCCGAAGTGTAGGCCTCATTCAGCTCGTTTTGCCTCTCTGGACTCAGAGGTTCAGATGAGACAAAACGAGAGCGGGAATTCACAGGCTGCCCTCACGTAATTTTTTTTTCATTTCATCACGTTTGAGTTTGAGCGAGCGGATCATATCGATTGAATAGCTGATCGCTGAGCCAAGCGAGAGAAGTCCCGCGACCCAAATGAGAACAGTGCCGATTTCATGCCAAGGAAGTCCCAGCCATGGGTAGCCCACCATCAACATAGGGATGGCGGTCATTTGAAAACCAGTTTTCCATTTACCGCCTTGGCTGACGGCGATGGTGATGCCTTCATGATTGGCCAAGAGACGCAAGGAGGTCATGTACATCTCGCGGAGCACGAGGATGATCACCACCACCACATGCACGCGATTCATCGCGGCCAGCATGATCAGGGAACTCACCACAAGAAATTTATCTGCAATCGGATCAAGAAATGATCCAAGCACGGTCACAATATTGCGACGGCGTGCGATCCAGCCGTCAAAAAAATCCGTGATACTGGCTACCACAAATGTCCACGCCGCTAGGTGGGAGAGAATCCAAGTCGGGATTGTCCCTGTTCCATGATGAGGGCGGTCCACAAAATAGAGTGAGAGCACGACCAAAGGAATGAGGAGCATTCTTAAAATGGTCAAACGGTTGGGAAGGTTATCAATTTCGAGGTCATTGTGATGAAAACTCATATGATCAACCTTACCAGTTAAAGAGGTCATTGGGCAAAAGAAAGCTTTTCCCTGTGGACGCACAGGCAGGAGTCGCTATCATAAATATATAAAAAAATAGCCAAGGAAGTTTCATGACAGAGCGTCGATTTAATCTTATTAAAACAGATTTTGAGCAGCACGAAAAACGCACATTCCCGCGTTTTCCCTTCTGCTATCTGACTTTTAAGCCAGAGGAGTCAGCTCGAGCCCATGAAATCAAAGATATTTCTTTGACCGGGATGCAGCTTGGAACGAATGCTGACAGTAATGCTTATACTGAAGGCCAAGTTTTAAGTGGAATTGTTCACTGGCTCGGTCAGGAACTCCACATGCATGGGGAAGTAATGTGGTCAACTAAGGGTCGTGTCGGAGTGGAGTTCACTAAGCGCCAAGAACTCACTCAGTCCTTACAGAAATTTCTCTCTCTCGAGCGGACGGTCAAAGCACTCAAACCTCTTCACCGAGTGGATTATGGAGCCGAGTTACCGGCAAAACTTAAGTACTGGCTTCGTGCCGATGGGCCAGCGGAGCTTTTCGTGTGGCAACATCAGGACGGAGAACTCTCTCAGTTTCAGATTCTTTTATTTGATACCTTTGTGGAGTGGAAAGATGGGGTGGGTCTTAAGACTGGTCGAATCATGTCAAAACGTAATGTCGATACCCCACTTTTAGATGAAGATGAGATCGTTTTTCGGGTGGATGAAGGGATTGACGATAACAAGTTGCAGCGCGCACGCTCTCTTGTAAGTCTCTTCACTGAAGATTTGCTTCAGACCAGTGCCAAAGAATTTTTGCTGATGAAACTCTACTGACGAAGACCCTCGTCCTAGGTAGAATAATCTCAAACGTTTTTTGGGAGACATCATGAATAGAAACCTCGCCTTAGAATTTGTCCGAGTGACTGAAATGGCTGCCATTGCTTCGGCACGACTCATGGGCAGAGGAGATGAGAAGGCGGCTGACCAAGCGGCTGTCGATGCCATGCGTACCATGCTCGACTCTATTGACTGCCAAGCGACGGTGGTGATCGGTGAAGGTGAGCGCGATGAAGCACCGATGCTCTATATTGGTGAGAAAGTGGGTTCAGGTAAAGGCCCGCAATTAGAAATCGCTCTCGATCCTCTTGAAGGAACAACGATCTGTGCGGTTGGAGGATACAATGCGATTTCTGTGATGGCCATTGCAGAAGCCGGATGCATGCTTCACGCTCCTGATATGTACATGAATAAAATTGCTGTGGGCCCTGACTGCAAAGGGATTATCGATATTCGTTTATCTCCGACAGAAAATCTAAAGCGCATTGCTGATGCAAAGAAAGCACGTATCCAAGATCTCACCGCTGTCGTACTCGATCGTCCACGCCACAAAGATTTAATCGAGGAGATCCGCTCAACAGGTGCCCGCATTCAGTTGATCGGCGACGGTGATGTGTCTTCTGCCATTGCCACCGCCACTCCCGATTCTGGAGTGGATGTGATCTTTGGAATTGGGGGAGCGCCCGAGGGAGTGATCGCTGCCGCAGCTCTGCAGTGTTTGGGAGGAGATTTTCAAGGAATTCTTATCCCTCATGGGGCTGACGATGTTGAGCGTGCCCGTAAGATGGGTGTGAATGACATTAAAAAAGTATTTAAAATTGAAGATCTCGCTCGCGGCAATCTCATGTTCTGTGCCACCGGAGTGACCAAAGGAAGTTTTCTTGATGGAGTCGTCTTCAAGCCATGGGGAGCACTAACTCACTCATTAGTGATGCGCTCAGAATCAGGCACCGTCAGACACATCCGTGCCGAACACCACTTTGATAAAAAACCACGTTATTAAAAAAAGGATTTTTTATGGCCAAGGCTGAACGTACAGAAATTTTTGATGTGGACTGCAAGAAGCTCTACACTGCCATTACTGATTACAAGTCCTATCCGAGTTTTGTGGATGGCATGAAATCTGTGGAAGTGCTCTCTCAGACACCAACCGGTGCGAGTGTAAAATTTAATCTTAATCTTATTAAAGAAGTGACCTATACGCTGGAACTCAAGCACACAGAAAACAAAGAAGTCAGCTGGACACTTAAATCTGGTGACCTGATGAAAGTGAACAACGGCGGTTGGAAACTCAAAGATCTCGGTAACGGCAAAACAGAAGTGACCTATCACTTGGAAGTGGAGCTCAAAGGTTTTTTCCCTGGCCTTGGTATGGTTGAGAAGACCATGGTGGCCACAAATCTACCTATGAATATGAAAGCTTTCGCCAAGAGAGCGAGTTCTCTATGAGTGAAAAAAATAAAATGAACGTCGGCGATATTCTTAAGACCGCTGTCTCCGCTGGGGTTTCAGCAGCCTCGCTGGGTGAAGAAGCCGTGAAGGGATTGCTGGAGAATGCTAAAAATGTGAAAGGTGAAGTGGTCACTCAGATCAAAGCTGAACTCAAAGGCTGGCTGGATAAAGTAGACCTCTCAAAAGAGATTGATCGTGTGCTCAAAGACTACGATATGGAAGTGAACGCCAAGATCAGTTTTAAAAAGAAAAAAAAGTCGGATGACGAGGAATAAACTCGCTCAGAATTTAGCCGACATTCTAGCAGAGCTCCAAGGCTCTCATGCCCAGCTGCTAGTGGTCTCAAAAACTCGTTCCGCTGATGAGATCCGCAGTCTCTACCTCGCAGGCCAGAGGCATTTTGGCGAAAACAAAGTTCAAGAGCTGCTTGAAAAAGATGAGGCACTGGTAGACCTGATAGATCTCAAGTGGCATCTCATCGGCCACCTGCAATCGAATAAAGTGAATAAACTCAAAGCGATCTCTCGCTTAGTGGCCGTGCATTCCGTGGACACACTCCCGCTTTTGGAAAAGCTAGCCCAATCACTGCCCAGTCACGTGGGATTCTTTTTGCAAGTCAACACCAGCGGGGAAGACGAAAAGAGCGGATTTGAGTCCTTAGATGAAATCAAAGCTGCCATTTCTTATCTTAAAACTCTCAAGCGCGAAGCCCAGGGTCTGATGACCATGGGAACCATTCGCACGGACGATGTTGAGGGTGAGGCCCGCCGTTGTTTTCAAAAACTGATCGAAATGAGAAATTCACTTCAAAACCTTCAGACCCAAAAGCTTCAGCTCTCCATGGGCATGAGCGGAGACTATCTTGTGGCTCGAGACATGGGGAGTGATTGGGTGAGAGTAGGCAGTAAAATTTTCACGGTCTAACTCTTTAGATAGGTGCCATTCAATTATTTGCTTGGACAACGCGCCCCTCCAAAGATTAGTTTTCCTTATATCACCTATAAGGAGCGCGTATGGATACTCTACGTAAAGTCCCTGAACTCTCACTTTTGAGCTTTGTTAATGGCACTCAGAATGACAAGAACCGTTTTGTTGATAACCTCTTTCGTGGCCTTAAGGACTATGGCTTTATTGTCCTAGTGGATCACACTGTGGATGAAAAGGTCACTAACCGTGCTTACGAACTGGTTCATGAGTTCTTTCAGATGCCCCGTGAAGTAAAGAGCAAGTACGTCTGTGCTGCTGGCGGTGGCCAGCGCGGCTACACGGCTTTTGGCGTTGAACATGCTAAAGATAATCCTTATCCAGATCTTAAAGAGTTCTGGCACGTTGGTCGCGAAAAGATCGTGGATGAAAAGTTCAGAACTTTCTTTCCACCGAATATTTGGCCCACGGAGATTCCTGAGTTCAGAGAAACGATGCTAGGGCTTTTTAATTCTCTTGATACCACCGCGCATCTTATGATGGACGCTATCGGAATGGCACTGGACGTGCCACAGAGCTATTTCCGTAATATGCTTCAAGACGGTAACTCCATTCTTCGTCCCATTCACTATCCACCAATCCACCCGGACGCTCCTAAGCAATCCGTGCGTGCGGCAGCTCACGAGGACATTAACCTCATCACTGTCATGGTAGGCGCGACGACCTCGGGTCTTGAACTTCTAGACCGTGATGGCAAATGGCTTCCAGTTAAAACCAATGAAAAACAACTGGTGGTAGATACCGGCGACATGCTTCAGGTCCTCACCAATGGAGTTCTCCCAGCGACCACCCATAGAGTCGTGAATCCAGCCAACTCAAACGAGACTCGCTACTCCATGCCCTTTTTCACACACCCGAATCCAGACACGATGCTCTCCTGTATTCCTTCCTGCATAGGATCGGGAGAGAAGTATGAGCCGGTTAATTCTCACGAGTGGCTGATGAAGCGCTTGAAAGAAATCGGACTTACTAAGAAGTAAGAATTAAAAGCCCCTCGAATGAGGGGCTTTTTTTTTATCAATAGTGGAGGCTGGCACCGCGGAGGCTGGCACCTTATTAAAAGAATTTCCTCAGACCGATCCCGATTCGTAGATTTGATTGAGTCGTTGATTGGTTAGTTCTGTCCTCCAGCACTTCTTCCGTGCGCAAAGTTTCAAAAGCAGATTCTGCCACGAAATCCCAATCTTTATTAAAGGGAAGTGCCAGTCCGAGTTTTGCCGCAGGAAGAAGTGTGGCCGTTCCTGATTGCACAATCCCTTGAACATTCGTGCTGGATTGACCAATACCAATACCCGCACCAACAAAAACTCGAGCTTTATAGAAGTCTTCTACGGGGTCAAAGTAATAGATCATGTCGCCCACAAGCATAATTCTTTGAGTGTTGAGAGTTCCCACATCAAGGTTCACCACTTCGCTTTCATATCTAAGCCCTACGTCCCAAGCAAAGTGGGGATTGAACTGCTTTTCATAAATCACATCTAAAGCCACTCCGCCTCGATTAGGGTTTTGAGCTTGAACGTTTGAGACTGACTCGTTAAGCCCTCGAGTGACAGCACTTTTTAATATCAATGATCGCTTGAGAGTTGGTCGCAGGTCTTCGATATATTTGATACGAGCTTTTTCTGGGCTCAAAGCCCAGACGTACTCTTCCGCGGGGTGATAAGTGACAAGCATACCTGGATCAAAGGGGACCTGGGCCTGAGGGTTGACCACTTCCCACTGAGTGAATTGTGAGGTCACTGTGCGGGCCTTCGCAATGAGTGAGACATTCTCTGCGGTAAAAGTGGCCGTGAAATTTTCCGTAATTCCCTGACGTTTACCAGAGCGGGTCACAAAAGTTTTGCGAGAACTTGAAACAGTTTGAATCATCAACAGTTCATAGGCATGCGCCTCTAAAACTAGAGTAAAACACACGGTAAAAATAAGGAAAACAGCTCTCATAAACTAATGATATGACGTCTTTAAAATAAGTGCCAACACTACTTGTCAGGAAA
>DIVA01000088.1:0-12991 GCA_002435705.1 Bacteriovoracaceae bacterium UBA6144
ACACAGTCTTCAAAACTCTTTTCGGCAGAGAGAAGTTTGAAAAAACTGTCATCCAAAGGAAGACCAAGCTTGATCGCTGTATTTGAAAGATTTGTATCACAATCAATCAGGAGCACTTTCTGTCCCAGAGCTCCTAGCTCGCGGGCCATACGAAGAGCAACAGAGGTCTTACCCACTCCACCCTTACCACCAGTGATTGAAACTTTAATTGCTGAATGTTGTCTTTGAATAAATTGAGCGGGACGCGATTGAGTCAGCGGTTGAGTTCGAAAGGACATCAACCATTCACTAGTCTTTTGCATATACCTCCTGTACGACCACTCTCACAGCTTCTCCATCCTAGAGAAGCGGTTTAAAAACTTTTGATCCTAGAGCTGAAACAATCCTGCCATCATTCTTTCTGCGGTGGCTGTCTCGATATCATCGGGAACCACCGGGCCTGTTCCAAAAAACTTTAAAGGGATTTTTGGGTGAGCCTTGTGGACATTAAAAAGCGCCCCAAAATTGAGACACAAATCCACATGAGAAATTATAAGCCCGTCTGCCAGTTCCTTGTAACGGGAAAGAATTTTACGGTTATAAAGTTCCGCATGAATGGCAGAAATTGTGATAAGCACTTCCACATGGTCAAACCCACGGCGAATCGCCTCAATGAATTTTTTTGTTTCATCTTGCAGTTTATTGGCCAATCGTAGATCAACGATCACACTGCGTCCTGATTCCACAGCTTTACGACAAAGCTGAATAATTTCTGCTGGATTCTGAGCACGATGAATCTTAAGTCCAAATACCTGAGCGGCAAAATCAATCGCTCCCTGAGTGCTCCCTTCCGTTGAATACTGGACTATATCGACATCTTTTTTAAGGACAGCAATTTTCATAGACATCGAACTCTGTCCAGCCGCTGCTTCAGAAATCAAGATAGAGACCACTGGCTCATTGTTTTGAACCTTTGAGAATAGAGGCAATGCCGTGTTCACCGATTGAGTCATCTCTCTGAGAGCAAACTCGAAGACAACATCAGCATTTTCCAGATCATCTTTGGATAGCTCGTAAGTCGCCTTGCGAATCAGATCAATCAAAATGGATTCATCCACCTCAAGGGCCTTCAAGCTGGTTCTAAGCTGATAGATCCCTTGAGCCTCTGACTGAGCCCGAGTTAAACCACTCGGATTGAGGTCGTGAAGTTTTTGCTCAAGAGATGATATTTTATTTTGCTGTGTACGAAGTTCTTGTTTGAGTTCATTGACTAACTCGCGAACTTCACGGCTGATCGCTGGAGCCGATGCAGTAACTGGTGCCTCCGCCTGAGGAGCTCCCTGCGGGCGTGGGCGAGATTCACGTGTGTCCCTTGCCACGGCCTTGGGCTTTACGACGATTTCTTCCAAAGCATCGTCTTCTCTCTCAAAATCTTCATCACCACTTAAAAAGTCATCGAGACCTTTTTTAAAAACTTGTTTGGTAGACTTTGCGACATCAGCAAAATCGGCGGTGCCTTTGGCGATCTGGCTCACCATTTTATTGAGGCCCATTTGTCCATAGCCTGCGTTGGACTGGGAAGGTGTTTTTGCGTAACCATCAATAGCTTCTTTCACTTTGCCAGCTCCATGATTGTAGAAATCTTGTTTTTGATCGTCAGAAAGTACCCGATCGACATTAGCTTTTTTAGTAAAGCTCTTCTCTGAAATGGCGGCGGTTATTTCAATTTTCTTTTTTTTGAAGGCGCCCTTAAGACCTTTGTTCGTTATCGTTTTAAGGATGATCGCATCGGGGCCCAACTCAAGCTTTACTGCTTTAAGTGCCTCGTCAATAGTGTCTGCCTCAAACTTTTTTACGAACATCTAATTACAACCTCACGGTCCCAAGAGATCTTATGTTAATTTCGGGGCTAAGTTCATTATGACTGACCACAATCAGGTTGGGAATGAACTTTTCAGTCAGGCGTTTAAAATGACGACGGATGACCGGTGAACAGAGCACCACCATCTTTTCTCCGGCGCTGGTGGCTTCTTCGATTTTTTCATTAAGACCGGCTAAAATAGTCTGAGTTATTTTAGGATCCATCGACAGAATTTCATGACCATCACTTCTCACAATTGAGCGCGCGATGTTTTCCTCTACGGCGCGATCAAGTGTAAAGAGAGGAATGTCACCTTGAGAGCTCTTGATGCGCTCAGTGATCTGGCGATACAAGGCTTGGCGGACATACTCCGTGAGAGTATCTGGATCCTTAGAGGAAGTTCCAAACTCAGCCAGAGATTCCAGCACCGAACGAAGATCACGAATGGAAACGCCCTCCCTGAGCAGGTTTTGCATAACTTTAAGCACAGTCCCCAGAGGCATAATATCTGGAACGAGATCACTGACCACCTTAGGATTATTCTCTTTGAAGTTATCCAGTAAGTGCACCAATTCCTGACGGCCCAAGACCTCATGGAGGTTCGCCTTAATGACTTCCGTTAGATGAGTCGCCACGATGGTCGAAAGATCCACAACCGTATAACCATTGTACTGAGCCTCGTCACGCAGATCCTCAGTCACCCACAAGGCAGGAAGACCAAACACTGGCTCTTTTGTCTCTACCCCATCAATCTCAGAGATCACTGTCCCTGGGTCCATGGCGAGGAAGTGATCAGGCATCAACTCACCCTTGGCGATTTCAATTCCTTTGAGTTTCAGTGAATAACCACCAGGCTTTAACTCAAGATTATCCTTGATACGAATTGAGGGAATAATCACGCCCCAATCAGTAGCAAATTGTTTTCTGAGATGCGAGATTCTTTCAAGTAGGTCACCGTTCTGTTCAGCATCCACGATGCTCACAAGCCCATAGCCCACTTCCAACTGAACCATTTCGACTGGGAGTAAACTCTCCAGAGTATCAGCGACGGTCTTCTTGTCTTGGACAGCATTGTTTTTAACAACTTCTTCTTTGCGTGAATTATTTTGTTCAATCTTGAAGCCTGCGAACCCAACGAGTGAGGCAATCGCAAAGAAAGGCAGTCCCGGCAAACCAGGGATCATGGCAAAAAGCGCCAATACACCGGCTGTGATGTAAAACGTTTTCGGATGCACCATGGCCTCTTTACCCACTTGGTCACCGAGGTTGGCATCGTCAGAAGATCTTGTGGCAATCAAGCCGGCAGCCACTGAAATGATAAGTGCTGGAACCTGAGCCACGAGACCGTCACCCACCGTCAACAGAGTAAAGGTGCGAGCCGCATCAGCAAAAGTCATATCCTGCTGGGCTACACCAATAATAATACCACCAAGAATGTTTATCGCAGTGATCATGATCCCGGCGATAGCATCTCCTCGAACGAACTTCGAAGCACCATCCATCGAACCGTAGAAGTCTGCTTCGCGAGCGATCTCAGAGCGGCGTCGCTTAGCTTCCTCGTTATTGATGAGCCCTGCGTTTAAATCCGCATCGATCGCCATCTGTTTACCTGGCATCGCATCCAAGGTGAAGCGGGCACTGACTTCTGCCACTCGACCAGCACCTTTGGTGATAACGATGAAGTTGATAATAACGAGAATGATAAAGAGAATGATACCGACGGCGTAATTACCGCCTACCACAAACTCTCCGAAAGACTGAATGATCGATCCCGCCGCAGCAGTTCCCTCACTAGGCCCTTTGAGAAGAATGTTTCTCGTTGAGGCAACGTTAAGAGAGAGTCTCAGAAGAGTGGTGATCAAAAGTACTGAAGGAAAGGTAGAAAAATCTAATGGCTTTTTCGCGTACACAGACATCAAAAGCACAATCACTGAAAGCGCCAGTGAGAGAGCAAGAAAGCCATCCAAGGCCCATGAAGGAATGGGAACGATCATCACCAGCATGACGACCAAAAGGCCGAGGGCTACAGCGAGATCACTGTTCTTAGTTAAATTCTTGAGACGACTTAGAAATCCATCCATGGATCACCCTCACTTCAGAGCTTTCTTTTTGCGTTTGAGTTTATACACAAACGCGAGAACTTCTGCGACGGCTTTATACATTGTGCGCGGAACTCCGTGTCCCACTTTCACTGTTGCATAGAGTGTTCTTGCGAGTAAAACATTCTCCACGATTGGGATATCATTTTCTTTCGCAAGTTCTCTAATTTTTAAAGCCAGATGATCCGCCCCTTTCGCCACCAGTGAAGGGGCTACCATGGACTCGCCATCATACTTTAATGCTACACTAATATGGGTTGGATTTGTGACAATTACGTCAGCTTTTTTTACATCATCCATCATCCGCTTGGTGGCCATCTGCCTCTGAAGGGCCCGGATTTTTTGCTTAACCTCAGGAGATCCGTCTTTCTCTTTGCTCTCGTCTTTAACTTGTTGTTTTGTCATCATCGTCTTCTGGCGATAACTCCATTTTTCCCAAGCAAAATCACCGGCAGCCACAACCGCCAAGCCCAAGAGAACAGAATAACCAAGCTTAAAGATCAGACTTTTCCCAAAGACTAATCCACCTGCCACCTCAGTGTGCATGAACCCTGAAAAAAGGTTGAGGTTATCCTTCATCACCATGTAAGTAATACTCAGCACGATGACGAATTTGAATACACCCTTGATGACTTCAGCGATAGACTTCTTCGAGAAGATCTTTTGAAAGCCATTGATGGGGTTGATGCGATCAAATTTTAAGGAGAGCGAATCCGGGCTGTAGAGAAAACCAATCTGCGCCAGTTGAGAGGCAAAGCCTAGAAAAAAAGAAGCTCCGAACACAGGCCCCACGCACTTGAGCGCAAGCCAAGCGGTCTTTGAAATGACCTCAGCGAATTCTTTTGATTGATAAGTCTTTTGAAAATCGAGCTTCATCAGCCATGAGAGATATTCGGTGAATTCTTCGTAAACAAAAGCCCCACAGAGCACCGTTGCCATAAGAGTCCCAGACAGAAGAATAACCGAATTAAGTTCACGCGAAGAGGCAACGTCCCCTTTCTTTCGCATTTCCTCGAGCCGGTAATCACTGGCTTCTTCGGTTTTTTCGTCATCATTCTCTTCGGCCATACAACCTCATCGAGAGAAAAACTGGAACCACTGTCCCAATCTTTCGACATAAATTTCAAAACTCACCGTGAAGAATTCTTCTGACACGGCAATAAAAAGAATAAGACCTACGCCGATGTTCACGGCAAAGGAAACCATTAAAATATTCATCTGCGGAATAGTCCGAGAGATGATACCAAACACTAGATTCATCAAAATATTTGCAAAGAGCAATGGGGCAGCGAGCATGATCGCCGCAACGAAAATGCCTTTAAACACATCGCTAAAAAATACGTGAGAGCTCAATACTTTTTCGAGATTAAAAATATTTACGGTAAAAAAACTCTCCGTTACACCCTTAAACATTGGAACCAGTGCACCAGAAGTTAAGATCAAAACAATCAAAGTCCACTGAATGAGTTTTTCGAAAGGACCTGTCTGCTGAGCTTGCGTAGGATCAAAATAACTAATCGAAGCAAACCCTACTTGCTGAGTAATGATCGTACCGGCAGAAGCAAAGAGTGCCATGAGGCTTTTTACAAAAAATCCAATCACCAGACCACATCCCACGTGTACTGAGGTCAAAAGCCAGAGATGATCAACTCCCACGGCTTTTACTTCTGCAATGATGGCCGGAGAAACAATCGGGTGAAAAGCCCAGGAGATGATAAAGCTGGTGAGAACTTTAACGATATTGGGAACTGCCGTGTTATCAAACAGCGGGAGCTGCATAAGAATAGCAACCCAGCGGCTAAAACCTAACCAGAAAGCAACGAATGCTACATGATCGGTTATAGCGATATTCATCATGGGCTTTGAACCATCTCGGGAATACGGAGAAATGTCTCCCGCGTGTACTCAGTCATCGTGTCTAGCATCCAGGGGCTGAAAAATACCAACGCCCCCACGATCACAAGAATTTTCGGGATGAAAGAAAGTGTCTGTTCGTTAATTTGCGTCACCGCTTGAAAAAGTGAAACAAGGATACCGATGAAGAGCGCTCCCAGAAGCATCGGAGCTGCAAGCATGAGAGCTGTTTTCATCGCAGAATTGGTAATTTCTATAACGACTTCATTTCCCACAAGAACTCCTTAATTAAACGATCTAAGAATAGAGCCAGTCACTAACTGCCACCCATCAACCAGCACAAAAAGCAAAAGCTTAAATGGTAGTGAAACGAGCATTGGTGGCAGCATCATCATCCCCATCGCCATCAAGACGCTGGCGACGACCATATCTAAGACGAGAAATGGAATATAGAGCAAAAAGCCGATCTGGAATGCCGTTTTTAGCTCGGAGATAATAAAAGCCGGAATCAAATAGTGGATCGGAACTTCTTTGATGTTGGCCGGAGAAGTCTCACCTGTGACTTCATAGAACAATCCGATATCTGACTTGCGAACATGCTTTTCCATGAAAGAGCGAAGCCCCACTTCAAGGACACTGAGTGCTTGGGTGGTATCAATCTTTTTTTCCATGTAAGGTTGGATTGCATTATTAAAAATCAATTTACCCGTCGGCATCATCACAAACATTGAAAGAAACATCGCAAAACCAATAAGAAGTTGATTCGGCGGTAAGTTTTGAGTTCCAAGGGCCTGACGCATAAAAGAGAGAACAATAATGATGCGAGTAAAAGACGTACAAAGGATCACAATCGCCGGAGCCATCGTGAGCACGGTGAAAAGGATGAGGACTTCTATCGTATCAACAAGATTTGTACCCTGACCAAAGTTCACACTTACTCCTGGCAACTGAGTTGTGCTTTGGGAAAAAGCCATCGAAGGCAAGAGAGCAAAGAGGGCGAGAACAAATAACAAAGATCGCTTCATGCGATTCCTTTTCTTACTGCAATGACTTAAGGTTCTTTACTTTCTTCTTGAGTTCATCCGAGAAGCGCACAAAATCCTTTTGTACACTCGACTTTTCTTCGACTGCTTGCGACTGATAGATATCTAGTTTTTCTTTAATGCCAGAGACCTCTTTCGTGCTGGCCACTGCCACACTGTCGTCAAAGTTTCCATCGACAGTGATTTCTCTTTCTGTTTGCTTCACAAGTCCGGGTACATCTTTAACTTCAGCGATGAAGCTCATGCCTGATTCCGAAGAACTTACAAGAAAAGCTTGATTGTGCGCTTTCACTAAAAGAATCGCGCGTTTTGGCGCGACGTAAGTGGTAGAGAGGACTGACACCAATTGTGAATTATTAAGAAAGCCAAGCTTTGATTTCGAAAGCACACCTTTCTTCATCAGCTGGACGATTCCCCAGAAGAAAAGGAGGACGAATCCAAGAAAAGCAGTAAATTTTCCGGCGTAGCCTACAAAAGAAAAATTACTATCTCTTTTGGGGGCTGCCTGAGTTGAAGCAACTTCATCTTTGGCTAAAGTGGTTGTTTGTGTAGCTGTTTTTTCCGAAGCAGTGACTTGATTTTTGGCATCGGCTTCATTTTGCGCCAAGACCTCTGATTCTATTTTCTTAAGGAAATCTTCTCCTAAATCATTCTTCGTCACAGCTGGCTTCTTAGGGTCAATGGCGGGGGCACGAGTGGCTGCAGCCAGCATGGGGGTTTGAGTCGTCACTTCGATCACACCATCTTTAAGCAGAAGACTCACTTGGTTTTCTCGGATTGCACCTTGAGGCAAAGTCAGAGTAGCAAGTACACCTCGCGACGTATTGGCGGCTGCAAGTCTTGCTCCGGCAACATTCTTCACGATGTTTTTTTCTATCTTCGCTCCGGGGATCGTCACGGCAAACCTTCCACCGTTTACATCCCAGTCTGGGTTTGTCGTCATCGGAGAAGAAAGAGTTACAGTAAATCTTCCTTGTTGCCCCTCAGGCTTCCAATCCAGGCCTGTCACATTGACTCCGGCATGAGCGATAGCTGTTGCGATAAGTGCCAAAATGGCTGATAACGTAATTCTCACAACTTCTCCCTTGCTTACTTCAAAGATTCAATACGTTCGAGCGGACTGATAATATCTGTTAAGCGGATCCCGAACTTCTCGTTCACCACCACAACCTCACCTCTTGCAACCAGCTTGCCATTCACCAGAACCTCTAGAGGCTCACCGGCAAGCTTATCGAGCTCTAAAACCGAGCCCTGACCAAGTTGAAGGAGATCTTTTATGATCACTTTGGCCCTACCGAGTTCCACACTCACTTGCAGTGGGATATCGAGAATGAAATCTAAGTTTTGAACCTTGAGTTTGTTAAGAGCATCATCACCGGCCTTAATTTGATCGGCTAAGTGAGAAATTGCTTCACGATTCGTTTGTTCCATTGATGCCCCCATCATTCATTAATTCGGCGGGTGATTTGAACCGCACGATTACCTTTATATGTTCCAATAAGACACTTCATCTTCGTGGCGCCCTCGATCTCAAGATCCAGCTCACCACTCACTTCCTGGCTCAGCGGGATGATATCTCCCACTTGTAAGCTCACGAGATCGCCAATCGTCATCGAGGTATTACCTAGTTTCACAATCGCCGTAGCCTGTGCGCTTTGAACATGCTCATGCATGGAGCGAGTCCAGAGCGTATCGACCACGTCGTTTTCAGTTTGAAAGCTCGAAGAGAGCTTTTGCTTAATCGGTTCAATGGTTGAGTACGGGATCACCACCATGATGGTTCCCGAGACACTTTCAAATTCGACTTCGAAGGTGGTCGTGATGATGACGTCTGAAGGTGGAACAACCCCCACGAACTGAGGGTTAATTTCAGTTCTCACGTACTGCGCGTCGATGCGGTGAACCGGCGCCCAAGCTTCCTCGAGGTCAGCGATCGCCATGTCCATCACACGCTTCATGAATGAGAGTTCAATGGAGGTAAATTCCTTACCTTCAAATTTTGTGTAAGGACGATCCGTTCCACCGAAGTAGGAATCGATGATCGCATAGGCAAGCTTCGATTCAAAAACGATGAGCGCTGGACCACGAAGCTCGTTAAAGCGCATGATCGACATACAGCTTGGAATAGGGAGCGTATTAACGAACTCACCGAACTTAAGAAGATCAGTAGAGATCATGCTAATAGTAGAAATTTTTCTTAGGGAGTTTGAGAGGGAGACTCGAAACTGACGGATGAATCTCTCGTAAATAATCTCGAGGATCGGCATTCGACCACGGATAACGCGGTCTTGGTTAGTGAGATCATAAGGCTGAATATTCTCACTTTGCTCGTCTTCGGTTTCGAATTCACCACCGAAGTCTCCTGAGCCACCGCTAGCTGATGAAGAATCTCCATCATCTTGTACGGCACTTAAGAGTGCATCAACTTCATCTTGGCTGAGCACCTGAGTCATGCTCCCCTCCTAGGATTTTAGTCCGTGCATCCTGCACAGACGTTTACTACATTAATTTACTGTAAAACTGATATAAAAAATATCTTCTACAGCGCCATCAACCAAAAACGAATTGATTGAAGCCTTAATTTCTTCTTTTAAAAACTGCTTACCTTCTTTCTTCAAAAGATCTTCCGGTCTCTTGGTATTGATGATGCTTATAATGGTGTCGCGAATCTGAGGCTTACGAGCTTCAAACTCTGCACTCTTGGCATCGTTGCTAAGTTTCAACACCGCTTCAATCATGGCGTGACGTCTAGGGCCATCACCAGAGGAGAGGTTCACGGTCATCGCTTCCAGAGGAAGGAGATTATCTTTCTTTATTAAATCTTCTTTCTTAGCCTCACCTTCGGCTTCAGGTGAAGTAATCGTATTATCATTTTTTAAAAGTGCGGTGAGATCAGGTCTCTTGGCTTCAAGTTGCATGAAACGATACTGCATGAATCCAATGGCACCCATCGCGATGATGTTCACGATCAATAGAACTGTGACGAGAGGATTTTTAGGTGAGCTAGCTGCTTCAGGTGTATCGGCCATGTGAAACGAATCCTTCCATAAATTTCTGCGGGTTCACATTCATTGTGCCCATGTCAAAAGTATAGCGGTCTATCGAAGTGGGGGCAAGATTGGCTAAGTTGACGTGGTAAAGTTTGCCTGTTTTGAGGCCATTGTCAGAAAGTATTGTCAATTTAATGACTGACTACTGCTCTTGGGTGTCAGAGTGCACCACTCCCAACATATCCACCCAACCTTTACCAGGTCTAAACTTTGGAAGTGTCCGGGAGCTAATAAGCATTTCTTGACCAGTGACAGGGTTGTATCCACGGCGCTCTTTATGATGAGCAACAGTGAAGGTTCCAAAATCCTTGAGTGTCACTTCTTCGCCCTTAACAACGGATTCCTTGATCACTTCAATCATGTGATTAAGGAGAACCTCTGCATCACGTCTGACCATTTCACTCAGACGAGCGCGCTCAAGAGTTTTTTCAATCAATTCTTTTTTATTCATAGATTTAATGTCGGCCACTTCTTTGAATCTGACAAGGCCTTTGGCCCTGTGTCAAAAAAAATTTTTGCAAAAAAAAGCCTCCAGAAATGGAGGCCTTTAAAAAGATCTATAAATCAATTTAACTTAGAGAGAGACTTTGCCCTTCTCCTGAAGCTTCTTAATGAGGTCTTCGAAGTGAGAAGTTGGGTAAGCACCTTTAACTGGAACACCATTCAACAGAAAGCCTGGTGTACCTTGGAAGCCAAACTTACCTGCTTCGTCGATATCTTCTTGGATGCGCTTCATGACCGCTTCGCTTTTCACATCAGCAGCAAGCTTATTCATATCAGCTCCCACTTTCTTGGCCAATTCTTTGAGGAACTTTTCGCCATTCTTAAGCTGAGGCTGGTTCTTATAGATTTCATCGTGAAAGCGATAAGCCTTCTCTGCGCTTTGGAGGCGGATGGCTTCGTAGTATTGAGAAGCGGGCATGGCCTGTGGGTGGAAAGAGAGTGGAAGGTGCTTATACACAAAGCGAATTTTCCCTTCATACTTCTTCATAAGCTCCATCACTGTAGCAAAGCCACGTGAACAGAATGGGCACTCAAAGTCCGAATACTCTACGAGTGTGAGTGGAGCGTCTTTGTTGCCACGAAACGACTCATCAGAGCGAATGTTTGGTACGAGTGGGTTGTTGAAACTCTCTTCCAACTGCTTAGACTCGTCTTCCTCACGACGTTTTGCCATTGTTTCTTGGCTTTTCTTAACTGCATTATTCAAAGCGTCGATGAATTTATCTGGATTCGCTTCGATAGCTTCTGTCATGATCTCTGGGTTTTCCACCAGCATCTTTTTAATTTGATCTTTACTGGTACAAGCTCCAGCTGTGACGACGAGTGATAGTAAAATGAACTTATAAAACATGGGATTCCTTTTTTCACTAACGGTGAGTTTCAACTATATTATCTTCTGTCCCAAAGGGATTCAACACTCAATGTGGTACGTTCTTACTTATCCATTCTAAATATTTGTTGATGCTCCTGGTAGATTCCCTGAGGTAAGAATATCCGACTAGATGAATGCGACTTTGAAAGTTGCCTTTCAAAAAAGATCGCATGGTAGCAAAGATTCCAAAAGCTGCACCGGAAACCTGGTTATAGAGATGAAGCCCCATCACAACGTGGAGCGAGACAACGATGATCGCAGTCAGATACCACATCTCATCAATCATGAAAGACTGATCATGGAAGAAAGAATTAATCATTTTTGGATTCGCTTTAATCATTTTGATCGCAATTTGAATAGTGTTGAGATGAATCTCTGAGGCAAAATGCATGGTCACTAAAACCGATACGATAACGATAATGACTAAGAAGAATGCGAAGTGTAATAAAAATAACCCATCAAACACAGGCCCATGGATTCCTAGATAGGAAGTGGGAACATCTCTGACTTCAAGCTTATTCTTTCTCCGGCATTCAGTAATAAAATCGAAGAAGAACTCAGAAAAGCGAGTCAGTAAGCGATAAGACGAAAACTCTTCTACTTTGTAAGCGACATTGGCATCTTGAATCACCATTGTGCAGTAGCGTCCCATGCGTCTAAAAGGACGCAACATTAAGTAACCAATATAGAGCCCAGTGAAAAAGATTGCGATGTGGAAGAGAAGAATATATGGGATGAAATCAATCGTATCAGCAAGCACGTGATCAAAGTAAGCGCTTTTTAACTCTGTGATACCTTCATAGCCGTGTGCTCTGAAAAAATAAAAATTCAATCTCACATTTGTATACAAAAGGTAGCCCACGATCAGCTCAGCCACAAAGGAGATGGACCAGACCTTGAAAGCGACGCCTAACATGAACCGGCTCTCAGGGGATTGAAACAGTTTTTTAACAAAATTTGTTTTAGGCCAGTCCATAAAGGGTCCTTAGTCATATGTAAGATAAGATCTATTGTAAGCCACTGATTTTTTAATCTCTAGCGGCATAATTCTCCCTCGAATCCCTGACCTGACCACGCAGTTATTAATAAACTCAAGTTTTCTCCACTAATCCCGATAAGCCTTTCAAGATACGCCGTCTATTAGGGAGAGGCTGATATGAAAAACCTTAAATGGTCAGTACTTTGTGTGTTCTCATCACTACTCATTTTGAGTGCGTGCGGAGATAAAAATAAATCTGGAACTTCTGGGACTGAAAGTTACTGGGGAGGCCTGAACACGGGTACCTATAACGGACCAGCCCCTTTGAATACCTCCAACCCCTACGTGCAAAGAATTTTTACGACTCTGCCATGCTCAGCGGGAGGGATGGTCATTCCTAACCAACAAAGGATGGGAGCTGGCTCATTATACAATGCTGGTGTTTCATTTAATGGGGTTTACGTCGGGGTCACTGTTGAGGGAGACATCGCAGTACTCTCTTCTAACGGTGGGTCGCAATCGGTGATCTCAATCTACCTCTGCCCAAGACCAAACGTGAGTGGAGCCAACTTGGCGGGTCCTCCCATCGCTTATGCAGCTTCTTCAAGAGGATGTCGAGTGGATCAAATCACAGCAATGGATGTTCAAATTCCAAATCTACCTGTGTTGAAATTCTTTGCTCCTCAATTTCACCCAACAGCACCACTCTACCAAGCTCTTGAGTGTCGTTTTTAATCTACTGAGTTTTTAA
>DIVA01000088.1:12997-18060 GCA_002435705.1 Bacteriovoracaceae bacterium UBA6144
GCTTCAAGTAACAATCCCGGTCTTTTGGAAAGTGCTAAGACATAAAATAATCCGGGCTTAACTCCTCGATCAGTCATGCTCATGGGCTTCAAATAACTCTTTAAGCGCTTGTGAACACTTTGAGACAATGCCCGCGAAGCCACCACGGTCTGCTGGATGGTAAGATCAATGAGAATCTGCTGCACCACCAGATCCTCGCCCTTAAGACTCATGTTCTCTTTCTTTTCTACTTTCTTTACGGCCGCATCATTATTGTTATCAAGATAAAAGGTTTCAAACCCATGGGCCTTTGCATCGGTCGATGAGTTAAAGTGAACGCTGATGAATAAATCAGCCTTCACTTTGTCTGCCATGTCCGCACGCTCCTGCAGCCCGACCGTTCTATCATAGCTGCGAGTGAGAAAGACTGTGGCGCTCTTTTCAAGATACTTTTTAATTTTGACTGATAAACGTAGACTGAGATCCTTTTCGTACACGATGCGGGTCTTATCAAGCTTACCAACTGCTCCATATTCCTCTCCCCCATGGCCTGGGTCGATCAGCACAACTTTAGCTTCAGTCGTCTGTATATAGAGGATGGATAGGATGAGAAAAAAAAATTTCACCAAATCTTTCTCACTCCATGATTTGGGAAATAGTGCTGAATGATTTCACGGTAACCATAACCTCGACGGGCCAGCTCGAAAGCTCCTAACTGGCACATCCCCACTCCATGCCCAAACCCTTGTCCCTTTATGCTCACGCCGTGGGCCTGAGATATAAGTTTGAAATTAATCGAAGGAAAAATTTCTCGACCCGCGATATTGCGCAAATGACTCTTCTTTAAAACATGCATCTGATTTCCGGCATAAAATCGCAGATCCGTTTTTGATTCTGTGTCTGGCACAAACGTTAAAGCATCGGGACTAATCTTTATGGGCTTGTCACCGTAGCGGGAGAGAGTCTTTCCTAAAAGATTAGCGAGATGAGATTTCGCCAAAGTATTATCCCAATTTTTCATGCCGTGCTTATGACAGAAAGGACAGTCGACGGATTCATACCCAGCGACAGGATTGCTCCACACCTGCTCGGGTTTAAAAGTTTTTCCACCACACTTAGAGTGGAAGAAGCCCATGACAGGTTTTTTATTCTGATCGACGAGTACCTCGCCCTGGGTTTCTCTGGCAGCTCTATCAGTTGATTCTGTCGTATCATGAAAACTACCAGACACTTGATCTTTCTCCGAGCTTTCGAGATGCCAGTTATTAAGATCGAGAGTTTGCTCTTTCATTTTCAACAGTGCAAAGGAGCGCGCCACAACTGCTTGTGCCTTCAATGCCTCTACTGGCCAATCTGATCTCATCTCTTTGGCAAGGAGAGAAGAGATGTAATGCTCCATAGAAATTAAATTAACTAAGTTACAACCTTCCGCAGCTGCTTTAGGTCCTGCCACCAACTGCAACTCTCCACGGAATCTTTTATTTTCCCAACCCACCAGACCTGTCGGCGAAGTCACGGAGGCGATCATCTGATCCCTCTCAGGCAGTTGCACATGAGAATTAAGACGGCAGGAGAAGTTTACCGTTTTTTGACCTTCAAACTGTCGATAAATCTTTTTGGCCGGGATGTTTTGGCGGAGATCAATGCCGTGAACTACGACATCTTTAAGTGATTTTCCGATGAGTACTTTAACCTGAGGGACACCGGCCCAGGCGTGAGCCAAGGCCAAGTTAGAGAAAAGAATAATGAGACTTACTGTCTTGAGCACGTAACCACATCCTTGGGTAAACGCTTTGCTCCACCATTATACACAAAAACACTAAGTATGCGAGACTACAATTTACTTGAGCGCACCTCTCAGAGAAGTCCCATTGAGGCCATAATTTTCTGCATATCGGCCCAAGTAGATTTCTTCATGTTCTGATTGGTCGCAATGACATTGGGATGAAAAAGAGGAACGATTTGAATTTCTCTCAGTTTTATCGCACTGAGAGGATAAAACTTTCCATGCACACTCGCTAAGCGCTCTTTATTGCCTAGGAGAGCTTGGGTAGCCAGGGCACCAAGGGGAACCACAAACTTGGGTCCACGCCACAAAATCTCTTCCCATAAATCTTCTAGTGCTCGAGGGGTACCAGCTAAGTTAACCACAGAAAGACCAAACTCATGGGCTTCAAGTTTCATGGCCTTTACCATTTTTTCAAATAGCTCAGCGACATCTTTCTCAAAGCAATACAGAAACTCGCGACTGGCGGTCACCTCCGCCGGTAGAGTCTCTCGCTTCAATTCATCTACATAAAAAAGTATCTTAATATCTTTTTTTAATTTGATGAGATTTTGAAAAACTTCCGCTCCCAATTGCTTCTCAAAACTTGCACTCCACTGAGCTGCATCTTGAAACTTGGAAGTGAAGGGCTGATCAAACGTATCTAACTTCAAGCCCAGTGAGCCACCTTCGAAGCGAATTTCCTGATCAGGACTCTCGGCTATTTTTTCTTCAGCAAAACGGGTAAAAGATTCGAGCACCACGGCTTTCTCAGTGAGATCAGGCTTCGGTGGCGTCGCAGTGATCTCTGCCTCTGGGAGCCAGTCTGTGTCGCCTAAGAGTGCCTCTGCAAAAGTCGTAGGTTTTGGTTTCGCTTCAAATTTCATGCCTTTTTCTACCTCGAATGAACCATTTTTCCCAGCCCCAAAAAAGATTAGATTTTCTTAGGCTGACTCCGAAAAGATTGAAAACGCCCAAGGGAGGCAGTGCATGTCAGATGTGGATTTTAAATTTGAACGCTTCGAAGAGTACTTTGGAACAACGGAAGAAGTAAAACGCACAATGGACGAGTGCAAGGTTTGTGGAGCGAAGCTTCTTCTCTCACATATGCCAGACTACAAAAACCTCTTAGTCCAAGAAACAGCTCGGTGCATGGATTGCGGCTGTGGAAACCGTAAGGTCATCCATATTCTTAATTAATTCTCGCGTGGCTCGGCACTAAGGTGCTGGGCCACTTTGAGAGCTTCTTTAAGCTCAATTCCCAATAACCTGCCTATCTCATCTGCTTTCATTTCTGATAATTCTTCTCTCGAGAAAGTAAGATTTTCCAAAATTGTTTTTTTGGTTTTAGCACTTAAACCTTTAATACTATCCACCCACGTCTTCACAATACGTTTGGATTCCGTCTTATGGTGCAAACGTCGGGAAAAACGATGAGCTTCATCGCGCAGACTCACAATGATTTTCATGAGCGAAGGATTTTTATGAAGAAGATAGGGGTCTTTGCGATTAGGGATCACGAGGCGCTCATCCGAGCGGACAATCTCAGCCTGCTTAAAATCTCCCACGAGGTCTCGCGATTTCGCAATTCCCACCACTGGGACATCGATCTGCATCTCTCGCAAAACGGAACACACCACATTGACCTGTGCCACTCCTCCATCGATCACAAACACATCGGGTAACTCTCCATGCTTTACTCTTCGAGAAACAACTTCTCTCATCATGGCAAAATCATTGTTTCCTTCTGGAAGCTCTTGCATGTGATAGTGACGGTAGAGAGTTTTATCCAGCTTGCCATCGATTGAGACGACTTGCGAAGCCGTGGGGCTACTGCCCTGCCAGATCGCGATGTCATAACACTCGAGATGGCGCGGTAGCTCCCGCAGGTTTAAGAGATCTTTGAGTTTATTCAATCCCACATAGGGAGAATCCTGAACCGCCAGACGATGCTTCTGAGTTTCTTCCGCGTGCTTCTTACACATATCAAGCAAAGGCAGATACTTTTTTGCACGTCCATGGACCTGCAGTTTAAATTCTTTTTCCACCAAACTCTGTAGAGCAGCCTCAAAACTCTCAAGCTCCCCTTCGTTGGCATCCAGAATGATTTTTTCTGGCAACACTTGCTCATCATCTGAGTAGTACTGCATGAGTACACCTTGCAGCTCTTGTGAGATATCTTCTTCGAGACTGGAACTCAAAAAATTAAAATTCTTTTGCCCTAGAAGCATTCCACCCCGAATCATGTAGAGACTAAAATCAACCTCATCACTGCCTTTATAAAAGGACCACACATCCACGTCTTTCTCATCTTTCAGACTCTCTACTTGCTGACGATAAGACTGTTCTAAAAACTGCTCAAGCACATCAATGTTATCGCGAGTAAGAGCTGCGCGCTCAAACTCCTCAATCTCGGCCAGATGCTGCATTTTGTTTTTTAATTCACTTAAAGCCTTTCGCGCTCTCGCAGGTGACTGGAAAAAGCCTCGCACCATATTGAGATCTTGTGCATAGTCTGTTTGCGAGATCTTGCCCACACAGGGAGCACTACACTGATGCATCTGATAGAGAAGGCATGGGTCTTTGCGAGACTTAAATTCAGTCAGCGAGCAGTCTCTTAGAGCAAAAGACTTCGTCAGCACCCGCATCACCATGGAGATATTGGACCCCGTGGGAAAGGGCCCAAAGAGTTCATGGTCGCGGGATTTCTTGGGACGCCTGACAAATTCGAGGCGCGGAAAATCTTCAATTTTACTAATTAACACCCAAGGATAGGACTTATCGTCTTTCAGTCGAATGTTGTATTTGGGTCGATGCTTTTTAATCAGGTTATTTTCAAGAACGTAAGACTCTGCCTCAGAGTGGGTGATCATGAAATCAAAGTCATGAATATGAGAGACAAGGAAGTCTGTTTTTAAGGACTTAAGAGAAGAATCAAAGTACGACGTGACGCGTGAGCGAAGTTTTTTTGCTTTGCCCACATAAATCACTCTGCCCGATTTATCATGCATCAAGTAGCAACCTGACTCTTGGGGCAAACTTTTTGCGCGGGTGAGAAGTTCAGTTACTTTATTCATGCTTTCTCTCAGCTTCCTTTACGATAGGAAGCCCATGGTGTATTATCAAGCGCTCTCGAAGATCAGCAATGTCTAAAAGGATACATTATGGCGTCACAGATCACTACAGGAAAGGACGTCCTCTCCTATTGTACAAAATGTAAACTCAACCTCTCGCACACGATTGTCGCCATGAAAGATGCCAAAAGTATTGCCAAGGTGAAATGCAATACCTGTCAGTCGCTCCATGCCTACAAAGACCC
>DIVA01000123.1 GCA_002435705.1 Bacteriovoracaceae bacterium UBA6144
GCGTCTAAATTTTTGGTGTGTTCAATTATTTTCTTTAAGAAGTCAGTATCTGTCGTATGCGCCTGAACCAGCCGAAGATTTAAGTCGATGTTATCAACCTGAAATCCTTTAGTGCGAAGGATCGTACTCAGAAGATGTGGAGCAAGATAGGGTCCTTGAGTTGATCCAGGCAGCCATGGAGGAAAAATAAAAAGAACTTTTTTATTCGACATTGATTACTTTTTTGAAAAAGATCTAAGTTTAATTAATTTTAACATTACTCCAAACCCAGATCAATTATTCAATAGCCGACAATAGGACTCGCTTGTCTAAGTTTTGTGATGACTCAAAAAATGGGCATCCTCACTATTGTAGGAGACCTGGAAACAATGCGGCAATCTTAGACTTAATGAGCTCGATTCTAAAAGGCTTCAGTAGAACGTCATCTGGTTTTACGTTCTCACTAAACATAGAATCGCCCAAATTAAGATCACCGCTCACCAAGATAAAGCGAGGAGCTTCTAGTGTATAGATCTCATGAATCTTTTCGAGCAATTCTAATCCTGTCATCTCTGGCATTTTTGAGTCTGAAATAACTAGATCGAATTGTTTAAGGGCAAGAACATCTAAAGCCTCCAGTCCGTTCGACGCGACGGTCACTTCAAAACCAAGGCGCATCAGAATCTGTTGGAGAATTTCACGTAAATCTTCTTCATCGTCTACAACGAGAGCGCGCAACTTTACTTTAGCGGGCACAACCGTTTTGGATTCCGTTACTTCCTTAGCCTCTAAAACCTCATGTCTTAAGGGGAGTTGGATATTAAACGTCGTTCCAACGCCTACTTTGGAATCAAAATGAATCTCTCCTTCGTGCTCTTTGATAATGGTCAATACTAAGGAGAGGCCGATGCCGGTTCCCTTGTTCACATCTTTGGTGGTGAAAAAGGGATCAAAAATCTTTTCACTAATTTCTTTGGGAATCCCATGACCATTATCACTCACCTTCATTTGAACGGTGTTTCCTACCAGGCTCATGCTCACCCGAAGCGCAGGTTTATCTACGCCTTCAAGAGCATCCTTCCCGTTAGCAATGAGATTCACCAAAACCTGCTGAATGCGTCCTCGGTTTCCAAAAATCTGAAACCGAGTTTCTGGGTCATAGTCAAACTTAAGATCAATTCCCGCGCGCTGATAAATCTCACAGAAAAGTCCCTGAACTTCTTGCATCAGATCTTTAAGATCAAAAAGGTGCAACTCACTTTCCCCCGAGCGAGAAAAAGTTTTTAACCCTCTCACGATATTAGCAATCCGGTCAATGCTCAGATCAATTTTGCTAAACTTCTTCCCCACGGAATCCGTTAAAATCCCCTCATCTTTTAACTCTTCCGATGCCATCATCAAAATTCCCTTAATGATCGCCAGCGGATTATTGATTTCATGTCCCACACCTGCCGCAAGCTGACCAATGCTAGCAAGCTTTGCATTGTGTTCAGACATGAGAGTTTGCAGACGCAGAGACTCCTTCAAACTTAAGGCATCAAGCATCTCGCCCAGCACCGTTAGTGCTGGAGCAATGAATTCAGAGAAACCATGAAAATATCCGTTACTGCGATTGGCGACTCCAATGATAATCTTTTTCTGAGACGCCAACATCAGAGGGAAGAACGCGAAGGAATCAAGCGCAGGATGACCAGGAGGCAGCCCACCGGAGCGCTGATCTTTGGACGGATTATTAGAAATGAGCGGAGTAAGAGTACTAACGACTTCACCAAAAAGTGTTGTTAGATTTCTAAACTCAAAACCTTTTACTGAATTCTCATCGTAGAAACGTTTGGTATCTGGAGCCCAAGAGATGTCCGTCATAAAAAATGTCTTAAGAGAGAGACCGCTCTTATCCTCTTGAACTTCACCTATGAATCCGAAGCGACTTTCTGTTAAATTCAAAAGGAGATTCGAGGCTTTTTCATAAAATAATCTTGGTTCATCAGAGTGTTCAATGAACGTGGCCCTCAGGCTTGAAATAAACGAGTTCAAGCGCTCCGTGCGGATTTTCTTGGTGACGTCTGTTCTCACTCCCAAGAATTCAACGATCTCTCCTGCTTCATTTTTAATCGGATGGATCGTGGTATCCACGTAATAATACTCACCACTCTTGTTAATATTTTTTATTAACCCTTTCCAAACCTTGCCTGCATTAATGGTATTCCAAAGCGCCTTAAAATAGGCATCAGAGTGCTCATCTGATTTAATCAGACGATGAGTTTTTCCGATCAACTCATAGGACTTATAGCCAGACACTTCCTCAAACTTTTTATTCACGTAAGTGATGACACCGGCCGTATCAGTGAAGACAATGATCGCCGTTTCATCCAGAGCTTCTTTAACGTTGCGTAAATTCTGGATCAAGCCAACCTCATGAGAGATGTCTAAGAGCACCCCGTTCATCATTCCGGTAGCGACATTGATTTTGCCTTTCTCAAGCACCCAACGAATCTCACCAAGAGCATTGTGCATCCGATAGCGATGCTCGTACTCGCCATTCCCCTTGATCGCCGTACTCAAATTATCCAGCGCTTGTTGGCGATCATCAGGGTGAATGAGATCTGAAAAACTTATGATCCCGTTCTTTAAAAAATCTTTGGCTTCATAACCCGTGAGCTTAAAGACCTGATCACTTAGATAGGTCGTCACAAATTGATTATCCGTCATCTGGCATTCATAGATGACCGTGGGAGACGAATCCACCACACGCTTCAGTCGATCACGAGTCTGGGATAATTCAATCTCTCTGGTCTTCATATCAGTGATATCTTGAAAAACGCCACGGACATACTCGACTTGTCCATCAACTCCCAAGACGGGCTCACCACTGGTTCTCACCCACTTCAGGGTGCCATCATTCGTTGTGATTTTAAAATCATCCTTGTAAGGTTTTGCGTCTCGCACACACATCTCAAAGAGAGTATTGATTCGAGTTTGGTCATCAGGTGCATAAAATGAGATGGCTTGTTGCACATCGATCGGTTGATTGAGGGGGAGTCCATGAATTCTAAAAGTTTCAGACGTCCATCGCAGTTTATTTAATTTAAGATTGTATTCCCAGCCCCCAATTCCGGCCATGGCCTCAACATCCTCTAGGATTTTCTGATTTTTCTTAAGGGATTCATCTTTAAGGACGATTGAAATAATATCTGCGACTGCCTTTGAGAAAGCCTGTTCGTTCACCGTCCACTCGCGAGGCGTTCCAATGTGCTCCAGACACAGAACACCCTTAATAGAATCCTCATTCTTCACCACGTGGTCCATCATGGACATAATACCTGCGGGCCTAAAGTAGCTCTCATAGAACTCGATGGTCGCAGGGTGCTGGCTCACATCATTGGCAATAAGAGTGTGCAAATTAAGGATGGCTTTAAAATAAGAGGGGGCCACTGCTTCACTTAAAACCACATCTGAGCTATAGGCATTTGTATCAGAATTATAGAGAGAGATCGATTTAATGGCCCGCTCATCTGGGAGGTAATCCCAAAAACTCACTTGTTGGCAATTTATTGTAAGAGCGACTTTCTTTAAAATAAACTGAAGCTTTTCAAGGTAGTTTAACTTGCTAT
>DIVA01000096.1 GCA_002435705.1 Bacteriovoracaceae bacterium UBA6144
GCTTGCGAGGGCCCTGTGTATCTTGCCGTTTTATCATCAAAGTTAGACTGCCCAAGGCCTTCTTTATACGGATAGTGAGGAATACGATAGAATCCTTCTTCTTCTGTACGACGGCGAATCATCTCTAACTGCTCACGCGGAGTCATCTGCGAAACCGGAGGTGTGCGATCAGCAAACTGAATTTTGTCATCCACAGGAATATCCAGCATGGCCAATCGATCATTGGGCTTATTCTCTTTAGCCGATACGACTTGATCCAGGAATGAAAGATACGCCCTGCCGTCAGTGCCAATTTTACGATCGGGTCCTTCTACGTACTCTTCGTCTCGCGCGTGCATCTCGAGCATGTCATCGCGTGAAGGCACGACTCCAGACCAGGCCCGGTAGGTATCCCAGTTGGGTCTTGGGTCAGGCTGCTTATGGCAAGAGATACACTTCTCACCGGTGCCATCCATGTGGCGTTTATTTTTATCGAAGTCGAGTTCCATGAATTCATACTTCGCCTTCTTTCCATTCCAGCGCATGATCTCGAGTGTAGAATAGGTCGGCTCATTGGGGTCAGTATTGAATGTGACCCAAAGCTCAGAGTTGGGGGACTTAAGTGCGATGCGAGGATACATTTTGCCATCTCGAACCGTAGTGGGTTGCAAACTCTCCGACTCACCAATCACGATGAAGTTTAAACCATTTCCACCGGCCGGGTTATTCGATTTCATCATGTCTTTAATTCGGGCAAGCGTACTCTCAAGTGTCACTCCGGGCCTGATACTTGCTTTGCCACCAAAACTCTCGCTCCAGTGATCACCACTTTTTGGCTGGCCAGTGATATCAGCGATGAGATCATTAAACTGGTTTTGCAATCCTTGTTCACATTCACCACAAGCCAGATTCGATCCTTCGGGGCGACAGTTGCGATTAAGGCTCGAAGAGCCTACCTCTATTGGCTGAAACCCCACTGAACTATCGGAGTTTTGTTTTTCGAATCCGGACATCATGCCACCCATTCCGAAGCCCCCAAGGCCCAGGTTCTTCATCGGAGCCGCTGGATAGTCTTGTG
This sequence comes from Bacteriovoracaceae bacterium UBA6144, assembly GCA_002435705.1. Classification (GTDB taxonomy): domain Bacteria; phylum Bdellovibrionota; class Bacteriovoracia; order Bacteriovoracales; family Bacteriovoracaceae; genus UBA6144. The sequence goes on from DIVA01000096.1 coordinate 1,058, forward strand.
GGGCCGGAGCTTCCTGAGCTACGAGCTTGAGCGCGAGGAAAAGAAAAAGAATGGTGAAGGTTATCTTAAGCGTACTCATCTGAGCTCTCCCACTTCGGTGTAGAACAATGGAATCGAAACTTCGATTTTTGAATTTTGATGTTGAAACTCCCGCTGCCCATTTTTTTCCGTGGAAGCTTTCACCGTGACATGATCCAGGTCGCCTACGACACCTTGCCAGTGCGTTGCCTGGGAAGCAGGAAGAGGAAAAATTTGATCAACACCAGGTCTTGCTCCTAGTACTCTCGAAGAAAAATACTGACCACTATGGCCAAAAACAATGAAATCTCCAGCGCTAAGAGGATCAGCTGATCCCTCGGGCATGGGATCCAGTGGGAGCTCTTGGTAATAAATCACTCTTTTGATAACAAGCCCCGCGGTCCCAAGTTTTTTTCCACCACGCTCAAAATGATCGGCATGAATCTCACCCCAGAACACTTGGTCTCCGCTGGCTTTTGCAAGACAAGTGAGTTGAGGAATTTTAAAATCAGTAGAACTTTCCGCACGATTGGCCGGATTAGAAGAGGGGGCAAACGTAGCGAAACTTCCATTCGCTAGTTTTTGCTTAAGGCCCTCTTTCAAGCTTGAAGCATTCGCTGGGAACTCGACCTCATAGATCGCCTGATAGTTGTGAGGAGGAGCGTAGAGCGGAAGATGAGAGAGATAGAAGGGCCCTTGGCCGAAAAGCAAATGGCCATGGTAGCCGCTCATGACCTGCGAGAATTTTTCATCACTACAATCCTGAGACTGAGTATTGCAAGCCTGCTGCGAGCCGACTGATGTTAACGGTAACTGAGTCGCAATATTTTGTGCCACATCTTTTAAAAGATCATGCGCCCAAAGAGGACTAGAGAGGAATAGTAAAATCGTCGCGACGAACACTCGATGCCTCCCCTTGCATAATTTGATGGAGCTCATCAAGATGTCTTTGATAGAGTGGAAGCGGATGCTCCTCAGGCTGATAAGTAGAACCATAAGGATAATCCTTACCGGGGGTATTGGTCATTTCCACATGCGAGCCGAGAATATTTCGCACAGGATTTTTACCTGTGAAATCTTTGAGTCTGGAAACGCTCTCTCGAAAAGTTCCCCAAGCACTTTGGGATAAAAAGATATTTCCTGGATAGAGACTATCGCCAGTTAAGAGATCTCCAGTGGCATGATCATAAAAAGCCACGCTGCTGGCTTCGTGGCCTGGAATGGGGATGACAGAAAGTTTTCTTCCTCCCAGATCAAGACTTCCGACACCATTTGGCCAATCGCTAATCCCAAAAGCTTTACCGACACTCTCTGGGTCATGCCCCACAACCGTTGTGTTCGGGCGACCATAAAAGAAGTAATCACCTTGGACGTGGTCTCCGTGAGCATGGCCGTGTCCTACGGTGAGATGAATCGATCGACCTGTTTCTTTTTCTTTACGCGCGAGGATCCCATCAATCAAGGAGCGAAGTGGAAAATCATCAGCACTGTGACTGTCGCCGGTATCATGAAGAAACGCACCTGACTCTCCAATCATGAGATACATAAAGGGAGCCTCAGAGGTGATGCATTTATTTTGTCGAATGATGAAATAGCCAGGATTCACTTCGAGCATGTCATACTTAGGTTCACGAGCACCTGGAGCGTCACAATCGGGAGCTCCATGGATCCATTTCTTGCTAGCAATTAAACTTGATTCTGCATCTAGAGGAGTAGCTGGGATTTGCTGCTGAAGGCATCCATGTTCGAGATCCCCCACTTGCATTTGGGGTTGACCTAAAAGACGGATGACTTTTCTTGCCACACCTTTTTGTAAAGCTGAACAAGCTGAACCACAGGCCCACACACCCGGTGAAACAAGTAATGTCATGATGGCGGTAAATAGAAAAGACAACCCAAACCTCCTCAATTATTTTATCTGAGGAGCGCATATGAGACAAAACGTAGATAAGGGGATTAATTTACCGGCAAAAACCGACCAAAACGATCCGGAACACCGTTTTAAAATACTGAATTACCATTTACGAACTCCTAAGCTTATTACAACTCAGGACAGAGTTCCTCCCAATTTTGAATAACCTCATTAATCTTTGCTGAAACAACTAACCTGTGAACTTCTTTGCTTTGATGACAATGATAATAAACCATATGAGATAAAGTAACTGCCGGATTACTTGAACTAGTACAAAATCCTGCCTCATACTTACTATCTAAGGCGAGGCGCATGACCAGCAGACTTGACTGCTTAGTGACTTGAATAGACCCCACTAAATTTTCCTTTAAACAATCTTCTTTATACTTGGGCGTTCCGTAGTAAGGATCGAAACTCTGTTCAAACAGTGATTGGTAATAACTAGCTTTTCTGCGAATAATTTGCTCAGCTTCCTCACGATTACTTACGGTTTGAGTTATTTGATTCTGAGGCCGTCCACTCAGAATAGACTTAAGAGTCAAACCTGTCTGATGACTTGACGAAGAACAAGCAGCAAAAAAGATAATTATAAAAAAATATATTTTCACCATAACACAAAAACTCTCTTTTATTGTATTCCTCTACGATAGAGTGATATTAAAACGCAGAAGATTTTCTATTTTTAAAAAATGAACGCATGTCAAATGCCTTAACCTGTTGAAGCGGAATAAGCCTAGTTCCATTATTAAAGACATTATAATTAGAGAAGGTGATTTTTTTTAATTTCTTACTATAGAGATAAGCTCCTGCAAAGTTATGAGAAAAGAATAATTCGTCATTTCCTAGGTCTTGAACTCCCCCACATCTCTCAGAAAAGAAAAAAGTGTTCGGATCGCCGACAATCTTGGTAATAATTTTATTTGTAGGAATATCAATTTCAACAACACTTGAATATCTTCCGCCGTCTTTTGTCAGAATTATATTCACAAACGCGATAAGTGTACCCCTTGGAGTTACCTGAACATCATGCACAGAATTTATAAATGCATCCGGAATGACAAGGTGGTGCACAACATTCTTTAGATCATTATCAAAGATGAAAACTCCCAAGCCCACACTGTTTGCAATATAGTTTCCTTCTTTCAACCACCGAGGCCCCTTCACCGTTGGATGCAATTTTGGAATTTGATAAAAACTATTAAAATGCGAACTCTCAAGTTTCGTTTTAAATTTGAGTGCTGGAAACCCCTTTGAATCCCCCAGAGGCTTAAAACTCATCTGCTTTATGATTTCATCACTCTCGATTTTTTTTAATACTTTTCCATCTTTAGAATCAATAACCAACAGCTCATCGTTACGATGCAAAAGCCCCTCTATCATCTTCTCGTTAGACCCCATCACAAGTATTTCTGACTCAACATTTGAAGCATTCACTTGATGATGAAAAAAAGGATTTTCTATACTCCAGGCCAGCTCGTCGTTGTTTTTAAAATATTGTAATTTAGTTGCGCTCATGGAAGCGAACTCTCCGTTAGGCCTAAAAAGGCAAAGGCCACCCGGAAAAACTTTTATGGGGTCTCCGCGAAATGTATAAATCGTGCACCCCGCAACTAAATTAAGTGAGAAGTGACTTACGGTCAGCATACCAAGAGCAAATGGTGTAAAAAAAATTGTGATACATATTAAAATTATTCGCATAACTCGCTCCAATTTAATTCAGGATCCGCAGCACTGTAATCCGCGATAAACTTTCCTAAAGCCTGCTTCCCCTTACATACGAAATACACCAAATATTTTCGACTTACAGATGTATAAGTATTATCTGAGCAAAAGCCTGGCTCCAGATAGCTATTAAGAGTCGCTACCATTGGAAGATAATAACCTCTGGAGTCTTCAATCACTTGAGCAATTTTATTCTCCTCAAGGCACTCGGCTGACCAGCGAGGAGTCTCATCATAGAGATCAAAACTCTGAGTATAGATACTTGTCATGAAAAACCTCTTGTTTTCGAGGATTTTCTTCGGATCTAAACCAGACTCACCTTTTTGATAAACTATTTTTTGCTCACGACCGAGCAAGACATCTTGCAAAGAGCTTTGTTTTTTTTGGTATAAACTAGAGCAACCTGTGAAGAAAATTAAAATTAGAAAATTAATCATGTAGACATACACTTTCTTTGTG
>DIVA01000113.1:0-2933 GCA_002435705.1 Bacteriovoracaceae bacterium UBA6144
TTAAGCTCCGTTTTCTTGGCGTTGATTCTCTCTTCAACTTCCAATACGCTTTTTTTGAGATCTTCAATCCGGGCACGATACCCTTCAGCCAGCTGGGGAAAGAAGCTCGCATGGGCAGCACTCTGTCCCTGCTTAAGATGACTCTCTCTTTCTGCGTAGGAGGCATCGATGTGACGATGATTTCGTGCGATCTCGTCTTCAATCTTTTTCTTCTCAACAATGATCTGACCGAGCTCATTGCGGCACTGCTCTTCCAGCAGTGTTTTCATTTTGAGGACAGATTCTAGTTTAAATTTAAATTTCTGCATCCGCTACCTACTGCTGAAAGTTCGGGTCAACGGCACCTTCGGCTTTGCGAGCGATATCGAGCATCTGATCAAAGAGCTTGTCAATTTTTGCTGACTCATTCATATCTTGTCGCAGAAGCGCAATCAGATCGTCATAAACAGCAATGGCTTTATCCACTTTGATGTTGCTCCCACGAGAGTAGGCTCCCACGGTAATGAGGTCTTCATTTTGTTTGTACGCCGCCAGAAGGTCACGTAAGTGACTCGCAACAATTTTATGCTCACGTGTCGCCACTTTTGGCATTACCCGAGATACACTTTGAAGAACATCAATGGCTGGATAATGGTTGCGAGCCGCCAGCTCTCTTGAAAGCACGATGTGACCATCAGAAATTGAGCGCACGGCATCCGCAATCGGCTCGTCCATGTCTCCCCCTTCCACGAGCACAGTGTAGATCCCGGTGATCGTTCCTGCTCCAGCCTTGGTCCCTGCCCGCTCCATGAGTTTTGGTAGCTTGGCAAAAACTGAGGGTGAGTATCCCTTAGGACCTGGGGCCTCTCCGGCAGAGAGAGAAATTTCACGATTGGCCATGGCAAAGCGAGTGATCGAATCCATCATCAAGAGTACGTCACTGCCTTGGTCTCTAAAAAATTCTGCAATTGTTGTCGCCGCATAAGCCGCTTTCGAGCGAATCAAAGCTGAAGAATCAGAAGTCGCAACAATCACCACCGAGCGGGACAAGCCTTCAGGGCCGAGGTCACTTTCAATAAACTCCAAGACTTCACGACCACGCTCACCGATGAGGGCAATCACATTAATATCGGCACTGGTATTTTTAGCAATCATTCCCATGAGCACAGACTTACCCACACCAGAGCCAGCCATAATGGCTAAACGCTGACCTTTGCCAGCGGTGATGAAGGTATTGATCGATTTCACCCCCACATCCAGCGCTTCGCGGATTGGTGGTCTTTGGAGAGGGTTAATGGGCGTCCCGAAGATGGATCTCTTTTCGAAGTCACCCTCAATCGGGCCTTTACCATCAATCGGTTGACCTTGAAAATCAACCACGCGCCCAAGCATCGCTGAGGTTACTTTTATCTCGGTCACCGTATTCTTGAGATAAACTTTTGTTTCAGAATTAATACTCGCGAGCTCATTGTATGGCATCGCTAAGCACTTACCATTCCTGAGCGCCACCACTTCACCATAAGTGGCTTCACCATTTTCTGTTTTGAATTCAACATTCGAGCCAATGATGGCACGAGGGAGATGGGCCTCGTAGATCATGCCTCGACTCGAGAGAATCTTCCCCACTCGCTCCCAAGGGGTGCGGTTTTCGGTCCACTGAATCAGAGACTTAAAGGGCGATGACTCATTCATGGTTCACTGCAGACTCGTAGAGCCTGTCTATCGTTTTAAAAAGTGATTCTACTGTCCCATGGACAATACTATTTTCGGACTCAATACTAATCCCTCGATGCTGCATATCTAAGTCCGGCTCAACTCTCACATTCGGCAAGCTTCCAAGACGGGTCTGAATTTCTTCCAAGAGTTGAGGCATGGACCTGAAGTCAGAAGTGTTCACACGCACGACAAGATTTCTTTTCTCGTTCATTTCAAGCAAAAGTTTTTCTAACAGCTTTGGAAGATAGGAGTCTTCTTGAATTTCTTTTAAAACTAACCACTTCACAAGACGCTTTGACATCTCAAGCATTTCACTCTGATTGTCTTGGAGGTTCTTTTGAAAGCTCTCCTGGAGCTGAGTCACCATATTCTGAACAGATTGAATCTGCTCTTGATGAACCTGCATGGCTTCCTGAAGAGCAGCGTCGGCTCCTTCCATGCGACCTTTATCTAAACCATCTTTATAGGCCTGATCTTGAATCTGACGCAGACGAATTTCGACTTCTTGGCTAATTTTTGATTCGAGGTCATCTTTTTCTTGAGCACTCAGACCACGCAGATCCTTAACGATGGCGTNNATCCTGAAACTCAAAGTTACGAGCGGGCGTGGATGCATCGGAAACATTTTCAAAAGCTTGAAAACTGAAGGGCTTAACATCTTTTTGACTAAGTCGCTTATCCATCTACAAACCCTTTTAAACGAATGTATCGCCCTCACCGCCGCGAGCGATGATCGCTTTACCTTTAGCTTCAAGATCCTTAAGTGACTGAACGATTTCCTGCTGCGCTTTTTCCACATCAGAAACTTTCGTTGGGCCCAAGCTGTCCAGATCTTCTTTGAGGAGCTGAGCTGCACGGTTAGACATGTTCTTAAAGAGCTTCGTTTTAATCTCTTCTGGGGCCGTTTTAAGCGCAATCGTGAGCTTCTGCTGGTCAGCAGTCTTAAGAAGCTCCTGAATACCTTTATCATCCACGTAGATAATGTCTTCAAACACGAACATGAGTTTACGAATCTCTTCTGCCAACTCCGCATCTTTTTCTTCCACGCGGGCCATGATGGTTTTTTCAGAGTTCTTGTCCATAAGGTTAAGCATATCGGCGATCGGCTCCACACCACCCAACTGCTGAGTGTCGATTGATCCGAGGGTCGCAAGCTCCGTCTTAAGCACGTCATCCAGTTGTGCGATGAGTTCAGGGGAGACGAAATCCAGATTAGATACGCGCAGAACAACTTCCGC
>DIVA01000113.1:3089-8573 GCA_002435705.1 Bacteriovoracaceae bacterium UBA6144
AGCACGCGCTTCACCATCCAGATCGGAGACTTCGAAACGGAGGACATGGTGTTAATCATGCGCTTCACATCGTTGTCTTTCATGTGTTTAAAAATAACTTTTGTGGCACTCGGACCGAGCGCAGAAAGCAGAATAGCGGCCTTTTCCTGGCCGCTTAAAAGTTGGTACTCAACATCGGGGTCGAGTGTGCTATTTTCACCTTGGGCCATAACTCACACCTCTTGCTTGCTAAGCAATCTCTTTTTGGGTTTCTACCGCGTGGATCATCTCATGAACCACCTGGGCTGCTTTCCCCGGATTTTGCTCAACCAGTGCAATAATTTTTTCTCTTAGCATGTTTCCTTCAATTTTTTCAGGGTTCAATTTGTCCTCTATCGAGGGCAGTACATCCTCAAGACCAGGCAATCTTTGATTTGCTTGAATCTTCTCAAGCTCTTCAAGTGTGCGTGGGAGGAAATCCTCGATACTCTCAACCGTATTCTCTGTGAGCCACTGAATGAACGGTCTTACGACGATGAAGAAGAATAACGTGATCAGCGCTCCGATCATGAGATACTTTGAAACGTTTTTGAGGATCTCGCGATTTTCACGAGCACGCATGATGGCTTCCATCTCTGCGAGATCCTCTGTAGCGAACTCCATGTTCTTGATGACAAGCTTGTCACCACGGTTAGGGTTCACACCAATCGCAGAAGCAACGATCTGTTGGAAGTTAGCAAGCTCAGCCTCTGACCATGGTTGGTACTTCGTGACAGCAAGGCCTTCGTCATTAAGGACAGTGGCGCCGTCCTTATCTTTAACTGGCACGCGCTTTCCATCGACCATGACGGCCACACTAATCTCTTGAACATCAGCTGTGGGCTTCTTGCTCTTGGTCACAGTGGTGGGAACATTGTAGTTACGAGTCACAAGACTTTTGTCAACGTCATTTCTTGTTTCAGGAATTCCAGGCTGTGGCTGCTCTCCCGGAAGGTTCGAGCGTGCTCCCGGGATCCCTTGTGGAGACGGACGAACGCCTTGCATTTTCTGTTCGTTCTTCACTTCTGAAACGACCGCGGTGTTTTCTTGATCGTATTGAGTCTGAGTTTCTACTTTTTCAGAGAAATCCATTTTGACTGTGACTTTGGCGATGACTTTGCCATTCCCCACCACGCGTCCCAAAATATCTTCAATTCTTTTTTCGTACTGGTCATTCATCTTAGCTTCAAGAGCGATGCGACTGGCCGTTTGTGTGCTCATGCTGTCGCCATCGTTTTCAGACAGCTTTTTACCACGGCTATCGATCACCACGACGTGATGACTGCGCATCCCATCAACGGATGAAGACACAAGGCTCTGAAGGCCTTTGATCTCATCGCTGGTCATGGTTACACCACGCTCAACATCTAAAACAACTGAGGCTGAAGGCGGTTTTCTTTCTGTCACAAAGGGACTTGATTCAGGAATGGATAAGTGAACACGAGCGCGAGCGACGCCTCGGAGATGCATGATGGTTTTAACCAACTCACCCTCAAGCGCTCTCTGTTTATTAATTTTTTGAACAAAGGAGGTGGTGCCGAAGCTCTGCTTGTCAAAGATTTCGTACCCAACTGTTCCAGAAAAGTTTACACCTTTCTTAGCGATCTCAAGGCGCCAGATCTCCACTTGCTCCTCAGGAACAAGAATGGATTTACCTTCGTCAGAAATTTGATAGTTAATCTTGCCCTCTTCGAGCAAACGAGCGATTGCCGCCGCATCATCTTTGGTGAGATCGGTATAGAGGACCTTGTATTGTCCCTTGCCTGCCCACATCACAACTGCAAAAAGTGATCCCACGATAAGAGCAGCAATAGCAACTAGACCGATTCTACGAGTGATATCGAGACTACGAAAGAACTCGATAAAATTCGCCATCATGTTTGAGAAAAAACCGTCCAAGTGACCCTCCTGGTCTCAAAGATCAAAGTCCTAAAGCCTTCCTGGCTAAAAAACTATATCTGCGTTCTCATTATCTCTTTATACGCTTCCAACACTTTCGAGCGAACCTGGTTCATCGTCTTAAAGGCGATCTCGGCACGCTCAACAGCTAACAGCGTTTCATGTAAATTTTTACTCTCTCCGCTGGCGATCTTCTGCATCGCCACGTCTGCCTCGTTCTGCATTGCATTTACCTTGCCAATGGACTCCTGAAGCATGTCTCCAAATGATTTGGCTCCAGATGATTTCTCAACCCCTGGAGTTTCAATGTGATCAAATTGATCTTGAATTTCATTGCCGACCTTAGAAGACCAGCCACCGGCGTCGTGGTTTTTTAAAATGCTTTGAAGATCACTCACATTTTTAATCATGGTCTAATCCTTAGTTTCTACCAATCTCAAGCGTCTTTATCGCCATTGATTTTGTCGTATTGACCGCCGAGATGTTTGCTTCGTAAGCTCTCTGAGCTTCAATCATATTGGCCATCTCCTGCATCACATTGATGTCAGGGTAAGCGACGTATCCGTCTTTATTTGCGTCTGGGTGATTGGGCTCATACTTCAAAATGGGTGGCTTATCACTGTTAGATACTTCCACGGCATGAACCGTTTGAGCCTTCTCGTCGATCTCACCTTCGAGGATCTCCGAGAAACTATCGCGTGCCGGCTCAGAGCCGAACACGACTTCTTTCTTACGATAAGGGCCGCCCTCAGCCGTACGTGTGGTCTGAGCATTGGCGATGTTTGAAGAAATAGATTCCATCCGCTTTCTTTGAGCAGCGAGACCGGAAGAGCTAATTTTCAAACTTGTCAGTAGATCCATTCTCTACTCCTTATTTCTCGTTATTCAGCGTGTACTTCATCAACCCAAGCTTCTTATTAATAAGCTGCACAGTTGTGTCATACATAATCTTGTTCTCTGCCATCTGGGCCATTTCAGCTTCTACATCCACCGTGTTACCGTTTTCCGAAACAACACCATTTGGATTTTCATAAACTTCTGGCTCTAAATTATTAAAACCACCGCCACCAACATTGAAATGCTGGTCATCGGCTGTGTTCATGGAGAGGTTTCCATCAACGTCGAGGGCCCGCGCCAAGGCTTCTTCAAAATCAAGTTTCGTCGCTTTATACCCAGGGGTCTGAGCATTGGCGACATTTGAAGTGCCAAGCTCCTGCCTCATCTCACGAAATTTGAGAGAGGTGGAGAGGGCCTGCATGGTTTTATCATTCACGTTCATCAAAAATTCCTAGCGAAGATTCACAAAGTACTGTGATCCTTCTGAGCGGTATTCGTTGATTTTATTTCTCAAAGTTCTGATGCTCACACCCAAGATCTTGGCAGCCTGAGTTCTGTTTTCAGAAGTGAACACAAGAGCTTTTTTAATGAGAAGTTTTTCAGCGTCTTTAAGCGACATGAGTTTTACGCCGTCTTCATCTGTCTCAAGTGAGAAGCCAGCTTCTTTCTTGGTTTCTGCCATGAAGCAGCGAGTTTCGATGACATTATTTTCTGCGACAGAAGCGGCTGAGCGGATGGCAGCTCTGAGCTCAGAGATGTTGCCATTCCAGGCTTGGTCGTTAAGACGAGCAAGAGCTTCAGGAGACAGTGTGAGATCTTCTGAACCCGTTTCAGCACACCATTCTTTTGAGAATTCACGGGCCAATGCTTCCACGTCAGTTCCTCTTTCTCTTAAGGGCATTAAGTGAATTTGGGCACCACCAAAGTATGTAAGTAGTGGACGAGAAAACTTGCCAGCTCCAACGAGTTTAGAAAGATTCTTCGTTGTTGTCGCAAGGATACGCACATCTAACTCATAATCTGGAAGCTCTTGAAGGATAGTATACAGTCTTTTTTGGAAAACTTCATCCAGTGCATCAATGTGGGCAAAGATAACCGTTCCGCCATTGGCAACTTCGAGGACACCACGCTGGAAGCGACCGTCGGCTTCTCTAAAGCCTAAGACTCTTCTCTCAACCTCAGCCACATCAGAGCTGCAATCGACGACTTCGATCGGCGCGTTCTTACGGATTGAATTAAGGTGAATGTATTGCCCGAAAGTTTTCTTCCCACAGCCCGCTTCTCCGCTGATGAGAACCGGAGTCTTCGTGACAGCAACGTTTCTTGCTGTTTCCAAAGACTTTTGGAATTTAGGGTGAGTACCAATTATTTCGTTTCCTGACTTTAACATTAGACCTCCTGTCCGTTGTCAAAAGTTTATAACCGCTTTTCTTTTAATGTGAGATCAGACAATTCCGTCCTGGCCATCTCTCTCACATAAAGCGGTACTTCTTCTTTATCTATTAGTTGCTCTAGTACAGCTCTTCCTTCTTTCAGTTTACCATTTCTCAAGAGAGATAGACCTAACAAATACTCAATTCGCGAAGTGTAAGGAGATTTTATAAATTGCTCTTTAAACTGAACAACTAACTCCTCTATCTCTTTCCAATCTATCTTTTTCTCTTCGGCCACCAAACTCTCGATTAAGAGATAGTTGACTCTTTCTGCTACATTCAAGATCGGTGCCGACTTTGATTGTTGGATATCTTTAACCAAGGCCTTCACTACCGATTTAAATTTCTCATTGTCTTTGAGGTTATACAGACTCTCGACGTAACCCATTAAAAGATCAGCCATCTGGCGAGGGGTAAGACGATTATTCCTATCTTGCTTTACCAGGGCATTTTCATACTCATTGGCCGCATCCGCCCATTTCCCAGTCTTAAAATCCACTTGAGCTTTGTAAAATGTATAGGTCATGGAAGCGCGTAATGACACCGGATACGAGGCCAGAATGGCTCGGGCTTGGTCCCAATTTTTATTGGAAACAGCTTTAATCAGGGCCAACTCCTCAACCATGTCTTGAAGCGGAAGCGTTTTAGTTCGCTCAACCCATAGAGGGTACTCGCGCTCTTCTTGATCTTTCATACTTTTAAGTTGAGCGTAGGCCCTCTCAAAACTTTCATATAAACCAAGTTTGATGAAACTTTCAGCAATGATGAAGTTCATATAAGGATTGGCTGCCACTTTAGAGTCATATTTCTCTTTATACACTTCCCAAGTTTTCACTGCTTTTGTGTAATCCTCTTGGAAGTAGTCCTGTTGAACTAGTCCGTAAACGATTTCTGCTCCATCCCCTTCGAAGACTCTTCTCTCTGAGGGCTTAAGAGTATCCAGTGGAATGGTCGCAAGGTAAGAGAGGGCCTTAGTGAACTCTTTCTTCGTGATCATCGTTCTCAGGCGAGTCAGCCAGAGTAATTTCTTGAGGTCAGGATTAAGAGCAGATTTTTCATCTGCTGACTGATCTAGAAAGACTTCCGATTCGATATCTGCTGTGGTGGGGTAAAGCTTGCGGTTCATGACGAAACCGACATAGCGGAGCTTCGCCTCATAACGGATCTGCGCACTAGGACTGCGATCAATTGAATTTTTATAGAGGGCAATGGTCTGAGCGGCTGGACGGTCTAGAATCTCATAGGTCAGTGCCAAACGAAGTCTGGCCGCTGGAGCTTCCATCATATAGGAGTAATT
>DIVA01000085.1 GCA_002435705.1 Bacteriovoracaceae bacterium UBA6144
ATTAAAACTCTCGCAGCTTCTGGTATCTCAGGTTTTAGAGGGCTCTTGAATCAAGTCGAAGAGATCGCTCCGATGAAAACTGGCGTGTCACAAGATGACGTCGCCGGTGCAGCCGTTTACCTCACTACCAGTCTTTCTGGTGGCGTGACTGGCCAGATTCTTTATGTGGATGCAGGACTCTCAATCCTCGGCGGATTCTAGTTTGAGCTTTGACTCTACTCATTTAGAAAAAATGATTCCCGGTATTCATTGTTTTAATAAGCAAGAGTACTGGGAGTGTCATGAAGAGTTGGAGCATTGCTGGCTCGAAGATCGCCAAGATCCTGCTCGTTATATTTACTGGGCAGTTATTCAGGTCGCAGCCGCCATGGTTCATTACGGAAATAATAATCTGATAGGCTGTGTTGGTCTTATGAAAAAGGCGCGTGAGAAATTTCAGAAAGCTCGTGAGCTTCATGTGGTGACACCGCTGGTGCTAGAGAAGCTAGAGTGGAATGATTTTGAAAAATTAGCGTTAAGCATGCCTGAAAATCCTGAGACGCTTGATTGTTATGGGCCCATTTGGGATTTTAGATTTAAAAATTTTTTGGAATAAACTATGAAAGATGTCTTTTCTACCTGGCCCGTCGCTCTACGTTTTATCTTTAAAGACCCCGTAAACTTTATTCTTTTTCTTATCCCTGCAATCTTGTCAGTGTTGATTTATATTATTGCTGGTTATTATTTTTTAACGAGCTCCCTTGATTGGGCGCAGGCGCTGATCTTTAAGTATGTGGTTTCAAAAAATAACGGGATGATTGTTTACTACATCATCACAGGTCTATTGATGTTTTTGTTCTACCTACTAGTTTCTTGGACGTTTATTTTACTCGTTGGGCTTCTTTCGGCTCCCTTTAATGATGTCATCAGCCGCCGGATTGAACAAAAGATGCGGGGAAATGTTGTCAGTGGTGATAGATCAAAGACGATCAAACAGGTTTTCTCTGGTCTCCTCAAGACCTTGGTGAATGAACTCAAAAAAGTCTTAGTGATTCTTTTGGTAACGGTTGTTGCAACGGTTCTCAACTTTATTCCGCTCCTTTATCCTGTTGCCCTTATATTGTTGGCACTTTTGATGAGCTCACAATACCTCGACTACACTTGGTCGCGCCATGATATGCCGGCCGGCCTTTGTTTTAAGGACCTTCTGAAATTTGCTCCCAGCAATGCTCTTAGTGGTATGATGTTTTTAGTTCTCATTGCGGTCCCTTTTATCAACGCTCTTGTGCCAGCGATTGCCACAAGCTACTACACGGTTTTATGGAACAAGCGACAGCTAAAACAGATAAGCGCTTAATCATCGTTATCAAAATGCCAGATCCTCTTTTGGAGAGGATCATGGCATTCCCAGCGGTGCATTTAATTCGTGAGGCCTATCCGGATGCAAACCTGCATTTCATCTCTTCTGAACATAAAATTGAACTTCTCTACTCGCTGCCCTTTGAAGGATTCTGGCATCCTTGGAAAGATGAAGAAATTAAATCAGTTCTAGATGTTCATCGCTTCGTCACGTTCCTCACCATTGGCGAAGTGGATATTTTTATCACCTTCGGAGCGAGTCTTAATGAACTAAGTCTGGGAAGACTCCTTGGTGCTAAGAAAAGAATCGGCTTCTCGGAAGGTTGGAAGAATTGGTTTCTTACTCTGCCCATTAAAAAACCGTCGAATCTTCATCTAAGTGAGGACTATCTTTTTCTTTTTAAGGAATTTACCAATAGAAGAATTCCTGAAACGTTTAAAGTGAAATCGCGCGAGATGTTGCCCTACTTTCAAGACGAAAAACCGTTTCTGGCGATTGATATGTGGCCCTTTCCTCCGGGCAAGATGGATGATTTCTGGATAGAGTTTTTCAATAGCTTTAGTGAAAAAAAGTTTGTTCTCTTTTTCTCAGAGGATGAGAGTAAGGCTGCACTCCTGATAGAGAGATTTGTGCAAAAACTAAGTGATAAGAATAGCTTTGAAGTCTTTTTGAAACCCAATCTTATTGAGATGGGTAAGATGCTGGCGCAGGCTAAAGGTGTGGTAAGCCGAAATCCTTTTATTAATAGTTATGCTACCTATCTAGGCACAGATGCCCTCTGTATCTACGAGAGCGGAGAGCCTCGTTTAGACGCTCCCATTCCTTTCTTTTCTAATTGGCAGATAATGGACTTAAGAGACAACTCACAACCGAAGCAGACTCTGGGTGAGGCGCAGTCCATTAAAGCGAAGCCCAGTGTCGACCCCTTCGCGCTTTACCAGCAAGTCTTGCAGATGTTTTATTTCTGAATTGATCGTACCCGATGGAAAATGATGTTCGCGTTTTTCTGTGAGTCTTGAGTGACTACGAAATAGCCAACGTTCGTGTAGTGATAGCAAGTCACAAGATCTGGGTAATAGGGATCAAGCTCAAAGCATGCTCCATTTGAGTATTGTTCGATCTCATCATCTCGGCACAAGAGTTTTGCAAAAAGAAGTGAATTGATCGCACGACGAGCAGCCTCGTAAACGAGAGTAGGCTCAGTTCCAGGACGCCATTCACCAGAGCTTAATTGATGAGGTGCTGAAAATCTTGGTAAAGGGAGTAGCTTATCGACACAACGAAGCTGGACCCAGGCTGAAGTTGAGAGGAGGCTTATGAGTGCGATAAAAAATATTTTCATAAATTTATTTTAAGCAAGCTTCACGAATATAGCTACCAGAGGGGGGGAGGCAAAATCCTCCCCCAAATTCTCTAGAGAAACTGACCTAAAATAGTCTGAAGTGATTGAAGTTTTTCCTGAAACTGACGGGCCTTTTCCTTCACATCTTGAACCACATCTTCGGGAGCGTTACTCATAAAAGTTGAGTTGCTTAGTTTTGATTCGATGCGTTGGTAGTCGCCTTGGGTTTTCTCGATATCTTTTTTCACACGATTGATTTGCTCACCGAGATCAACGAGCCCCTCTAAAGGGATCCAGATTTCTGTATGAGTCGTTGCGCTGGAAATTGATTTCTTGGGTCTCTCATCAGTTTTAGGGCGAATCGTGCCTGATTTAACAGCGGCTAAATCAGAAAGGAAGAAGCGCGAATCAAAGAGAAACTTTGCAAACTTCTTGTCGTCTGTGAAGAGGCGGATATCCACTTCATCCTTGGGTTTAATGTTCACCGACTGGCGCAAATTACGAATCGTAGTCACCACTTCAACAAAGCGGTTCATGAGGTCTGCCACTTTATCGTCTTTGAGATTCGGATCAAATTCTACATAACTCTCGGAGGCCAGAAGATTTTTACTCCCAAGATGAGACCACAACTCTTCGGTGATGTAGGGAGCCACTGGATGAAGGAGTTTCATGATTTGACGAAGCGAAAATTTGAGCACTGTCGCCCTTTGTTTTTTGGCTGCTTCATCAGTTCCATTAAGAATATTTTTAGAGAGTTCAATATACCAAGAGCAAAACTTCTCATAAACGAATTGGTAGATCGCTGAGCAGGCATCATCAAA
>DIVA01000090.1:0-2928 GCA_002435705.1 Bacteriovoracaceae bacterium UBA6144
ATCGTTGCATTCGCTACATCTTCAACCTCGCCATCGTTTTCATCCAGAAGGCTCATCTCTGCGGCGACCGCAAATGGCTTATTGTCTGCGGGCTTTGGAGTGGTAGAAGTCGGAGAGCTAATTGTGATCACACATTTTTTTGGTGGTTTTGGCTGAGGCGCGCCTTCGGCTTTTGTATACGTCACAACTCCACACTCAATCGGCTCTGCGCCTTCAAGCTTGTATTTACCTACGAGGGTCACAGAAGTCGCATCGGCGGACGCAGCCACCTCAGCCGGGTTCACCTCTGCATCTGAGTAGTACCAAACTAAAGCCCCCTGAAGGTTGGCTGGATTTGGAGTAGCGGTAGGAAGAGCAGAGAGTGCGAACTTGCCTGATTCGATCGTAAAGGTACCGCTATTAGCTGAGAGATTACAGCTGGGTTTGGTCGGATCCTGGGGAATGTTAGCGGTGAAAGTTGCGGCCGTGCATTCAATCTTTTTCCCAGCGATCGTTGCTTGAGCCTTGAGTGAAAACTCAACGACATCTGCTTCAACGCGCACACTACTCGCAAATATTTTACCAGTTTGAGTTTCGATAGTTTTATCATTGAGCTTCCAGACCAGACTGGCTTCAGCTTCTGCTCCATTGGCATCTTTCACTGAAGCGGAGGCATTGAGTGTCAGTGCAAGCGGGTCGAGGCGAGATTGTGAATTCACAGTGATCGTACAAGTTGGATCTGAGGGGGGTGGATCAATCCGGAGAGGACAGATTTTTTGTTTCCATGAGCTCAGATCTTGCTCGGAAAAGACCTTATCTAGTGCTTGGTAGCCTTCCACAACTTGTTTACTCCCACTCAAACCACTGGCGTTACTCACGATCCAGCGATCTTTGAGAAGTCTCATGGCCCGCGAGCGATGGGCAGGATTTTTAGGATCCCAATTAGTGTCACGCGTACTCATATAGTTGTTCACACGGTTTGAGAATGCCGAGAACTGAGAAATGGTTGACGAGAAATTCGCCAGATTTGGCGGGAGAAAAGTATTCTGGGTACAGTAATTCGCCGTCTGTGCAATTTTCCCTGTTAATAGCTGCATCTGACTGAGAAGAGCATTACAGGAGCGGTGACCGTTGAGGTATTGGACATAGGAGCTATCAAAATTTTGCTCGTAATAATTTAGACTTTTATTATTAAAACCAACGTCTCCGCACAAACAAACATTCGTGATGATGGAGAGCATACGATTGAAGTTGTTGGCGGCATTTTCTTTGGAACCCGATGACGGATTAATGATAGACTGAGCAATTTGTGATAAACGCAAATCAGAATTGGGGTCGTTGGTGACTTCCATCAAGCAGGCAAGAGAGACGTTGTGAGCGATATTTTCAAAACTCCCTGGAAGTGCCCCAGGGAAATCCAATGTGACACAGCTGGCTTTTCTGGTTTGAGTGTTTTTACCATAGATCGAGGGATTACAAACCATCTGGGCAGGAGAACATCCAGCATCTCGAGCTGCATTGTTGTGGGCATTAGAAAATTCCGGGCTCCCTGAACACGCAGGTCTAGCACAGTAGTACTTACTTCCATCACGAACCATATTAGACATGTATGTTCCATACATACAGGTAATCAATTCGTTTCTTTCATTCTTTGCATGCTTATTTTTTAACGTTTCGCGAGCGGAGGCAGAACAGTACTGAGGCCCTGAACTTGCCGGGACCGCGCGCGCATAGGCGTTGGGAATTGCAATGTTGTGCGAGAACTGTTCAAAAATTTCTTTAAGCTGATTGAGAGCTTTCTTTTTTTCTCTCAATTGCATTTTTTGCATATGATCTAGGGTGAGAATTTTATCCGCATCGATGACTTCTTGTTCCATCTCAGCCATGGTTTCCATGACTGAAATAATAAATGCTTTTTGCTCATCACTTGAGAGTTGGGTAAATTGCAAATGATCAACATATTGTTGAAAAGGTTCAACACGCGCTGGTGACCGTCCCCAAGAGCTGGGGGTAAGCATCACAAGGCATAAAGCCCACACAATAAGCTGCGACATTCTTTGTTCTCCCTACCCACTTATCGGTTTAAGAAGTCTTAACTATAGTATTATCCGTCAAATTGAGTCTGGCTTAGTGATTTTAAGGGGTTTGCGCGCTAAAGTATGGACTTTTGCGTTAATTTCAAGGGCTTAGTAGCAGGAGTGTGAGCTTGTTGCTAAGATCAGGCCTGCCAAAAATCTTCGGCAAGGAAGGGAATTTTATGGGTCATTTCCATGATGTAAAGAATCCGAAACTCAAAAATATTAAAAAGGGTGTCAGCTCTACTCCTACGGGTTTATGGAAGAAATGTGTTTCATGCTCTGAAATTATTCAAACTGATAAGCTCGAAGAAAATAATCAAGTCTGCCCTTACTGTAGCCACCACTACCGCCTCTCGGGGCCTGATCGTATCAATCTTCTGTTAGATGCTGGAAGTTTTGTCGAAGTGGGCGGAGAGATGATGTCAGTGGATCCACTTAAGTTTAAAGATAAGCTGGAATACTCTCAGCGTTTGGAAGCTGCTTACAAGTCGACTGGTGTGAAGGATGGGACGCTTTGTGGAACGGGTCTTTTAGAGGGTCAACCTGTAGCCGTGGCGGTGATGGATTTTCGCTTCATGGGTGGATCAATGGGCGTTGTAACGGGGGAGAAAGTGGCCTTGGCCATGGATCTGGCTTTTCAAAATAAAACTCCCTGTATCGTCGTGAGCTGTTCCGGGGGGGCCCGCATGCAAGAAGGGATTCTCTCGCTCATGCAGATGGCTAAGACCTCAGCCTCGCGCGCGCGCCTTAAAGAAGCAGGGCTTCCTTATATTTCTGTTCTCACTGATCCCACCACCGGCGGTTGTGCTGCTAGTTTTGCCATGCTGGGTGATCTCAACATTGCTGAGCCCAAGGCCCTGATTGGTTTTGC
>DIVA01000090.1:2945-3098 GCA_002435705.1 Bacteriovoracaceae bacterium UBA6144
CAGGAACTCTCGTTTTTCTTGCGACTCTTTAGCCCCGTTCAATCCCGCACATGATTTTAGAAGAGTGGCTCATGCAGAGGTTTGGAGCAGAGAAATTTGCTCCAGGGCTTGAGCGTGTGCGCACTTTCGTGGCGCCTTATCTTTCAGAGATTG
>DIVA01000097.1 GCA_002435705.1 Bacteriovoracaceae bacterium UBA6144
CCAATTTAAGTATCGGGTCAGCCGCTCCCTTGCGGATCTGCACACGCAACTGATCCACGAGAAGTGACTTCAATTGTGACTCACGCTTAATGATAAAGTTTCTGACTTTATTGGGATCAATCGTCGCCGTACGATTGCCGATGCGAACACTGATCTCCGGCACGATGATATCTTCGAAACCGATCTCCACACTCTCCGGTTCAAGCGCCAGTAGATCTGCCATTTTTTGAAAATCAGATCTAAGCACTTTGAAGCTAATGTCATTTTTATTTTCAATAATTTGCACCGCTGCACTCACCACAAAATCTCGATCTTTCTGAGTAATCAAAAACGGTTTCTTAATGACGACATCAATCACAGGGATCGTCGCTCCACGTGCGCCCGCCATCTCAATGGAAAGGGTGATCTGGTCACTCACCACGCGAACGTTTGAAGTGGCGAAGTCTCCATCAATGATGAGTCCGTCTTTCGAGCGATGAGATGTTTTAAGATCTGTTGTGACCGACCCGATGTCGTACTGAAAATTTTTAATTTTAATCTTTGATCTCGTATTCAAGAGTTCGAGACCGATCATTTGACCAAGGTCGCGCACCAAGGCCCTTGAGCCTGGGGAGACTAACTCGCTGGCGGTCGCATCCACGATCGTGATCTCAGACTGGATGTCAGACTTAAATGGATCCCCGTAACCGTAGTTCACCATCAGACGACGGACCTTCTGGACCAGCATATCACTCCAGTTGAAGTCCAACTTGGAGTCGACGATGATGTCAGGCACATCTGTTTTTTTCGCCGCCCAGGCCGTGTTCACGATGAGAGCCAGGATTAGAATTGTTCTCATTGGCAAGACGCTCCTGAGGGAGATTGATTCAACTTATCGAAATCGATCTTTTTAATATCCGCGGCTACCATGAAGTACCCTGACTGTAGCATACTCATGCGCTTTGGTCTGAGAGTCACACCGTTGAGGTTCAAGTAATCATCCAGCGGGAATTCGAACTCACGGTTCACGTACTCGCCCATGTTCTCTTTTAAGATTTCGATGATGCTCTTGCGGACAATCTCCGTCGCACTCACGACGTTGTTGGGGTAATTGTAATCATTCTTCAGTGTCGTCGGATTCACAAAAGGAGAATTCACTCTCAAAAAGAGCTTCACTGTGCCGTCTCTTTGAGTCGCAAAGCGTGGGATCACTTCAAACTGCACGGGGAAATTGAGGATCGCATTGTTATTGTTGCGCTCGAGCCACACAGCGATGGCACGCTTTACCCAGCCCATGATTCCGTCAGCATCGATCTCCCTGAGTTTTACTTTGAGGTTTCCGATAGCAAAAAGTCTATCCTGGGCGGCAGATGTGCCACTCTTGAAATGAAGTTTGATGGAATTGACACTGACTCCGCCGATCTTTCCTTGAGCATCGAGGACTTTCTGGAAAACACCCATGCTTTGAAGCAAATCAAGCGAAGCATTAACCACGGGCTCACCCAGGACGACAGCAAAGTGATCCTGGCGATTAACAATCGGATCAAAATTTAAGACTGGAAGTTTGCGAGTTGAATTCCCTACAGTATCCAGCACTCTCCAGCGGCGATTATTGAGAACAAATGAACCATTTGCACGAAGCTCTAAATCCTGATCAAGAGGTGAACGGATGCTTTTAAGATTTATATCAAAAGTAGCAGATTTAATAATGGTAGCGAGATCTCGCTGCAAAAGCTCCATGAAGGTCGGGGCCGGACGATGATCACCAGGAAAGACCATGGGACTCTGGATGGCATAATCAATGCGTGGTCTCACCACGCGTGTGTTGTCAGCGGCGACGACATAGGGCTGTTGAACGAAACCACCACGCGCAGCCGGGACATCTTGATTGGCGATCTCAATGATACGGAGCTGGGTCGGAAGACACTGATTCTTTAAAGCTTTATTCACCATCTCTGTGAGGTCTTCAGCAATGAATTCTGCGGAGAACTCCAAAAGCTTATTGGCCAGGAACTCTTTGCGGGCCATAAGCTCTGCACGCAAGTTTGAAGTATCGAGCTGGGCTTCCTGACCATTGATGATGATGGAGATCGGTGGCACGACCACGGATCCGACGTTGATATCAATACGAGGACCATTTCTGGTATTGAGGTTTGATGTCACTTTCACCAAACGCATCTTGGCCTGCTTACTTGTCATATCGACTTTAAACAGAGCTTCAGCATTAATGCGACTGCCATTTCTTAGATTGATTGAATTATTTTTAAATGTGGCCTTGAGACCATTACCACAGCGAGCTCCCCGCTTATTTTCACACAACGAAAGCTCGCTCGCCTTGAGACTCAATTTATTGATGGCGAAAGTAATTTTCAAATCAAAACCGCGAGTCGTGTAGTTACTCACTGCTGTCCGGAGACTGGTTTTATCAATCCCACCGTCGACGTTTACGGCTGAGTTATAAAGGTAAAAAGGAAGATCACGATTCAGATTGACGTTAGAAACTTCCTGCAGAATTCGAACGATTGGATTGGCCTGGAGATCTTCGCGCTTAATCTTAAAATCATAAATCCCTGCGGGCACCTTAAAACCAGCTCCACCCTGACCGCGCTGGTTGTATTCAAGCGCACTCTCCATGACTGAGAGGATCCCCGATTGATTCACACGAATCATCAATTGGTCCTGGGCTAGCAAGGCCGTTGATGCGAGACAAAGAACTAGGGCCATGAAAGTGGTCATGGGGAATCTCCTCAAACAGTTTGAGGATTTAAATGCAAGTCTAGTGCCAGATAAAAGCCAGAGTTCTCAAAAGCTTAGGGGGGCGATGGTGTCTAAAGATTAGACAGTCTGCTTGTCGGGTTTCCAGGCACCCTTTAGAGACTGCAGGTAGGCCTGACGAAGTTCGGTTTGGAGGTTTGAGTTCTTCATCTTGCAGTCCATCTCCCAAGCCTGCAGGAGCAAAAGAAGCTGCTTTACTTCCTCGAGCTGCCAGCCACGGGCGAGGGCCAAAATCTCTTTATCATACTGGCTCAAGCGAGCTTTCCCATCGAGATAGCTCGGGTCAGCCACACGGACGAAATGTCCTTGCAGGAAAGAGAGGATAAAGCGCAGACGATCAAAATCGAAACTCACCGAGAGCAGGCGGTCGAAGAAGGCTGAGTATTTTTTCTTCGCCAGATCCGTGGCTAAAGCGAACTGATCAAGTCTCTCTTGATCAATCAGCTCTTTCACATCGTTTAATCCTATCGAGGTCTTCTCGGGATAATTCAGTTTAATCAATCGAAACACGTCGTAAAGACTACTCAACTCGTGCTCCACGGCTTGGGTAATCAATTTCTTTGCTTCAAAATCAAGCGGGAGGCGAAAGAAGCGACTTAGAAAATCAATCAGCTTCTCCATTTCCCAAAACCGAGGCGCCTCAAGAACCACTGAGGCGACTGTGGTCTTCATGATTTTCTTGAGATAGGGAGAATCAGAATAGAAGGCAAAAGCCAGACGGCGCTCATCTAGAATCAGATCATCTCGCAGAAGAAAATCTTTGCAGGCCTGATTCATATCATCCGGGTTGTTGATGATATAGGAGGTGGTGTTACCGAAGAGACCAAGAGACTGGAATTCATCTTCGAGCCAGCTCAATGTGATATCACTTCCGGCCAGATGCTTTGGCTTCTCTTCAACACCAGCTAAAAGATGATCTTTCATCAGTCTCAAAGCAAGGGGCTCGAATGCCTGTAGTACAATCTTTCCTTTAAGATCGTTGAACGATCCCTTCGGGTACGATTGAAAAAAATCCCAGATCTGCCACTTAGAATGCATAAAGAATCATATCTCTAATCTGTTGAGCGGCTTGAGCAGCCAGCGAATCTTTCGTGCGCCTAAGCGCGCCAGCGTTTTGCGTCCCCACCACACTGGTGGCTTCTTCATCAAAGATCTCACGCAGAAATGTCTCATTCAGCGAAAAAGTTTCGTTGAATATGATTTTTCCCTGTGGAGGAATCTTCGGTCCCAGCTCGCTTTGCAAGAGGCTCAACTCCTCATCGCTCGGTTTTTTTATCACAATCACTTGCAAGGAAAGATTCACGTTCGTGGAGCCGGGCACATAAAACTCAGGACGAACTTCACCGATGGCTTTGGGAGCCGCTGATTGAGCGACACGCTGATTCTCGGAACGCAGAGTTTCAGAGAGCCTTTCTTGTGAACGAACAATCCCAACCAAGATCGCGTCGGCGTTCTTATTCCATCCCGAGGATAACTTCAGCCCTGTGTAGCCGCTCAAGAGCTTGTAGGTTTCACGAGTAAAGGAACTTGAGACCTCAGGCAAGTTTGAGTAATTGTAGAACATGGGGACACTGAGTGAATCGATCCCGTATTGACGCAAAGGATTATCTGCCTGCGTATAACGATAGCCCGCACAAGAGGTGAAAATCAGAGGAAAGACGAGAAAAATGAATCCCATAATCAGACGCATGGCCTTTTATATCACACAGAAGGTATAAGGAGAAGCGATGTGGAAAAAACTTAATTTTCAGTCAGTCACCCCTGCCATTCGTGGCCAGGGACAAACTCCTCAAGAGGAGTGGATTCGTTTTGTTGAAGGCTTTGACTTTTTTGCACTCATTGAAAAATGGCCTGAAATCGTGGGCGAAATGATGGCCGACCAGTCACTGCCACTGCGCTTAAAAAATAAAACTCTCTTCATTCTCACGCGCCACCCAGCTTTTGCTGAGAAGTTAAAATTTTTAGAAAAACCTCTCATCGCTAAAATCGCTACACTTTTTCCCGTGGCTAAACCGATGATACAAAAAATTTCTTTTGAATCGAATGAATCTTTTTTTATCGAAAAGAAAGCAACTCTTCCCAAAAAAGCGGAACCCGTGATTCACCGATTCTCTCCCGAATACAGACGCTTAAGAGCAGAAGCCGAATTGATGTTTAAAGACATTGAAGAAGGTGAGGAGAAAGAGCGCTGGATCTCACTCTACATTCAGGCCAGCACGCCAAATTCCTAACTCACCCTTCTGAGCCACCATGACTGCTTTCAATCCCACCGGTAT
>DIVA01000074.1 GCA_002435705.1 Bacteriovoracaceae bacterium UBA6144
AAATCTAGTTCAAATAGATGGCATAGTTCATGTTATTGGCATAGAGATCACTGAACAAAAAAGAATCTATCTAAGAATAAAAGAAAACTATCGGTTCCAAGAAACTCTCATGAACGAGGCTCCGGTCGGGATTTTAATCAGCTCAGGGGTGTCGAGCTGTGAATACGTAAATTTGAAATGGCTAGAGCTCACAGGATTAACGAAGCTTCAGACCTTAGGGGATGGGTGGCTAAGAGCAATTCACCCAGAGGACCGCGAACGCGTGCAGGAACACTGGCGACTTGCTTTTACTGGAAATATTGATCCCATCGAATACAGGTATCTTAGACCCGACTCGAAAGTTGTGACAGTGCTCGCACGTTGTCGATTGGTCCAGCACTCTCAGATCCTACGGATCGAGAATGACCTGACCGAAATTCGTGACCAACAAAAAATCATCGAAGAGCAGAATCGAAAAATTTTTGAGGATCGAAAGTTGGTTGCGCTGGGAACAGTTTCAGCTGGCATCGCCCACGAGATCAATAACCCCTTGGCGATTGCTCTTGGGTTCTTTGATGAACTAAGCTCTTTAGAATCGCATCAGGCTGAGCGGACCCAATATTTGAAAGAGAGAATCACTAAAAGCTTGAAGCGGATAGAACGGATCGTGGTATCAACGAAATCTCTTTCGTCTCAGACTGCTCACTTGAAACTTGACCAAATCGATTTCTCGGAGCTTAGAAAAGAAATACTTTCTGATTTTCAAATGATGACACAAGATAAAGAAGTGCAGCTCGTTTGGGATGAGACACTGCCTATGACGATGCTAGGAAGTCATAGCGAATTACTACAAGTCTTCTCAAACGTCTTGTTAAATGCGAAACAGGCGGTAGCAAAATCACCTAAAAAAGTTATTACTGTTACGACAAGAGTGCAGTCAAGCTATTTGGAAATCCGTTGCACTGATTCGGGGAACGGTATCCCAGAAGACATAAGACAATATGTATTTGATCCGTTCTTTACCACAAAAGATCCAGGGGCCGGGACTGGTCTTGGGTTATCGATATCAAAAAAAATCATGTTGCGAATGAAAGGGGATTTAGTCCTCGAAAAATGTTATCCCGCTACCTTTTGCATAAAAATTTTATTAACAACCGACAAAGAGTTGAGATGAATATTGTTAAGAGAAATGCTGTTAACGTCATAGGTAAAGGAAGTAAAACCCTCGTGCTGGCTCATGGTTATGGTTGCAGTCAGAAAATGTGGGACGAGATGAGTCCCTTGCTTCAGGAAGACTACCAAATCCTTCTTTTTGATCATGTCGGATCGGGGCATTCGGATGTGGGATCTTATGATAAAACAAAATATTCAACCCTAAGAGGGTACGCAGAAGACTTACTCGAGATAGTCGATTTCTTTAAATTAGAAGATGTGTTCTTTGTTGGGCACTCGGTGAGCGCAAGCATTGGTTTAATCGCTTCTACAATTAACCCCACAGCTTTTAAAAAACTTATCCTGGTATCTCCCTCACCCTGCTTCATTAATAAACATGGGTATCGTGGTGGATTTGAAGCGAGTGATATTGAAGCGATCATACAAGGGTTGAATTCAAATTTTAATGAATGGGCACGCACCATTGCCCCCGTATTGACAGGAATGAATGATCAGCAATCTGGTAAACTCATCGAAAGCTTTTGCAGCACAAAACCTGATATTGCCAAGCACTTTGCCATGGTAACTTTCACGAGTGACCACCGTGATATCCTCCCATTGATTAAGACTGAAGCTCATATCATTCAATGTTCGCGAGATAATCTTGCTCCGGTATATGTAGGTGAATATATGGCTAATAATATTGAAAATAGTGTCTACCACATTTTGGACGCCGGAGGACATTGTCCTCATTTAACTCATCCCAGCGAAGTCGCCAAAATAATCAAGACCGTTATTTAAATTAATTAAATGGCGCACCCGATTGGAGTCGAACCAACGGCCTTTTCCTTCGGAGGGAAACGCTCTATCCAGCTGAGCTACGGGTGCCTAGATCTGAGCTTAGCCTTTTTTAGGCACAATGGCCATTGTCAGACGGCTAATACAGGTGAGCTTTCCTTGTGGCGTGGTGATGCGAATTTCCCAAACGTGAGTGGTTCTGCCGATATGCACCGGAGTCGCGCGACCAATGACATGGCCATTTCTAACCGCTGCAATGTGATTTGCGTTGATATCAAGGCCTACAGCATAAAATTCTTGAGGATCGACACAGAGATTTGAGGCGATGCTGCCGAGGCTTTCGGCCAGTACGACATTAGCACCACCATGAAGAATTCCAAAGGGCTGATGAGTGCGATGATCGACTGGCATGGTGCCTTCAATATAATCTTCCGTCACTGCAGTGATATCAATGCCGAGAAATTCTACCATTGAATTTTTATTTCTCTCATTTATGACTTTCGGATCAACAACTTTAAGTTTCATCTCTTACCTCGCTTTGCTACTATACGCTACAGTGGGGAGTGTGGAGATGTCTAATCTGGTTTTAATCTTTTTATGTCTGATTTGCGGCTATCTTTTTAGACGAACTGGCCGCTTGCTCCCTGCGACGTCACAGGCCCTCAATGGTTTTATCATATTCATGAGTCTTCCTGCTTTAGTACTCATCCAAATTACAAATCTTTTTAAGACATTAGAATTTCAGTGGGATTATTTCTTACCCATCTCTATGCCATGGATTGTTTTTTTATTTTCTTGGTTCATTTTCTCGCAACTCGGAAAAAGAAGAGGTTGGTCACGAGCTCGTACCGGGTCTCTCATTTTAATCTCGGGGCTAGGTAACACGTCGTTTGTGGGGATCCCCTTGCTTGAGGCTGTGGTGGGTCCAGAAGCTGTTGCCTGGGGTGTACTGATTGATCAGCTTGGATCATTTTTAGTGCTCTCAACTCTTGGACTCTTTGTCGCCTCGGTCTACGGAAAATCCAGAGGAGCAGCGAGGTCTCCCTTAAAACAAACGATAACTTTTCCTCCTTTTATTGCATTAGTCACAGCACTTATTCTTGGGGTGAACCGCATCAGTTTTGAGGGAGTCACGGCAGAGATCCTTCAGCGTATTGCTCTTACGCTTGTTCCTTTGGCCCTCTTTTCTGTGGGGTTTCAATTACAACTAAACTTTTCAACATTGAAACGATATCTTCGCCCTTTAGGACTTTCACTGGGCTACAAGATGATATTTTGTCCTCTCTTCTTTATCGGACTTATTTTACTTTTTAAAATTGAGGTCAATCTTGTCACACGAGTCATGATTCTGGAGTCTGCCATGGCCACCATGATTACCTCTGCCGTTATTGTCAGTGAGTTCTCACTTGATGAAGAACTCGCAAACCTGATGGTTGGAGTCAGTATTCTCATCTCTCTTGCTACTATTCCGCTTTGGGATAAACTCATTGCTATACTCTGAGGTCATTATGCTCCAATCTACTCGTTTGATTAAAATTGAATCCCTCTCCCGACTTACGGGCTGTGAGATTTTTGGGAAGGCTGAATTCCTTCACATTGGAGGAAGTGTCAAAGATCGTGCTGCCTATGGGATGATTCAAGCCGCTTTAAAGGCAGGCGAATTAAAAACGGGCGAAACCTTTGTTGAGGGAACCGCCGGGAATACGGGAATCGGTTTAGCCGTTTTTGCTGCCCAACTGGGACTGAAGGCCGTGATTGTGATGCCAGATAATCAGGCCGCAGAAAAATACCAGACCTTAAAAGCACTAGGAGTGGAACTCATCACTGTTCCCCCCTGTCCTTTTGCCAATCAAGCGCATTTTTATCATACTGCTCGTAGAATTGCGGAAGAGAGAAAAGCCTTTTGGGTGAATCAATTTGAAAATCCGGCCAATCATCAAATTCACTTCGATACCACCGGCCCTGAGATTTGGGAGCAAACACAAGGAAGCGTTGATGCATTCATGTGTGCCTCTGGGACGGGTGGAACAATTGGTGGCGTGTCCAAGTTTTTAAAAACAAAAAATAAGAATATTCATATTCGTTTAGTTGATCCTTTGGGCTCAGGTTTATTCTCTTATATTCAAACAGGAGAAATTAAATCCTCTGGCAGCTCTATCACGGAGGGCATTGGGATTATGAGACTGACTGAAAATTTCAAGCAAGCTCAAATTGATTCTGCGACTCAGGTTGATGATCAAAAAATGATTAGCATGCTCTACCACCTTTCACGCCACGATGGTCTACTTGTGGGAACATCTTCCGCTCTAAATGCGTATGCGGCCTACGAATATGGATTAGAACATAAAGGTTCAGGCAAAAAGATTGTAACGATCCTTTGTGATTCCGCTAACCGCTATGCTTCAAAAGTTTTTAACGAAGACTTCCTCAAAGAAAAAAATCTTTTCATTAAGGATCTAGTTTAATCACTTGATCCTTTTCAGGAATGATTAGAGTGGTCTGGGGAGAGAGTCGATCAATCTCACTTTTTAGGTGGGAAAAATTCACAGTCGGTAGGATCCATTGGCTGATTGTCTCTGATTCAAGAAAAAAGAAATCATGATGGATGGCAACGACCCGTTTGGGAGATATCAGTTTGATGTTATTTTCAACCAGTGTATTTTTATTTTCTGGGTTTGAAACGCCCAAGAAGTAATTATCAACCCGACCTGCATACTTCATCGATTCATGAAAGAAGACGCTGGATTGGTCAAAGATAGTGATCCCTTCAGGGTGTTCTATGATGAACATCCAGACCTCACCCTCTCGATAGTCATAGAAATCACCTTTAAAGCTTTCAATCTTTCCACCTAAAAAGTGCCAATCAATGGGGCGAATGATCGCCGGGTGGGGACGATGAAACATCTTGATCTTGAACTTTCCTATGTGCACTTCACTTTTATCTTGGACCATGACAAAAGGAGCTTTGTCATCAAATTGGTGCACAATCTTTTTTAAGGATTCTCCTCCATAGGCAGGAGCTTTAAGGTGAGAAGAGAGATAGGCCACATCAGAGGCATGATCAAAATGACAGTGCGAAATAAAGATTCCATCAACTTGCTTCAGTCCTAATTTTTTCAAGCGATCCTTGACGGCTTCTTGGTTTGAGCTAAAGGGTTGATTTAAAATCCAGTGGGAGAGGCTGGGTTTTGTGAGAACAGGGTCTATGAGTATAGTTGTGTCACTGTCTTGTATTAAGACTCCTGCCACCCCAAGCCAGCGAGCTTCAAGAGCAAAAGCAGATTGAGCAATCAAGAGTATCATAAACAAAATAGGCATTACTTTATCATACAAGAAAATGTATTTGGGTGAAGATAAAAAAGACGAGGGAGAGGTCATGTTTTTGGGACCTAATCGTCTAAGCCAATCCATAAAGAAAATGTTCTCACCTCCCTTCGTATTCTAGTCGTTTAGAGAATGTAAGCATTTTAATCATGTATAAAGGAGTTGTTTTTTTTGTGTGATGAAATATAAATAGAGGAGAAGGCTATTCATTTCTTTGGTAAAACCAGAGGTATGTAATGTCGTTTTCTCAACTCATTCTCTTTATTCTCCTCTTTAAAATCCTAGTAAGCTGTTCTGTGGATTCAGAAGATTTATCAGCTCATTGCTCAGTAAAAAAATCAGAGAAAGATGCTTTAATTATTGGTGAGAACGATTGGATACTCGCGAGCGAAACAGGTGATGTTTATCAAAACCAAAGTGAGTTATCAGCTGGACTAGTTATTATTCCTAAGATTATGGCGAAGTGTACTGGTTTTTTAATCAATGAAGATACGCTCATGACAAACAATCATTGCATCTCAGCCGCAAACAAGAGTGATGGAGTGTCTGTTTATTTTCGTCTACTTGATGGGCGTAGGCAAAAATATGACTGCAGTGAGTTTATTATGACAAACTCATTATTGGATTTTACTCTCATGAGATGTAAGGGAAGTCCGGGAAGAGAAGTCGGATGGGTGAGTCTATCGGATGAAAGGCCGAAGCCAATGGAAAGCATTTATCTTGTTCAGGAAAACTGTGATTATATTCGCAACCCACGCTGTGAAATTAATAAGTATGTTTCGTATGGCAGAATTACAAAACTTCAAACGAATAGGATTTATCATGATGCAGATACGTTAGGAGGATCCTCTGGAAGCCCAATCTTTTCTCGATTGTCCCATCAAGTGATCGCCATCCATAACTCAGGTTTTTACGGTGAAACGCGCGAGTTAGACCTGAATCTCGGTATACCGATGTTTCAGATTCGCAGTTATATTGAAAACAACAGTAATATTAAAATTTATGACACTCAAACAGATCCCGTTGAATCAGTTGAGGATAATGAGAGCTCGCAAGGCTGCTCTTTATTGTGAGATTTTCAGTAATGCGTTGGTAAGTTCGAAGAGTATCTCGCCGTTTCGAGCCGCATTCATCGCCTGTGAACGAATGAAGGGAGAAAGTGGAGTAGAGCCATTATAACGATCGAACTTACCCCGCAATACAACATCAAAAATTGTCTGGGGCTGGAAATTCTCTGCAACGACCCAGACGAAATCTGGGTGTATTTGGCTGTGCCACTCACCGCCAATGACATGACCACGGGAATCGATCTCAAGATCATACCAATAACTTAT
>DIVA01000117.1:0-470 GCA_002435705.1 Bacteriovoracaceae bacterium UBA6144
TTTTCAGTTCGTATGGAGAAGCGCGAATATAGACTCTTGTCTACAGATCCCACAGAAAGAGCGATGAAATCCTGGGGAGCAGGATTTTTATCTTTGAGTTTAAACCAAACAGTTGAACTCGCACCTTCTGTATCTTGCAGAAGTTCACTACCACCTTGAAGCTGCCAGTATTTGCCCATCCACTCAGACTTAAGAGTGGGATGGATTTTGTCACCCGTAGTTTTTCCCTTAATCGGACTGTGGTCACTGACTAGCATTTCGTTGAGAGATCCAGTGAGAGTGACATCTCGGTGAGCACAACTAAAGAGAGCAAGAAGAAGAAGGTATTTCATCGTCTACCTCTTGATAAGAAAGTATTGCTCGCCCTGACCCTTCATAGAGTTGGCACCCAATGAAGCTTCCGGACCGTAACCCAAGTAAAGATCGACGCGTGCATTGCCACGGATCGCTCCACCAGTATCTTGAGAGAT
>DIVA01000117.1:522-10407 GCA_002435705.1 Bacteriovoracaceae bacterium UBA6144
CCCAAAGGTTCATCCTGAGTTTCTTTAAAAAAGATATAGCTCGGACAAGTGGCAAAAATTTCGCGAGCGTGTTGTGGATTTTCTTCAATAAATTTTCTCTGGTTTGCTATGCTCGCCTCACCCGGCTTAAGAAAGCCGCGCTCGAGCATAATCTTATACAAGAATTCAAAACGCTGACCATTTCCAGAAGCGTAGGAGATATAGGCCTGCCCTGAAATCGAGCCGTCTTCATTATGAAGAGTGATGCGACCACCGCCCTCAACATGAAAGAGGTAGATATCAAACATAGAATCCTCTACCCAGAAAAGCTCAAGACCTTGTCCAGCCAGGGCCCCTTCAAAATCAATCTGCTCACGACTCAAAGAGCGCTGATCCGCACGGGTTGGGAGACCATAGATAGGATTTTTGTAGCGAGCCGTAGGAACACGTGAACCTTGGAGATCTGGAGAGTAATAACCAGTATAAAGAGTGGTTTGTTTTTGACCATGGCCGGGCTCACTGGCCGCTGGCACGGGAACATAAATAGCATACTCTGCGTTCACACGACGATTGAACTCTCTCATGCAAAGACTTTTCTCAGTCGTCTTCATGCAGTTTTGTGTTTGAGTGATGAGCGCCTTAAAACTCTTCATGGTGTCTTCAAGACGTCGGGCCGGATAGACAGTGCGGCCATACTTAACAGTCGTTCTCTGAGGAGAGCGGCGGAAAGATTCTAACTGACGATCGATAGCGAGATGCATGTTTTCAAAATCGAGATCGTCTTCAAACACCATCGTCTGATTAAATTCAGTAGTCGGTGTTGTATTTTGAGCAAAAGCTGCAAAACTAAATGTGAAAATGAGGGCCAAGAAATATCTCATCTCAAACTCCAAATAAAAGTCTTAAAGGATCATTCTAGAAATATCAGACAGGGAGAGTCAAAGATTTTTGACTCTTAGTTTCTTACCGAGAAGGAGAAGTTTTTGTGCCGTCTCATGTACTGGAATATAATCATTTTTTTCATAGAAGAATCTATTTCGCGCCTCGGCATGAGTCACCAGATGAACCCCTCGTACCCCTCTTAGGATGAGCTCCTCTTCAAGCTTATGTAAAAGCGCTGCTCCCACACCTTTGCCCTGTGCACTGGGGTGGGTATTAATATGCAAATGAGCAGGATAATCAGCAAAAAAGTCCTTAAAAATATCTAAGGGCCATGGAAATGTTGAAGGGTCAGGCTGACAGAGAATATAACCCAGCACCCGTTCACCATCGAGTGCCACAAAACACAAATGCCCAAGGTAGTCATCCAGATATTTCTTTCTAAACTCTACCCTCTCCTCGAGTGCGGGAGTGCGGGCCGAAGTGAGCCAGAAGATCTCTTCGACTTGCGAGTAATGCTTAGATAAGTAAGGGCTTAGTTCGAACTCAGCCATGCCAAAACTTTTCTCATGTGTCGCTCTTTAGGAGGAAAGACCCTAACGTCCAGCTCGTCATTCCATTTTTTTTCTAAAATCCACGAGAGATTTTCTTGCTTAAGGAAATCCTTTACCCAAGAAAAATTTAACCACGTAAAGGGCGGACGCATGACCTGACAGATGAGAAGGAACTGTGAGTTATTAAATATATCATCCGAAGTCAGATCGAGACTTTTGAGATCACATTGTTTGAGCTCAAGTAGATAAGAACGACGGTGCCTCCAAAGAGTGGATTCATTATCCCCTTTGCCTGCTAAGGAGAGTAGCAAGTGCCACCCCTCACCCGTCATAAAGACTGCGGCCAGGATACTGTTTGAGACACCAAAATCAGCAAGGTATTTAGTATAGATCGAATGCAAGAGATCAGGATTTAAAAGTCCTCCCTGAAATCTCACCGGAAGAGTGGGAAAACTTTGGAGCTGATTCCAAAAATGAAAGGGCTTGAGTGATTTCTGCGCTTCCTCACCCACATAAAAGGGACTCACTAACCCGAGATCAAGACTTTCACAGGCTTCTTTTAGCTCGTTCGACCAAAGGAATTCATACTTGATCTGAAAGCGGATCGCACGCAGCAGTCGAACAGGATCCTTAAGAAAATGTTTACGATCACAAGGAGTGAGCATTTTCATTTTTAAATGCTTCTCACCCTCATAGGGATCAAGCAGGGTCCAGGATGAACCATCAAACATGGCCCCCATGGCATTGATCGTGAAGTCACGCCTTGAGCTTGCTGCTTTAAAATCAAGGCTCCACTCAATCTTTGATTCAAAGTCATTGTGAGAATAAATATCTAAGGGAGCATAGAACTCGGTTCGAGGAGGAGCGAACTGAAGTTCGTTTTGACCAAAACTGGCCTTATACACATGATGGGCCTGAGGCTTTAGCTCATAGCGAGTCCCAAGAGTTTTAAGCAGAAGTTGATATTTTTTTGGATCAGCTCCATGGATTTCAAAATCCCAATCGCGAATGAGCTTCGAGCCCATAAGCACATCTCTCACCGCTCCCCCCACTAACACGGGCTTCATTCCTTGGAAAATAACTTTTCCGAGAAACTCATCCACCCAATCGGGAACCAGAGACTTTAGCTCATTCAGTAACATTGTCACTCAATCCCTTGGGGCCTGCTTTTAGGTAGTCAAAAAGTCCACGAAGTTTAAGGGTTTGCGATTCCTCAAGGCGAGTCGCAAAGCAGATGGTGTTATTAAAAACTTCTGAGTTATCGAGCGTGCGGATTTTATTTTTAAAATAAGACCGATTGAAAACGTGGGTTGGGACCACGGCAACGCCCAGTCCATCGTAAACCCCCTGGAGCACTTGCCCAAAGGAATTAACGATCAAGCGGGAATTGATCTGACGAGGGATCGCTCCGAAGTGCTCACGGCACCAACGAAAAAACAAAGGATCATTCTCTTCGAACATGATCACCGGATAAGTTAAAATATCTTTAAGAGTGCTCTTCTCATTAATCTTAAATTGCTTCGATTGAGGAAAAACGAGAACTGTGTGCTCTTCATGCAATACCCATTTCTCCGCCCACGCCGGGACTTGATAGTCTGGCAGGATCAAGCAATCCACATCTCCTCGCTCAAACTTACGAATAAGACTTTCCGGAAAATCCATACTGATCTTGACCTCAAGATCTGGATGCTCTTTGAGATACTGAATAATTTGACTCGAGATCCAGCTCTTTCCCAGTCCTTGAAGAGTTCCAACGTGCAGGGTTCCGCGGATCTCTTGAGCCTCTTGGTGAATTTGATCGATCGTATCATCAATTCTTTTGAGATACTGCTTGGCCACCTTAGAAAGCTTACGACCAGCATCTGTCAGGGTGACATTCTTCCCGTGACGAGCGAGCAGCTGAAACCCAACTTTACTTTCGAGATTTTTGAGAGTCTGAGAGACCGCTGACTGGGTCACACCCAGCATCTCCGCAGCTTGCGAAATACTTTCACTCTGAGAAAGTGCAATCAATACTTGAAGATGGCTTGATTCGTATTTCATTTATCGATCCTGTCATCTTGACCATAAAAAAGGGGATCAGTTTCCTGATCCCCTTCTCACTTTTAACAATTTTCTAACTAGTCTGCACGCTCGTTGAGCTTCTCTTTACGATCGTTCATCACTTTATCTTGAACGTGTGACGGACAGGCTTCGTATTTTGCAAATTCCATTGAGTAGCCAGCCTTACCAGCTGTACCTGAACGGAGAGTTGTTGAGTAGCCGAACATTTCTGAAAGAGGAACGTGAGCGTTGATGATCGCATCCCCAGTATCAGTTGTCTCTGAACCCAAGATCACACCGCGACGTGAAGAAAGATCGCCGATGACAAAACCTTGGTACTCTTGAGGAGATTCAACTTCTACTTTCATGATCGGCTCAAGAAGAACCGGATTGGCTTTCTTGATCGCATCTCTCATCGCCATACGAGCGGCGATACGGAACGCCATATCAGACGAATCCACATCATGGTACTGACCGTCTTGGAGGAAAGCTTCTACATCAATCACTGGGAACGCAGCGAGAGGCCCCTTGTTCATAACGTCGTTGAAACCCTTATCACATGAAGGAATGAATTCCGAAGGAATCACACCACCACGGATTTCATTGGTAAAACGGTAAACTTGATCTTCGCGCTCTTTGCGATCAGCGGTAAGTGGTTTGATCTTACCGGCCACTTTAGCGAACTGACCCGAACCACCCGTTTGCTTTTTGTGAGTGTATTCGAAGCTTGCTTCGCCGCGGATCGTTTCGCGGTAGTTAACCTGTGGAGCACCCACATCCACTTCAGCTTTATATTCACGCTTCAGGCGTTCTGTATAAATCTCAAGGTGAAGTTCGCCCATCCCAGCGATACGTGTTTCACCAGACTCTTCGTCAGTGAAGAGGTGGAAGGTCGGATCTTCTTTAATGAAGCGTTGTAGACCTTTGGCCATACGAGCTTGGTGCTCTTTATCACGAGCTTTAATTGAAAGCTCGATAACTGGTATTGGAATATGCATCCCTTCACACGACAAATGCTCGAGGTTTCCGTCTTCAGACACGAAAGTATCACCCGAAGCACAGTCCACACCGATCATCGCGATGATGTCTCCGGCCCCTGCGTAGTCAATGTTCGCACGATCGTTTGAGTTCATGCGCACGATACGACCTACACGCACACGCTTTTTGGTACGGGTGTTGATAAGAGTATCGCCCTTAGTGAGCTTCCCTTGATAGATACGTGTGTAAGTCAGCTGACCGAATTGCTCGTCAGTGATCTTAAACGCCATACAAACAAGACCCTTATCAAAGTCTGGGTAGAGATCAATTTTTTCATTTGTCTTAGAATCAATCGCCTTTGGCTTCTCACAAGACACTGGGCTTGGGAGGTAACGAGCGACAGCATCAAGAAGAGGCTGAACACCTTTGTTTTTGAAAGCTGAACCCATGAATACAGGAGTTAGTTTCAAAGCCTGAGTGGCGTTACGGATTGTTCTGTGGATTGTTTCGTCAGAGATTTCTTTTCCTTCGAGAAGATCTTCCATCATCTGATCATCAAAAGCAGAGATCGCATCAAGAAGTGCTTCACGGTAGCTCTTAGCCTGATCAACCATATCAGCAGGAACAGCTTCGATTCTTACGATTTCACCGTTCTCGCCATCAAAGTAGTAGGCCTGTTGAGAGATGAGATCAACTACACCGTTAAAGTTTTCTTCAGCACCGATAGGAAGTTGCATAAGAACAGCGTTGTGACCAAGCTTCTCACGAAGAGCCTTAACCCCGTTAAATGGGTTTGCACCCATGCGGTCCATCTTGTTCAAAAACGCGAGACGAGGAACACGGTAGCGCTTCATCTGACGGTCAACAGTGATTGATTGTGACTGAACACCAGCCACTGAACAGAGAACAAGAATCGCACCGTCGAGAACGCGAAGAGAGCGTTCCACTTCTACAGTGAAATCCACGTGTCCGGGAGTATCGATAAGGTTTACTTTAATGGATTTGCCATCACCTTCAGCATAAGTGATGCCTTTAGTTCCAGTACCATTCCACTCAACAGTCGTAGCTGCTGAAGTAATAGTGATACCTTTTTCACGCTCGAGCTCCATGTGATCCATGGTGGCACCAGCGCCGCCGCCTTTAACGTCTTCGATCTTGTGAATTTTGTCACAATAGAAAAGGATACGCTCAGAAAGAGTTGTCTTTCCTGAGTCAATGTGGGCCGAGATACCAATGTTTCGGGTCTTCGGCAGGGCTTTCATGTCAGCAGCACTCATGCGGGCTCCATAGGCTAGAAGGTTCTAAGTATGTTATTTTTATTGAACGCATCATAATGATAAGCAGAAGTGTCGTCAAACGCTTTTCGCTGTTTTGGGTGTTGCGAAATCACTTCTCCTAGTCCATTATTGGGCACCATGAGTTTTAAGAAAGATTTGACCAAAGAAAATCTCTATGAAGCGGTTAAAACCCTCGTAGAAAATCCTAATCCCCACATTCAGCTTTCTCAGCAAAAACTCTTCACTTTATTTAGCGTGGCTTTTCAGTACATGCTCTTCAGATCCACTAAAAACCCGGGCCACTATATCATTCGTATTGAAGATCCCTTTTTGGCGGAAAAATTAGCGCGCAAGGCCAAAGACGAGACCACCCGTAAGTTTATGCAAAAGCTGCTTATTCCTCGCCGCCTGAACTACGGTAACGGTATTTTTCATCTAGATTATTTTAACCTCACTACCTGGGGCACGACCAAAGACTTACCTAAAGAGCGTATTCAAGGGGCCATTGTGGTGAAGAATACCGCTCATAATCCTTTGATTGATGAAGGTGATTTTAGACACGTCGATCCTGAAAACACTCAAAACGAAGCGGCGATTCAGCTCTTTGGTGAAAACTATTATCTTACAAGTCTGATGGAATTTTGTCCTCGCACGATTACCGTCGCTTTTGAACAGGACTATCCGGGCGTTCATAAAATGCAATTCGGATTCATCACTGAGGAGACTCCCCATCTTTCTGGTGTGAAAATTGCTTCAGATATTAATTGGGAAGACTAAGACTGCTTTTTACCCTCAACCCATTGGGATAAGCTGAGCTCCCCTGTGCGACTCCACTCTTTCCAGTCTCCATGGCGAGAATCACTCAGATATCGACCCTCACTACGTTTTTCACCGTTGGCATAAAAGAAAGTCCACAGTCCCTCTTTTAAATCTTCCTGATAAGATCCTTCAGCCAGGACTTTTTTTGTCTCGTAAAAATGCTTCCATAATCCAATGCGCTTTCCCTTGAGGGCTTCACCTTCAGCTGCAACCGAGCCATCAATGAATTTCAATTGCACAACTCCTTCTCGAGGTAGTGTGAGCGTATGAAAAATATCTTGGGGCGGCAGCTCCCATTTAAAGCCCTGAATTTTTTCTTCTCGCTGCATTTTTCGAGCGGCCTTGAGAATAAAATACTGAGCTTTTTCTTGCTCCGCTGGAGAGACCTCAGTCAGATAGCTTATCTCGTCTTTGAGTTTACCCAAAAAACGCGAGAAATTTGGTGAGTACTTTTCCCAATTGAGATTTTTCATGGCACGTGCAAGCATCATCATCATGGAGTCATTGGAGCGCAAGACCTGTTCAATGTCGTCGCTAGTGAGTTCTAAAAAATGCTCGAAACTTTTCATATTTCGAGTCACCCATTGCATGAAAGCAGGATCTTCAAGAATGGCGCTCACAATAATGTTGTACCGGCTGGCTAAGACTGTTGTCTCAAGGGATTCCACGAAATCCTTAAAGCCGTCGTATTGTTTTTTCTTAATTCGATTGAGCATGAATCAAAGATTATAGAGGGCTTTGGAAGAATTAAAAGCTAAGATTTTGCTTTTATCTTTTCAATGACTTGCGAAAGTCTGGGTTGAAGTTTTGCCCAATCTGCCGCAGAAAAATCCCAATTCAGCGAGAGGCGCAAAGCATTTTTGGCACTCGCCTTTATTCCCAGGGCCCCAAGCACATGACTCTCCTTCGCGGCTCCACTGGAGCAGGCGGCTCCACTAGATAGTTCAAGCCCTGCCAGATCAAAGAGTGGCAGGGTTTGATCGCTGGGGATTCGGTCAAAATAAAATAAAACAGTATTGGTATTCAACTCTCGTGCCTGAGCACTCACCCGACTACCCACGCCTTGAAGCGCGTGATCAATGAAAACTCGGATTTCCTGCATTAATGTCTGTGCAGTTTCAGGCTTCCAATTTTGGTGAAGCTCATGGAGTGCCAACATGAGGGCCTGCGCGCCCATGGTGTTCTCTGTTCCTGAACGCAGTTTTGATTGTTGACCACCACCCAAGATTAAGGGAGTGAGAGTCTTTTTACGAACAAAACTCCAGCCATGATTCTTGAGCGCTCCACACTTGTGTGAAGAAAAGGAATACATATCAAGTAAATCAGAGAGCTGGTGCCAGTCTTTGATTTTCCCGATGGTCTGAGGGGCATCCACATGAATGAGTGCACCCGTTTGCTCTTTAAGTGTTTGCGCCAGTGAGAGTGGCCACACCACTCCTGTCTCGTTATGCACCCAAGTGAAATTAAGCAGAATATTATGAAGATTAAAGGCTTTTATCCCTTGGATCGATTCCTCAAGCAGTAAATCGCCCTCTTTATTTATTTTTAATTCAAAGCTGTTTTTAAATCGATCTTTTTGCATACGCACACAAGCATGATCGGTCGGCGCATAGACAAAAAGTGTGTTGGAGTCATGTGCCCCTGAGAGGGCAAAAGTGTTTACTGCTTCTGTAGCACCGGAGTGAAAAAAGAGATCGAATTTTTTTTGATCGAGCTGATAGAGAGAAAATAAGAAATCCCGAACTTCATCCAGAGCAAAAGCAGATTTTTTTCCGGAGGTATGTTGGGAAGCGGGATTGGCAAAAATAAAATCACCCTTAGCAAGCCAGCTTTTTACAGCTGGTGCTAAGGGTGATGTAGCATTGGTATCTAGATAGATGCGGTCCAATTACTGATTAACTTCCCCAATAGTGCTACGGATAGCAGAGCCAAAGGCCGTTGCTGTGTTCGTAGTATTGGCGTTGGCAGTAGCTTCACGAGACTTGCGCATAAGATCGCCAAGAGTCGTTGTGGCAAGGTACTCTTGCATAATGTTGCCAAGGTTTTCGAAGTAACCTTTAGTGAGGTGGAACTCAGAAGTATCAACAACACCATTGATGTCGTTGCCGCTTTCGTCTTTCATGATTTCGATGCCTGAAGAAGGAACACCGACGATGTCACGAGCTGGGTTGATGTTCTCACCAACACAATCAAGCACGTCTTTAATTGAAATTTCGTCCATTGAGCGAGAAAGAACATATCCGCCGCCTGGGCCGCGAACTGACTTCACCACTTTACCTGTACGAAGCTTACGGAAAAGCTGCTCGAGATAGTGTAGAGAGATCGATTGACGAGTAGAAATCTCCTGTAG
The DNA here is from genome assembly GCA_002435705.1 of Bacteriovoracaceae bacterium UBA6144. Lineage (GTDB taxonomy): Bacteria > Bdellovibrionota > Bacteriovoracia > Bacteriovoracales > Bacteriovoracaceae > UBA6144. The sequence goes on from DIVA01000117.1 coordinate 9,402, forward strand.
ACGGACAGGATTTCCGTTGCTGTTGAACGTAAGGTCCAACATAGCTCTAACTGCGTAACGGCCTTTTGATGTAAGTCTCATAGTCTTCCTCCATAAAGAAGTGGTTGGTTATTTGAACCGGGTTAGTCTTCATCCTTGACACCCGTGAGCGGTCTTTTAGTTGACTGCGCCAAGTCAGACTAAAAACATCTCCCATATAGTATGTCCCTCTAAACTTTCCGCCGTCAAACTCTTTTTCTGCCCCTATCCCTAAATGTAATCAAAAGAAAGTTAAGGCTAAAAACTTGAAAGATATCAATAGATTTGCGCTGAGTAGAAATTTTACGGGGCCAGGTTGCCCCTAGGGAAAATCTTTCCGATTAAATCGGTTAATCCTCTGTGATAGTGGAAAGTGTGAAATTTCGGCTCCCTTCATCGGCCGAAGATTTTCCAAAATCTATCTCGAGAATATAACTACTCCAGGTCTCAGGTAGCTCTCTGAGGATGCGAGAGAAATACTTCTTTCCCCACTCGGCGAGAAAGTAGTTTTTATTCTCCAAATAGATCCCGAGCTCTAGAGCAAGGATTTCTTCGTGAGAATCGATACGATAGAAATCTCCATGTAGGATCTGACCCGATTCACTGAGCACTGAATAAGTGGGACTGAGCACTTCTTCGGCCCCAATGAAGTGCTGACAAAAGGTGGTCTTGCCTACACCCAATGGACCCTCAAGGATTACCAGCGCCGGGCCCTTGGTGAGCTCTTTTAATTCGTAAACGATGTAAGGCAGGTCTGTTTGATGGACTTTCTTCCATTCACGTAAAAGCTTTTTCATACATCAGCATCCAGCTGATTGAAGGCCTGAGCGAGGGTTTCTACTAAGCTCATCGCCGACATGGCCCTAACCCCAAACTTTTCAGCCGCTATTCGGCCGGCCAGTGTGTGAATGAAAACGGCCAGCAAGGTCGCCTCATTGGCCTGTTCATAACGCCTTAAAAGTGAGTCTTGCTCTTTTTTTAAGCCAGC
>DIVA01000117.1:10489-35450 GCA_002435705.1 Bacteriovoracaceae bacterium UBA6144
GTGGGAGCATTTCTCATAGCAAAAACTTCAGCATCCTGATTAATATTCAGGGCATTGATGGCATCAGCATCGAGCACCACGGGGCCTGTGAAGTTATTGAGAATCTCAAGCACCAGACGGCGCGAACGCGCGGACTTACCAAGGCCCGGGCCGATAACGATTGAGCTATAGACGCCAAGTCCCTTCAGCACTTTACCCCATTTGCTCTCATCCATAGGAATAAAACCCGTCATCACTTCAGGGATTAAGCGCGCCACCATATCCGAGTATTGCGGCTCCCAAGTGGCAGCCGTCACTAGCCCTGAACCAGATTTTAAGGCTGCAATCGAGGCCATGGTCACGGCACCCGTCAGCCCGTGGGATCCTCCAATAACGAGCGTGTGACCGAAGATTTTTTTGTCAGCAAACTTAGAGCGGGCATCTGACTTGTAGGGTAGATTTTCGCGGGTGAGAAGAAACTTGTCTGCTCCTTCTTTTTTGAGCTGAGGGGGAAAACCAATCTCGAGCGTTTTAAGTTCACCTGTGTAGCGTTGCCCATCGGCGACGAAGTGACCCACTTTGGGAAAACCGATCGCCAGAGTTAAATCTGCCTTAAGGGCATTTCCTTGTGCCAACCCTGAATCCCCTTCTACTCCAGTAGAGATATCCAGAGAAATGGTGTAGTTGGAGTTATCGTTAATGAAATGGATCACATCATAGATAAAATTTGAAAGGGGGAGACGAATCCCCGTTCCAAAAATGGCATCGATGATGACTTTGGGCATGGTGTTTTGTGCGAAATAACTCTCGAGCTCATTCATGTCTCGGATCGCCGTGACTTTAACTCCGAAAGCCTTGGCTATTTTGAGCTGGTCTTGCATCTCTTGAGAGCATTGAGACGTTTCAAAAAATGTAAAGGCCCGCACACTGCGATCAGGAGTGACCAAATGCCGCGACAGGGCCAGTCCATCTGCTCCGTTGTTCCCTTTACCCACTAGTACGATAAGATCAACGTCTGTCTCAAACAACGCGAGACGCTCTTCCACCACTCTTGCCGCAGTGAGGCCGACGTTTTCGACGATCAAATGTTCTGAAAAAGAAAACTTCCGCGCCGACTCTTCTTCAATCCGCTTCATCTCTTTTTGAGTCACTATACGCATACGCTTCTCCTCTGACTTTAGCTCATTTGTTTCACAAGATTGCCCACCACAACTTCTAAGCCTGAAAAGACCGCTTCACCGACAATCCAGTGACCGATGTTGTATTCTTCAAACAGTCCCTGCTCTAAAAGAGGAGCAAGAGAATGTTTGGTGAGCCCGTGACCGGCATGAAAACCTTTTTGAGCATTCTTCATTACATAATAAGCTTCTTGATAATGGGCAAGATGGGGCTTGAGATCTTTTTTAAATAAGAAATCCCGAGCGTAATCTCCCGTATGAATTTCGACCGCATGGATCGGCATNNTTGTGGTGAGTGCTTGAGGATCGTTTCCACAGCACTCGAGACGCGCTTAAAGTTCACAGCGTCGAGCACCGCTAATCCGCCTTCAGTCGTCTTCTCTTCTCTTTTCTCTGGTACAAGGCAAACCCAATCAGGTTTGATATGAGAAGCGATTGAAACCATCTCATCCGAGCAGCCCATTTCAAGGTTAAAGAGTTTCTTCATTCCCCTACACACAGCTTGGACGGCTGGCACATCAGCGTCTTGAATATGCCTGCGGTCTTCGCGCAGATGAATCGTGATCTGATCTGCTCCGGCCTTGAGTGATAATTCTGCCGCTCGCTCAATGTTCGGGTAGCTCTCGCCTCGCTGCTGGCGCAGGGTTGCCACGTGATCAATATTTACACCTAAACGAGGACGCATAAATTTAGCCTAGTTGTTTAGCCACAACATCTTTCAGTTGGTGACAAATCTTTTTTACGAGTTCTGCGTTTTGCCCTTCAACCATCACCCGCGCCAGATGCTCTGTGCCTGAGTAGCGCAGAAGCAAGCGACCAGTGCCTTGAAGTTCTTTCTCAGCTTCTTTGACTGCCGCCTGAATGGCCGGAACGTCTTCAAATGGTTTTTTATGAGCGATCACCGTATTGAGAAGCATCTGTGGATAGAGTTCCACTTCCCCTGCCAGCTCACTTAACTCTTTTTTATAAAACTTCATCGCCTCGATGACTTTCAGAGCGGCAAGGATTCCATCTCCTGTGGTGGAGTGTTTTTTAAATACTAAATGTCCAGAAGGCTCACCTCCAAACACCGCTCCTGAAGAGCGCATCTGTTCTACAATATAGCGATCCCCCACCTGTGTGCGATGTAGAGTCATGCCATGCTTCTTCAGATAAACTTCTAGCCCAAAATTACTCATGACCGTGCCGATCACTTCGTTGCCCGTATCAAGTTGACCAGAATCTTTAAGAAAGCGCGCACAAAGGCCGATGATCTTATCGCCATCAACGATGGCCCCTGTCTTATCAATCAGGACTAAGCGATCAGCATCTCCGTCCACACAGACACCAAGGTCTGCGCGAAACTTCACCACTTGCTCAGCACAATTGAGCGGGAAAAGCGCCCCACAGTTTTTATTAATATTGTGCCCATTAGGCTCTTTACCAATAGAGATCACTTCAGCGCCAAGTTCTTCGAACACCTGGGGTGCGAGCTTATAGCCTGCTCCATTAGCTCCATCGACAACAATCCGCAAACCTTCTAATGAGTAGTGGGGATTAAACGCAGATTTTGCATGGACGATATAGCGACCAATCACCTCATCGAGACGTTTGGCATTTCCCAGCTCCGTTCCGGTCTTAGAAGGAATAAGTCCTGGATTCAAAATCATCCGCTCCAACTCAAGCTCCACTTCATCGGCAAGCTTATGACCGGTGCGGTCGAAAATTTTAATACCGTTATCCTCGAAAGGATTGTGACTGGCCGAAATCATCACTCCTGCATCCGCACGCATGCTGGTAGTGACAAAAGCCACACCCGGCGTCGGTAGAGGGCCGGTAAGAATAGCACGACCGCCCTGTGAACACACACCCGCGGAAAAAGCCTGCTCGAGCATGTAGCACGACAGACGCGTATCTTTGCCAATAATGATCACCGGTTTCTTGCCCGAATTCTTTTGAAAGTAGTGAGTAACAGCTCGGCCCAGGGCCATGGCGACTTCACCAGTCATGGGGTGAACATTGGCCTTGCCACGGATGCCATCGGTACCAAAAAGTTTTCTTGTCTCAGACATATATTTACCTCTCGTATAATGGGAAGTTTACCAGAGGCTAGCGAGGCTCCACAAGAACTCTCTTTGGACGGATCTCAATCAAGTGAAGTCGGGGCGGAAGTACTGCGCGCAGCTCCACTTCGACTCTGCCCTTAGTATTCTCAGGAATCTCGGCCCATACCTGAACATTTAGATCCCTCTTATCCACTCGACGTATCACATCCATCGGCGCCCATAGAATCAGCTCCACTTCCCGCTGACGCACAAGCTCCCCTTCTCCTAAAAGCCTGACAGGAATCTTATCCAAGACAAGGTTGGAGCGACGGGCCTTGAGGTTGTATCTAAGCTGCGGGGAGATACCGTCTGCAATGACAATCCTCTCGTCAGGAAGATTCCAATCGAGCGTGAGGCTGGTTTGGCCAAAAAGTGACTCGATTTCAATCGATCGTGCACTGATCTCTTTGATCTTGGACAGCACACTGCGAGGACCGGTCACTTCAACTTCTTTTGGGATCACGCGAACATCTTCTAGAATCAAATCAGTGGGGATATCCCCGATCAAGGGGGCTTTGACAGTGAGAATCTTTGTGACTTTTCTTTCGAGTTTTAAATTTAAAACCCGCGGACTTACTTTTTCGGCCTTAATACCAAATGGAAGAATCAGCTCATCAAGCTTGATGGGAATGCTCGGACGATTATTATCCCGATAGGGAGATTTTGTGAGATCAATCGTGAGCTTTTCCTCTCGGTCAATCACTGAGCGCATGAATGTCCGTGGTCCCTCTAGTGTAATCGTCACCTCTTGCACCGGTTTTGACTGAAACACCATATGATCGGGCAGGATATATTGAACGGTAAATGTCTTATCAATCGTTGAACGTGCAGCATTCAGCACATAAAACCAAAGGACTATCGCTGTCAGTAATGAAAAAAGTCTTAAGGTATACTTGGTGGAGCTGATCTTTATCATCAGTTCACTCCTAAGCGCACTGGAGTCATGGCAGTCTTCCCACCCAAAAGTAGTTTCTCGCGCAGTTTTTTTCGAAGTGTATTCTCATCACTCACGACCTCAAAAAGACCTTCGTGGCAGACCTGAATCTTACCAGTCTCCTCTGAGACCACCACCACCACGGCATCTGAAACTTCAGTAATCCCTAAAGCCGCGCGATGGCGAGTTCCGAAGTGACGATCGACATCGCCAGATTTAGAAAGTGGTAAGAAGCAACCTGCAGACTGGAGCTTCCCATCATAAATAATCACAGCTCCATCATGCAGAGGTGATTTAGATTGAAACAAAGCATAGAGGACATCGGCATGAATGCGGGCATCCAAGCGTGTCCCAGTCAGAGAGTAGTTCAATAATCCGTGATTTTTTTCAAACACAATCAATGCGCCGGTGCGTTCACGGGAAAGCCTCTGAGAGGCAATCACAACCTCTTCGATCTGTTGATCCAAACGACCCTTGGCATTTTTTCCAATGATTTTAGTTCCACCGAAGGCAGCCAGAGCGCTTTTGATTTGATCTTGAAAAAGAACAATCACGAGAATAAATAAGTAATCAAAAAATAACTGTAAGATCCAACTGAGAGCGTGCAACTCATAGGTGCTGGCGCCGAACCATAAGAGCGCCATCGCCGCAAGACCAATCAGCATTTGCACCGCTCGCGTTCCTTGCACGATGAGAAGTATTCGGTAAATGATCACCGAAACAAGTAGAACATCTACTAGATCAATCACACGTAAATTATTAAGGAAGGGAATAATATCCTTCAACGACTCATCCTTGTCATAGCTTTAAGATATTATCGGCTAACTAAGAGAAAGAAGTAAGAGAAGACCGCAATTATTATGCGGCCTTCTTTTGGTCTTTTGGTTGAGATTTAATTTGCTCAAGTATCTCATCACTTTGCAGGAGTTTTTTCCGCAGGGCCTCGCGAGAAATACCCATCGTGAGTGCAGCCTTAGACTTATTGCCCTTGTGACGCTTAATCTCAGAGAGAATCATCTCACGCTCAACTAGTGCCACGCGGTCTTTAAGAGGAAAATTTGCATCATCTGCATGAGGGATGTGATCGAGCTGACAGCCACCCTGCTTGGACATATCAAGCACTGGAGTTGTTTTGTTCCCAAGCTCCGTGATGATATGGGTTTTAGGGTTATAAAGAACTGCTTTCTCTATCACTTGCTCCAACTCCGCCACGTTACCAGGCCAGTTGTAGTTTTGAATCATCTCGCGCAACTCAGGAGAGAATTCCTTCAAGAGGAGTCCCTGCTTGCGGCATTCTTTTCTTAAAAAATAAGCCGTTAAATCTTCTAGATCTGCTTTTCTTTTTCTCAGAGGTTCAATAGAGATGTGGCTGGCCCCAAAATAATGAAGGAGATCGGGATTAAATTTATTCTCTCCAACCAAAACTTCAAGTTCCATTGAAGACGTTGCCATGACTCGCACATCAAGGCTGATGGTGGAGTTCGGTACTCGACGCTCCGTCAAGCACTGGAGAAGCTTCGTTTGAACTCTCAGAGGCATATAACCGATTTCACCAAAGACGATTGAACCACCCACACAGGCCTCGAGCTTTTCATACATTTGAGCTTCAAGATCCTGTTCATCGATACCTTGGCAGTTGATCATGTGATAAGGCTTCAAACCTCTTTTCCCCTCGGCATGCATAATACGAGCTAAGAGGCGCTTCCCGTTACCTGACTCACCTGTGATGACCAGAGGAGAGTCTATGTCTTTGAGCTTCATGATCGATTTACGTACTTCGCCCGTGACTTGCGAGCGACCAATCCACGCATGCTCACGGTCATAAGGAGTCGAGAATCTTCTGATGAGAGATTTCTCAGAAATCGGATTGTAGTTATGAAACACAGATGAGCAGATCAGGCCCAAAACTTTCATGGTTTTTTCATCTTCAGCAGTGAAGCGGTCTTCGTTTCGCTTATTGAGGATCTCGATCACACCAATAATCTTATCTTCACGGTTATGAATCGGGGCACAGATGATGCTTTTGGTTTGATAGCCCGTCACTTTATCAATTTCTTCAGAGAAGCGAACTTTATCTGTTTTGCAATCGATATTCAAAGCAATCCCTGTGGTGAACACAGAGCCAGCTATTCCTTTACGATAATCAAACTTCAAGAGATCTTTATCAATACCCAAAGCCGCCGCAGCTTCGAGTTCATTCGTGTCCGGGTTGATCAAAAAGATCGTCGCACGCTGAGCATTTAAAATACGAGTAATCTCTTCTAGCATGCTCTCGATAAACTTCTCTTTATTCCCAAACTGAGTGATGTCTTTGAAAAGTGAAAGAAGCAGTGAAAACATCTCAAAGCCCTCTTCAGCAGAAGAGAATCTCTCAGTCAGAGCAAGCTTTGTTAAACTCTCACGTAGTCTTTCAGGAGGAAGGCTCATGACATATTGCTCGATGAAGCGCTTCATTTGCGGATAGTCTTCTTTATCAATTTCACAGCCATAATTCATCTGCTCACCTTCGAAGGAGCCTTTTACACTCCAGGCACGCACGATTGTGGCCGTGAATTCATGACGAAAACGTTTGAACTGAATCGAGCATCGAATCTCTTCACCAACAGCAAAACGAGCATCAGTTGAAAAGCCCATACCCGTAAGTGAGACGTCTTGAAACTTAAGTTTCTCCACCGGCCTGAACTTACCCATCTCATCTTCTTGCTCAACCAAGAAGAGAACATCATCTCTACTTTCTACAGGTACGCGAAAAGATTGATAGTATTTAAATTCAGCAAGACTGGTGAGCATAGGATCCCCTTTAATCAAATCATCTAGTGCCCATATCGGTTGGCAGTTAAGAAAACTTGAATATTTTAGTGGGATGCTCTGATACTCTGATCAAGAATTAGGCGAGCGATGTTGTAACCGGTTATTTTTTCAAGCTGCTCAAACCCCATGGTGGTATTGAGATCATTTAAATAGAGTCCTGATTCATCTTCTAGGATATCGAGAGCGAGGTAATCAAATCCGACACTGCCCTTAAACTTCTCTATTAATAAAGAGAGATGAGTTGGGAGCTCCTTGACCCACTCCACCTCTTGATTCAAATGAGCATTCGCTTTGCCTTGAGAAGTTGATCGCTTGAGCACACACATAAACTCCCGGCCAATTAAACTCACTCGCCACTCATGCATCACTTTTATTTTTGGCTGAATAATAAAATCCTGATCACCCATGCGCCACAGTGTCTCCAGCCACTCCAGGAGCTCTGCCTTCGAACTCAGCATATGGACACCGATGCCTCTCTGGCCACGATTCATCTTTAACACCCACTCTTGGTGAGTTGATAAAAAATTCTGAAGCCCGCTGGTCTCTGGTTTTCCACGAATGCTCATAAAAGGAATCGTCTTAAAACCATTTTGAGCAAGCCAAATCAATTGATGGGCCTTATCCCTCCATCTGAGCTTCAACTCAAGGGAGTTGACTTGTTTGCCCCAACAGTCTTGATGCAAAAGTGCTGAATAAAACTCATTCATCTCAACTACGGAGAGGCGATTAAGAGTCACATCGAAGCGCACTTGTGGTTGGTGGGTCAAGACAAGAGTGCTGGGATCAATGACATCCAGACTAAGCTTTAAACGAGTCGCCTCTTCGGCTAAGCGGCGCGAGGCGTAGTGAGAAGGATGAAGAGATAATAGTGAGCATTTCATGAATGCTCTATTTTACAAACATCTCGAAGCTTTCTACAATCGTTGGATGAAGTATTTGCTCGTCCTCTTGCTCGTAAGCTGCACCCTGCCACAACCACTCACCTCACCCGAGGTCAGTGAAGTGACTCTCAACACCACTGAGACACCCACAGCGACAGCCGTAGATCCTGAACCAGCACCACTGCCCTTACCTGTTTTATCCGATAAGCTCTCAGCTTGGTGTGCTCGCACCGATACTGAATTTAATCGTTATCAATGGGGCAAGAGCCGGTGCGAAGAATTTAACTGGAACCACGTGAGGAGCTCAGCCCAGGGACACCCTATTCCTTGGGTGGTCTTTGGCACGGAAGAAAATCTTGAGAAAAAAAATGTCACACTCATTATGTGCGGCGTGCACGGGGATGAGATCACTCCGATGAAGTTTTGCTACGACATTCTCTATGACCTCAAAGATTTTCACTGGGATTTTTCTGAGCGTGTGGTGATCGTGGCACCTTTGGTTAGCCCTGATTCTTTTTTCACTGCAAAACCCTCACGTACCAACTCTCGCGGCGTGGATGTAAATCGTAACTTTCCCACGAAAGACTGGAATAAAGATGCCCTCCGACTGTGGAGCCAAAAATACGGCAAGGACAAACGCCGCTACCCAGGCCCCAAGGCCAGCAGTGAGGCGGAAACTGTTTTTCAGGTGAACCTCATCAAACGCTACAAGCCTTCAAAAATCATCTCCGTTCACTCACCTCTGATGATGCTCGACTACGACGGGCCAGCCCTGAAGCACGACCACTCTCACTCGGCGAAAGACCTTCTTTTAACCATGAGTGAAAAAGCGAAGGGCTACAAAGTGTCTAACTACCCCCACTTCCCAGGCTCACTTGGAAACTGGGCCGGTAATGAACTGGGGATCCCCACTTATACGCTCGAACTGCCGAACTCTGATCCGCACCAGAGTGATCGCTATTGGAAGCAGTTCAGAGAGGCCATTCACCACGCGATTGAACACAAGATTGGGCCCTAAGCGGCTAATAAGACAAACGCTCCCTTTATTCTTTACTCCCCCCTTAGACATTGCATCTATGTTTGGTTACTAAGAGTGCAAAGCTAACAAAAGGATTTTTATGTCAACAAAGCTAATTCTTATGGCACTTTCTATGCTGATCTCTACTTTTGCTCTTGCAACGATTCCTTGTACAGGTCCTAACGGTCAGGCCGGTGTATCATTGAGTCAAGGTGGATATTGCTACTACTCTCTTCCTGCAGAGGAATACTGCCTCCAAGGGATTATCACGGAAGAACCAGTCTCAATGTGCGCGGCGCCTGTGGCCGGCGGTAATGGTGGTTATAATTCCGCTGATATTGTGAATCTCTTTGTGGGTGCACTTAATCTCTCAAGAGCTGGTCGTTTGAATTATAACGATTTCAAAGTTGAGCATGTACAATCACTCATGGGAAATCTTGTCACTAATTTTGTAAAACTCGACCGGGCAACATTGAGATCAATCCAAAATAAAAATGACCAATCTCTTATGCAGCTTAACCGCGCAACTGGGAGAGGAGCGGCTCTTCAAAAGAAAGCCATTCTTGAACAATGGTTTCAAGATATCATTATTCTCGTTCCCAAAAGAGGCTAATCATTTTCTAACAAGGTGCCAGCCTCTATTTTCCGAAAAAGAGGCTGGCACCCTGTTAGGATTTTCTTTTCGGCAGTGCCTTCACAATCATCAGCGGAACAATCACGCTCACTGCCCCCACTAAATACGTCGCCGCTCCCCCAAATCTCCAATATGCCAAGCTCGCACTTATCGGACCAATCACTCGCCCTAGGGCACCTAGGCCTCTGAATTGTCCAAGCGCTCGGCCTTGATCAGTTTCGGGTGTGTAGAGAGAGACAAGACTGGTGAGACACGGAATCACCATCGCTGAGCCGATAGCGAGAAAGAATAAACCAAAGTAGAGCATCCAAATGCTCGGTGTGAAGCCGATGAGTAAGAGCCCGGGGATAATGCAGACAAGACCCTGCATCGCCATTTTGGCTTCTCCAATCTGACCTGCCTTTCTTCTGACATAGCCCCCTTGGATCATCGCAATCCAAAAGCCAATGAAGATAAACATCTTGGCGTTATCCAGCGGTGTAAACATAAAGCGCTCAACAGCGAGGAATGTAAGAGTAAACTCCATGCCTGCAAAGGCCGTGATAAAAACAAAATAGCCGATGTTTGTTTGGTTCACTCCTTCAAAAGGAAGCTTCTGAAAAAGCTTAAAGGGATTCGCTGTTCTGTGCAGACCTTCACCCTTGCCTCTTTTTTCTGGAGGAAGAGTCTCAGGGAAAAAGAACATCACACCAAAGAGATTGATGAATGCAAGTACACCAGCGATCAAGGCCGGAAGTGAAAAAGGATTCACGCCCATGCTCTGCCATTCTGGAAAGTAATCCAAGAGATTAAACTGCGCTGAGATTCCACCAAGGGCAGGACCAATAATAAAACCTAAAGCAAAGGCAATCCCGATCACCGCCATGCCCTTTGAGCGATTTTTTGTATCCGTGATATCGGCCACCACAGCTGAAGCTATCGAGAGGTTTCCACTCATCATTCCCCCGATGGCGCGGCCGAGGATCAGAAGAGTAAACGAGCCAGCGACAAACCACAGGCCATAACTTAAGAAAAGTCCCATGATGGAAATGACGAGCACAGGTTTTCTTCCCACCTTATCCGAGATGGCTCCCCACATGGGTGCGGCCACAAACTGCAACAAAGAGTAGAGCGCGCCAAGGATCCCTCCAAAGAGGACAATGCTTCCGGTGTTACTCGCCAGCGCTTGCTCACCACCTAAGCGTTGAATGTCTCCCACCACAGAGAAAATAGTTTTGAGAAAGAAATTATCAGGATCTACTGCCAAGTAGTGCTTAGCGAGAGCAGGAAACATGGGAAAGATAATTGAGAAGCCCACCAGATCCAAGAACATGGTGAGAAACATGAGTTTCAACACGCGCTTTGAAGCGGGATTCATGGGTTCAGGTCTTTGAGTTTTTAAGCCTTCCATATGCACCTTTAAATCTTGATCGATGTCGATTTTATGATAGAGCTCTTCTTTGTCTTGGCGAGAGCCATTCACAGTCGTATTAATAAAATGAGCGTAGTCTTTTATCCATGCTGGGTCATCATTTAAACACGGGACCACGAGCAGGTGCCCACCAGCTTCTTCCACTTCCTCCAAGAGCTCATGGCCAATTTCATCGGTGGTCTCAAGGCAATCAACGACGAAGCTTGGGCAATAGATGGCGATCTTTTTTTTCTGCTCCGCCATCTCCCCGACTGTTTTATCGGTATAAGGACCAAGCCAAATTTCACTGCCAAAACGCGACTGGAAAGTCATCTGCATAGGAATCGAGAGTTTAAGTTCTCGCTCGAGAAGTCTATAAGTCTCAAGACAGTGACGGTAGTAAAGATCTCCTTTATCCAACACACGCCTGAGAGGAATGCCGTGGAAGGAGATCACCAGCACATCAGGCGATTCATTTTTAAGGCGTTCCCGGATCAAGCGCGCCGAATGATCAATAAAACATTTGGCCTTATGATAACTATCGACCACGGTGAAGGTGGGGATATTCACACGGTGAGAGAACTCTTTTCCCAGAGCATCGACAACACTTGCCACGGTGGATTCAGCGTACTGGGGGAACTGTGGGAGGACTAAAACTTGCTGGGCCCGGGTGGAGACAGGCTCCTTCTCCCACTCATCAAAAATTTGACCTGGACGCGGGTCACACACTAAAAATGCGTGATTGAGCTCAAGATTAGGATCTAAATGAGGCTTCAGGGCCTCGGCTACTTTGATAGTTGTTTTGACCAAGGGAAAGCCGGTGCCATCCCAAATACGGGCATAAGCTTGGGCGGATTTTTTAGGCCTAAAGGTGAGGACAAAGCAGTACAAAATGATGTTCCACAACCAACGAGGCAAATCGACGACCCGAGGATCCCCTAAAAATTCTTTGAGAAAGACCCTCACGTCTTGTGGTTTAGCTGTCTTAGGAGAGCCTAGCTGACCAATAACCACTTTCACTTTTGTCATGCTTTTGTTCCTGCACAGTAGAGTTGTAAATATTGGTTATTTCTGCCATAAATAGCCCAAAACGTACACGATAACAGGACCTAGACATGACAAAAAAAACCCATGCCCGAAACTCAAAGGAACTCAAAGGCGTCACCCTCTTGGGTCAAACCCACACCGACTATCCTCAGACCTATGCCCCTGAGGTGCTCGAGAGCTTCCCCAATAAACACCCAGGCACAGATAACTGGACGACTTTTGTGTGCACCGAGTTCACTAGCCTCTGCCCCAAGACTGGCCAGCCGGACTTTGCTCGCATCTACATCAACTACATTGCCGATAAAACGATGGTTGAGAGTAAATCACTCAAACTCTATATGTTCAGCTTTAGAAACCATGGGGATTTTCACGAGGATTGCGTGGCGAAGATGTGTAACGACCTGATCAAACTCATGAAGCCACGCTATATCGAAGTGATCGGAGAATTCACTCCTAGAGGGGGTATCGCTATTTACCCATTCGCCTCAGGCCATAATGGAAAGAAGGACTACAAAGATCTCTACCTCAAGCGCCTGGCTGACTATTCACCCGGAAAATACACCCTTCCCCTGAGTCGCGTGTACTGATAAAATAGATCCAACCAAGGAATGAATCATGTTTGGATTAGGGTTTGGCGAACTTATTATCGTTCTCTTAGTAGTGCTGGTTTTTTTCGGTGGCTCACGTCTTCCAAAACTTGGAAGCTCTCTCGGTCAGGCGATCAATAATTTTAAGAAAGGTCTCAACGAATCAGACGAGCAAAAAAAAATTGATAAAAAAGAAGACTAGATTTTAATACCCTGCTCTTCTAAGACTCGCATCACAACCGCACTTGAAGGCTCACGCTCCATCATCTCAATCACGAGCTTCACTCCTGCTTCATAACCAATACTCACCCCACGACGCAAGGCCAGAGTCTGAACATAACGAGTGGCTCGATCAATGAGCTTATAATTGGAAGGTCTGACCCAAGTCATGATGTTATCCAAATAAAATCCACGACACCCCATCATCGTAGTGGAAAGCATATTGAGGGTCATCTTGAGTGTCATATGAACAAAAAGTGGATCTGCGGAAAAGACAGGAATCGTCACACTCAATCCATCCCTCTTTAGGCCAATCCCGGCCTGAGTGAGATCGATCTCGACCACGGAACCACTCCGTCTTTGGATCGCTTTCTCAGAGATATCAAACCCCATAAAAATATCTTCATTCACTTTGGTGGGCAGATCACTCCAATCTAAGCAGCGAGCTCTTCGAGATAATAGGGCCTGCCAAGCCTCAGAAGCCGCATGAGTGCCTTGCACACTTAAATAGATAGGAGAAATTTTTGCAGGAAAAAAATCATTCTCAAAACCCGGCTGAGAAAATGTCGGCGCACGCTCAGTCGTGTCCGTTAAAACTGAGATCGCAAGATCCTTGTGACTCTTATAGGTGGTAAGAATATTTTTTTCATGATCCTGGGCTTCCGCGAGAACAAAGGGATCAATCAAAGTGACATCAGTGTGCAGGTGAAAATCCAAAAAGGAGTCGAGCTTAGCACCTAACTCACTGGCACTCTTCCAGTGGTGCAAGAGTGCAAGGCCCGCGGCAAACATCTGCACGCTCGAGGCCTGCATACGCGTGGATCCTGTCAAGGCCATCGGCCCACAAGTAAGATTGAGCTTTTTGATATGACTATTCTCCAGCACCTCACGACAGCGCTTTAATCCTATTAAAGCCGAATCAGGATTACAGTAGAGAAACCAAGGACTCTGAGAAGAAGTGTCGGCGGCTTGGTTGCAAGCGCCAATCACAAAGGGGGTCTCTCCACCTTCGGTGATCGCCAGCAGTAGGTCCCCGTCCGTAAAGCCCAAACCCATGAGCTGGCGCGCCCCATAGGAGGCATGATCTTCGAAGCTTTCGACGGAGCGGATAAGAGCAAAATCGCCTCCGGCCATGAAAGAGATGATCTGTCCTTTATAGTGGTCCATTTGAAGGCTCAAGGTCTCAAGCACTAAACTCAAGCGACCAGTTGCCCCGCAGCCGGCAAGAAAAACTTTATCTCCTCGCTCCAGCACCTTTTGAATCTCAACCGAGAGCTGGAAAATTTCTGATACTTTTGATTTCAAACTCTCCAAAGCAAGAATATCCACTTGGTGAAGCATCTTGAGAGCAGAACTTGGCTCAGATTGCGCCAGCTGAGAAAGCCGAGTGGTATCTTTATGCGGAGACTCCGTCACCAAATGACCCAGCTTGAACTGTGTAGCTACAGCGAGAAACTCTTCAACTTTATTCATAGGCTGATTCTAGCCAAAAGAAATCATGAATGTCGCTAGGGATAGAGAGAGAATTTACAGAAAAACTAAG
Source organism: Bacteriovoracaceae bacterium UBA6144 (assembly GCA_002435705.1). Classification (GTDB taxonomy): domain Bacteria; phylum Bdellovibrionota; class Bacteriovoracia; order Bacteriovoracales; family Bacteriovoracaceae; genus UBA6144. Next base: position 24,795 of record DIVA01000117.1, read on the forward strand.
GACAAAAAAAAAGGGAGCCCCTGCATGGCTCCCTCTTTTTCAGCATCCTGCTGTTCACAAGATCACATCCTGTAACCTCGTACTTCCATTATACCTATGAACGCATAGGTTCAAAGAAAAATTTGTATGGGGAAATCTTTTCCAAATTCTCTTTATTTAATAGCAGAGTTTTCCTCATCTCAACTGAGGGGAGTTGGGTTAGAATAATAGGACTAAGTAAAGCAAATCACAGAAAAACGGAGTGTTTGTGGTGAAGAAAGCGGCCCGCAAAAAGTCGACTAATAAAGCCAGCTATTCGGAGCTGAGAACCTTCACTTACTATGTTCCCAATCCTCCGAAGCGCCAAAGTGGTTACCGAGAAATCGAATTAGATAAGATCATGCACGGAATCCTAAATAGTGGTCACGAGATTATGAGCTGGCAGATGCAGTCTGCTGCAGGGGCTGAGGGTGGAGTATTTGTTTGTTTTGTCTTGAAATGCACTAATCCCCGCTACAAAGGTGCAGGCCTAGACTTGCATATTGAGTTTGGTCTGAAAGTTGATTATACCAACTCAGATCTGGAGCTGATCCCAGATGAAAACTAGCTTACTACTACTGCTACTAGTTGGGTGCACCTCCGTTTTAAAAAAACTAGATATTGATACCCCTCGAAGTCTGAAGAAAGCTCCCCTCTCGATCACACCAGTCACAATGTGTGGTGGGCCCTCGCTGAAAAGTGCTCAGCTAATCGGAACCAATCCTGTCATTCAGCGAGGATTCAAGGATTTGCTTAAAAATATCCTACCACTTGAACTCGATTTTAAAGAGCAAGTGGTTATATGGTCTCTGATGCAAATGAATGTAAGGCCTGACCTCGCGACCCCTACTTCACGCCTACAGCTTTTATTTAAAGAAAATAATAAAACGACTTATCTCGATTTTGCTGGGGAGGACACCAACTCTTATCCCTATGTTAAAGCCCTGGATGAACTACTGCATAATCATCCTCGCAAAAAAGATCTCATCTGGTATGCAGGACTCATAGATAAAAATGCTAAATCACAGGTGGTAGTGGGAACTAGTTTTGAAAAAAGACTCTTAACGCTCAAAGATGAGATAGCCACAAACCCGACAATGAGAAAATATTTTTTTAGAGGCGACGATACTCTTAAAGAAAGTGAGAGGATCGCTAAAATTAATTTTTCTCATTTGATTCAATCTATAAAAAGACAACCTATCCGTGCGAATCGAAATAGTTCTCTTAATGATTATCGCAAAACTCCCAAGCTTAAAGTCTCCTGCAATTATGATTTTAAACTCTATGATGAAAGCATCTTTTTAATTGGACCCGATGAAAGCCCAGGACATATATTTGGCGCCAGTCTTGGAAACCAAGCTTTCTTAGCGGTGGCGAGTCAGAACGTAGAAAAAGTTGAATCCCTTTTTGAAGAACCTGTCTTTCGAGGGAAAGGCAATACCCGATCTGCTGCTTTATGTACCATCTTTAATGAGGGCCATGAGATTTGGTTGTCTTCACATAACTCACGTGATCCGGGTCAACATATCTATCACCTCTTTAAATATGGTATTGGGAGCGCAAAAAAGCCAGAGGACATAGACACCCTGTTACGCCATTCTCGACATATTTTCCTGTCTGACCCTCTCCGCCTGGTTATTGAGAGCTCACGCTCTAAACCTAAGCAGATCCAAGACCTCTTGAAACTGAACGTGCCAATCTATAATGCTGAAGCGATTGGTAACATCTGGGCCTGGAGTAATTTTAATAATGAAGGCGGACGTTTTTATCTTGATGACCGCAACCCTGGGGCACTATTTTGCGCACCTTAAAGATTTATGGCAAAGCCTCTCAAAAATTTGTGGCTGAGCTTAGTGTTGAAGATACAAGTGAAGTTCTCATGTTTTTTCTTATGCGCCACAATCTGCCTATCGCCTCAAGTTGTGCAGGAGATGGCGTGTGTAAAAAATGTTGTTTGAGCGATGGAAGGCTGAGCTGTCAAATGTCCGTTGAAGAGGCACTCTCCAACGGACCGATTGAATTTAATTATCTCTAGAACTCGAGCATCGAAGGCATTTCAACTGGCTTAATCTCACCCATCATCGACTGAAAAGATTTTTCACCCATAAGATCTCTGCTCGCCTCAACAATCATCGGCATCCTTTCAAAAGAGATTGCAATCGCTTGAGTCACAGACATTTTACGAGCGAGATCCGCCGCTAACACTGCACGATCTTTATTCACTAATCCACCACTCTTCACACGAAGCTTTAGAAATGTCTTTTGATCTACTGTTCCCATTAAAATGTCTTTCATCTGCTTGGGTGTAAGAGCTGGGTTCGCATCCTTCATTTGGCCGGCAACATTGGCCACAAAAGGTGCGGCTTGGCTGGTCCCAGAGACTGGAAGTGTGCCCATCCCAGGAACGGCTGAACGAATCAACATTCCAGGTGCTGCAAGATCTACGCTGCCTGTTCCCCAGTTAGAGAAAGGTGCAAAAAATTGATCTTCAAAGGTAGCAGCGACAGAGATACTATTATCAGCTTTCACATTCGCCGGAGATGTACCGAACTCATCGTTATTAAGACCATCGTTTCCTGCAGCAAAAACAAAGAGAGTTTTTGGAGCTGCTCCCACAAATCCCACTGCTTTGTCAGACAATGCCTTCACAAGCTTAATGGCCGTTTGTTTCTTTTCTTCTTGAGTCGGTAGGCGTCCGATCAGATTAACGAATGCATAATCAGCAAAGTTTTGTGCCTGAGCATACCCAGTCCCGAACGAGCCATTGGCCACATCTGCTTTGTGTAAGTTAACAAATTGACCAATAGTGACCATAGAGCGCATTTGATTAGATGCCACTGAGTCTATCAATGGATCAATTTTGACCCATGGACTATCAGTGACATTATCTTGTTTGCTCGATTGTGAAGCAGCAATCTCAGCTTGAACGTTGGTTTTAAGCAGAAGGATCCCCATGGCCTTATTCTCAGAACCTTTGACTGAAATTCCTGCTACGTGAGTGCCGTGCATGAAAGTGCCGTATGAGCGAACTTTTGGGATAAACCCAGGAGTTCTCTGCATCTGCATTGCCCAAGTACGGTCTTCGTCGGTTGTTTGAAAGAGATACTGCTTGGCCAGGATTTCGTAGTATCTCTTGATGTCTGCTTCGGTGCTTGAAAAATAATCAAAAAGTTTACGATCAATGACTTGGTTGTTGTTATCAACAAAATTCCACCCGTGAATAACATCTTTAAAAACAAGTGATTGAAGTGGCGACTTGTTGACCCAGAGATTGGGAACAATCTGTTCGTGCTCAACATCTAGGCCTGAATCAATCACCGCAATCGTTGCCGCTTGAGCAGTAGAGAGAACCATGAGGCCAGAGAGGAGGAGTTTTTTCATGTCGTAAATCCTTTCCAAAAAAGACGTAAATGTCTTGAGTGATTAGGATGTACGACCTCACCGGAGTGATTGATAAGTCAGGTGTGTAAAAACGATAGGTGAAAATCGATGTTTGTAAGGAGATGTTAGAGAAATGAGAAATAAGGGAGAATTGCTTCTCCCTTATTCAATAAATCTTATAGCTTTGTGAGCTGACCGCGACCTGTAACGTGGTACTGGTCTGTGCTATCAATGGTTTTAAGGACTGTTTTGGCTTTGTAAGACATCTGAACGATGGCCCCGGCCACTGGGCTTTCAACTGAACCGTGGTTCTGCAGGCCCACGAGCTTCATATTCACATCAAACTCATATCCCCAGCTTACTGTGACATTGGTTGGAACCACTTGAACGGCCGTAAGGTAAGCGCCCTTTCCATTGTATTTTCCTGAGTGAACAAACATCACTGTGTAATCAAAAGTAACTACTTTTGAGCCATAAAGGTTTTTGTACTCAAGCTTTACTTTACGAGTAGAAGGCATCGACCAGTGAGAAGTTTGAAAAATATCAACTGGAGACCCATCAGAGTTTTTTGGTAACACAGAGATCGGCGCCGTAGAAACATTAAGAACTGGCTGACCTTTTTTCACGATATCATAAATCTTTTCACCTAAGGCTATCACTTGATTTGCGACCGCAATCACTTGACCGATATTGGCCTTTTCATTGAATCTCCCCTCTGAATCAGGGATTCCTACCGCGAGGTCGAGAGCTTTATTTTCCTGAAGCTCTTCTTCCATTACTGACTTATAGGTGCCTGACTCCGTCTCTGTTTCAACGGTCACAGCAAGTGAGTGGAGCGTAAGATATTTATTGAGGTCTCGAGATTTAGCTAAAACTGGAACCGAAAGTGAAAGTACGACGGACGCAAATGCGACTTTATTAAACATGTTTCCCCCTTATCTTCGCCTCCAATAGCGTTGATGGGGTATACTTATCTAAACCTGACCAACAAAGTCAAAAAATAATAAACTTATTATTTCTTACATCAAATAACCTCTGACAATAGGCGTTGTAAATCTTATATATCACAACAACTTCAATCGCTTGGACTTCACTCTTGAGGTTTAAGATTGAAAAATGTCTGTTCTTAATGATTAGAAAAACTAATGAAACCTATTAGCTTAACTTAATCTTAACCCTTCACATCACTTTTATTGTCAGTCAAAAGCACAAGGCTGATAATAGGTAAAAAGGATAAGAGGATGAAATATTTGAGTTTTGATATCGAGGCCACAGGCCTTGCTGAACACTGTTTGATGATTGAGTTCGCCATGGTTCCCTTTGATGCAGATGCGAGAGAAATCCATGAACCGCTTGCACGCTCCTACTATATTAAGTGTCCGTCCTTTGAAGAACTCAAACCCACTCTCGATCCTTGGGTGGTTGAACATAATGAGACGCTGATTCGAAAAGCTCATAGTGAAGGGATAGAGATGAGTGAGTTTAAACAAACTCTTCAGGCTTATCTTGAGAGTGAAGAAGTGCGCTCTTATTTTGGAAATCAAAAAATAACTCTCTTTGGGAAATCTATGTCGGCGATTGATTTGCCTTTTCTCAATCGGGATCTCGGTTGGGAATTTATGCGTAAGTATTTTCAGCACCGTCAATTAGACCTCTCAGGGATTGCCTATGGTCTGATGGATTGTGGACTTTTGCCAAAGGGGATGGAGTCCGGCAGCCAAATGATGAGATATCTTTCAATGGGAGAAGTGGCTCACACTGCTCTAGAAGATGCTCGTAATACCGCCAAAATGTATTTAAAAATCATAGAAAAGATTAAGGCTTCTTAAGCGATACATACTCCGCAGGATCGCGGGCTTCATTCTTAATTCTAATCTCGAAGTGTAAGTGAGGCCCCGTCGAGCGTCCAGTATTTCCCGTGTGAGCGATCATCTGTCCTCGCTTCACTCTCTCCCCTGCTCTCACCATAAGTTTGTTGAGATGAGCATAGACAGAAAATACTTTTCCAGGGTGTTCAATCACAATCATTTTTCCATAACCACGAATTTTTCGGTCACTGTATTTCACGACACCCTCTTTCACGGCCACCACAGGTGTTCCAATCGGTGCCGGAATATCAATACCTTCATGTTTGCGACCCCAGCGATGCCCAAAGCCAGAAGAAATTTTTCGTAGACTCGGGACAGGCCATGCATAATCTCCTGAGCCAAGGGCCGAGTAGTCCTCAACGACATAGGTGTTATCTAAAATACGGAGAAAGCCGACTTTATTCGGAACAAAAACCCAACCACCAGGACGCAGATGAGGGTTAAGCTTTTTGATCTCATCAATCGAAACCCCCTCTTCGGCCGCAATATCTTCCAAGCTATGATCGGGTGTCCAATGCACATGGTGACCACTTCGCATGTGCGAGCAAGCAACCAGCATCAAAAGCAGAAAGGTTTTAAGCGAAACGTTGAGCATGAAGCTTCTCCACCGCCGCTTGGACTTTCGTGAAATCATAATCCATGGAACTAATCAAACCATGGGGAGTAAGAGCTGCATAGCCATTCTCTACTGCGTGGCAGTCACTATTGTCGTTTTTACGATAACCTTGCAGATGACCGGCAATCCAATAGTATTCCCTCTCTCTAGCATCCACCCGCTTATGAACCTCTTCAGAGTAGTGGCGAAAGCCGACTTGGGTAAATTTAATTCCCTTCACTTCGCTCAATGGGACATCGGGCACGTTAAGATTCAAAAGGGAGAGAGATGGGAGAAGTTGTAAAATGCCTGACTGGGCGACCCACATGGCAATTTCCGCAGCTGTTTCAAAATGGTGATCCATTCCTCCAGCCCTTTTATACACGAGTGAAGTGGCGAGCGCTGGCACACCATGAAAGGCTGCCTCTCTGGCTGCCGCGACTGTGCCTGAGTAATAAAGATCTTGACCAAGATTAGCGCCGTGATTAATTCCAGTGATCACAAGATCAGGTCTTCTCTCCTTACAGACCACCCCAAGTCCCATCAGTGTGCAGTCTCCAGGAAAACCGCTACAACCCCAGACCCTGTCAGTGAGCTTCACAAGTCTGAGTGGCTTATCCAGAGTGAGGGAATGTCCTGTGGTCGAGCGCTCCTCAAGAGGAGCAACCACGGTGACGTCGAAGACTTTTTCTAAAGTGGCCTTCAGGACGTTTATGCCTTGGGCATGAACCCCGTCATCGTTGGCCAACAATATATGCATAGGTCACCTCAACTCTATTATAAAATAAAACTCGTCATCGTTTTGAAGAAGGCTTCGGGGCAAGATGTTCCCACTGATTCTGGATGGAATTGGTAAGAGATTGCTCTCTTGTGAAAAAAACCAATCCACTCTTGATCCACCTCCCAACCCTGCCAATCCTTAGGAAGTTTTTGATTTTTAACACTTAAGGAGTTGTAGCGCTGAACACTCAAGCGTGAGGGAAGATGAAATTTTTTCTGCCACTCTAGAGGAGCGGAAAGTTCAACAGCTTCACCGTGCATAGGCTGCAGCGACTTCACAACCTGTAAGCCTAAAAACCTTGCCAAAAGTTGATGCCCTAAGCAGATTCCTACGATGGGCACCTGAGTTTTCCACCACTGCAAAAGATGATCCTCTCTCCCGTAGTCGTCAGGGTGACCAGGACCCGGCCCCAACACCAGGAGTTTTGGAATCTGAGTGGTGGGCAGCTGCCATTTTCTCCACTCAATAACCTCACACTCAAGGCCCAGTCGATAGAATTCCGAAGCAATGTTATAAGTAAAACTATCATCGAAATCAATGATCCACACTGGTTTCATTAAAACCTCTGAGTGCGAAACCAGTCTCGCTTGTAGTCGGCAAAACGATTGTCGCCGAAATTAAAGAGGATATTAAACGCATATCTATTTTGTAAAAGACCACTTTCATAACTGAGATTTAAGATCCAGCAATTGTTATGGGGCATAATGTCTATGACATAGACTGAGCGGATATCAGACTGAGCTTCAAGGTCAATTTGGCGAGCATAGGTAAGCCCCAATGTGTCGAAAGGTCTGACTTGGATGGCCGCCGTTAAGTTGTTGAGCTTAGATTGATTGCCCTGATCAGAAAATGAATTGTAGTTGTATGAGGTTAAAAGATTAAAGTAATCAAACTGTCGCTGCCAGGTGGTTTGAAAAATATGCTGTGAATTTCGGTGAAAGAAATAATCCGAAAAAGAAAGAGACCATCGTCGCGCAATGAACCCACCCTGAATCGCCAGGCGTGTGAGCCTATCTCTGACGTCGATAAACTCTTGATCGAAAATATATCCCTGAGAAACATTAAAATAGCTCATTTTTGAGTAAGAAAAATTATCTCTCAAATAGCGCTGATCTCTACGCCAATCAGTATTCTTCGGTTGTTTTTTGATCAAAACATTATTCCACTGAAACTCAAGAGTATTGTTGGGTGGAATGATGGTTCGAGTGATGTTGGAGCCCAGGAGATTTTCTTGAGAACGGATCGCATCGGTGTAATCAAACCATCCTGTGTTTGTGCGAATCTGCTCTTTGAAAGTAGAATTACCACTTAAATTTTCATTTGAGATGTAGTGATGAACGAACTTAAATTCTTGAGCATGTCTGTAGGAGTGACGAGGCACGAGCAGCATTTCTTCCGTCAAACTTTTTTCAAAATCTGGCAAGCTCCCGATCATGAAAGTTTCTTTCTCGCGCGTAGAAAGGGGCTGTAGTTCGGGGCGATTTCCCTGAAGAATCTCAAGCTCGTCCCGACTTAATTCATTAGTTGGAACCTTTTCTTCATAGGCCAACCCAAAGATACGATCCATACTAAAGGACATTTCGTTGCGAATCAGAACGGCAGACTTCTCTGCGTACTCCTCTTCTCGCACCTCGGAGAAGCGGTAGCGCTGGAAATCGAGATTGGCTTCTGTTTTAAAGGCCAAGGGACCCCAGTTGAAGAGGTGTGCATTTAAATAAGGAGCTGCCGTAAATCGGTCGGCATCACGCAGGACGGTCTTCTCTCCCCCCACCACACTTCTAAAGCGCGTGAGGCTGGTGTCGACTCCTGCCGAGACGTGACGAAAAAGATTTCCCTCACCCTGATAGAGAGTTAAGGGAGTTGTTCCAAAGCTCACACGAGGAAGTGTTTGGACGTAACTACGATCAAATTTTGTGGCATCAGAAAAAAGTTGGTTGCGAGAATATTCTGACTGCAGACTCAAGGCCCAATGATGGCTTCTGGTGTCCACGAAACCATTAAAACCAAAATCACTCCCAAGCACACGCTGATCAGTATAAAGTGGATGATCTCGCACAATATCGAGGTCTCTAACACCGGTATAACGGAAATGATGAAGAGTACTGGGAGACCATTGTTTATGAGATTCAAATTCTGAAAAATAGCGTGTGTAGTTGGTTTCCAGATTTTCTGATTTCACATTGGGTTCATAGATCTTGTCATTGAGAAGACGGATGTTGGAATTAAACCAATTATTTTTGCTGAATTTTTGGCGATACTCTCCATCTACCCCATACCCACGCTTACCCCAAAAAGTGGGTGTGAATGTAGCATCCTTATCTTCATCAATTGCCCAGAAAATGGGCTGCTCCATGGTAATCCCCTCGCCTTCTCTCGACGAGATATTGGGAAAGAGCAGACCTGATTTTCGCTTTGAGAGTGGTATCGCCATGTAAGGCAAATAGAGAACACTGACACCTTTGATTTTGGCTAACCCATTATAGATCACGGCCTTGTCTTGGAGATAAATCAGGATTTTTTTTCCAAACACGGCCCAAGATTCAGTACAGTCTCGACAGGCCGTGAACTCGGCTTCAGTGGCTTCAATCACTTTATCCGCTTGGCGCTGAATTCTTTGGGCCACAATATTAAACTGCGGATTGATGATGCGTGCACTTTGGATATCCGCATAACCAGTCAATGCATGATATTCAAGATGAGATCCATACAGGGTCATTTCATCCGTGATAAAACGAACATTCCCTTCCACTTTAAAGGTCATACTCCGGCGATCAAAACTGGCAGACTCTCCATAAAGAGTGTCATTACCACTTACCACAACGACATTTCCTACGGCTTCAAACACATCTCCGCCGTCACGACGAAATGCCTTGTCTGAATAAATAGAGAGATTGTCGCCAAGTTGAAATTGTTCAGCGGCCCTGAGAGAAGAAAGACTTAAGTTGAGCGATAAAATAATAAGAGCCAGTGACCAAAATTTTTTGCCCAGCTCTCTGCTCAAGTTGTTCCAGTAAATCTTTCCATTCATCAAAATACAGTGCCTTCGTACTTTGCCACCACCCAGACTTCACTGCAGCCTTGGGGTGTTGAAAAAGCGTAAAACAGACGGGCATGCCGCAAGCTTGAAACTGAGTAAAGATCTTTGCCATAGCAGAGAGATCTGTCTCGCTTCGCTGACTCATGGCCACCCAAACGCTATCAAATCGATTCTGTGTAAAATTGTAGGTTTTATGCTGCAATAATTGAATCAATTTTCTTGCACCATCTGGATTATGGGAGCCATAAAAAACAAACTCATGCCCTTTATATTTCTGACTCTCACCACGCGCTAGGTAGTGGTGAGGGGATGAAGCCCGATTCAACGCCAGTGATTCTATAATGCTTTGAGACAGAAGCTCATTTCTTTCCCAAAAACTACTCTGTGAGCCAGTTTGAGTAATCACATTAAACCATCTATACCCAAGCGTTTTGCTATGCCTTTCCACTCGCTGATTAAGATACTGACTCTCAAGCGCGGAAAAGAGGCTGGCACCTTTTCGAAGCACACCCAACTTTTCCTGCAAGATGAGTTCATAGCGCCCGCCCAAATACTCTTGGTGATCCCGCGAGATGGACGTGAGCGCGACAATTTGTGCATCCAAAAGATTCACAGCATCTAATCTCCCTCCAAGTCCCACCTCTAAAACAAGAAACTCCTTTGGAGTAAGAGTCACCCAACGTAAGAAGGCAGCCCATAAAATTTCGTAATAGCTCAGCCCCACCATCTGTGCCTGTGCCCTGGCCGCTTCAAATTCTAAGAGCTCCCTGAGAAGAGCAGAATCGATCTCCCCTGCCTCGCTTACATATCTCTCGCTGACTCGTTCAATATGAGGAGAAGTCCAGAGGGCAAAACTTTTTTTATTATGTTTCAGATGATGGGCCAGGCTCATCGCCGTTTGGCCTTTACCGTTGGTGCCAGCAACCGTGATGATAACTGGCTTGAGACGCGCAATCTCTGAAAGATAAGGCGCCAC
>DIVA01000107.1:0-3166 GCA_002435705.1 Bacteriovoracaceae bacterium UBA6144
ATTTTCATCACAAGCTCTTCTGATTTCTGGTCTAGGCAGTGGGCGAAACGGGCATCTACGTATTCTGCTCCCGGCGAGACCCAAGTGAGAGGATTTTTTATTTTCGCCATCTCTTGAGTGCCGCGACTCCAGCACTTTTTCCAAACATTTCTGGCTTCTTGAACGAAGTGAAGTTTGAGCCATTCGCCCTTGAGAGCAAGATCAACTTTTAATTTTTCTTGGAGTGAATCGTAAGAGTAATCTTCTAAGAGTTCTTCACTTGCAGAGGCTGGAATACGGCTTCTGAGTTTCGCTGAAAAATCTTGATCGTAACAAGCCTTCTCCGAAGCCGCTCCACGGCAGCGAAAATAGGACTGGGTCGGATCGATATTGAGAATGGCCATCTCTTTAGTTTGAAATTCATGAAGCCAATTCATGCCATTGGCAAAAATCTTCCACTCCAGTTGATCAATATCTTTGGCGACGATGGTCTGAAGCTTTTGGTAATACGTTTTGAGAGTTTCTTCTGTTTCAGGCTGTCTCCAGCGGCAAGCCATCGAGGACTGCATTAACCACTGACGACGCTCTTTCAAAAATGTTTGTGCACCAGAGTTTCGTACACATTGAGTCAGTGGGTGCGGTTCAGCGAGAGAAGCAATGGAGCGGCGTGGAGATTTCTGGGTAAATGCTGAACGGTGAAGATCAAGACAGTCTTTAACTGACTGTGAGCGCTGCTGCCTCCAGCTCCAGAGATCAGCTTGAAATTGTTTTTTAACCTCAAACTCCTTACCCCATTTCTGCTGAAAGAGATGGTCCTGCAGAAAACTCTTCGTCAGTTCACGAGCTTCCCCGTGAATAAGATAAAGGCTAATTTCTTTAGCCAAATATTTCTCTTCTTGGAGAGAGCGACTCCAAACTTGATTGCTCCATAGGGCCGGGGTGTTCTTCGGTTTTGTCAGTGCATTTTTCCATTGGGGAAAAGCTTTGAGCCATTTAGGAAGAAAGCGCTGAGTAAGGGCCGTCGTCACCACCATGAGGATATCAGGACACATTTCATTAATCAGAATAGTTTGATCTTTATAGGCAAAGCACTGAGAGTCTTCTGAGGTTACTTTGCTTATCAACTTCACGTCGTCTTGATGGAAATAGGCATCAGGGAGTTTTTGTGAAAGCTGCCATAGTTCTTTCATTTCACTGGCACTGAAGCCGATCGGATTAAGAATGATCCCTGTCTTGAGATACCAGTTCCAGACAACGGAACTCATCTCTGATGAACTGGTAAGATTTTCAAGAATGCACTTCGCTCGATGACAACTTTTTATACTATTTTTTTGCTCTCCTGTGAGAGTAGGTTTGAAATGATAAAGAAAGGCTGCGTCCCTGAAAGGAAGCTCCTTAAAACTCAGATGCTCCCAGCTTCCGGTCAAGTGGTGAGCAAACTGTGATTTCTCTAGCAGCATGTTCTCCGCTTGAATTTCATTTAGATTAAAGTCACTGCACTGATCATTGGCCGGGACTCTTTCAAAGTGAGTTGATCCTTGAGAGGTTGGTTTATTCCAGTGTGAAAGCTTTGAGGTCTTCCAGTTCACTTCTCCCAGAGCAAAGATCGTGAGTGCGCCCATGAAAACCCAAACCGGTGTGATCACTTTAGACTTCCGCAGACCTTTCTTTAAATAGACCTTAGTCCATTTAGACCAATACTCAGGGTGCTTCATATCTTACGACCTTTGTCACTTCATCGATTTGACCGTCATAAATAATGGCCAGACCTTCTGAAGGAATTAGTAATTGGTAGCTTTCATCATCATTAATTTTCTGAAGTTTTGTCGGTGTCTCGCGGTAAGAGTGGCGCCAATAGAGAAAATCTTTTTCCAGTGAGTTTGGTTTGCGCACTATGGCCTGAACAATTTTATCTTCGATTTGCAGATCAAATTCTTGCCAATGAAAAATTTGTGTCTCTTTCTCAGAGTTCAAACGTGTGATGTGGTTTGGGTCTTCAAGAATTTGCAGGGCCTCATGCATAGAGGTCGAGCCCGGTTTGATTTCACGCAAACCTGTGATTTCTTTTTGGCAGGAAACCATGATAAAGAGGATAAAAAGTGTAAAATATTTCACGATTATCTTTATCGGATATAGTATAAGTTCACTTGAATAAACTTTCTAAGTCATGAATTTAAGGTAGATTATAAGCTATGAAAGATGCCCTAACTGCCATTGTGAGCGGTGCCAGTATTGTGCTGATCACTTGTATCACGATCTTCAGTTATATGTATTTTTCGGTGGAAGTCTCTGAACTCAATACTCACTGGCCCAAGGTTGTTTTGACTGAAGACAGTGTTGATTATGTCATGGAAGCGAAGGCCCCTGACTACTGGGTTAAGCTCAATCAAATTTCACCCTACACCAAATGGGCCATTATTCTCAGTGAAGATTGGGGGTTCTATCAGCATCAGGGTCTCGATTTTAAGCAGCTGCAAGATGCGATAGAAACAAGTGTGAAGGAGAAGCGCCTTGTTCGCGGTGCCAGCACTATCTCACAGCAGGTGGTGAAGAATGTTTTTCTCTCTTCTAAGCGAAGTGTGATTCGAAAATTTCATGAAATGATTCTTACGCGTAAGATGGAGCAGCAGGTCCCGAAACAAAGAATTCTCGAAACATATTTTAATATCGTGGAGCTTGGGCCCAAGATTTATGGTGTGAAAAATGCCAGCTACCATTATTTTAAAAAGCATCCCTCTCAACTCTCTGCCAGAGAGTCCGCGTTTATTGCGCTTCTTTTACCGAGTCCAAAAAAATACAGTGAGTCTTTTCGTCGCAAGAAACTTTCTCCTTTTGTAAAACGCCGGATCCGCGATGTACTTTTAAAACTAAAGATGGCAAAAATTATCACGGAAGAAGAGCGACAAGAAGCCCTGGATACACGCTTTGAGTGGGAAGTTAACTAATCTGCCTTAAGCACTCGTAGGCCGCGGCCGTGGCAATGTTTGAAAGGTTCAGTGAGCGGATGTGTGAGGAGTACTGTGGAAAACTATAGAAGTTATCTGGCATGGTCCGCATGATTTCTTGAGGAATTCCTTTTGTCTCTCCTCCAAAGACGAGATAGCACCCTTTTTTATACGGGGCCGAATACCAAGATTTCCCTGAGCCATTTTCAAAAAGAAAAATCTCCGAAGGATCAGGCTTTTCG
>DIVA01000107.1:3191-6867 GCA_002435705.1 Bacteriovoracaceae bacterium UBA6144
AGAATGAGTTCAGCGTTGAGCGCAAGGCAAGTGCGCCCGAGACTTCCGGTGTTACCGGGAATCTCAGGCGCATGCAAAACGATTCTAAAATTCGGGGACATTACTTCGTGTGCGTGAGCAGGTGCACCAGCGTTCTGATCGTGAGACCAGAGGCGCCGTGAGCGGGACAGTAAGGCAAGTGTGACTGGCCATCAGCGGTGCCGGCGATGTCGAGGTGACACCAAGGAACATCATTCTTGATGAATTCCTGGAGGAAGGCTGCTGCTGTGGCCGTCCCTGCTCTCATTGGTGTTCCAATGTTTTTGAGATCTGCTGTCTTCGATTTCATGTCCTGAGAAAACTCAGGAATGATGGGAAGCTGCCACATGTATTCATCACTATTTTTTGCAGCAGCAAGAACCGTATCGATCCATTTTTGGTTGTTCCCCATGGCCCCTGTGATCTGATTTCCAAGCGCTACCAGAACAGCACCTGTCAGAGTGGCGGCGTTGATAATGCCATCAGGCTTAAGGTCACAGGCATAGTCGAGCACGTCACCTAGCACCAAGCGCCCTTCAGCATCCGTGTTGAGAATTTCAACGGTCTTGCCATTACGTGCGGTCACGATGGAGTCGGGCATAGTGGCTTCAGAGTTCACGGCGTTATCAGTGATCCCTAAAAGACAGGTGATCTTGACGTTTGCCTTCATCAGAACAGCTGCACGAAAAGCACCGTAGACAGTGGCAGAGCCTGCCATGTCGTACTTCATGTTCATCATGTTCGCCCCTGGCTTAAGCGAGTAGCCACCAGTATCAAACACAAGCCCTTTGCCCACCAACACAATGTGCTTGGTGTTTTTAGTCGCCTTGGCCGGCTCATAGGTTAGGTGAACTAAGCGCGCTTCATAAGCAGAACCAGCGTTCACAGAGAGGAACATGTCCATTTTCTCAGCTTTGAGTTGGGCTTTGTTGAGGACTTTTACTTTTACACCTTTAAGATTTTTCTTGGCATCTTCTTCCACGCGTTTAGCGTACTCGGTAGAGCGAAGAACATTGGGTACTTCGTTCACAAAATCACGGGCGACGGTAATCGCGTTCGTAATGATCTCAGCTTCAGTAATTGCTTTCTTAAGGCTGACTTCTTTTTTCTTATCAAACCCAAAGAGAATAAATTCTTTAAGGCTCTCTGGTGCCTTGGTGGATTTATATTTATCAAATGTGTAATTACTCATCCCAATGGCTTCTGCGATGACGTGCGCTGCTTTGGCGGAATCTTTGAGTACATCAAAGCTTGAGAAATCCATCGCTACTGCTTCGGACTTTTCAGCTTTTACTGATTTAAAAATCTTAGCTGTGGTCTTGCGCAAGTCTTCTGTAGTGAGTTTGGTTTTATCACCAAGTCCCACAATCTTCACCGTTTGTCCCATGGCTGAAGTCATGGTGATGGTTTCATCTTTAGCGGCTTTAAAATTCTTCGCGGCCCTGAGATCTTGAAATTCTTCTTTAAGAGTCTTATCCGCCCAATGGTCAACGGAAACGGATGTTTCAGTTGTTTCTTTGCCCTTCACTTTTGTCGTCTTTGTTTTTTGGAATGCACTGAGAATGAGTAGATCGCTATTCAGCGCTTTTTGTCCGTTTGAATCGAGAGTCAATTGCATAGGTCCTCCTAAATAAATTGGGCAAAGAATAACACGCAGGTGCGCTGTTGCCTAGGAAGAGAGAGGCAGGTAACCTTAAGCTCATGCGTTTGTTACTACAGCGATATCTCGCCGCTCAATTTATTTTGCCACTCTTAGTCAGCCTGCTCTTTTTCGTAGGCTTTCTTTTGACGTTTGAATTGTTTCGACTCACCGGATTGCTCATGAGTCGTGATATAGGTATCGGATTTTTGGGACAGCTTCTTGGAAACCTCGCGTTGACTTTTATTCCCCTTGCCCTTCCACTCTCTACTTTTTTCTCCATCATGTTTTGTATGGGCAAGTTGAGTACGGATTCAGAATATATCGCTATGCGTGCAGCAGGAATGACTAAAGGCCGACTTCTTACCCCTTTTCTTCTGACTTCACTTCTTTTGGGAGTGAGTATGAATATGCTCTCGCAAGAGGTTATTCCCTACACCAATCGAGAATTTCGCCGACAACTCAATTTTCTTACATCCAGTGGGTTGCTGTCACAGATTAAAGCGGGTCAATTCTTTACGGCCATTAACGGCATCACTCTTTTTCCTCAACGTGTTTCTCCTGATGGAAGAAACTTAGAAGAGGTTTTTCTTCATTTTCGAGAAACTGAGGGAGAGCGCGTGATCATGGCGAAGCGGGGAGAGCTTCTCTATGAAAGGGACGCTAAACAATTAGTGGAAAAGCTTACCCTCAAACTGTTTAACGGAACGATTACTACCACTAAAAAGAATCTATCCGAGATCGAGAAAATCCTTTTTGAAAGTTACACTCTTCCCATTTCACAAAATAGATTCTCAGATCGAATCACTCCAAAAGAAACGATGCTGAATCAAAAAGAGCTTGCAGCTGTGATGGGCATGGATCCTCAAGAAGCCTTGAAGCTCTATGACTTTAATCAGCGTGATCTTTTTAATGTGAGTTATGAGTTTTGGAATCGTAGGAATATTCCGATTGTGTGTATCCTGCTTACCTTTCTCGGTTTTAGTTTAGGGGTCAAAGAGAATCGAGGAAAGGGGCGGAATGCAGCTGTCTGGGGACTGCTTTGTCTCATCGCCTACTACGCCAGCTTCTTTGGTCTGGTGGGAATGGCCAAGAGTGGAAAAATCCCAGTGCTTCTCTCTTTGATGGGCCCCAACATACTTTTGTTTTCGATGGGGCTTTATTTTTATCGTAAGCTCGACTGGCAAAGCTAGTTTGAGACTTTCTTCTCTTCTTCCGTCATGCGCTTAATATACTCTTCTGCGGTGTAGAGAACATCGTTATTGGCTTTTGGAAAAAGTGGCAGCATGTGCTTTTTAGTCTCACTTTCTGGAAAAATCAGACTCTTAAAACCTGTTGGTGTGGGTGCATCGATGAACTTGTTTTGATAAAAGATGCGTGTCGCTTTAACATTCCCAAAGAAGAGAAGAACTTTCTTTCCTTGGAGTAAAAGACCCTCACCTTTTTTTAGACTCACACTTTCAATCTTTTTATCGTCCACTTTATAGCTTAGCCAAGTGCTGCCTTCGAAAGCATTGATGTAAACGTTTTCAAGAGTTGCATCGAACTTTGCTTTAGCGTCATCAGTGAGAAGGCCCATGGTGGCTTCATCTGCCTCTTGATAGGCAAAGAGCTTTAAATTAATTTTACGAAAATCTTTAGGAGGAAATACTCTTTTAGAAAGATCAACGATCGTCTTGTCTTCTGCCACTTCAACCGGTTTAGCTTCGACTGGTTTCACTTCAACCGGTTTCACGGCTACGGGCTTCACTTCGACAGGTTTCACTTCGACAGGTTTTACTTCGACCGGCTTCACGGCTACGGGCTTTACTTCGACAGGCTTTACTTCAACCGGCTTCACCGCTTCAAGAGCTTTAGGCAACTCAGTACTTACAGGCTCCTTATCATCAACATCCGTTAAAATGACAGCCTGCTGGTCCGGACGGGGGTTTCCTTTGGACAAAGGTGTCCGTTGGACAAGGGTGTCCGTTGGACAAGGGTATCCGTTGGACAAGGGTGTCCGTTGGACAAGGGTGTCTG
>DIVA01000108.1 GCA_002435705.1 Bacteriovoracaceae bacterium UBA6144
TACACCAAGCCTTCTCTGACTTTTAGTGTTTCGTCACACTGATGCTGAGAGGCTGAACTAATACATTGAATGTCTTTTAAGATGAAATCTTTCAGCTGACTACGATCCATCACCGAAGCCAGAGCTGATGTTGCATACAATAAGATAATGACTAAGACATGTTTCATAAAAAACCCCGTAATATTGGTGAGAATATCACGGGGTTTTTTCAGTTGTTTAAACTATGAAAAGATTACTAGAGTCTTATCTTTTTTAATAACTTCTTAGCCTTATCTTGAACATCGCCCTGGCCACCCTTCTTGAGTTTTTCAATCTCTTGCTGGATTTTGGCTTCATTGTCCTTAAAAAGCTTATCGCTGTTTTTTAGCTGGGCTACGAGGTCATCCCCTGACTTAAGTGAACCCATGAGCTTCTGTTGAGGAGCTTTGATTTTTTCATCAATTAAACTTTGAATCTTACCTTCAGCTTCTTTGATTTTTTTACCAACCTGGGCTTGAAAGCCAGAGGCAATCTCACTTCCAAGGTTGGACTCTATATCCATATCAAGTTTGCTCCAAGGGCCGCGCGCCTGTCCTTTCACATAAATCACTGGAATACCTTCTACGATTCCTCTTACAAGTTCCTCGGTGGTTTTTGAGCTCGCAGCCACATTCCACTGGGGACGATTGATAGTAGCGTTCCAAGTCATGTCCACTTGGCCCTGACCCATTTTTGCCACAAGTGAGGTAGAGCTCGTGGCATTGGTGATACCGAGAGTGAGCTTATCTGATTTAGAGAAATCACGAGCAGGAATAGGGAAGGAGTTTACAGCCAAATCCAAGCGCTGGCTGGATTCTGCTTTCGTAAAATCCGCCGTCACGATGGCCTTGACCCCTAGGATTTGCTCTTTTGTGAAGTTTCCATTCACATCTAAAACAATCGGCTTCTTTACCCACTTTGGGGATGTTGTCACGTTGGTCAATGAGCCGCTGAGGTCTCCCGAGTAACTATCGGATGTACCCTTCGAGCTGATAGCTGCTTTTTTAAGCCAAAAGAGAGGATAGCTTTTTGTAATTGGAAATTCTATCGACTCACCTTGCGAGCGAGGAGGCGGGACAACAACTTCTCGCTCTGATTTTTCAGGCAGGTACTGCTGGGCTAATGCTTGGTATTTGCGTGCTTGCAACAAGTAGCTACCCAGCTCTTTGGAGAAGAGGGCCATCGCCAAGTTTTTGATGTCTAGTTGCGGAACTTTAAAGCGATCTTTGAGAGAGGAGATGTCTTCTTTGACGAGGGCTTCTACTTCTTTAGGATACTGAGCGAAGGCCTTCACGTCAGCCTCGACTTCCTTTGATTTTGATTGAATTTCTTTTGCTTGCTTTTGAATATCACCTAAAGCTTTGGTCAGACTCGCGATGCCTTGAGCTTGTGCCAGTGGATTCTTGTTGGATTTAATCTCATTCAGCAAACGTTCTGCGTCCTTAATCTTAGATGTATCCGAGAGTCGTTTGACGTCAGACTCTATTTGATCTTTCTTCTTATCCACTTGAGAAATCATCTCATTGATGCGGACTTCTGATTTTAGTTGCTCACGGATTTGGTTCGCTTGATCACCTAAGTCATTTCCTTCCATAAGTCCTATGAGATCACCCATAACATTTTGCGAGACTTCAGATTTAACTTGATCAACAACCTCACTTTGAAGTTCATCAAATTTCGAGGAACCTTCATTTTTGGGTTTAGGAGGGATAACTTTTCCCGGTGATTTCCTTTGAGAAAAAACTTGGATTTGGTTAATACTCGCTTCTTCGACGACGAATTTCATTCTCAGAAGCGCATCCCAAAGATAAGAGAAATGAATACTATCAATACTGATGAGGTTTCTTGTGGGCTGGTCCTTATCCGTAACCTCAAGTCCATCAAGATCAAATGAGCCCTTGATAAAACTTGTTCTGACTGACCTCACATTAACTTCTGCGCCGTTAGCAAGAGTGGCTCCGTATTCAATGGCCGATTTCATATGTTTATCAAAAAACCATGTGAAGTAGGCGTATCCGAGGACACTGATCACGGCAACTGGAATGATGGCTTCAAAACGAATGGGGCCTTTGGCTTTTTTTGTTTTAGTAGTCATGACTAACCCTCGCTCGCAAAGAATGTGTCGTACTTGTAGTACCACTGATACAGAGCTGTTTTTGTCCACGCCTTAAAGAACTTAGTGTCCTTGAAGCGATCGACAATGAGTGTGCGATATTTAGAAACGAGAATTTTTGCTCCCATAAAGACAAGTGG
The DNA here is from genome assembly GCA_002435705.1 of Bacteriovoracaceae bacterium UBA6144. Classification (GTDB taxonomy): domain Bacteria; phylum Bdellovibrionota; class Bacteriovoracia; order Bacteriovoracales; family Bacteriovoracaceae; genus UBA6144. The sequence goes on from DIVA01000108.1 coordinate 2,272, forward strand.
AGCTAACAGGATAGATACCACTCCGGCGCCCATGACAATGGTATTATTGAATCGTGTGAAAGGAATGATGGGCATGTTGTACAAAGTGGTAAAGCTCTCTTGCAATGAGGAAATCGTCAGAACTTTTTGACCGATCATATGGAAGAGTGGGTCAAGGAGGTACGCCATAAATTTAAAAAAGAAAGCAGCAATGAAAGCGGCACCGATTTGCACACGAAAGAAAAAGAGAAGCATAAATACTAAGAGAGACTGAAGGGAGAGAGCGGGAGTCATTCCTAGGATAAACCCTAGAGCGATCCCCCAGGCAATTTGGTTCGTCCCGTTTTCAGAATGAAGTAATTTAAAGAAGCCAAAAAGCTGCTTTAGCAGAAGTGTCATAGGTATTCCTTTTGATGGGTATAGTGTAAAACCTAAGGCCCAATCCTTTCAAGGAAAGAGTGAATACTATAGCGGTTCAGTGAGCTGTAGGGATTGATTCGCTTCAACGTTGATAAGTGTTTGCTTATGACCAGATGGCCAAAAAATTTCGATGCGATCAATGGCAGCGATGCCATCAAGGCCAAAATGTAAGGGTGCCAGAGAGTGGCCAAGATAGGCACCACTTACGCTTCCATAGAGTTTCGTTTGAACCGATTTTGAGGTGTAGACTTTAACTCTTGCGCCTAGCGCATCGCGATTACTGCGGCTGCCTATAAGTTCAAGCTTAATCCAATTCTCTTTATTCGAATCCAAAGTGTTTTTGTACACAATTGGCTGATGAAGTCCATTGATGACGATGTCGAGCGATCCATTTTGATCGAGATCTACAGCTACTGCTGAGCGAGAATTATTCTTAGCGGAAAGACCACTTTTGTTGGGAGATAAAAGATCAAAGGTCTGGCTTAGATTGTTGTGAAAAGCGATGTGATTTTCTTCATCATGACCAGCAATACTATCAGGTCGGTGTCCATTAAGGATTAACAGATCGAGCTGACCTCTGTTCCCAGCATCAAAGAAGAAATGATTCCACACCCAATGGGAATTTAAAGATTTCGGGAACCATTTACTGTGTTGATTTTCAAAGCCGGACTCTTTTGAAATAAGAAGTTGATTACTAGTAGTCGTTTTACTCACTTTCTTCTTTTCTTTCATCTCTTCAACACTAAACTCTTTTAAGTTTGTGATGTACAAATCTAGTCTTTGGTCTCCGTCCACATCTCCAATCGCAGCTCCGCGACTTCTTTGCGAAGAAGGGAGCTTGAGCAGTGTAGATGAGTTAGTAAATTTACCATCGCGAGATTGTAAAAAAGCCGCATTGTCTTCAAGATCGTTCACAAAAAAGAGGTCAATTAATCCATCCTGATTCATATCGAGAGCAAGAGCGGCAATAGAATTCATAGGTTGATCAAGATTCAGCTTTTTACTCATTTCATCAAAGGTATTATTTTTGTTTTGAATAAATACCAAGTTCGGACTTCTGCCTTCACTAGACTGTGAAGAAGTAGTGAGGATGAGATCAAGCCATCCGTCATTATTCACATCAACCCAGAGAGCTTCCGATGCTTGCTGATTGGTTTGGATTTTTGTCTTCGCGGTCACATCAATGAATTGCCCCTTACAAGTATTTTGTAAAAGGGCCGGTCCCTCAAATGGTCTTATCAGTAATAAGTCGCGGCAACCATCATTGTTAAAATCAGCAAAATGAGCTGTGGTTACACCTTTGAATTTCGAAAGTCCATAAACTTGAGTGACATCCTGAAACCCTTCACCCTGCGAATTTAGATAGAGTCTAGAGTCACTTCCTTCGTGAGCAATAAAAAGATCAGTGTATCCATCATTGTTAATATCAGAAGCGGCAATTCCTCGAAAAGAATCATAGTGATGAGTCATTTGATCATGGGCAATTGTAAAAGGGGACTTGAAGGGAGAGATTTTCCAATTCTTAGGAGCAATAAATGCAATGTTTTTCCATGGAGTAGGCGGATCAATCGTTTTAAGCGCCTCGGGATTAGTATTTGTTTCAGGATAGTTTTTAGTATGTTTCTCAAGGTAAGACTCAGCTTCTTGGGTGGATTTCCCAAGAGATCTTTGCTGAACATAAGCAACAAAGATGTGTAGTAAACTCTCGCTTAATTGTTCACTCGCAAAAACATCGAGGGGTTTTAAGTTTGCTTCTGCATCACTGTTTTTTGGAGCGTATTTATGATGGAGCTGCACCAGGATCTGCCAAGAGAGATGACTGCTTTCCAGTTTTTCAAAAAGATCGTAGTTCAAGTCTAAAACATCTGATGAATAGGGAAAAAGTCTGATGGTTTTCAATGCGCTGTTCTCAAAAGGAAAACGATTGTTTATAGCATCAAACACATCCACACCAGAGAGGAGGGCCCTGTCATCACCAGAGCGTTTCGTGGCCTCCAGCCATAGGGCTTGTGCCTGGTTTGTGACAAATTCAATGGCCCTATGATAGAGGTCTTCGTCAATTGCGAGATCGATAATGTTTAATGCCTTAGACTCACTCAAGCGTAAATTAAGATAGTGAAGACTTTGCTCGAAGGCGTTTGCGGAATAAAAGGCAAGAGACTGTCGCTTGGTGATGTGGGGGATATCAAAGAAATCCTCAGACGCCAGTCGCACATGACGTGCATAAACTTTTTTTCTTCCCTCGTTTAGGGAGTACTCTAAAGCTTTTCTCGTGATTAAGGCGGCATAGAGATCTAAATAATTTTGAAGGGAGCTCAGTGCCTCAGAACTAAATTCTTTCTTTTTTGTGAGAGCTGCCGAGTTCTGTCTAAAAAGATTGAAAAGAATCTGCGTGGAGTATTTATTCTGGGCCATTTCAAGTTTATCTTGTGCGGAGAAAGTGACAATTTTATTTTCTCGCTCTAAGCGGATCTGTCCATTCTCCTCAATGATTTTTGTCTGAGTTTCCTTATTGAATGCACTGATAAGATCATCTTGCTCAATGAGCTTCTTCGTTCCGCTTAAGTCGTTAGCAACCTTCCACAGACTTAAAGCAAAATCAGTGACCAAGCTATCTCTAATAAACTGTGCTCGTTCTTCAATCTCAAGTGTTGATGTGTTCTTTTTGATGCTGAGACTTGCTTCAAGCTGAGAGAGGTTCGAGGGGGCTTTTTTAGTATTGATGTCATACCAAAGAGTACAGCTCGAAGTGAGGAATACCGTTAGCAATAAGAGAGCATAAAGTTTTAGATTCATTATTTTTGAATTTGCGCCTGCATGAGACGCTCGAGTTGAAAAACAGAATCTGTCTTAAACCAGTCATTTCCGGCGCCTCGGCCTACAGGTTTAAAAAGTTCAGTTTGAATTTTTCCATCTTTGAGAATCGATTCGTGGACATGAATGCGTACCACTTCACCGGTGATGAGAGAGCCTGCTCCGGCATTTTTCCCATAGCTTAGTATGTCACGCAGCTTACACTCAAACTGGACCGGTGACTCAAGCATCCGTTTAGCCTGAACCTTTTCACTATCAATGGGTGTGAGACCTGCAAATTTAAACTCATCTTCTCCATAGGCCAGCTCAGTTGAGCACAGATTGACCTTCTCATAGTTACTCTCAGTGCAGAAATTCACCACAAACTCGCCCTCGCGCTCGACATTAACCACCGTGTCTTTACGAGAGAGGTCTTTGCTTCGCAAGAGAGGACTGAATGCAACCACCATAGGCATAGCAGAAATAGCTGTGAAAAATGAAAAGGGAGCAAGATTATTTGATCCGTCAGCATTGCGGGTGCTGATCACAGAGATAGGTCTTGGGAGGATGCTTCCGATGAGGAATTTGTAGTTATCTTGGAAGGCGTTTTGTGTATCGAAGGATTGAAATTTCATGAAGAGACTCTACCTAAAGCAGAGTCTCTTCACAAGGTTGAGCTTAACGGATTGTGGTGATGCGCTCGTCTTCTGGATTCTTTGGCTTGTCTTTGCCGCTGCCGTCGCAAGCCATGACATTCATCGCCATCATAAGAGCTGAGGCGAGTAGTAAGTATTTCATGAGAACTCCTTGGTTAATGTTCCAGGTGATATTCTAACACGAAAACGTGACGCCTAGAGAGGGTTTAGCAAGTGTCTAGGTTTTGGAAAACTTATTTTTTAGTCAAGTTTTCCATGATTCCCAGTACTTCTTGTTCTCCAGCGCCTCAAAAGCAGCCGTCATGTGCAGCGGGTTTTTGGTATCTATCATTACGGCAAACTCATCGGTGAATTCGCGCTTGGCACCCTTGGCAAACGCTTTCGGGTGAGGGCCGTGATGAATGCCCTGAGGATGGAAAGTGATCGCGCCGGCATCGATGTTGTCGCGAGAGAAAAAATCTCCGGCGTGATAAAAAAGCACTTCATCAAAATCAATGTTTGCGTGGAAAAAGGGAACTTTTAGAACACCTTCGGATTCATGCTCAAGGGGGCGTGCCACAAAAGAGCAGACCACAAAATTTCTGCATACCATCGTCGTGTGTCCCGAAGGTGGGATGTGGTATTTATGTGAGTTGACTGGACAGTAGTCGTAGATAGAGAGTTTCCAAGGGTACAATGAGCCTTTCCATCCTGAGACATCGAGTGGGTTGAAGGGATAAGTCACGGTAGTAATTTTTCCCAAACGTTTCACTTCAATTGTGTACTCTTTCAAGTTCTGCTCGCTGCCTAAGGCTGCGGTGGGGGTGAAGATCGCTGTCTGGTCGTAGAGAGCATTTGGACCCAAAAGGCCTCGATCGGGCTGCTCAAACTCCGAAGCACTTTCCACTTTCAGAATTTCCGCCTCCGTATCCAGAAACATTTTGTAAGTCGTTCCACGAGGGATCACGACGTAGTCGCCCTTAGTGAAGGGCACGTGGCCATAGACCGTTTCAAAACGACCCTGGCCTTTGTGAATGAAATACATCTCATCGAAGTCAGCGTTTCTGAAAAAGTTTTTAAAACCAGTTTTCCAATAGCCGAGGCTCAATCTCACATCGTTATTAAAAAGAATATCGGTGAAGGTGTTCAGGAAATCATTATGAGAAAAAACTGGGGGGAGATTGCGGGGAAGAAGATCGCCATCGATCTGACTCCAACCTGTGGGCATTTGCTGGTGGTAGAGGTGAGAGACACGACCAAAGAATCCCTTGCGGCCATGCTCCTCCTCGAAATGCCCTTCGGGGATTTTAACGTGGGCTTGTTTGGTGAAGTTGCCTGAAGCTTTAAAGTTTTCCATAAAAATCCTTAAGGTGTTCCGAATGTATTTTTAAGTTTTCCGATTTTCTCAATTTCAAGCTCAACCGTGTCCCCTGGCTGAACCCAACGATCAAGCTCAAGTCCACAACCTGTGCCCACGGTGCCAGACCCGATAAAGTCAGACGCGCGTGCCCACTCATCTCTCGTCCAGTGCTCGATCATCTCTCCCCAGCTGTACTTTGCCTCCGAAGAGCGTCCGCGCGACCACTCCGCTCCATTCACACTCGCTGTCATCAAGAGATCCGGATCTGAGAAATTAAATTCATCTGCCGTGACGATAATGGGCCCCATGACGGAGCACCAGTCTTTGCCCTTGGCAGGACCCAAGCGCGCGCTCATTTCTTTGCGCTGGATATCGCGCGCAGAGATATCATTGAGGATTGTGAAACCTAAAATATGTTTGTAGGCGTCTTTGGCCTTAATGTTTTTTCCGTCACGACCCATCACCACGCCGAGCTCGAGCTCATAGTCGAGCTGCTTAGAGAACGAGGGCCAAGGAATAGTGTCTTCATGTCCGATGAAGCCAGTGGTGGCCCCTTTGTAAAACACGGGCATCTCATACCAAGCCTCGGGTACCGGCTCTCCTCGTTTCTCGAAGCCTTTTTTGACGTGCTTTTCGTGCACAAAAAAATCACGGTAGCTGGCAATTTTATCAAGAGGCGCATGCAGCTTAGTACTCTTGTCATCTTTCGGACTAAAGGCCAGCTCAGCTCCTGTTTTAGTTTTCAAGAGACCTTCTTGAGCAAGCTTAAAATACAGACCCACAATGTTTTGAAGCTCATTGATAGGTGAGTCAGATCTTTCTAGAAAGTGCGACAAAAGATGGGGCATCTTGTGAGCTGCTCGCTCACTGGCATTGAAGAATCCTTCTTTCTCAAAGAAGGCCTGCATAACAAAATTGGGGTCAACGATGATCTCGTTGGTTAAAATGCCCAAACGTTTCTGCACTCCAAGGTAGGAGTGGCGTGAGTAAGTACAAAGTCTCATGAAGGCCTTCCAAATTTTTCATTGTAGTGGGGTAGAATTTTTTCCATGGCTTCAAAGAAATGCTGCATCTCAGACTTTGTGCCGATGCTAATGCGCACGTGATCCGGCATGAGATTCGCTCTTAAAGGGCGAATAATAACTCCCTCATCCAAAAGAGAATTGTAGAGGGCCATGCTGGCTTCTACGCTTCCCGTTTTGAGTGTAATAAAATTACAAACAGATGAAATGGGTTTGAAATTGTGACGATTTAAAAAATCAAAAGTTTCTTGATAGCGTTTTCTGTTATTTGAAAGTGTACGATCCAAATGAGGCTGGTCAGTCAGCGCTCCAAAGGCGCCTTTCTGTGCAACCAGACTCGGTTCGAAAGGAAGTTTCACCTTGTGAAGAGCACCGATCAAAGTGTCGTGGCCAAAGCCATAACCTACTCTGACTCCACCCAACCCATAGGCTTTTGAGAAAGTTCTGAGAGTCACGACGTTGTCGTAGCGATAGTCCATTGAATCCGGATAATCAGGCCATTCTTTCGCATACTCAAAGTAAGCCTCATCCAGAATCACAATCGTATGAGGTGAGACGTGCTTCATGAGGAAATCAAATTCTTCTTTTGTGATATAGGTACCTGTGGGGTTGTCTGGATTGGCGATGTAGACCACTTTGGTGTCACTGGTGATTTGTTTTGCCATCGCCTGCACGTCGTACTTGTAATTAGCAAGACGGGGAACTTGAATCAGTTTAGCTCCCACTGATTTTGCCAGGATCAGAAATCCAATAAAGGTATTGGTGGCCGTCACAACCTCATCACCTTCTTGTAGAAAAGCGCGACAGATGTAGCCCATGATGCCTTCTGAGCCATTGCCGAGAACAATATTTTCTGGTTTTAAACGATAGAGTTCACAAAGTGATTTTTTTAATTGGTAGGCAGCCATGTCTGGGTAGCGGTGAGTTTCCCAGAGGATATTAGTCATCTCTCTGATGGCCATGGGTGAGGGGCCGAGTGGGTTTTCATTACTAGCGAGTTTGGAGATGCGAGTTAAATTCTTCTCACGCGCTAGTTCATCCACCGGTTTCCCGGCCTGATAAACCTCTAGTTTTTCAATATAATCAGGCACTAGCTTCTTTTGCATCTCATCCTCTTTGCTCTTTTGTGTAGGAAAAACTACCATACACGGGTCAACCGAACAAATGAGGATCATCATGGGATTGTTAACTGGAAAAAAAGCTTTGATTTTAGGTGTGGCCAACGACCGCTCCATCGCATGGGGCATCGCAAAAGCGCTCAAAGCACAAGGCGCGTCACTTGCTCTAACCTATATGAACGATGCTATTCATAAGCGTGTCGAACCTCTTGCTCAAGAAATTGGAGCCGATTTTATTGCTCAGATGGATGTGAGTGTTGATGAGCACTATGCAGCTCTTCGTAAAACGGTGGAAGAAAAATGGGGCAAGTT
>DIVA01000092.1 GCA_002435705.1 Bacteriovoracaceae bacterium UBA6144
AGATGCAAAAAGTAGGAGTGATCCCGAGGAAGCTACCATAGAGACGTTTTGGTTCGTATAGTGAGTGAGAGGCTCTAGCGTTGTCGAGAGAAGGTTAATTTCTACCAGCTGAGGACGCGTTTGACCTAATATAGTTGTGAAGCCTCCTCCAACAATTAGTCGATCACCTTCGATGAAAAGAGAAAACACGGTACCATTGGCACTCGGATTAAAAGCGGTAAGTGTCCCGGTCGCAAGGTCAAGAGCTCCAAGGCGGTCTCTATTCACGCCATTGATTTGCGTAAAGGTACCACCCAGGTAAACGACCCCCGCTCGAAATGCCCATGCTTGAAGAGATCCAGCACCAAAGCCGAGGCTCAATGACGTTGGAGTAAGGCTCACGAGACTAATTTCCGCAAAGCTAGATCGAGGAAGACCTCCAACTAATGTGAAAGATCCTCGCAGATACAAGTTTGTTCCTTCGAGGCGAACCCCCTGCACACTTGCATCGATGGAAAGATTCATAGCCTCGAGTTGATGAGTCGATCGCTCAAGCCTCGCGAGGTAAGTCCTCCCCTGTCCTTGAATAGTCGTAAAGTCACCACCAAGGTAAACGTACTGTCCATCGAGGGCAATCGAATTAACATTCGAATTCGCTGCGACAACTTCACCAGAAAGGGTCGCGTACACAGCATTGATAATCGCAAACCGAGTCCGAGAAACCCCGTTGACAGTAGAGAATGCTCCGCCAACCCAGAGCCTTTTGTTTTCGTAAGCCAGCGCACGAACGGAGCCGTTTGGGTTCGGTCTGAAGTTGAGGTCAATTTCTCCTGTGCTAAGCACGTGAGCTAAATTTGAGATGGAGGTACCGACCACACTAAAAAGTCCGCCTACATAAAACCCACCTGCTCCGTCGGAGATCACGGCAGAGATGCTTCCATTGAAAGAAGCCATGAGTTGAGAACTCAAGGGCAGGCAGCCACTAGAATCACATCCCGCGCGCTTCGTGATAGCCAAGTGTGATGTTTGGGTCAGGTTAAAGTGAGTAAAACTACCTGCAACATAAAGATGATCTCCATCGACATGGATGTCATTCACGCTCGAATTGGGATTGATTCGAAGAGCACTGGCTAAAACTCTCATCTGCAAAGATGAAGAATGCGTACCCGTGGCATGAGTCGCTGTGATGGTATAGTTTGTAGGCGCTAGCGCCGCATCGGGAGTCCCCGAGACAACACAGGTTATAGGATTAAGACTCGCCCAGCTCGGGAGCGTGGGCGTGGCTTCGCAATTTGTGTAGGTCCCAGTTTGTGATGGGGTCACGGAGAAGGGCTTACCAACAAGGCCTGTGCTGGCTGTGTTAGTATAGCTCAATGGCACAATCACACTGAGATTAAGGGGAAAGTTGACGGATCCAACAGTGTTAGTTGCTGTGACTGTGAAGCTATAGCTCCCACTCACCGTGGGATAGCCTTGGAGTACGCAGGTGGTAGTATTAAAAATGACTCCTGTTGGTGGTGCAGGGGCGATGCTACACGAATCTGAACCTGTGACAAAATTATCCAACTGACTCGGACTAGTGGTGAAACTCGTATAAACATTAATCGTTAAATTCGATGAAGAAAAACTCAACACAGGCGGTTGTAGCACAGGTAAACTTGAAACTGAAAAAGAGGCTGTCGAACTCCCTGCACTGTTAGCTGCGGTTACAGTAAAATCATAAACTGTTTCAACCTCCGCTGTACCTGAAAGTACACAGCTCGTGGAATTAAAACTCATACTCGCGGGAGGCGTTGGAGTAATACTACATATGTCACTCCCAAGTTCAAATGAACTAAGCAAGCTTGGAGTCACAGAGAAGTTTGTAGAAAGAGTTACAGAAAACGTTGGTGAATAGTTAATCACTGGGGGCGAAGTAAATGAAGAACCAGCGAACCCAGAATTATTTAAACGCGGAACTCCCGACGTCGAATTAGTCGAGCTTATAAAATTACAGCTCGATAAAACAAGTAGACTCAAAACTGTGAAAATTACCGCCATTTTCATGGCTTACTGATCGGGATTTTGATCATGAATATTAAATACCGACAAAACCACTCCTCTTTTTTGTTTTGACTAAGAGAAACACCTCCCTTTATCACTACAGAAATCTATAGTTAAAATTTCTCGCACCCTCGCACATACTTTATAGGTACAGAACATTTCAAAGGAGTGAATGTGAAAAGACTATTGGCCTTGAGCCTTGTGCTATCGGTATCTGCGAATGCAGCTGAGCATCAGCTGGGAGACCTGAACTTTATCCAGAAATCATCGTCCATTCTTCTGGATACGGGTCTTAACTATAATCAAAACAGTAACGGGGGGACGAAGACCACAGGAATTTCTCTCGAAAATAAATTCACCTATGGTGTGTCCGATCGTTTTAATACAGGTCTCTCACTTGCCTACATGTTTAGCTATAAGTCTAAGACCAGTGCGGGTTCGAGCGACAATGAAACTGCGCTCTCTGATGTGACACTGAATAACCAATACCGCTTAGGTCAAACCAGTGATGGTCTCGTGATCGATCTTCTCACGGATCTACGCATCAGTACCAAAGAGAGAGAAATCAATGGCGATGCCATGCTTCCAGTAAACGAAGGAAGACACTCACTTAATCTTGGACTGAATCTAGGTCGCAAAACAAGTGGCTTCGAGTGGCGCACAAAAGCTGCCATCAAGTACAATCACGAAACCGAATACACGAACGCCAACAATGAGGACTTCGAAAACTCTCAGGACTCGGCTCTTGATGCATCAATTGGTGCAGACTTCCAGTGGACCATGAGTGAAAAACTTGCTGTTGGGGTGGGCTATGACCTAAGTTACTTTGGGACCCGTATCGACTACCGTGAAGACACAGGCCCAGTAGATAAAGAATTCCGCCAAGATCCCTACTCGACAATGACACTAAGAACCTTCGCAGTATTCAACCTTTCAGAGTCTGCAATCCTGAATCTACGTATTAGCTACTCACCGAGCGCTGTGATCGATACACAAGAAACGAATGTGACGAATTTAAACGGCGTTGTTCGGACAGAATCAAAAACCGGTAACAACACTTCTCTCTTCATCGGCGGGAAGTTTCTGTTCTAAAAAGTTCCCCCTCTCTTTTCCTTGTGAGAGGGGGGCTATTTTCGGCACTTTATTTACAAGACTTCACAACCTCTTTTCCGTCTTTCTCTTCAAACTGACACTTCAGAATCGTGACGCTTGGCTCGAACGAAGCAATCGAGCGCTTTACTTCTTTCTCAAAGAGCTTCACCACTTCCTCGTATGGTAATTTCCCCCCCTCCCCCATTAACATCCCCACCATGGTGATACCTTCATGAGCTTCTTTGTTCATAGACGTGAGCTCCACCGTTGCCATTTTCGTCGCCTCATCGTAGCTCTGGAGCTTTACTTTCATGCTCTTCACAAAATGGTTCACATAACCTTCCGTGAAAGTGCTTTTGCCCAAGGACTTCGTGAGTCCAGCCTGCGCTTCGCTTTTGAGCTTTTCACTGATCTGCGCTTCGCGCTTGTCAGTACAGGCGGCTGCAAAGACGATGAGGGTAAGGGTGAAAAAGAAACGTTTCATGAGGACCTCCAAAAAATATTGAGTTTTGCTCGTTGACTAGGAGTCTTAAACCTAACAAAGAACTGTCCCTGAGATATTCCCAGGGACAGCTTTTGGTTAAGCAACTTTGCGTGAAGACTCTTGATCATTCACAGACTGCTGAGTCGGCGCCTGACCATATTCTTTGTGACACAAGAAGAGGCCCACAAAGTTAAGTGCGGTCGGAACCAGTGGGATCATGTTCAAGTTAGGTGCGAGATCAAAGAGACCCGCTACAATCGGGAACACCAGAAGCCACTTCTTATCCGTGGCCTGTGACGCGCGAAACGCGAGGAAGGTCATGCCGACGTAGAGGAGCAAGTGAGCCGTGTACTTGATGTAGAATGGGACAAGACTAAGGCCCAACTGCTTCGAAGCAACGTAAGCGACCCAAGAATTGGAGCCGAAGTATGGCAGGATGTACGTGCCGATGATGAGACCCGCGAAGATCCCAAGGTATGCACTGGTTGACAAGCGATTTGAGTCCGAGTTCATTCTAATTCCCCCTAAGAAATCATGGTGCAATTTATTGTGCATCCATTATGGTTTTGATGGTCCAGTTTTTTGATTTTTCGCCTTCGATGCCAGAGATCACGACGATCTTCTGGAGCTTCTGCGCGATGAGATCCCCTTTTTTAACTGAGATACTAAATTCCTTGGTCAAGTTGCCTTCGAACTCCTTGAGCTCGACCTCGAGATCACTCTGCGCGTAGCTCGGCGGAGTGCAAGCCATGCTGTACTCCGGACAGACTCCCATCTTGGGTGTTCCAATGCGAGTCTTAAGGTAGCTCTCGCGCTCAGCGATCAGCTTTTTGAAGCCAGCATCTGTGAAGCACTCGAAGACCTCGAAGTCCGGACCATCCGGGAAGGCTTTCCCCCATACGACCTTGCTAGAGCTGTGGACCTTTGATTTGCGCAGACGGCAGTCCTCCTTCGCGATAATCTTCGCGGCGACTTGATAGCGCATCTTCACGTTCGTGATCGGATCTACCATCAATTCGTTTTTCAGCTTGACCTCGTCGGAGACCTTAAAGTCCTCGATCGTTGCGCTGTTTGCATCAGAGGGCGTGACCCGTTTCTGGTAGAGCTCTTGGATGACGGTCGTATCAAGCATGGTGCCAGAACACGAAGTCATCAGAAGCATGAGGCCAGTCTGGATAAACTTATTCATGAGGCTTTTCTCCTATGGGTATCACCGCTGCTCCGGTCGGGAGCAGTCGGGAGCTGGTGGACGTTATTAAGGAACTTCGGCGCTCGTGCACGGAAAGGACGCAGAAGCGAAGAGAAACAGAAAGCGACGAACTCAAGAGTGAGTTTAAACATCGTAAGTGCGGTCAGGATGACCACAAGCATGAGGCCCAAGGTTAAGGCGACACTAAAAACAATTAAGGTTTTCATCTTCTCACTCAAAGTTGTTGTGTCTTATTATCGAGCGCTTGAAGTTTTAAGCTCAGTGAAGAAATCTAAAGCAAGGTTGAGAAGAAGGGACTTAGTCCCACAAGTAATGGAATTAACGAGAGTACAAGCATACTCACTATACAAAAATGTAGGCAGAGAGATTAGGATTTCTGCAAAAGGGAGAAACCTTTTTTCCTGTCTCCGATAATCTCATGATCCCACGCCTCGACCTTCTGACGTAGGTTGTAGATGTGCGTGTTAAGATTGTTGGGGTTCACCACCTCATTAGGCCAGAGATACTCCACTAGTTCCTGCTTTGATAAACTCACACTTTGATTCAATGAAAAGAAATGAAGAATCTTGTATTCGATCAAAGTTAGGTTCAGACGCTGCCCCGCTAAAGAGGCTTCGACTTTGGACGGAATAATGCACAGGTTTCCGACCCTGATTTCTTCCCCGGAAAAGCGGTTTAGTTCAATCCTATTTTTAATTCTTGCCACCAGCTCGTCTCGTTTAGTCATTCGATCGAGAAAGTCTGCCGCCAAGAAATTATAGGACTGAATTTTGATCTCGTCCTCAGGTGAGCTGGTTACAAAAAAAACAGGCGTGCGTTTATACTTTTGATTATTTCGAATCACTTTAACAAGTTCAAAACCATTCAGCTGTGGCATGTAGATATCCACCACGAAACAGTCATAGGATTGGTGATTCATCGACTCAAGGAGCTTTTCTCCGTTGAGATAAGTGTCGACGTTAAAATCACTCGAGAGCATTTCTTTATAATGCTTAAGATTATGAAGATCGTCATCTACGTAGGCTATTGCGTTCAAATGAACTCCCCTAATTTAATTCTAAATATATTTATTTCTTTTTGAACTTCGACTTCGATCTTACCTTTGTGGGCGTTCACTACGCTCTCAACAAAATGCAAACCGATGCCGAAATTCTGTTTTCCCGTTTTTTCAGAGTAAAAAGGCCTAAAGATCTGCTGAATCTTTTCCGTGCTCAGAAGCGGTCCATTATTACTCACTTCGATCATCTCACCACTGCGTTTGATCCAGATGGTTCCAGGTTTGCCGGATTGGGCGATGGCTTCAATGGCATTTTTAACTAAATTTTTGATCGCCAACCGTAGAGTCGACTTGTGGCCAATGGCCCTGCCTTCGATCCCTACCAGCTCAAGCTTAATCTGATAATGCTCACAGATCTCAGAGAACTCTTCCTTAAGATTGGACGCGATATCACCCCAATCGAACTCTAAAAGCTTTGGTCCCTGCTTGGACACCAATAGTTCAACACCCTCAATGATAGAATAGATATACTCTGCATCCTTGTTATCTGCCTCAGAGTGCTTGGACATGAAGCGAGCAAGGGGACTTTTGAGTTCATGCAAAAGAAAGGCTGCTTGCTGACCAATGAAGGCGAAACGATTGGTGAGTTCCTGTACTTTTTCTCTTTGCAGGTTAAACACGTAATACACCAACACGCTAATAGACGCAAAAATCACCGTCACGACCTGCAGATGTGGCTTTATTGTTTCTCCGGCTTTCACAAAATCTGGTTCTGGGATCACATGAATACTAATCAGAGCAAGCGAGAGACCCCAAAGAGCATTGGCCAAATAGCGCCAGGTCTTACTTCGATAGATCAGGCACAAAATAGTCATCCCCTCAAAGAAAGCAAAGATATAAGTTGGATGAAGAAAATAAGTTCCAATGAAGCAATATAGATAGAAGAAGAAAGTGGAGAAATCATAAGCCGATGCGGCATCGATTTTATTTTTTTTCAGAAGATAAGCGCAGCCAAAAAAGATCAGCAGCATGAATGACTTGAACGGATAGTAATACTCCCATCCAGTCACCTTGAGAAAAGCGAAATCCCAGTAGCATACAAGGGTGAGAATTATCCCTATGTTTAAATGGAGTAAGTAGGCAGCACGATTATGAGTTGAATGCATGGAGAAATCATAATCGCTTGAAATCACTCATCCCACTATAGAAATCTTTATTAAGGAGAGCCAAAGATTGAGCGTGCAAGTGATCGATAACATAGATTTAAAAGACTGGAGCTTATTAAGATGATCTTAACAAGCTACTATTGCTGATATCGCATCCACGCGGAAGCGAAGAAGTTAAAAAATTAGTCAGTGATCACTTCATCTTTGCGCAGTCAGAAGAAACATATGCGAAAGATAAAACTCCTTGGTCTGAGAGTGAAAGACTATTTCATTCACCCATACACTGCAGAAAACTGTATTCGAACAATTCACGAAACAAATCATAATTGGATTTCTAACAAGAACTCTTTAAGGAGATATTATGAAATTTGGTTTATTAGTTCTTTCATCTTTAGTGCTTGTGAGCTGCGCAACAGGCATCGGCAAAAAAATGTCACAAACTACTCTCGACGAAATCGAAGCAGGCAAAGGGACACTCACGCGTGATGAAGTTCGTACAAAAATTGGTGCAGCTCCCATGGCACAAATTGAGCGCGAAGGCATGTCATGTGACTCGTACACCTACTCAGGAATTGTGAACTATTTTATATTCACAAAACAAGATAAGAGCCAAAGTTATAATTTCTGCTACGACACGAAGACTCTCGTGCTTAAGCGCGTAGACGGAATGCAGATGTAATTTAATTGGTCTCGGGGATGTCTTAATAAAAGATGGCTTTGACTCTTAATTTTATTTTTGTGCAACTTCTTTCATTTGCACAATACGAAGAAGATTTTGAGCAAAAAAAGCCCCTCTTTCGAGGGGCCGTTTAACTAGAGCTTAGTAGACACTTTACGTGTACGACCTTCCGTCTTACGACGACGCTTCTGAGCGTTTTCGAGTTTTTCTTTCTTCATTACTGAAGGCTTTTTATACTCGGACTTCGCGCGGTACATCTGGACGATGCCTGAAGCATCGCAAAGACGCTTGAATTTTTTCAAGGCTTTATCGACAGGAAATCTCTCATCAATATTCAATCTTAGTTCAGCCATGAAATTCACCTCCTTCCGGCGAGCATTAAGAGCTGTTAAAACAGCTTAAATTTCCCTAACATAGGGAGGCTAAACGTAACACTCCCCCCCCTTGGTGGTCAACGATGAACTCACAACTTGGCTTATTTTCTACCCCTTCCTCTGATCCTCTGGCGCTTAAAATGCGGCCTCAGACCCTGTCAGACTACGTGGGTCAAACGCGGGTGGTGCAAGAGATTCAAAGCTTTGGCCACGATATTCCCCATCTGGTGCTATGGGGGCCTCCGGGAACTGGGAAAACCACCTTGGCCCATATCCTGGCGCGCGAAGTGGGTGGAGAAATTTTTAGCTTCAATGCCGTCCTCTCCGGAGTGCCGGAACTCAGAAAACTGATCGCTGAGATTGAGGGGTTTAAAGAGTCCTCAAGCAAGAAAGCTGTGCTCTTCATCGATGAAATTCATCGTTTCAATAAGTCTCAGCAAGATGCCCTTCTTCCCTACTTGGAGCGTGGAGATTTTCTCTTCATCGGCGCCACCACTGAGTACCCGCAAACCAGTCTCAACCGTGCGCTACTCTCACGGATTAGAGTGCTCGAACTGAAAGGTCACACTGAACCAGGGCTCATCACAATCCTTGAGAAGGCCATCGGTGAACTCAAGTGTGACGACCTCAAGACCTTCGTCGCCGAGATCGCGCGCTGGAGTAATGGGGACGCCAGAAGCGCACTCAACACCCTATCTCTTCTTTCAACGCAAAAACCTGAAGTCCTCGCGGATGCAGAAAAACTTAAAACTCTCCTACAAAAACAGCGGGCCTTTGATAAAAACCAAGACCGCCACTACGATGTGATCTCCGCCTTCATTAAGAGTATCCGTGGCTCTGATCCCGATGCCGCTCTCCTGTGGCTTGCCGTCATGCTCGATGGTGGTGAAGACCCGATTTTCATCGCCCGTCGTTTGATGATTCTTGCCAGTGAAGATGTGGGCCTTGCGAACTCTCAGGCCCTGCAGGTCGCCTGCAACGCGCACTACGTGTGTCAGCAGATCGGAATGCCAGAAGCGCGCATCACACTTTCCCATGCCACCACCTTTCTGGCGCTCTCACCGAAATCCAATAGCGTCTACGAAGGCATTAACGCCGCTTTAAGTTTTGTTTCCGAGCACCCCACCCTTCCGGTGCCCGGGCATCTGTCGAGCGTGGGAGCTGAGAAAAAAAATTATAAATACCCACACTCTTTTCCCATGCATTTCACGCCTCAGGTCTATCGACCTAACGAGGCCAGCCTCTCACGGTTCTATCAACCAGGGACGATGGGATCAGAGGGAGCGCTGAATGAGATTTGGAAAAAGTTTACCAACTAATTTTTATGTTTTTTGATATAGCGCTCTACGCGTTTTTCAAGTAACACCAGAGGCAATGCCCCTCCACCAATGATTGTGTCGTGAAAAGTTTTGATATCAAATTTTGAGCCTAATTGTTTTTTTGCTTTTTCACGCATCTCAAGAATTTTTATCATGCCTACTTTGTAGGAGACAGCACGTCCTGGGCCAATCAAATGTCGACGAACCTCAGACAAAATAACATCATCCGAGAGCGGAGTTTTCTCTTTGTAAAAAGCCACCGCCTGCTCTTCAGTCCAACCTTTGGTGTGTAGCCCTGTATCGACCACTAGGCGCACAGAGCGCCACATTTCAAGAGTCAGTCGGCCAAAGTCTGAGAATCCATCTTTGTAGCCACCCATCTCTTTGGCCAAGTACTCAGCATAGAGGGCCCAGCCTTCACTGAAAGCAGTAAAAGTCGTTAATCGCCGAAAAAGAGGAAGCTCCTCTATGACCATACCAATAGAGGATTGCAAGTGATGACCCGGAATCCCTTCATGGTAAGCCGTTGCTTCTAGCAAATACTTCGGGCGATTCTTCATCTCTAGAAGGTGAAGATAAAAAGTCCCAAGCTTTTGACCATCAATGCTACCCGGAGTGTAGTGATTACTGGCCCCTGCTCTTTCGAGCAGTGGCTCCACTCGCTTCACAAGCACTTTACTCTTAGGTAAAAATCCAAAAAAATCGGGAAGCCTTTTCATCATGGCCTCCAGTGAATCCTCTGTGGCTTGAATGTAGCTATTCCGGCCAGGATCTGTGTTGGGATAATAGAATTGGGGAGAATTTTTAAGATAAGCAAAAAAATCAATGAGAGAGCCTTTAAACTTAAGCCTCTCTTTGGCTTCAAGCATTTCTTTGGTGATCCGGGCCACTTCACGCAACCCCATTCGATGCACTTCCTCCGCGTTCAGGTTCATCGTCGAGTGTTGAGCAAGACGTTGATTATAGTACGCGACACCATCGGGGTGACGGGAGACACCTGTCGCATTCACGGGCGACTGCTCTCGCTCCCGTTTAAAAAATTCCCGTAAGCTTTCATAGGCTGGTTTAAAATGCGTGACAAGAGATGATTGGGCACGGGCCCGTAACAACTGATGGCCTTTATCATCGATTTTTTTATTTTGTTTCAGAAAATCTAGCTTCGTGAGGATATCTGCCCAAAAGGGAGATAAATTTTCAGACTCAGAAAAAGGCACACCTGTAAGAAAAATATCGACATGAGTAAGGAGGTCATCATACAAAAACTGTGGAGGGCGATTGCCTAAGGCCACATACCGCTCAGCACGCTTCATCGTTTCCATCGCTCCTTGAGAGACACCTTGGATGCGATCGATATAAGCTTCCATGTCAGAAGCTTCTTCTACCTTATGTTGTCGAATTAAAAAGGGTGGAAGCAGTGCAAACGCCTTCTGCCTGTCACTAAAAACATAATGATGGGTTTTAA
Source organism: Bacteriovoracaceae bacterium UBA6144 (assembly GCA_002435705.1). Lineage (GTDB taxonomy): Bacteria > Bdellovibrionota > Bacteriovoracia > Bacteriovoracales > Bacteriovoracaceae > UBA6144. The sequence continues at coordinate 10,806 of DIVA01000092.1, forward strand.
ATTTATCAATTTCACGCAACTGTTCATAGCTATAAACCCAAAGGTCATAGGAAGTCTGGGACTCTTCGTCTAAAAGATTGTAATTAAATTTTTCCCTTAACTCTTTAACCGTTCCGGCCATCCACTCGAGCCTGTCTTCATCTTCTTTTTCGGTTAACAAATCCACTTGGCTGTACTTATCTCTGCGTCCAAATTGTGTCATAAGCAATGGACTCGACTGAAGCTGCTGTTCAAATTTTTCGTTAAACCAGCGATTTAAACGCTGCGCCTGAGACTCCGTGTTTTGGGCCATTGAAAGATCCGGTGCGAGAACAAAAAGAAGGATGAGGTTGAATAAAAGCTTCATCAGAAATAACTCGTCAATTGACCGGAAAGAAAATTAGCGTCACCCAGGGCCAGATCATAGCGCTTTTCTTGCGAGAAGTTTTCTGCTTCAAAGACTCGTCGATTAAAGGCATGTCCCGCCTCCACTCTCCACTGAAACACAAATGGAATAATCGCCCCCTGAGCAATCAATGAAAGTTTTTGCTCCACAAAGAAAAATCGCTCTTCGCGGTTAAGTCGGTCATCGGTCAAGAACTGCTGGGGTCTATGTTCAAAGGCGATCGCAATTTGATGAAATGGTTTCCATGAGTAACTCCCCTCTAATTGATGATTCCAAGGAAAGAAATTCAGCATCTGGTAACCGAAACCATTATCGAAGCGCTTGCGCCAAAAAACAAAAGGTAGTCCTAAAAGCAGAGTCTCTTCTCGAGAGGCCCTGGAGACGTAAAAGAAGCCAGGGATCGGAATGTTGTTGGCAAAATTTCGATTATTCGACCAGTTTACAGCGACCCACCACCTCTCACTGGTTTGATGAAGGTAATTAGCAGAAGCCACTGTGTTCTGAGCATCATCAAATGGTTTGTCACTGGCAGAACCATAACTAAGATTAAAGCTTCGTACTTTGTTTTGTTTACCATAAGAGCGCCAACCCAGCATGCCCTGAATAGTTCTGTAATCTTTAAGCCTTTCATCGGGATGATCAAGTTTGACCTCTCCCGCATCTATTCCCATGGAAAATTCATTCTGATTCACATCAACCACAGGTGCCATGGCTCGCGCCCGCCAGTGTGAGGTTTGAAGTTTTTCAGGAGATCCAGACACGGTCGATCCCGAATAACTACTTTCTTCGAATTGAAAAAATTTTTTGCTTTTTCCGGGCTGGAAGAGACTTGCGAAATCTTGGGCCCAACAGGGTGTTGAGCCCAAAACCAGTATCGTGAAAAAAAACTTTATCAGAACAGCGCCTCAGGGTTCATGTTCTCAAGGTGATACTTCACGCTTGCTAGGAACTTCGAGCCCAACTCACCGTCGATGATACGGTGATCATAAGTGTGCGTGCCATACATCATTGAACGGATCGCCATGGAGTCGTCTTCCATGACCATCACACGCTTCTTGATCACGCCTGTGGCGAAGATCCCAACCTGTGGCTGGAGGATGACAGGAGTCGCAAAGAGCACACCGAAAGAGCCGTTGTTGGTGAAAGTGTAGGTTCCACCAGAGAGGTCATCCATGGTGAGTTTTTTGTTACGAGCTTTATTGGCGAGAATGTCGAGTTGACGAGCAATACCTGTGAGATTCAAATCTCCAGCATTCTTAATCACCGGCACCACGAGACCATTGCCAGGCACAGCGACTGCACAACCAAGATTGATATCTTTCTTCACGACGATGTTGTCACCGTCGACGCTCGAGTTGACCAATGGATTCTCTTTAAGCGCTTGCACGAGAGCGTAGAGGATGAAGTGGGTGTAGGTGAGGTTAATCCCTTCGCGCTTTTTGAATTCGTTTTTAAACTTTTCACGGAACTTCACAAGCCCGCTCATATCGATCTCATCCACCGAGTTGACGTGGGGAGAAGTCTGCTTTGACATCACCATATTCTTGGCGATGGCCTTTCTCATGTTATCCATCGGAATCACTTCCGTGCGTCCCACAGTCATGCCACCAGCTGGAAGACTGGAGCCTGCCGGAGCAGCTTTGGCTGGAGCAGAAGCCGCAGCTTGCGGGGCCGCGCCTTTGCCACGACTGGCGATATAGCTTTCAAGATCAGACTTATTGATGCGACCGCCAGCTCCCGTGCCTTTCACATTCGCCAACTCATTTAAAGAAATGCCGGCTTCTGCGGCCATCGCTTTAACCAGTGGAGTATAAAAGCGACGCTCATCACTTGAGTGGGCGGGAGCACTTGGAGCGGCTGCGACAACCGGAGCCGCGGCTTGAGGAGCAGCCACAGCTTGCGGCGCGGGAGCGGCTTTGGCTGCGGGAGCAGACACGGCTGCACTCATATCATCTTCAATGATGGCAATCGCCTTGCCCACATCCACCGTCGTGCCTTCAGGATAAAGAAGCTCAACGATTTTTCCTTCAACTGGACTTGGGATTTCAGATTCAACTTTATCCGTTGAGATCTCAAGCAGGATCGCATCCAACTCGATGGTGTCTCCCGCTTGTTTGTGCCACTTAGTGATTGTACCGGTGGTGATCGACTCGCCCATCTGGGGCATTACAACTTCAACGCGTGCCATAGTTATCTCCTAAATTAGTAATTAAGTGAGCGACCCTTCGCTGCCATCACCGCTTCCGACAGGAACTCTCCAAGAGTTGGATGCGGGTGAACGGTAGCGAAAATTTCTTCATCAATCCCTTCCATGGTGCGGAAGAGAACGTATTCATGGATCAGTTCAGTGGCTTGCGTGCCCACGATGTGCGCCCCTAAAAGTTCACCGTATTTACCGGTGATGACTTTGATGAAGCCATCTTTTTCATTGCTCGCAATGGCTTTGCCATTGGCCATGAAAGGAATTTTTCCTACCTTGTAGTCGAGCTTCTGCTCCTTACAAGCGCGCTCTGTGAGACCCACGGATGCCACTTGCGGCTGGCAGTAGGTGCATCCAGGAATATTGAGTTTATCAATGGCGTGGGGGTGCTTGCCTGCAAGATGTTCTGCTGCCACCACACCTTCGTGAGAAGCCGCGTGAGCCAGAAGCGGTGGTCCTGCCACGTCACCAATGGCGTACACTCCAGGAACATTTGTTTGATAGTATTCATTCACAGCAATAAAGCCGCGCTCAGTTTTCACGCCGATCTTTTCTAGGCCATAGCCTTCGAGCTGACCAACCATGCCCACAGCGATCAACCCCATATCGAATTTAAAATCTTGAGCCTTGCCATTGATGGTGGCCGTGATAGTGACGTCTTTACCGTTATCTTTAGCGCTCACTTTCTCTACGCCCAGATGCATCTTCACGCCGTATTTTTTATAGTGCTTCTCCACTTCTAAAGACACATCCGTGTCTTCGATCGGAAGAAGATTTTTTTGCATCTCAAAGATCGTGACGTCGACACCGAAAGCATTCCAGAAATAGGCAAACTCGACACCAATCGCTCCGGCACCGATGATCCCCACAGATTTCGGAAGTTTCTGAATCGCTAAAGCTTCCCAAGCACCCACGAGATTTTTCCCGTTATGCTCAAGACCTGGGAACGTTTTATACTTCGCCCCTGTGGCGATGATCACACTGCCCGCTTGCAGCTCTTCTTTTTTTCCATCGTTCATGGTGACTTCAATCACTTTAGCTGTCTTGAAAACACCTTTACCCTGAAAGACTTCGATCTTATTTTTCTTCATGAGGAAAGCGATGCCTTTACTCATGCCTGCAGCGATTTCATTAGCACGCTTGACGGCGACGGCGCCATCGAGACCCTCGAGCTTCACGTTCACACCAAGGGACTTAAGGTCGGCCACTTCATGCACGGAGTGAGCGGATTTTAAAAGAGCTTTCGTAGGAATGCACCCTCGGTTAAGGCAGACCCCTCCGAGTTTATCGTACTCAACGATGGCGACTTTTTTCCCAAGCTGAGAAGCACGAATAGCCGCTACATAACCCCCTGGGCCTGCACCCAAAACGACAACATCAAAACTTTTCATTTCGATCCTTTTTCAGTGAACTTATAAGTCTCTTCACTTTGCTGTGATGCGCCGCATTTTGTCAATGAAAGTTCAGCACTTCCGCTAGACTTAAAGCGTACATGACGCTATAAGACTCTCCATGTCAAGAACCTCCACTGATCTCACTCTCTCACGCTCTGAAATGGATCAAATCTTAAAGCTCTTCCCTTACGGTGTGGTCGCGATTGATCTTGAAACCACGGGTCTCTCTCCCTTAGTCGATCGGATTATTGAGATTGCAGCCGTGAAAATTACTCCCCGCTATGACATTGAGGTCTTTCACCAACTGATTAATCCCATGACCGATATTTCTGCGGCCAACTCTGCCATTCATGGACTTAATAATTTTGACCTCAAAGATGCTCCCACCTTGAAGCGTCCCATGAAAATGCTCTGGGACTTTGTGGGCCGCTCACCGCTCTTGGCGCACAATGCTCTTTTTGATGGCTCATTTTTGGTGAAAGGTTCCCACGATTATTTAATTGATCTTCCTCTCTCGCGGATTTTTGATTCAGCCAAGTACGCCCGCGCACTTTTGAAAAATCCCGAAGCGGAAGCCGAGGGGAAGGCGCCTAAAAATTTCAAACTCTCAACGCTCGCTGAGTTTTATAAAATTCCACTCAATCACCATGTCGCCCTTGACGACACATTTGCGTGCCTGAAAGTGATGGCAGCACTGATTGAACGCACTCCCCTCGACAAGCAAGTCGACTTCAAGGAGCGCTCTTTTACCATGGCCATGAGCCAGTATAAAAAAGATCTCGCTTTTGTCGTGCCAGAGCGTTTTAACGATTTAAAAGAGCTGATCAAAAATCAGACAGTCATTGAGATTCACTACAGCGGTGGTACAGTCGAAGATGAGTGGAGACCGGTTAAGCCCATAGGCCTTCTCCCCATGCCTCGAGGCCCTGTGCTCTATGGCGTTTGTCTTGTGACGAATATGAATAAGTCCTTTGTTTTGAAACGAATCAAAGCCTTTAAAGTTCTCGATCGCCCTATACCAGTCAAGGAAGTTGAAGATGCAACAGCTGTCGAAATTTCTGAATAAACAAAATTGGCGCAAACGTTTAGTGGAGCTGATCATCCTCGTGGTGCATTTGCTTCTCCTCCGTTGGATCATCTACGTTCTATCTGAGGGCGGCGCCCTTCCCATCGAACTCGTCATCATGCACTTCATGGGACTGGCCGTGAGTGGAGCCCTGCTCATTCGCTTCTGTGCCTGGCTCTATCGCAGACAATATCTTCGGGAGAACAACCTGAGTGAACTCCCCCGCTAACTGGCAGAGTGAGCTGGCGCAGGCCTTCAAAGACTCCACCACTCTTTCAAATTTTTTAAACTGGCCGGTGGCTGATCTGCCTCAGTACCCACTCTTAGTGCCTCAAAAACTCGCTCACATGATGAAAGCTCAGGGCGCTGAGGGTGTTCTCGCTCGTCAGTTCCTCTCTCACTCTGATGAGATCTCGCAGCTTGGTGTGCTGGACCCTATTGGCGATGGGGAACACCAGAAAACCGCGCAACTCATTCACCGCTACCACAACCGAGCGCTGCTTATTCCCACCACCCGCTGTCCGGTCAACTGCCGCTACTGCTTTCGGAAAAATGAACTGCAAGACGATGTCTTCTCGCAAGACAAAGAGCGCACTCTGCAATATCTGTCAGACCACACAGAGATCGAGGAAGTGATCTTTACGGGCGGCGACCCCTTAATCCTCTCCGATGACAAACTCGCCAGCTGGCTCGCTGCTCTGGCGCAGATTCCTCACATCAGATTTGTGAGATTTCATTCTCGTGTTCCGGT
>DIVA01000067.1 GCA_002435705.1 Bacteriovoracaceae bacterium UBA6144
GCCATGTAATCTTTGCGAAGAGGGAAACCTTCCCAGTCATCAGGACAAAGAATACGGCGATGATCAGGGTGCTTGTTGAATTTCACACCAAACATATCAAAGCACTCGCGCTCTTGAAAATTAGCAGCTGGGAAAAGATCACAGATCGTATCAACATTTGGATTCACGCGATCCGTGAGTTTCACTTTTAGTAGCAACTGTGAGGGATTTTCAAAATCAAATTTTGCAAACACGTAAACCACTTCCATATAGTCCACGTAATCAACACCGCTGATGCACTGAAGAGCATTCATCGAGCCTGAGCTCTTAAGAAAAGCTGCGACGGCGTGGATCTTACTTCCTTCCACAAAGAGGCTTGAATCTGATTTAGCATCAGGAGCGTTGTGAACGGTAGCATTAGCACCAGACACTGCAGAATTTATTTTTTGTGCGAGTTCATTAAGCATGTTTCACCCACTTGTCACGAAGGAGTCTTTCGTTGGCAATTTTCTTCTGAAGTGTCATCACTCCTTCAATCAACGATTCAGGACGTGGCGGGCAACCAGGAACGTAAACGTCCACAGGTACAACTTCATCGACGCCTTTAAGCACATGGTAGCCATGCTGCCAGTAAGGTCCACCCTTGTTGGCACAAGAGCCCATAGAGATTACATACTTCGGCTCAGCCATCTGCTCATAGAGCATCTTCACACGCGTCGCCATTTTAAGTGTCACTGTTCCGGCCACAATCATCATGTCTGCGCGTCTGGGTGTTGCCATGAAAGCTCCACAACCAAAACGTTCAAGGTCATATTTAGCGGCGCCAGTTGCCATCATTTCAATCGCGCAACAGGCGAGACCAAAAGTCATAGGCCAGAGAGAGTTTTTTCGACCCCAGTTGAGAAAGTCATCAACGGTTGTCAGGACGATGCCATCTTGCATGGATTTAGCTCCGGATTTCAATAATAAGAATAGCTTAAGAGTAAAGCTTAGGGGGCGGACTCGTCAATCAACAGTAGTTAGTTTTGCGAAATTCTTGGGCATCTTTGTTCGACATCTTGTCGAAATTTTTCCACTGAAGCAGGAGCACGACCCTGCTGCATGTATGTGAGTCGACGACGGTCATTTTCACAGACCTTAGACAAGACAGTTTGATACTCCTGAATAGCCGCCAGAGGGTATGGAAGGCCGTAGGCTGAGGAAACAAACTTTATTTTATCTGCTTTAAGTGCTGGAAAACTTGATTCGATGCCTCGCTCCTTCAAGATCTTTGAGATCTGAGGATGAAAAGCGCCCACATGATAGAAAAATTCTGCTGCGCGACTGCGGCTCACCTGGCCCTGGGGGTCTTTAATCTGGGCACAATTTGAATCGACTTGAACGTCACGCGTAAAAAGCTCACTCATCACTTGGCACTCTGTGACGAAGGCCTGCACTTCCCCCCCGCGACCTTCAATCGTGGAAACAATAAAGTCTCTCAGGGAGAAATTTATGGTGTAGGGATTAAAATTCTCTCGATAGACGTAATGAGTGAGTTCATGAGCAAGATCAAGAATGCCTTCCTTCCATGGCATGTGACGATTCACAAACACTAAGGAGCGTGATTCAAAGACGACATTTTCTGGTGAATCAGGATGAAATTTTCTAATCAGAGTTGTATCTGTCAGAGAACTCTCCCCTGGCTTGATCACATCAAGCAGCGTGAGCCCTTGGGCTGCCGCTTTACGGTGGGCCAGTTGAATCAATTTTTTGCCAGTTGCAGATCGCTCCAATAGCTCCAAGAGTCTTGCGACATTAGTTTCCTCAGACTGAGTCCATTTGGCCCAATGAGTTCCCATGGGGGCTTCAACGATGATTGTTTTTGCTGAGTGAGCAAAGGCATTACAGGAAAGGAGTGTGAGTAAGATCCACTTCATGACCTCCCTATCGACCTAAGTCGACGGGAGATTGATAAATTTACATTTGAGGAAGAGAGTAGGAAAAAATGGCCTTTTCTTTGCCAGCACTCAGGTCAGCTAAGGCACGAAGCTCAACCCAACTGTTTTGCTCGACTTTTCGAACAATGTGAACTTTGTAGCTGCCGGCCTTAACCTTAAACTCCCCCATCCTGAGAGTTCTAGGAAGAGTTTGCCAAGAACGTGTGTCGGCACGTTCAGAATACTTGATGCCTTTTGAAGCAGCCATGTAAGAGCCAATCGCTGCAAATTTAGCAAAGGGATTCTCTTTGCCATCCTTATTCATACTTTTATAAACCGCCATGGCAGCAAGGATGGCCGCCACATGTTTCATGGCCACTCTCACCCCCGTGCGAAGGATCCTCTGGGAGGACTCTTCTTCAAGACTAAGTTTTGCTACGTCTTCTAGATGAGTCAGAACATTAAGCGGACGATAACTCTTCTCACCACTCTCGCTGGTGAGCTGCAGCCACAGCTCTTCAGGCAAGGCTCCACTTTCGATAGCAGGTATTTCAAATTCAATTCCAAATTCATGAACGGCCACAGTCATCAGGGCATGACGACCACGGTAATCTCCGTAGGTAGATGTCCCACGAGGATTTAAGCCAAGAATGTTGACTGCAAAAACGGCTAACACCTCAGAGCCAATGCGAGCAATATCTTGTTGCGTTTTTTTATCTTTTGAAAGCTTTGCTAGACCTTGAACCCCAAGGTTGATCTCTTTAGCCACTTTCGCAGGCACGACACCTTCCTCAAGAACAATCACAAGGTTGCCGACTTCGGATTTTTTAAACTTATTAATTTCATCTGCCGTGATCCCGAACTGGGCAGTGAGTGTGGCCAGATCACTCGGACGTAACTTCTGAATGAGAGTAACAATTTTTTCAATCAGAAAATCCCGGGTCGAAGCAGCTGTCCCTGTGGGAGCATTATCTTTTACATCAGCGATGAACTGCCCTTTTTCATTGAGAGCTTCGGTGACGACAGCGACGTATTCTGAGGACTTTGAATTAAAAGAAGCATATGTGGGGGAGAGGTTTCTTAGCAACTGAAAGCCGTCCTTATACAGTTGAAGAGCAATCTGTTCATCAGCACGAATGCCGGTTGCTTCATGCACTTGAGCCGCTACCACCTTGGCTACGAGATCGTGGCGATAAACAGTCTTCCCCTCAGTTGCTCTTTGCCACTCTTGAAAAAAACTATCCCAGGCGAGGAGAGCTGCGCGGGCAGAGAATAGGTGCCGACGAGGATCGTCCCCGACCTTGGTTTGATACATCTTTAAGTAGGCCATCGCCTGGTGGTAAAAGAGCCACGAGCGCTCGTAAGGAGAGCCAAAGAATTCCCCAGAGGCATCGTTTATGATCCACTTCGAGCCTTCTTTTGTGAGTGATTTTGTATACTGGGCATCGACCAGCTCAATCGCCTGATTAAAAAATCCCACCGCAGCTGGATAGTCGCCCGCTACATATGAGAGCCTTCCTTCTTCCATGAGATGAAGGAGCTGTGAATTTGCACTCTTATTCAGCTCTGCCTTAGTGAGAATCTCACGGGCCTTTGCAAAGTCACCGATAGCGAAGGCTTCTCGATACGCACGAAGAGTGTCTCGCCCGCCGGTTCCACACCCGACGAGCAAGACAAGAAATAAAACATATCTAAGCATTAAAGACCGTAGCTTGATTTTTCAGAGTACTTAAAGACCTGAGTACGTGCACGCATGATCTCTACTGCTTTTTCAATATTAGTCATGCGGATGTTCACAGAATATTCTTTGATGGTTTTACCATCTCTCTTCTCTGGCTTCATATACACACTCCCAAAGATCATCACGTCAGCGCCTGTTTGCTTGCCGACTTGCTTAGCTGTCTTTGGATCAACCATACCATCGTTCTGGTATTTCACTTCACCCAAGATCTTCTCGCGAGCAGCTGCATCGACCAACACAAAGTCTCCGGAGGCTGAGAGCTCGTTGAGGAGTTCATCGTTCATATCACTGATTGGAAAGTAGGCTTCAGAAGTCTGATTCTGTACCTCCGCAATGAAAAGCTTTGGTGGCTCTCCACCTTGCTGAGCGAGGTAGCGCTGGAACCCTTTGTGCGCTTGAATCTGTTTTAAGATATCAGTGACCGCCTGCTTGGTATCAGCGCTCATCCAGTTATCAGTAATACTCAAGCCCTTCTCATCTGAGGTCTGAGCATCAACACGTTTTGCTTTGAAACTTCCACAGGAAGCTGCCAGAGATAAGACACCTATCATTAATACAATTTTCATATGTTCTCCTTATGCTTCACCACGACGAGCTTTCAAGAAATCTTCATCCACTTTATCCAAAGCTTTTTGAACTTTCTCTTTCATCTCGACGTCTTCAGTTTTATTCACAACTTCTTGAGCTGCCTTATTGATCGCTTCTTTCAGCACTTCTTTATCCATACGCACTTGAACCGCACAGGTAAAGCCGACGTAATCCTTGGCAGCACCTTTGGACTTCATAAACTGGCGCTTCTCCCAGTAAGTCTTCGTCACAGCTGCTCCGTGAATTAAACTCTGCACTCTTTCAGAAAGATTATTTGAGACATAATTCCTTAGCGCTTGAGTACGAGGAGAATTAGGATCAATGGCCGCCTGCCCTTCAGTGCTTTCAGCTAAAGTCTTTTGAATAAAGGTCGTGATCTCCGCCGCAACATCCGCGCGAGCGTTAGCCTTGGCAAGATTACAAGCAATTTCACGGTTTACCTTTGGCTCCGTTTCAAAAGCAAACCATCTGTACTTATCATCTTTCTTTTCTTGCTCAGCCCAAGCTTCTACGTCTTCAATCCAAGCCGGACGAAAATTAGATGATGCATCTTTGACTTCAAAGTCTTTGACGATCGTTTTTGTGTTATCAACTTCTTTCACTTTTCTCTTAGAGGAACAGCCCACACTTACCACAAGCGTAGTCGCTAAAACCAAAGACATCCATTTCATATTTTTCTCCTGGTTAGTCTTGTAAATTAAGTTCATGTAATTTTTCTTCCATCTCTTTAATAAGGACAGAGCGAGCCTTCATCTCACAGTCAGCCTTAGATCTTCCGGTCGTCGTGGCGCTGACACTTAAACCGCCGATCTTAGCTCCAGCCTTTGAAATGTTGACCATGTTGAGATTAAAAAACCATTTTTCAAATCCGGCCACATTCATATGCTCTTGCTTTGAAGTCATTTGGGCTTGAAGCCTTGCTCCAGAATTAATATTAAAAAGACGATACCCAGAATTGGTCAGACGAGCTTTGAGATGAGCTTCATACTCGCTCGGGAGATTCACTAACTCTAGCGCCAAGGGCACTTCGGCTTTTCGTGACTGATACCATTTCTGCAACTCAGAGGCGCTCGGGGTGAAAGGAATTCTTCCAGAGTTAATGATGTTATAGCGATCATTCAAACCTTCTCGCACTTGAAATAATTCCCACATGCGAGCCCAGGCCGTTCGATCTCTACGTTCCCATAAGCCTGAAAGCTCAGATTGGACTTTATCAATGGCAGCCTTAAGATTATTACTGGCTTTTTCTTTATCTAAAGAAGCCAGTGCATAGCTCATGTTTTTAAAACGATGCTTTTTTATGATTTGCGCCGCTTCGAGTGTTTGCTTTACTTCATCTCTGACTGAGGTTTGGGCCAGTTCAGTGGCCTGGGCTAAACTCTGCTGGCCTGAGACCGTCATGGTAGAGCTTGTGGAGGCTTCTATTTTTGTTTCAAAAATCGCCGCCAAAGACTTCATGGCATTGGCTTCCGCGATGCTTGAAGTCTTCCCTTCACCAGAAGCACAAAGCTGTCTCTCCTCCATACACTCTTCCATAGGTGCGTAAGCCCAGGCGGGGACCTCTTTGGCATGCTCACTCGTTTGTGGAGCCTTTGGCTTAAATAAAGCACAACCACTAGAAATCAATAGAAGAGCATAGATGATCTTTTGCAATTCAATGTCCTTTGAAATGCATCCATTTTCCAGTTGGCCTGAATTAAAGTCAAACGAGATCGACCATCGTGCCGCATAGCAAATCATCTGACTTTACAAAATCTTAACCTTCCCTATCTGCTGACAGCGCGTTATCTTGGGCCCATGGGAAAAATTCTTATCATTGAAGACGAAAAAGACATCAGAGAGCTGATGAAGTTCCAACTCAATTCATCAGGTTATCAAGTCACTGATGTTGAGTCGGCTGATAAGGCAATTGAGCTGCTCGAGTCGGGCTCAAAGGTCGACCTTATTCTTGTCGATTGGATGCTTCCAGGAATTTCTGGCATAGAATTCACTCGCAGAATTAAGGGTCACAAGACTTTTAAATCCATTCCCATCATCATGGTCACAGCACTTACTCAACCTGAAAATATTGTCACAGGCCTTGATGCTGGTGCTCAGGATTATCTGACTAAACCCTTTGACCTCGATGTACTCCTTGCTCGCGTGCGTGTTCAACTAAGAGCTGTTCCCACCATAAAAGAATCCAAACCTATTTCTTTTGATGAACTCGAAATTGATCTCGCCAAAGTTAAAGTTCTTGTCTCAGGCGAAGAAGTTTCACTCACCTCTACTGAGTTTAAAATTCTTAGCATCATTTCTGCGCGTCCCGGTCATGTTTTCACTCGCACGCAACTTATTTCGCAAATCCAAGGTGAAAACATTCATGTGACTGGCAGAACAATTGACACACATATCGCAGGCCTTAGAAAGAAACTCTCATCAGCAGGGCGTTTAGTTGAAACCATTCGTGGTATTGGCTATCGATTCAAGGATGGACTCTAATAGATTTCACTACCCCTGGTACTTTTTTTGGCGCTTCACACGTCTTAATCTCGTTATATTCATTCTTATTTATGTGGCCCTTGTGCTGTCTATCCCAGGCCACCCAGATATCTTTGCGCTACTGGTGACCGGTGGATTCCTACTGTCTTGCTTTATTTTCTATCTTATTACACGTCCCATAAAACGCCTTTTGGGACGAGTTGAATCAATCATCGGTCATGATTTACCTTTCAGGGAGCAACTCAAACTTTTTTACGTCAAAGATGAATGGGCACACATTGAAGCCGCTCTGAAGGACGCAGATACAAAACTTCGTCTTCAACTAAAGACTATCCAAGACGAGAATAGAAAATTCACAACTCTACTGGGTTCAATTTCTAATGAAATCCTTGCTGTAGACGCCAATCAGAATGTCCTTTTCTTTAATCCTCGTTTCGAGACTAACTTTCTTTCAAACAAAGAGAAATTACAAACGGGTGGAAAACTATGGAGCGTTCTGGATGTAACCGAGGCTCGTGAGGTCTTTGAAAATGTCTTGCTCACTAAGGAGTCTCAAAAGCTCAGAGGCTTTAAAGTGATCACACAAAATGAAACGCGTTACTACAGTATTGCGGTCTCGCCAATTTTTGGAGAGCACTCAATGATCAAAGGTGCCGTAGGAGTCTTTTCAGATATTACAGAGATTAAACTCACAGAACAAATGCGCGCCGATTTTGTGGCTAACGTTTCCCATGAAATCCGAACTCCCCTTACCTCTATTAAAGGCTTTAGTCAGATCCTCAAATCGCAACAATCTAAGCTCCCCTTAGACTTGCATGATTTCATCGATAGAATCCTTCACAACACCGAACGCATGATTGCGCTTTTTAACGATCTACTTAATCTTTCCGTTATTGAGTCAAAAAATCAGGTCGAGTTTGCGAGCCTTGATCTCAGTAAATTGATCGAGCAGATCCATGCAAGTTCGATTGGGATTTTCCCGCATAAAAAAGTTCAACTGACCCAACAGCTTGAGGTTCAGAATATTAAAGCAGATGAAAAACTATTTTATCAGCTCCTTAATAATTTATTTGAAAACGCACTTAAATATGGTCCCGAAAAGATAGAACTAAATCTCGCCAGCCAGATCATTGGGAATAAAATTGTCATAACCTTCTCGGACAATGGCCCGGGCATCACGCGTGAGCATCTGCCTCGTATTTTTGAAAGATTTTATCGAGTGGATCACTCGCGAGATCGAGAAACCGGTGGAACAGGCCTGGGACTAGCGATTGTAAAGCATATCATCATGAAACACCAAGGTGAGATCGAAGCCTTTTCAGATGGCATAAAAGGCACCAGCTTTAGAATCACACTTCCAGCTTAGAACAAGTATTCTATCTCTACACCATAGAACGTTTTCTGAAAGGCGAAGTTTTTTGTGTCCTTCGACTTATTATTCATGTAGTCCGCATGAAAACTCATGCGATATCTCTTGGCAAATGGTCGAGAGAGTCTCATGGAAGGATTAAGAAGGGTCTCCATGCCACGGCTGGCGTTGTTCACAGGGTCAGTCAGCGTCATACCTAACCCGAGCTGTGGCGTGATACTAAGAAACTGCCATTGTTTAAAGATCACATCTGATCTTAAAAACATCGTGTTGGCGTTGAAAAGCTTATCATTCACACGAGAGCGATCATAACCAAAATTAAAGATCCATACTTTTCCTGACTTACTCGGCTGAACATGCTCCACATTGAGGCCTTGAGCTTTGGAATTAGCCGACTGTGAAAAACTATCAAAACTACGAAACCTTAAGCGGAAGGTCGTCTCCCCATTCCCCACAAGCCCCACAATTCTTTCACCGACGCTTAGGGTTTGAACTCGCGAGTTAAAGACTAAAGTCCCACTCCCCTGGGTGTCACGTTGAGTGTAGACGTAGTCATAGTCTAGTAAGAATGATGCCGGCTTCTTTTTCAAAGTATGTTCGTAGCTTGTACGAATGGAAGGAGCAAGAACCCAGTTATCGTTTCGAATAATTTCTTTTTCGCGATTAGCATGTCTAGAAAAATTGGCGCGCAACTCCGGGCTAATGCTAAAAATATCTTTGTAATAAAAACTATAGCGCCCGAAAGTTTCCGTTTTTGACACCAGAGAGCCTTGCTTCGCAGAACTGTTAGTCGTCTCTAAGGCAGCAAACACCGGATTATCATCATACGTAATATCCTGAGAAATCTTTAGGAAATAGGGCGGAATGTTAGTAGGTCTTCCGTTTCTCATCCGAAAAAGAAGGAGCTCATACTTTTGCTGAAGCTCAAGAATCTTAAGACGAATATCTTTAGCGAGGCTTGAATCTGGATTGAATTGCAGTGCTTTTTTATATTGAGGAATAACATAAACTTCTACAGCCTTAAACACGTCCGGATGCTTCTCTGCCTGCTCCAGAAAGATATCGCCGATTTGCATCTCTGCCGCTTGAGTGGTGTCTTCTTGCTCTTCTTCAGGCAGTTTTTGAATCGCACGATAAAAAGTTACGGCGCGCTTATAGTCTTTCAGCGTTTGAGAGATAAAACCAATGTAGTAGAGAGAAACTGCTCGTTTATAGCCCCGCTTCACTGATTGTCTAAACGCTCCTCGTGCTTCAACCAACTTATCAGCAGCATAAAGTGCTTGGCCGTATTCATAGTAGATATCGAGAGGTCTATAATCAACAGAGAGGGCTTGTTCAAAATATTTTAGGGATTGCTGATAATCCTGCTGGCGGTTCGCCGTGAGGGCCGACCAGTAAGCCACAAGACCAATAAGATTTTTATTCGTTCCCTGAGTTTTTAGGCTTACTTCTAGCGCATTTAGAGATTCTTGGGTTGCTCGGTACTTTCCTTCTTTGAAAAAGTCCCGTGCTCTTTTGAGGCCTTGATTGAATTCACTATTCTTTGACTGAGCTCCTACCGACAACGGAGCAATCACATTAAGAAAGATTATAAAGAAAATCGCCCGCATCCCTATCCTTGGTAGCTGCTTGTTTGATCTCTATTATAACCCTAGTCTTTATGGATCACCAACTCCTGTATTTAGCTGAACATTCGAGGTGCTCGGTTTTGTGGTGGCACTGCTGGGCTGAATGGCACAGGTAGAGCAAAGCGTAGGGGCTTCTTGAAAAGTTGTAGTCGTTAGCGTTGTAGTCGTGGTGGGGCTAATAACAAGAGTACCATTCTCAACTTTTGCAATCGAAGTTACATCACTTGTGGTTGAGATCGTTTTGAGCATATCAGAGAGAGTCGCATCCCCCATAATCATGGAGGAATCATTCACCTGCACAATCTGACCTTGGACTGAAGCCAAAATCTTACCTGAATCAGTGATCGTTACATTTTTCGGCGGTACGTAGTTACCATCTCCCCCGACTGTTCCCGATTTTCCATCGGCCACGAAGGTATTCGTATTAGCGTCATAAACAGCATCCTTAGGAGGTGCAATCACAGTCCCCGAATCAACATGCAAGAAAGATCCATTCGTAGGTTTTACTTTCTCACCCTCTTTAAAACCTCGGGCTGAAGTTATATCTGACTTTTCTTTAGATCCAACTCCTTCGATCCCCTTCTGCTTAAGCTCCTTATCGAGAACAGTCGATGAACTCGCTACCGTTGTTCCTGACAATCCACCCGGAACAACCGATTTATTGGCCTTCGCATTCCCTTGATCACTCGGGGCCCTTTCTTGGGAGAAGTCTTGGTTTTTCTCAAGGGTCTCGATTTGCTGTACGTTCATGAGGGATGGAACAGTTGGGATGGGTCGGTTGGCTTCAACCACCGAAAATTCCCCTGGAAAGATCCTGACTCCACGGTCGACCATCGATTCCAAAGCGCTGGTTGATATTTCTCTCAGGGCTGCGTTCTCAACTTTATTAAAAACAACTTCTCCTTCAAAAAGTACAGCGGAAGAATTAATTCCATTGGTGGAGATGAGAAAGTCTGTTCCTCTAATTCCCATGACCGCGTTAGGTGTTTTGATAAAAAGTTTTGATTTATCCTTATCTTTCTGCCCGAGATAATCTTTTGAAACTTGCGAGCGAATTTTACCTTTTACCAGATCAAGGACACCTGCATCCCCGGTACCAAACTGTTCAATTTTCATCTCAGAGTTCGGACCAATATTCATTTGTGATTTATCTGTAAAAGTAATTCTCACAAAGGATTTATCACCCGTAATCACTGTCACTCCCGAGCGAAGCCAGTCATCTTCTTTGAGCTTTGATACCTTCCCCTGCTCCTTGACCGAGACCTCACCCCGTAGCCGCTTCACCACCGCTACGCCTTTATCGGCCCAGGCACTGAGAGAAGAAAGGAGTAAAACCACAATAAAAAAGCTATTCATAAAAGAACCTTTTGAGAGACGAAAGACTTCCACTTTTATTATATAGTGCTATCGACTCGCCTGCTTAAGTAGGGGCTAAGCTGCAGAATTTTCCAAATTGGGGGCCGTAAGAATGCCTTAAAAAGTCCACTTAGTGACATTAAGGGAAACCTTCTAAATCTCAGAAAAAGCTGAAAATAACTCTTAAATTACGAAGATTTATAGGCACTTTTGAGGGACTTTTCTCAATCCATCGTGATAACGCGCCGCAGACCACCCTTTTACATACAAAAATTCAAGCCTTTGACCAAGGCCCTCGGACCTTTTATAAGCAGCGTGTTGTAACAATGAAAAACTTAAAAAATCACTGGGAGTGACTCCGTATGAAAAAAATTTTACTACCCCTGCTTCTCCTGAGCTTTAATGCTTTTACTGAAGAAAAAGAAGCTTGGCCCAGCCACTCAAATCCTCGCATCGTCTCGGACAATTTCATCACTCGTTTCGCCACTCTTCCCTTAACCGGAAAACATGAAATTCCCTACACTGGCTGGTCAGATGATTACTGGCCGACTCATCGAGGATCAATCAACCGTCGCTGGAATGCTCCGGGTGAGCCGGGCTTTGATCTTGTGCAACCGACTCGTGAGCAAGCCTTGGGGATGACAGCCAAACAATTGGCTGAACTTGCTCCCTCAGAAAAATTTGATCTTCTTAGAGGCCGCTATGACTTCCCTCTCGTCAAACGAGTGGCTGCAACTGCTAAACCAACGGCTAAAGACTGGGCTGGAATTTGTAATGGCTGGGCTCCTGCCTCGCTCAATCTTAAAGAACCACATCCAGTAAAGATGAAGAATGCTGATGGGATCGAGATCCCTTTTGGATCGAGTGATGTGAAGGCCATGCTATCATATTATTATGCTTATTTCGTTAACGAACCCACCAAGCAAGTAGGACTGAGATGCTTTCTCCCAAGAGGCATCCGTGGGTTAGCAAGAGGCTGTGGAAAAGATCTTAACCCTGGAGCATTCCACATCATCATGACTAATAAATTAGGTCTCGAAAAAGTGGGCTTCCTCGCTGATGTTGATCCTTATCGTGAAGTTTGGAATCAACCAATCACAAGTTTTAAATCAGAAATTATCATGACTAGAGCGGCAAGTTCACGGGCCGCCCGCAATGCCGTAACTGAAGTTGTGATGAAAACAGATCTCTACTACGGTAGTGAAATTGATCCTCAATGGGAGCCAGTTCTTTATACACCGGCACAGCTTTATGAGAAAAAAGAGCTTGAGTACACGATCGAGCTCGATGCTCAGGGTACAATCGTTGGTGGAGAATGGATAAGCGCCATGAGACCAGACTTTGTATGGTTCAGAAATAAAGCTGAATTTACCGGTGAATTTGAAATGCTTGGGAAACTCTACGAAGCAGCTGCTAATTATTAAAAAAAAGGGCCCGAATTTTTCGGGCCCTTCTTTATTCTTTTGGTTTTTCAACGTTTAATAATTCATCCACTTCTTCGATATCAAATTCAGTCAGACCGAAAGGATTGTCCTTATTGTTGATATCTTCGTCGATGTAGCGCTTACCAAGATTCTCTTCAATCTCATCTAAGCTTTCTTGTTGCTGTAAGCCTCTTCTACGCTCTAACTCTTCTAGAGACTCACCCTCAAGAAGTTTATCCTCATCCATTCGTGCATCTTTTAGCAGCTTTTCTGCTCCCTCAATCTCGCTTTCTAGACGCTCAAGCGCCTTAAGATCTTTCTCTGAATCTTTAATAATGCTCTTCTCACGCTCTTGTCTTTCTAGTTCTGCGAGTTCGTCTTCTGTCAGTTGAATTTTATCGGCTTTATCAAGGAGTGAATCATTGAGGTCTTCAACATTCAACTCTACATCAAGCTCATCGAGACTCTTCTCATCAAAGCCGTCGCGCAATCCTTTTATCGTGGCATTCTTACCTTCAGCTGCACGCATTGCTGCTTCTTTCGTTTTAGTAATCGCCACATCTCCGGCGTAGAAATCGCGCGTCGAATTACTCACAAGCACAGTCGCAAAATTATCTGTCAGAGTGATAACTGTCAGCTCTCCTGTCTTGTAGGTAGGCTGACGGGCAATAACTTTTCCGGTTGCACGATCCCTGAAGCCATAGACCTCAAGGACGTTACCCATCTCAAGGCCATCTGCACGACCCCGATCAAGATAGAGGACATCGCCGTAAGAGAGCACACGCTGTAAACCTGCAAATGAGCCAAGGATCCCGGCTTCGATCAAACGGTTATTGAAGGTTTGTGTGATACGGTCAATCTTAGGAGTGTAAACAGTGAGGCGATCTCCGCGCTGAATAACACCCGTTGTTTCTTCAACCTCAGACTCCCAGAGCTCACCGATTTTATTCAGCACTCTGATTTGGCCCGTAATGGCATATTTAAACCCCTTACGATCGGAGTTTGCATGTTTAATTTCACCCTGTGCAGAATAAATAGAAAACCGATCACCCGGAAGGACATTCACGTTATCATCCATCTTGATGTACATGCGGTCATTGTTAGTGAAATAAATATTTTCGTCTGGGCCGGAATCAACCTTCCCAAAATCCTGCACGGGATTATTGGTCACGAAGGTATTAAGATAAAAACCTTCTTTAAAATTAAATACAATCTTTGAATCTCTATCTAAACCAGTACTATCGTATTGGTTGGCAGGGATATAACTTTCAAGCTTAGACTGTGGAGGATCGTAGTTTTCATACTCTCGCACGAGTGCCAGTCGACTTGCCTCTTCCAGATCTTCGATCGTGTCTGAGGTTGAGTACTGAACGTAGACACCTTGATCAACTAAATTTTTTCTTTCATTGAGCCAATCTGGTTTCGCTTCGTCACCCCAAACGGAAAAATCATCTGGCCCAGCAGCGAAGGCAATGGCAGAAGCTTTAGCACCGGGTTCAGATTTAATTTCTGCTTCGGTAAATTCACCAAGCTTAATCTCAGGTGTTCTCTCCCCAGACCCCGTCGTAAACGAGAGCACCATTCCTGGCTCGATCAAGTGAGGATTAGTAATAAACTGATTTAAAGCCCAGATCTTCGGATAGTAGAAGCCGGATCCAAAAAGACGCTTAGAAATTTTAAAGAGCCAGTCGTCTTTAACCACCGTATAGGAACTGACACTGGCCTGCGTGGCTAATTCGTTCCAGTCGCTATTAGAAATTTGACCTTGAAGCTTCGAAGCCATCTCAATCAGTTGTTTCTCTTCATTGCCTACGTCAAAGATATTTGGTGATTTCTGGATATTGATTGAATCATTAACAATCTTTCCCTTCGCCTTGGAAGAACTCTTCTTTGCTTTCTCAGATTTTTTTTCATCCTTGAATGGTTCAGCAACTGTCGCCTCACTAAGATCAGTATCACGTAGATCTAGTTTGATTTCATCAAGGTCATCGCCCGTGGAGGAAAGAGGTGTCGGTAAATCTGCATCAGAATCAATGATGGCCGTCGAAAGGGATTCGTCAGGAGCGTCTTCTAAATTTTCCAGACTGGCTAAATCAATTTCACTAGATGAACCACTGGAGGACGCCGTTGGTGAAGATGTGTCGTTGAGAAGTGAGTTGAGATCGTCTGACTCGACAACATCAAACTCCGCAAATTCATCCTGTGCCCTCACTTGAGAAGCTTCAAGACTAAGCAGAGCAATGAGGATCAGATTCGTTTTATATCCCAATCAAACTCCTAAACTTGAAATACGTCTTTCAGTAATGACAAGTACTGGTCTTTCTTTTGCGTGAGTCCCAATTTCTCACAACAGATAGCTGCGTTACGAAGAGCTTCAAGCACGACACCTGAATACGCAAGTTTAGTGATGACGACTTCAAAAGATTGAAGGGCCAAATCAAACTCACCTTGCTGCAGAAGGATCTCGCCCATTCTTAGTTGAGACTTAGCTTTTATGCTAGGAGCCCCAGATAGGGAAAGTTGCTGATAGACTTTTAATGCTTCTATCGGTGCTGAGGCCCGGGTCACTTCGGCTTGGCGATATTTCATAAGCTGAGATTCAAGGTCACCTAAATCGATAGCAGCAGTTTTTTGAGAAGAGAAGACATCCACTGTTTCGACTCTTGAACCGTTCTCGATTCCCGAGTTGGTAATCTGTGGCGTTGACTCAAGATCAGACACAAGGCTTGAAGACTTTCCATCTTTCAAAGCTTGATACTGTCGATTGAGTTCGTCATAGCGAGACAAGAGTTCGTCATATTCAGCTTTGGGAATCATTTGTTTTTTTGTTTTACGAGACGACTCAGACTCTGAGCCAGTAAGGCCACGCTCCATACGATCAAGCCATGCACATGAAGTAAGGAGGGAACAAAAGAGAGTCAGGGAAATCACTTGAGCAAGTTTCAAATCGTCCTCCGTGACGAATAGGTTTAAAACCTTTATCTTATTAATATGATAGGTCATGAACACCGCATGTCAAGGAAAGCCCATGGGTAAAACATATTTAGAATCAAAAGAAGTTGTCTGTTTCACTCTACAAATGGAGAAATCGCAAACTGCATTTTTTCTGCACTCACTTGAGGCCTGTGACAACCTTGCTTTTCCGACAACCCTGCCCTTTGAGAATGGATCCAAGCTAAGAGAAATTCTCTTGCGTGCCCCTATAGAACATAGAAATGAAATTGTTAGGTGGTTAGAAGAAATCGGGAAGACTATTGCGCTCCTCAGGGTTGAAGAGCGCATAGTAAGAGATGACTAAAGAGACTGATAGAATTTGAGAACATCTTGAGCATGCGACTTTGTGTCAACTTTCGTTATCACGTGCAAAACCTTGCCTTCTTTATCTAGCAAGTATGATTGACGAAGAATACCGTCAAAAACTTTCCCCATAAACTGCTTGGTGCCCCATGAACCGTAAGCAGCAGCTACGGAGTGATCCAAATCACTTAAAAGATCAAAGTTTAAATGATCACGCTCTTGGAATTTTTTAAGGGCTGCTGGCTTATCAGGACTTAAGCCTAAGACAACAATTCCGTGTTTCTTGAGATCAAGCTCAGCATCGCGCAGCCCACAGGCCTGAACGGTACAACCGGGAGTCATTGCACGTGGATAAAAATAGACAACCACATACTGCCCTTTAAGTGAGCTGAGACTTACTTCTTTTCCGTCTTGGTTTAGCAAAGTGAAGTCTGGAGCTTGGTTTCCAATAGCTAACAGAGTCGGTGTTGTTTTAGCTGGCACGGACTTTTTCGTAGCGACTTTCTTCGTGGCGACTTTCTTCGTGGCGACTTTCTTTGTGGCGACTTTCTTTGTGGCGACTTTCTTCGTGGCGACTTTCTTCGTGGCGACTTTCTTCGTGGCGACTTTCTTTGTAGCGACTTTCTTTGTAGCGACTTTCTTTGTTACTTTTTTTGTTGCCTTCTTAACCATATCTAAGCTCCTTGTTAAAAATTATCTCTTAAGCTACGTAATTTAATAAAAATATCTCTATCACTAACTAATTCAGAAGACTCAAATTTATCCAGGCGTTTTAACCCTTGCCTAAGTGCCGTCTCAGATAAGCGGAGAAAAGGATTGATCTTTAACTCAATCGCCCAGCTATTGGGCGGCATCTCAAACCCTTCTTGCAGCTTCAGGTTTGAAAGATAATACTGAATATCTGAGTTATCTGGCTCAAATTGCTGAGCAAAATGTAGATTCTTTTTAAAATAATCATGCCCAACGTGAAGCAGAGTGCTTAGGAGAAGGTGAGTTCTCAGCCACTGTATACTTGCATAAAGTGCCAGAGGATCACCACCATTTTTGCAATTCCCTACACCTGCTTGAAAAAGTGTATCCCCACAAAACAAATGCTCTGACTCATCTTTGAGATAAAAAACGACATGCTCACAGGTATGTCCAGGCAAGGGCTGTGCCTGCAGGTAATCCGGAAGCTGAATGACTGCCCCTGCAGCCAAAAGCCCTGCGTTTCCTTTGACATGATCATGATGCTGATGAGTATTGATCACAAAAAACTGCGAGGATTCAAGATTTCTTAAGTAATCTAGACAAGCCTCTGCATCCCAGGGATCGATAATCGTAACTTCCCTTGTGGCCTTCTTTAAAATCAGATAGGTATAATTTCGAAGACTATTATGAGCATAAAGTCGATGGATCTCAAACTGTGGAGTCTCAGATATGAACATAACCCTCATTGCTTCTTTAGCATTCTTGCTAGTGACTAAAGTGATCCTACATTGTTGGCTGAATCTTCGCCAGAAAAGAGCGCTGCTTCAAAGTTATGAGTCCGTGCCAAATGCTTTCCAAGCTCAGTTTTCTCTCGAAGAGCATCAAAAGGCTGTCCGATATGCCGTGACAAAGCTCAACTTCTCAAGTGCTCGTATTATTTTCAGCACAATAGTCATGGTAACTTGGCTTGTCACAGGTGTTATGGGGTTGCTCGATTCTATCCTCTACGTCTTCGTCAATGATCCCGTTTGGCAGACTCTTGCATTTTTTGGTGTTTTCAGTCTCGTAGAGGGAATACTCTCACTGCCTTGGAGTCTTTATTCACAATTTGTGATCGAAGAAAAATTTGGCTTTAATAAAATGAACCCAAAACTTTTTATTACCGATATGTTCAAGGCCACCTTACTCTCCGTCATTTTAGGTGTGATTCTGGGCTACCCCTTTATCAGTCTTTTTCATTATGTTCGTGGTTTCTGGTTTATTCCTGCCTATTTACTATTTATGGGTTTTCAGTTTTTGATCCTGTGGATATTCCCCACTTTCATCGCGCCACTCTTTAATAAATTCTCAGCGCTTTCTGATGAAAGTCTTTCTGTACAGATCAAGCAACTGGTTGAGAAGGCTGGATTTCAAAGCCAGGGTGTCTTTGTGATGGATGCCTCTAAGCGCAGCACGCACGGAAATGCTTACTTCACCGGGATCGGCAAAAATAAGAGAATTGTTTTTTTTGATACTCTCCTCACGCAACTCACTTCTGGGCAAATCTTAGCCGTACTGGCCCATGAAGTAGGGCACTTGGCTCACAAGCATATCCTCAAAAGATTAGGAGTCAGCGTTATCACGACCATGATTGGCTTCATCTTTCTAGGTTGGTGGGCCCTAAGACCTGATCTTGTCATTGATCTGGGTCTCTCTCCCAGTCATGGTCCGACACTCCTCACAGGTGTCTGGGTTCTCTCACTCATCACTTTTCCTCTTAGTCCAATTAGTAACTGGTGGTCTCGCAAGCATGAGTTCCAGGCCGACAGATATGCCGTGAATGAAACGAGCGCCCAAGATTTAGGTCGCGCTTTGCTGGAGTTGTATCGTAAGAACGCAGGCGCACTCGTGGTGGACAAGACTTATGCATCTTGGAACTATTCACATCCCCCGCTCAGCGAGAGACTTCAAACCATGGGTTATAGTGGTGAATCAAGCAATGATTGACGCAAAAATTCAAAATAAGGGGCGCGGTATTTTTCGATCTCATTATGCAGTTCGTGATAGCCGCCCTCGACTTTAAGTAGTTTTGTATTCTTCTCTATCGTCAAAAAATACTTAATCATCATCTTAGGATGGACCAAGCCATCTTCTGTCCCGATGGAAGCATAAAGTGGACAGCGAGCGCGTAGAGGACGCGAGAAGACATCTCGACTGGTTTTTAAAATTTCAAAAAATAAATGCGTATGAATTTTCAAACTGACCAGATCATCATTGAGGTAGTTCATGAGCACTCGCGAATCATGTGAGAGACGCGAAAGATCGAGGATCCCTTTAAGCGGCAGACTGGCCGGCAAACCTGCAAGGCTTTTGAGCAAAGCATGAGGCGCATTCCCAAAGAGTGGACCCATGAGACCCGGAGCACCCACAGGAGGTGAACTCAAGAACACTTTCATCGGGTATAAATCTTCCCGTGCTTCATTTTGCAACCAGTCTGCTGTGATGAGCGCTCCCATCGAATGACCAAATGTGATAAATTTAGTCATGTGAAAATGATCACGAAGATACTCAACTATTTTTTGAAGATCTTTGCGAAAAGACACGAACTCACCCACGTTGGCACGCTCACCTTCTGATTGGCCGTGACCTCTTAAATCATAAAGAAGAATGTTAAATTGACCGGCAAAGAGTTTAAGAAAGTGATGATGACGCCCGGAGTGCTCACCAAGACCGTGAGTTACGATCAACCATGTTGATGCTCCGTTCTCTTTAATGGTGGCTTTAAGATTAACGCCATCATGTCCTGGAATGTCTCGATACTCATGGTGCATAAAATTCTCCTCACCCCATGATAGTAAATCCATTGGTCGCGCGCCACTCTTTCCGCTATAATCTTTGCATGTATTGCCCTGTCTGTTTTCAAAATAATCTTAAATTACGCTCCACCGGAGTGGTGAAGATTAGTTTTAATGGGAAATCGCGCAATACATCTCTCTTCACCTACAATCTCACGAAAGACTCACCAGCTGAGCTCGACAAAAAGATGCGGGAAAGGATTGTCGACTTCATGAATTGGTACAGTGAGTTTCAGAACAAAGCTGTGCTCGAAAAATTTGAAGCTCTCTCGAGTGACTTCCAGTGCACGAACAACTGTAAGATCGATTACATGCATACCAAAATCAGCGTGGTGGGCTTAATGTTTAAATTCGATCAAGTCAAAAAAATGATCGAAGAAGAAGCACAGAAATTAAACCTCGAAACCAAAATCACCAAAGCTTAGATCGGGAGATCCAGCTTCACTTCAAATTCAATAAATCCTTTCAATTGAAATGAGCGGGGCGGAACTCGAGACGCATCAATCATTGTTTCAATGTTGAGACGATTGCCTTGTAACAGAAGTGGCAAAAGATTTTGATTATTCACTCGCAGATCCATACACGTAAAAGTTGAGCAAGGAATCATCTTTAAAATTTCAAACTGAGAAGCCGCTGTAACTTCTTTCTCAAAAAGCGCCGTGAATTCTTTTACTTTTAATTGATAGGATTCATCGACTCCAAAAATTTCATCCGACTGAGGACCACTGGCAACCGCTTGAGAGGCAGGAGCTGCCTGCTTGAGTTCAATGAAGATTGATTTATTAATGACATCTATGTTTTTAATATAAGGAGCGAGCACAGGGTGCTGACGAATAAAACGACGTAACCGAATAGGCTGCTCAGCATAGACGACCAAAGTATGGACGGCCACGTTCTCATTAAGTACTTTTGAGCGAGATCGTTTCTGGTAATTTAAAAACTCAATCACATTCTTAGAATCACTCGTGACCGGTGTTAAGGGAGTGTCCTCGATGATTTCAGGAATGTAGTCCGCGGGTTCAGCTTCCTTGGAAGCGCGCATGTGAATTTTAAGAGCTCTAATGAAATTGAAATTAAGGGCCGTGGTGCCACGAATGAAATTTCTAATTCGGTCAAATAAACTCATGCGGACATCGGGGTTAATCTTTTTCTGATCAATGTGAAAAAAGACACGTTTGATCGAGATAGAATGAATATAAGGCGAATCCAAATCCGGCAGGGGCTGCTTAATCGTAAGATTGGTTTTCCCCATTCCCAGTTCAGCACCGAAATTAAAAGTTGCCTGAGTCACAAAGCGAAGCATGTCACCCAAAAGTGGAATACGTGCCACACCTGTTGTGGGATCAATGGGTGAATCATAGGTATCAATACTGTTATCTGAAAGCGGAAGTTTGACGGTGAAGACGGCGTACTTTCCGTCACCGTGTGATTCTTTGAGAGAAATCGGCTGAATAAAGTCAGTGACCTCAGACTTCTGGGCACAACCAAACAAAGAAAAAAGGATGATTAAAAAAGTGAATTTCATGGAGAAAATATATCTTTTTTCGCGACGCACAATTTAACAATTCACTAAATCCTGTACTTTTTTCACACTCCCTCACCTTTTTACCTGCCTGCCTGATTTTCTTATTAAAATGAAGGAACTACGCATTGCACAAGAGGCCTTTAATGCTGCTCAAGTTAGTGCTTTTCACTCTTCTAACCTCAATGGTTTCAGGCGTATACGCCCAGGTGCACAAAACCCTTCCGAAAGGGGTTCGCCTCTTTGCTTACCGAAACGTGAAAACAAGCCCTATTGAGGCTGAATACAATCAGTCTCAATCCCTTAACCCCCTTTCCTATGACCTCAAGCTCAATGCCCAGACCCTGTCTGGGCTCGGAGGCGCGGCACAGTCAGCTTTTGAAACACTGAGAACCAAGAGTCCGGGTGCCTATGATGAAATAACCTTTGGAGAATTCAACCTTTCGGCGAAAGCTCAAGTCCAGGTACATGGTTTCGGAGGTGGGTACGGTATCACTGATCGTTTGACTGTTTACGGCATTCTTCCTTTCTATGATGCCCAGGTCAAAATGAACTTAAAGCAAGAAAAAGGATCAAATGCGAGTGAAGTTGCTGAGAAATACGGAAACGGTGGTGATATTGAAACGGCCATCCTTAATCTTTCAAATACAATCCCTGCAATTACACCAAACCTGATCCAATCTGCTGTCGTCAACACTCTTGGCTACAAGCCCATCGGGAACTGGCACGGACGAGGTTATGGCGACTTCGAACTGGGCGCCATGTACGTCCTTCATGACAGTACTCATTGGGGACTGGCCACCACCAATGGCATCATGGCCCCTACGGGACGCCAGTCCGACCCTGATCTCTTGCAAGATATAGCCTTTGGAGATGGTCAGTGGGATCTTTTCACGGAGCTCGCGGTAGCTTACATCCCTTCCCGCAAATGGATGTTTGGTACGACGATGAGATACACCTACCAAGCACCCAGCGAAAAAACTCTGCGCATCCCCTTTGATGAGGATGTTCCACTGGGTGATACCAAAGGTCGCTTTAACGTGAAGTTCGGTGACCGAATAGACGCGACGGTCAGTGCCACCCACATCATCAATGACTGGCTCTCTGTCAGCCCACTCTATGAGTTGGCATATCAGATGCCCTCACAATACGAATCTAAATACACGGATGCCAACAGATATCTAGCGGCTAACTCTGATCGGATTGCTCACAACGTAAGGCTTTCAGGCTCTCTCTCAACAGTCACGCCTTACACCAAGAAAAAATTTATCTTACCCGCGGTGATTACCATGAACATCCAGCAAACAGTGGCTGGTAAAAATGTTCCTAAGATGACTCGTTACGAAGTTGAATTCAGAATGTATTTCTAGTTGTCTTGGTCGAGTTTGTAGCCCGCGCCCCAAACCGTCGCGATGGTAATTCCCACTTTTTTAAGCTTCTTTCTCAGGGAAAAAATATGCACATCTATATTTCGAAGAGTCATGTCTTCATCGGAAGTGAACTGTTTAATAATCTCATCACGAGAAACTGTTGCCTCTGAATCATAGAGATGCTTGAAAATAGTAAACTCACGCGAAGTAAGATTGACTGTGATGCCGTCCTTCAAGAGAGAGTGGGCATCGGGTAGAAGCTTTATTCCTTCAGAAAAGAGGTCCTTAGAGAGCTCAGAGTATTTCTGCCAAGAATTTTGTACACGCAGGAGAAGATTTTCAAAATGAAATGGCTTTAAGATGTAATCGTCAGCACCTGCCTTGAGACCCTCGAGCATATTTTCTTGTGTAGAATTGGCCGTGATCATAAAGATCGGAGAGAACTTATCGCCCTCACGAAGTGTTCTAATAACATCTAGGCCATTCACCCCAGGCAGATTCCAATCCACGATATAAATTGCACGAAGTGGTTTTGATTTATTTGAATAGAAGCTCTCGGCATCAGCAAATTTAAGAGTGCTAAAACCATTCTTTTGTAAGTAGTCACAGATGGCTTCTGCAATCTCCTGCTCGTCCTCAATGACTATGACTTTCTTTTCCATTATGAACCTCAAACTCATATCATAGGACTAATGGGTGAAATCAACAAGATAGGACTAAGGAATAAATGAAATAAGAAGAAGTTTGGTGGGCGTTGACGGGATCGAACCGCCGACATCTACCTTGTAAGGGTAGCGCTCTCCCAGCTGAGCTAAACGCCCTCAGTCAAAGGAATCAACAATTTAAGGGCACAGAGATTTCTCGTCAACCAAAAAAATAAAAATCAACTATGGCAAAGCGTTATATAAAAAAAGAGCCTCCGGAGAGGCTCTTTAGCAGAGTTATTTAACGTTGATACTCATGAGCTCTTCGCTCACAGGCTTACCTTCATAAGTCACCGTCACTTTGAATTTCACTTCTTTTCCTTTAGCTGCCTTATCAAGCTTATACTTCAACTCAACCTTGGCCGACTGACCTCTGGCCACACGAGATGAACTTGCCGACTGAGTGTTATAACTCGCAAAACTTGAACCGACTTCTTCCATTTTAACATCATAGCCCTTGCTCATCCCTTCATGCTTCGCCGTGAGGTTCACGCCCACAGTGTGGATGGCAATTCGGTTAAAGAGACCAGTTGTGGGAGATGGCGTTTTACCATACTCCAAAGCCACTATTGCAGCTGGGTTCACACCCAAAACTTCTGAGATCTCAATTTTTTCTGTTCTTTGCGCATTGAACTCGTGACCTGGGTACATGACTTCAGCCACGATTCTCACACGAGAGCCAGCCGGAGCATCATCACGCACCTTCAAACCAAAATCACCATCTGTTCTTACGAGCTTTCTAGCAGCAAGCGCTTTCACCGGACTAATCTGGCGAGTGTTAAGTAGGTTTGAAGAGACTTCAATCAATCTTACCTTTACTTCAGCTTCACGAGTGGCTTGAGCTCCAGCGTTCTTAAAGAGAAGATCAAGTTTAAGATCTACACCCGAGGCGACACCATAGATACTATCAGTCTTAAGAGTTGCCTCTTCTTGAAGCTTGGCAATCCCGTTAGCAGCAAAAAGCTCATCCACCGAGCGGATTGCTTCAGACTGCACACGTAACTCTTCAGTTACTAGGCTTGATTGATACGCCTGCACACGAGCCGAAGCGAAACGTTCTTGAAACACTTCTTCACGACCTACCGATAATCCTGCAGCACGAGCGACGGCCTCAGCTTCACGAAGATTATTATTAAAATCACGATTAATAATCTGGTCGCGAGCCCCTTGTGTCACTCCCGTAAAGGCTGAACCATAGGACTTCAGAAACTCCTCTTTATGGGTCACGAGATATTCACGAGTATAATCCGAACGATAAGCATCCTGACAGGCCTTAACGAAATCAGCCACGTTCTTATAAACGGCAGCACAAGCCTGAGCATCAATGCGAATATTGAGATTGGTCGGGGCCATGTAGACGTTAGCGGCGACCGCCAATCTTTCCTGATCAAGCTTAAGGCGAGCAATCTCTTTGAGAGCTGCTTCGATGCGCTCATCAAGCGAAGTAGAAATAGCACGTGACTGTTGTAACTCCTGAGCCGTCACAGGAAGAATGGTGTTATTAATATTTTTCTCAACCACCACTTCCTCAAGCCCCGCAGCTTTCATCATATTCGCTAGACGAACAACCACTTCATCTCGAACTGTTGGGTCACTTAAACGACGTTGGAATTCTGATTCATAGTAACGAGGTTTTAAGACTTGGTTCGCATGATCTTTGGCCTCACGCTGACCGGCCAGAGTTCCTTCACGTGTTCCACGATCTGCATCCGCTTGACTGCCTAAGCCTTGAGTACGGCCAACTTGAAAACCAGCAATCTCACCTCGCACAAATCCTCTGAGGATCGCTTCGAATCTTCCCTCTTCACTGGCCACTGGTGTACCGAGGCGAGTAGCCGACTCTGTGGCCCCAGATAGTCCTGCTGACTTTCCGTCTCCTAAACCTTTGGTGGCTCCATTGCGAGCTCCCAAATTCTGAGCCTCTCCAAGATATTTTTGAAAGAGAGAGAGACGTTGATTGTAAGCTGACTGAGCAGTCGCGACTTGAGTCTCAAGTCCTGTAATCTGTGAAGAGACAGTGGGAATTTCTTGAGTGATCTGAGTTAAGCGCGACTGTCTGGCCGGTAGATCACGCTCAATTTGACTCAGGCGTGCCGTGTTCTGTTGAATCTCAGCTTGTGACTGAGAAACAACTTGGCGCATTTGATTCTGTTCATTTTGAGCAGCTAAAATCTTTGCCTGACTTTCATCACGGTAGCGAAGCATTGCATTTCGTTCTGATTCTTTACGAGTTAGTTCCTCTTGTATCAGGCGAACTCTTTGCTCTTGATCAGCGAGATCACGAGACATGATTTGGTTGTTTTGCTCAACGCTTGCAAGCTGCTGCTGCAGATTCACGCGGTCAGTCCTGATCCTTTGCAAGAGTCTTCTTTCACGGTCAGCCTCACCAGATCTCTGCTGAATCTCGCGGGCCAAGACTGCCGCGCGATTTTCAAGCTGCTGAATATCACGTGGATAGTTCGCCATCGCCTGCTCTGTCTGACGGATGCGGTCTTGGATGTTCTGGATTTGATCATTAAGACGGGCCACTTCTTGAGCTTGTTGATTGCGACGCTGACCAACCTGGTTCACCACTTGCTGCAGGCGAGTAGCATTCGCTTGAGCGGCATTCCGCCCAACAGAGGCAGCATTCAGTTCAGCCTCAGCTTGTGCCAAAGCTTGGCGGGTTTGATTGGCGGTAGCCGTTAGACCTGGGAGCTTTGATTGATTGGCTGAAACCTGACTTTGAAGACCCGAGATCTCGCCATCAACATTTGCTAAAAACGTACGGTTCGTTTCAAGCTGAGTATCAGTGGAAGCCACCACTTGCTCTCTTTGCTGAACAGTTGTTCTTGCTGCAGCAGCCAAGCGTGAAGCATTAGCGGCAGCCGCTTGAGAAGCTCTCAGCGCATCTTCTTTCGCTTTCATATTGGCCTGTGCCTGAGCAATAACGCCACGGTTGCCCGTTTGGATCGCGTCTCTCACTTGCTGCTGAGCCACTTTGAGTTCTTCTGTCTTTGTTTGTACATCAAGAGTGGCCGCACTGGCCGCAGCTGCTGCTTGATCAAGCGCCACCTGAGCATCTGAAAGCTGACGGACTTGTGCCACGCGAGCGGACTCGAGTGTCTGAATCTGCTGAGCTGCCGTGGCTTTTCTCTGGTTTAAGTTAGCAATCGTGGCTTGAGCATCAGTGATTTCTTTTTGAACCTTACTCAGCTCCGCCTGGGCATTTTGCGCGTTCGTGCGTGCCTGATTAACTTGTCTTTCTAATGGCTGGAGCTCGCGGCTTAAGCGTTGAACTTCTGCTTCGGCAACTTTTAATTCTTGCTGTGCTTGCGCCAGTTGTTGTTCGAGCGGAGCGAGTGCACCCTGAGCAGCTTGCAGCTGTTGACCAACTTGCTGTTGTTGACGGCGAAGCTGAGGAAGCTCGCGCTGATCGCGCTGATGTTCATCATTGCGAGCGCGATGTTGCTCGGCAAGATTTTGTCTGCGATTTTGCATTTCAAAAATATCTCTCTCAAGACGATCGAGAATGGCGACTGACTGATTTTCTTCACGTACTTCACGATCAAGTTGATCACGGATACGGCGCGCCTCTCCGTCAACCATACGAAGCTGCTCTAGGATTTGATTGCGACGCCCATCTTCTTGGCGAAGATTACCAAGTAGTCCATTCACTTCGTTCTCGAGACGCTGAACATCTTGGCCAACACGCTCAATAAGAATTCGAAGAGAATTTATTTCGACATTTAATTCACTCTCACGGGCACGAGAAGCCTGAATCTGCGCTTCAAGACTAGAGTTGCGAGCGGGAAGTTCACGGCGCTGGGTGGTCATTGTTTGGAGTTCACCACGGACTTGCTCTCTCTCACTCTCAAGCCCTGCAAGCTTAGCTTGGGCTTCTGAAAGACGTGCTTGAATTCCCTGCAGAGTGCTGAGAGTTCTGACATGATCAATTTCATCTGGCAGAGTTTGGGCTAGGAGTGTTTGAGGAGCTAAAGACAAAAGAGCAAGACTCGCGAGTAGACGAATTTTCATGGTTGATTCTCCTGAATCATTAATAAATTCTTTTGAATGTAGCCTAAATCATTGATTTAAAGAGAACGGCCTGTAAAACTTATAGGTTCTTTTTTAAGAACTCATGGGCCTTTTGGATATGCAGGTAGTTTTCGTGGATGCGGGAGCTGAGTTTCTTTTTCATTTTGGCATCGAAGAGCGAGAGATCGAAGGTATCCGGATGGAATTCTCGTGCCTTTTTCTTATAGGCTTTTTTAAGAATCTCCATATTGAGAGGTTCCCTTTCATTTAAAAGCCTTAGGTAGTAATTCTTTTCCGTTTCTGAAGGCAGTCGTCGGCCATCAAAGCTGTAGATTTTTTGAAGGATAAGCTTTCTTTGTTGGGCCTCTGGACTCAGATCTTCATTAAGCCTTAAAAGCTCTTCTTTATCGGGGGCTCCCTTTGATGCCCGTTCATCGGCTTGGCTGCTACCAGCGGATTTACGAAGGCCATACCCCCCAAATTCGCGGTGCTTTTGATCGATCATTTCATCTAGGCTCGGGTCCCGTTTATCTTTCGTCCTAAACATAAAATGATCTAGCAGATTATAGAGATGGCCGGAAAAATAGCGGGCCGTAAGCACAGCACTCAAAGCAATACCGGCGTAAGTCATGAGTTGTTGGATGTCGAGTTTCATGGCTTTAAAACGCAAAAGGGCCGCACGAGGCGGCCCTTTTGACTTGGCAGTTCTTAGTTTGCGACTTCAAGGGAGCTGTCGTTCTCAAGCACTTTCAAAGCGCGTACCTTCATGAACTCCTCTGGCTTTGAGAGGTTCAAGGCGATACGAAGCACTTCTTCAGCTTCAGACACACATCTCACGTCCATTCCATCCATGATCTCAGCTGGGATCTTTGTGAGGTCTTTGCGGTTTTTCTCAGGACAGATCACCGTTGTGATGCCGGCCTGTTTAGCCGCAAGGATCTTTTCTTTCAATCCACCGATCGGAAGCACGCGGCCTCTGATTGAGATCTCACCTGTCATCGCTACGTCTTGGCGTATCGGAATGTTCGCGATCGCTGAAGTAAGCGCTGTGCACATGGTAATACCAGCGGAAGGACCGTCTTTCGGAGTCGCACCATCTGGAACGTGAATATGGATATCATTCTTATTGTACCACTCGTGATCGATACCTAGGCGACTTGAGATAGAGCGAACATAAGAGTAAGCCGCTTTCGCAGACTCCTGCATCACCTCTCCAAGCTTTCCTGTGACCTGGATTTTCCCGTTCCCCGGAACTGTCACCACTTCGATGTTCAGCATATCGCCACCCACTGAAGTCCAGGCCAAACCGTTCACGAGACCGACCTGAGGCTGCTCCTCACGAGTATTCTTCTCGTACTTCACTGGCCCCAAGTATTTTTCAACAAGCTTGTCAGTCACAGTAAACTTGCGCCCTTCCTTCACATCTTCAGTCACCACTTCCGTGGCGATCTTACGAGAGATGGTATTCATCTGACGCTCAAGTTCACGCACACCTGCTTCACGAGTGTAACCGCGGACAACTTGTGTGAGGACTTTATCAGAAACAGTAATCGGGTACTCTTTCAATCCATGAGACTCGATGGACTTTGGAAGAAGATACTTCTTCGCAATCTGCATCTTCTCTTCTGGTGTGTAACCTGCAATATGGATCATCTCCATACGGTCACGCAATGGACCTGGGATAGCGCCGATGTCGTTAGCCGTCATGATGAACATGACTTGAGAGAGATCGTACTCACTCTCAATGTAGTGATCACCGAAAGCTTTATTTTGACCTGGGTCCAAAACTTCAAGCATCGCAGCCGCTGGATCCCCTCTGAAGTCGTTCGACATTTTATCGATCTCGTCCAAAAGGATCACTGGGTTTGAGGTTCCCGCTTTCTTCAAAGCTTGAATAATTTTTCCTGGCATGGCTCCGACGTAAGTACGGCGGTGACCACGGATCTCAGCTTCATCACGCACACCACCCAAAGAGATTCTCACGAACTTACGTCCGAGAGAGTTCGCTAGACTGGTCGCGATCGAGGTTTTACCCACACCCGGAGGACCAGCAAGGCACAAGAGTGTCCCGCGGGCATCACCCTTGGTGAGGTTACGAACTGCTAGATACTCCACGATGCGCTCTTTGACGTCGTTAAGACCAAAGTGTTCAGCATCGAGAATTTCTTTGGCGCGGTTCACGGAGTTATCGTCTTGTGAGTACTCGCCCCAAGGAAGAGAGAGCATCCAGTCGATGTAGTTACGAACCACAGCTGCTTCCGCAGACATAGGAGACATGCTCTTAAGTTTTCTGATCTCTTTGGCTGTCTTCTCTTTTGCCTCTTCCGGCATGAGCTTAGCTTTAAGCTTCTCTTCCATCTCAGTGATGTCAG
This sequence comes from Bacteriovoracaceae bacterium UBA6144, assembly GCA_002435705.1. Classification (GTDB taxonomy): domain Bacteria; phylum Bdellovibrionota; class Bacteriovoracia; order Bacteriovoracales; family Bacteriovoracaceae; genus UBA6144. The sequence goes on from DIVA01000067.1 coordinate 29,289, forward strand.
ACTTGTCGTCTTTGTTGCCGAGCTCTTTTTGGATCGCATTCATCTGCTCATTGAGATAGTACTCTTTTTGAGACTTCTCCATCTGTGTTTTCACACGTGAGCGAATACGTTTTTCAACGTTAATGATTTCGATCTCACCCTGCATCTTCTCGAGAAGAAGCTGCAAACGAGTATCGACGTTTGTGGCATTGAGGATCTCTTGCTTCTCAGGGATCTTCATCGTGAGGTGCGCGACGATGATGTCAGCCAAGCGAGAAGGATCATTGATTGAGCTGATGCTCATTAAAAGCTCAGGCGGAATACGCTTATTAAGTTTTACGTATTGCTCGAAGATATTTTTCACAGAGCGCATACTCGCCTCTGTTTCTACCTCACTATCCAAAACATCTGGAGCCTTAGTCACATCAACGAAATAACCTTCGTCGAGGCACTTGAACTCGTCGATGCGAGCACGGTACTTACCTTCGATAAGCACCTTTACCGTATTATCAGGAAGACGAAGCATCTGGATGATGCTTACGACAGTTCCAATATCATAAACGTCTTCACGTTCAGGATTGAGTACTGAGGCGTCTTTTTGAGTCACGAGGAATAATTCGTTCCCTGCCTTCGCAGCCTTCTCAAGGGCCGCAATCGACTTCTCTCTTCCTACAAAGAGAGGAACCACCATATGAGGGAAGATAATCACATCCCTTAATGGTAATAGGGGAAAGCTGTTTTTAGATTCAGACTTCTTGTCGGACATAGCACCTCCTGCGCCACTCAGCTGATCTCTTCAGTCTAGAGAGATCCTTAAGATAATTCTCACACATCACGAGGATTTTTTGATAGTAAAAAAAGGGAGGCAATTTCCTCCGCGTGCGATTTTATTTACTTAACTCATCGCTCTTAAGAATTTATTAGATTTCAGGTGCTTAAAGACACCGGTGGAATTTTTTTCAGATCAAATAAAAGAGGCTTTGAGGGGAATTTGCCCCGATCCCTAAGGACCGGGGCCATCAGTGTCTAAGTTATGAGGCGTTTTCGATCTTTTTGGCGGCTTTCATGCCTGAGCTTTTCTCTCCACGTTTCTTGCGCTCCCCTTCAATGAGCTGGGGCTTGCCTTCACCGCTGATTGATTCTTTAGTAATCAAGCATTTTGCGATCTTCTCATTGGCCGGAAGGTCGTACATCACATCCAGCATCACTTGCTCGAGAATGGCACGCAATCCACGGGCACCAGTCTTGCGCTTGAGGGCCGTCTTAGCGACTTCACGGAGAGCATCTGACTCGAACTCAAGTTCAATGCCATCGAAGTCAAAGAGCTTTTGATACTGCTTCACGATCGCATTCTTCGGCTCTGTGAGAATCGACATGAGAGCCGCTTCATCGAGCTCTTCCAGCATGGCGTTTACCGGCAAACGCCCGATGAACTCTGGGATCAAGCCAAAACGCGAAAGATCCGTCGGCTCAATACCACCGAGAGATTCCACAAATGTTTTCTTCTCTGTTGATTCTGCTTTATGCAGACCCACGGCTTTATTTTTTGTCATCCGTTGCTCAATGATTTTATCCAGACCCACGAACGCACCGGCCACAATAAAGAGAATATTCTTCGTGTCGACCTGAATGTACTCTTGCTGCGGGTGTTTGCGTCCCCCTTTCGGTGGGACGTTAGCAACGGTGCCTTCCATCAATTTGAGAAGCGCTTGCTGCACGCCTTCACCACTCACGTCACGAGTGATGGATGGGTTTTCAGATTTTCGCGCGATCTTGTCGATCTCATCCACATAAACGATCCCGCGCTGAGCACGCTCCACATCGAAGTCACAGCTCTGAAGGAGTGCGAGAATAATATTTTCAACGTCCTCACCCACATAACCGGCTTCTGTCAGTGTCGTGGCGTCCGCGATGGCAAAAGGCACGTTCAAGTATTTTGCAAGAGACTGAGCGATCAGAGTTTTCCCTGAACCGGTTGGACCCGCCAAGAGAATATTTGATTTCGCCAGTTCCACCTCGTCTCCGTCACGGCCCGAAGGACGGTGAGAGATACGCTTGTAATGATTATGAACCGCCACCGAGATAATTTTTTTCGCGCGGTCTTGCCCGATTACATAATTATCCAAGTGTGCTTTAATCTCGTGTGGTTTTGGGACATTATCCACAGCGGTTTTTGCCACTGTCTTCACTGAGTCTTCGAAGATAATGTCGTTACACAGCTCAATACACTCATCACAGATGTACACACCTGGACCAGCAATAAGCTTTTTTACTTCTTTTTGAGATTTTCCACAGAAGTTACAATTAAGACTTCCGTAGTTACTGCCTGCTTTATCTTTGGTTGTCATGACATTCCTTCTCTAGAATTAGGCTTCTTTCTTCGTTTTACCCTTAGGCTCAATAATATGATCAATCAAACCAAACTCTTTGGCATGAACTGGATCTAAGTAGTTATCACGGTCACAGGCACGTTCGACATCTTCAAACTTTTTGCCAGTGTGCTTGACGTAGATCTCGTAGAGTTTTTTCTTGAGAGACAGAACTTCTTTGGCCTGAATCTCAATATCACTGGCCTGTCCACGAGCACCACCCAGAGGCTGGTGAATCATGATGCGTGAGTGAGGCATCGAATAACGGTGTCCCGGCTCACCGGCTTGAAGCAACAGAGATCCCATGCTGGCTGCCATGCCTACGCAGTAGGTATAAACGGGGCAGGCCACGTGTTGCATAATATCGTAGATCCCAAGGCCCGCATAAACAGAGCCACCAGGACTATTGATATAAAAGTGAATCGGGGCTTCCGAGTCAGACTGCTCCATAAAAAGAAACTGAGCCACCAAAAGATTTGCCACGGTGTCATTCACTTCTGTCCCTAAAAAAACAATACGATCTAAAAGAAGGCGCGAGTAAATATCGTACTGGCGCTCCCCTCGGGCCGTCTGTTCAATAACGATGGGGTTAGGGATGTAGCCTTTTGGCAGTTCCATGGAAGTCCTTTTGATTGACTAGTTTATACGGCTATTGTCGGCATAAAGTGATGATATCTTGAGATAAATTTAACCGGAAAAAACACTTTGGGGAATGTCTTTCGAAAACTTAGACAACCTTGCCGGGTGGACACATATTGTCTTGAAATAAACATCACTCGGGTCTAACCTCACTTCAGTCTTAGACTCGTAAAACCTATTAACTTACTCCAAGGAGATCAACATGGCCCGTTTAGTTGGAAACCCCGCTCCCTTTTTTAAAGCTGGTGCTCTTGTCAATGGAGAGAATAAAACTGTTTCTCTCGACGATTACAAAGGAAAATGGAAAGTTCTTTTCTTTTACCCTCTCGACTTCACTTTTGTATGCCCTACTGAACTCGTTGCTTACTCGGATGCAGCTGATAAATTCAAGGCCATTGGTTGCGAATTGATCGCTTGCTCCGTAGACAGCTACTTCTCTCACCTTGCTTGGACAAAGCAAGACCGCAAAGACGGTGGCTTGGGCGAAGTCAAATACCCTATCTTGGCTGACCTTAATAAGAAAATTGCTCGTGATTATGAAGTTCTTGTGGGCGAAGAAGTGGCCCTTCGTGGTCTTTTCATCATCGACGATAAAGACATCATTCAGCATTCAACTATCAACAACCTCTCTGTAGGTCGTAATGTTGAAGAAACACTTCGTTTGGTTGAGGCATATCAGTTCACAGCTAAGTCTGGCGAAGTATGTCCGGCTAACTGGAAAAAGGGTGCTGACACTATGAAGCCAGATACAACGGGTTCAAAATCATGGTTTAAAAAGAATGCTTAATAGCTGACTTTTTTGTTCAGGATCATCGGGGCCCCAGAAATGGGGCCTTTTTTATTGGTTTTAAGCCCATATTGACCCTTGGCGTAATGTCAGGATCGTTAAGAATGGGTGGATTTATTCTCGTTTTTCGCAGCGTGCAGTAGTATTTTTTACAACTTAGCTTTGCTGCCTCAGCTGAAACTTGAGAAAGAGAGATCCCTTTTATAAAAGATCAAAACGCACTTTTTATGAGTAATGTCTGGCATCAGCCTTGCTTTTCAAAGTGTGGGGGGTAACTAAAAGAAGGCAAGGATGCCTACTTTTAATCAAAAGAGGGGAAATGCAAAATATTATTGATCTCACAACTGTGCGCCAGCAGAGAGCAAGAATTAAAACTCAGGCTCAATACATGGACTACTTGAAAAGCTTAACTTTATCGCAACTCGAGTCTGAAGCGAATCATCTCCTCGAGGAATTCTCGGAGCAAAACTTTGGGGATGATTACACCATGAGAGTTCAGCTCCTTTTGGGTCATATGGCCGAAAGAGCTGAGGGGCCATTTAAAGAGGCAATCAAGGGGATGACTCATTCTTTTGAATGAGTCACTCATTAAGAAGCTCTTAACGACTCCTTTGGATTCAAGGTGTTGCGTGTGTTAAAAAAAATTAACCTTTTTTATTTCTGAAGAAAATGCACGTTCGGTGTATCCTAGGCCGATGAATTTAGATCTTATAGCGATCCCCATTATTCATGTACTCAAACATAAGCACCTGTTTGAAGGAATCGAAGCTCACATTCTTGTTAATGAAAAGTATATTAAGCTGAACTACGCTGATGACTCCTATCAAGAGGCTCTTGAAAAATTAGCCGAGAAAAGCGTTGTTCATATCTACATTGCCACAAATGATTTTAATAATGTGATGATGCAGTTGCAGTCTCGCATGGCGAATAACAAATTTTATGACCCTCTAACCACAGAGGAGTTACGTGCGTCAACCTGCAGTAGCGTTCACGAACTCTCCAAAGCCTATATCAGTCGTCTTGGTGTGACTCCGGAAGTGCTCGATCTCATGAAAGATGCCAATCAGAAAATGCAAAAAATCCTGGATCAATCTCCAGGGATTTTTGCATTTGTGAAGCGTTTCAAGGCCAATTGTTCAGAGGAATACCTTAAAATTTCGGTCACAAACTTTGTCATCACATTAACTCTGAATAAATTTCAGTGGAAAAGCCATCTGATCATCCAAAAAAGCATGATGGCTTCTCTTCTTTGCGACATCACAATGAACGCGAAAAGTTTCGATGCCCTCTATCACTACGAGAGAGAGGGCGGTGAGCTCAATGAGGATGTTTATAGGCACCCCATTCTGGCTTCAGAAATTCTTAATCGAAAGCGTGACTTAATTCCTACGGAGACCATCACCATTATTGAACAGCACCACGAGCGGCCTGATGGCAAGGGGTTCCCTAATGGCATCACCACCACACGCTTCAATCAGCTTTCTGCTGTTTTTATTGTTTGTCAGAGGTTTGTGGACCTTCTCTTTCAAAATGAATTTGATCACAAACAGCACCATGAAATGATCAAAGAATTACAAACTATCTATCACGGCGGTCATTTTGATAAGGCAATGGATGCTCTGATAACTGTGGTTGAAAGCGCAGAATAAAACTAGAGCCATTGAAGAGATAGATAGTCGTGAGAGACCTGCTGTCTCAGCTCGGAAATTCTCTCTATGTCACCATAACCCAAAATCTTAGAGAGTTCTCTGGTTCTCAACTTCATATCTTCGTCAGTGTTCCAGGAATCAATCAGCATCTGAAGATAAATGAGATTAGAGGCAAACACAGAGACATAGTCGCCAATTATTTTTTGCTCGTGAGCACCAATCTCTGCGAATTTAATTCCGAAGCGGGCCGCAAAGATTTGGTCTACTGAGGTGGTGGTCCCAATTCGGCGAACCATTAGTCCCGTCACTCTTACGATCTTGGTAGAGAATAGATCGCGAGAGAAAGTTTTCATCTTAAGCAGATTGAAATTTTTAAAATACGGATAAGTCGGAATATGAAGCATGAGAGGAACCTCTGCTTCAGCAGGAAAACTAGGAACTTGATCTAAGAGTAGACCACCTTCCGAAATATTGAGGGCGCGGCCTTTGTGAATTCGACCTTCGTCACCAAAGAGCACGGGCTCCTTATAAGGAGCTCGCAGATGTGCTCTTTGGTAACTACGTTCTCTTTGAATCATAATAGTTTTGAAGCAATCTCTGAGAGCGGAGAACGCTCACCCACCTGCAGTCGTGCATGGGCCACAATATCTTCGCTCTTCAGCCTATCGATACAATAAACCAGACCGTTATTCATCGAATCCAGGTAAGGGTTATCGATCTGCTCAGAGTCGCCAGTCAGAACAATTTTTGTTCCTTCACCGGCGCGAGTAATGATGGTCTTGATTTCATGGGGAGTTAAGTTCTGCGACTCATCCACGATCATGAACTGACCGGGAAGCGAGCGACCACGGATGTAGGTGAGCGGCTCAACGTGTAAAAGCCCCTGATTGATCAGTTCATCCCAAGTCGTCATTTCATTGCGCGCACGCTGGTTACCGAAAAGAAAATCAATGTTGTCGAAAATGGGCTGCATCCATGGACCAAGTTTTTCATTGATGTCCCCAGGCAAGAATCCTAGATCGCGGCCCATGGGAACAATCGGTCGAGAAACGAGGACACGAGAAAAATTTTGTTTTGTGATCGCACACTCAAGGCCCGCGGCAATGGCCATCAAGGTTTTACCAGTCCCCGCCTTCCCTACTAGGGAAACGAGACTGATTTCATTATTGAGAAGTGCATCCATCGCAAACTGTTGCTCAATGTTTTTTGGGTGAATGCCCCACACGCCTTCTTTGGGACGAATAAGAGGAACAATTCCTCCTTTGCGAGAATGATAGCGTCCAAGAGTTTTCTTGAATGGATTATTCTTATCGACCAAAACAAGATACTCATTGGGATAGAGATTATTAATCTCACCCGCTTCAATTTTAAGAAATCTTTCTTTATCAAAGGTTTCAATTTTCTCTAGATCAATTTCAACTGTCCGCTGGCCTGAATAGAGTTCATCGATAGAAATATCGGTGGTCTCATAGTCTTCAGCGTTGACACCAACGGCATCACCTTTGAGACGTAGATTGATATCTTTGGTAATAAGAGTGACGTTTTCACCGGCGTTCTTCAGTGACACCGCCGACGCCAAGATCAGGTTGTCATTGACGACCGGGTCCAAACCAGCTGACTTCGCGCCTTGCACATCTTTCACGATGCTGATGACGAGTGTGCCACCGTTCTCCAGCTTCACTCCTTTCATAAGTGAGCCCTGCTGTCGAAGACCATCGATCAAACGAGCAAAATAACGAGCATTGCGCCCAATTTCGTTTTGATCTTTTTTAAATTTATCTAACTCTTCAACGACAGTAAGCGGGATAAAGACTTTGTTCTGAGGGCCAAACTTGTTAATGGCAGTGGGGTCAAGAAGGAGGACATTGGTGTCCAGAATGAAAGTCTTGTTCAAAAGCACTCCTGGGCAAAATGAAAACCGTCCATTGGTTTTCATCCCTAGGATAGAACGCTCAAGCATCAAATGAAAAGTCGAATAAGCTCAGATAGATGATGAATCTCTTAGATTGAATCCTGCGGAAGCCTCCCCCTGACTCTAAACCATAAAATCCACCTGTCAGTTTCATGGCACCTGCATCCACAGAAACACCGTAGGAGTAATAACCTGCATTAAATCCACCTAGAAGGCTGATGCCGGGGATTCCCAACTCAATACCAAGCCGTGTTCTCTCGAGAAGTTCTCTCTCCTGAGTGAGTTCACGAAATTCGAGTGAAAATGTTCCACGAAAAAGACTTGAGCGATGATGCCAAGCAGCTCCCAAATTTATTTGCTGGCGATTAGGAGCGAGCTTAGAAGTTGACTCTTTTGGTACGTCGAATTCTGTATTTAATATATCCAAACCGACTAAAGAGAAAACAAACTGCTCTGAACCATTCCTCACCACATGCTCAAAAGCTCCATCAAATCCCCAACTCGACCCCTGCACCATTCCCAAACGGTTGAGGATGTCATCAATTTCAGCTGAATCATTGATGGCATCAAGAATATCCGTTCCGGTGAGAGCAAAAGAATTATAGATCCCTCGACGCTTAATATACTTCGCCCCAAAGCCTAGGGTTGTTTGCTGACCTGAAACACTCTTGCCACTTACTCTTCCCGATCCTAAGGGAATAGCAAGACCTGTGACAAAACCGCGATCTGAGCGATAGTCTACATCCAAGGTAGGTGCAATTTTATTTCGAAGCAAAAGATCCGCTTGCTCAGAAGCAATAAAACTAAATCCAAAATTAAAAAGTTTAAAACCCGGAACAATATTAGTTGCGATATGAACTGGGTAATTCATCATCACATCAGAAATTCCTTCAGGCGTATCAGGCAAATCGTTAAAACGATCAGTGTCACCAAGAACGTTGGTTCCCCCAATCGCGGGATTGAAAGGATAAAAAGTAAAATCACGCTGATGTCGTCCAAGGGCCGCGGGATTATAAAAAAGTGTGAAATCATCATTGGCAACAGCTGTCCAAGCGTCTCCCATCAAAAGACCCTTAGGAGAGCGAATCCCCGCGGGAGCGATATAAGCGTGAGCAGATGTAGTGATGAAAAGAATAAAAAAGAATATTCCCTTCACAGCAAGCCACCTTCAAAGACAGATGCAAAATAATACTGCCCTACTTCATTGTCCGCATTCAGGATCGTTTCACATTGTGACTGACTACGGACTTCTAAGAAAGCTTGAAAATCGGGATCAGGAATAGACTGGGCTTGGGATAAGACCGTATCAAGCGTGTCTTTTAGATCCACTATAGCACCCAAGGCATCATTATTTGAAAATTCAATATTAGTCAGAATATTAATGAGATTATTTACAATCACGACACCATAGCAGAGGCGACGATTAATAATCGCATTTGTCAGTCCAGGAGTAGCAATATTCAACTGTGGATGCCCAACAGGTGAATTGGAAGAATTACATCTCCCTCCGGTGTCAGCAGAGTCAGCAATGGTCGTTTGAATCAGACCTGGATAGGGGTAAAAACAATTATTACTGCCACCACCTAATCCTTTCTGACCAGAGGCATTCACGTTGCCATAATAGTAATTGAAGCGTCCGAGTTGCGTGAGCAGCATGAAGAGCGTCTGCATGCTCAAATTATTGGCCTGTCGTTGACCAAAAATTGTGACCAAGTTGGTATATGATGGGGTGGTTTGGCCACCAGCATAGAGCAGAACATCAAGTGCTCTCTGGACATCTAAAAAGGAGTCTGGCTCTGGAGCTGTTTGAACCGCTAATCCTAAAGTTGTCAGTGAACCAAAGAAACTAGAAACGTTAGATGAGATGTTACCGATATCTCCAAAAAAAATCAGCTCTCCATAGCTTCCTCGGCAGGCATAAGCCGAAGCAAGGGTTCTCAGGTAAAGAGCATTAGTCGTTTGTCTGCCAATTTTCTCTAACTCTTCAATGGCTTTCTGACAGTTAGGCGTTGGGAGTGAGAGGTAGTAGAGTGCCGAATCGATCCCGTCTTCGATTTTTTCTTTGTTACCCGACGAACAAGCCCCTAGAGTCAGAAGACTCAGTGAAACCAGTAAGCGAATGATGAATGGCACGATCAATTTGAACATGGGTCGCTATCCCCCATAAATATTATAGAGGGAGAGCGCCGACTCCCCTAGGCGGGGAGATTATTCCCCCAAACCCGAGTGAGATAGTTGGTTAAGCGCAGAAGAGCTTCATGAAAAGGGACTTCTTCCATGGTTAGACTCATGCGAGCCGAGTTAGAGAGTCCAAAATCACTGCCAGGCACCAATACCACCCCGTGGAGCTCAAGTATCTCTTGGCAAATGGCTGAAGAATGATCCCCTTCCCCGTGCTTCTCCACAAAAGAAGGAAACATTGGTGAGCGGGTAAAATCCAACATGAAATAAAAAGCTGAGTGCGACTGATACCAAAGATTCTGCAATCCCTTTTCTCGAAAAGTTTCTCGCACCAAATGCGCAGATTTACGTAAATGAATACGCACAGGGGCCAAAAACTTCTCCTCTAACTCAGAATCAAACTCCAACAGCGCTCTCTGAATAAGAGATGAAGGGCCACTCGTGGCTTGGCCTTGAATGCGTGTGATACCGGCGACAACTTGAGAAGGAGCAATCGCCCACCCCAAACGTAACCCCGTAGCTGCTAGTGTTTTTGAAATGGCACCGATACTAATCGTTCGCTCTAAAAGCTCGGGGGCGTGCTGATAGAAGTAAGTGGGAGCGGGATCGTAATAAACAAGACTTGAGTACACTTCGTCGGAGATGATCCACAGATCAGGATAATCTTTCATGACCAGGGCCAAAGTCTTCATCCATTCGGCACTATAATGAACACCGGCAGGATTATTAGGACTATTCACAATGATCGCTTTTGTCCGCGGAGTGAGTGCTTTGATAATATCTTCCATGGCTGGAGAAAATGCATCAAACACATTACTTTTAATCGTAATCGGTACTCCTCCCCAGAATTTAATCATCTCCGGATAACTCACCCAGTAGGGTGCCAGCACGATGACCTCATCACCTGGATCAATCAAGGCACCGAGTGCAAAATAGATCGATTGCTTAGAACCGTTGGAAAGAATGACATCGAGATTTTCAGCGGGAATGTTTCTCTTCTTGGCGTGGTGATCAGCAATTTTTTTTCTTAACTCTCCTACTCCGGCTACCGGCGAGTATTGATAGCTCTTAAGAAAATTTAACTGTGCTTGAATTTTTTCAATAAACTCTTGCGGAGGCTTGATGGGGAGTTGACCAGCAGACAGATTATAAACCACCTGACCTTCATCGATGAGTCTTAAAGCCTTTTCATTAAGACTTTGAGTGATGCTATCTGAGACACCTTTTACGCGCGAACTTAAATGCATAACTACCTTTTAATCTTCTTGAGTTCTTCCAGTATTAAAGGAGGTACAAATTGTGAGATATCACCACCGTGACTCCAGACTTCTTTCACGAGTGTTGAAGAGACGTAGAAAAGTTTTTCTGACGTCATCAAGAATACCGTATCAAGCTCAGCATTAATCTTGCGATTCATGGAGGCCATTTGAAATTCAACTTCAAAATCACCCGTAGGCCTGAGTCCTCGCACGATATGAGTTATTTGATTTTGTCTGGCATACTCCACAACTAATCCATCCCAAGCTTCAACTTTAATTTTCGGCTGATTCGCAAAAAGTTCCCGCAAGAGTTTGAGTCTTTGCTCTTGAGAGAGGGTTGGTTTTTTAGTAGGAGAGACGGCCACCAGCAGAGTCAATTCATCGAAGAGGGAAAGAGCACGAAGAACAATGTCTTGATGTCCATTGGTGAAGGGATCAAAAGTGCCGGCATAGAGAGCTTTTCTAAAGGCCAAGAAACACATCCTTGTTAAACTTTAATTTAGTGTATCGCGCTTAGAGCTTTCCTACTAGCAGCCAATGCTGACCTTGGCTTACCTCTTTAATCACTTTCAGATGCTGTCGTTGCGCAGCAAGAGCAACACCCTTTTGCTCATCACTCTCGATCCAAATCTCCCCTTGAAAACCTTTTAAATGGTCCCATAAATCATGATAAAGCTGATGCTCCTCATAGGGAGGGTCAAAAAAAATAACTGCATTCTCTCCCCAAGCACGTGGATGATTGGCCAATTGCTGCAGCAGTTTTCTGTAATCAATTTGGGATTGATGAATGATTTCACCATCAAGAAGTCCCATTTTTTGTTTAAAATTTGCTACATTTTTCTCTAAAACTTTTTGGGCCACGCGACTCATCTCATTCAGCCAAATTTCTTGAGCCCCTCGAGAGAGAGCTTCGAGCCCCATAGAGCCCGACCCAGCACAGAGGTCTACAAAGAGATAATCATCCCAGACTTGGCGCCAATCAAATAAACGTCTTTTGAGGAGTACAGAAGTAGGGCGAGTGATATTTTCGGGGGGAGCCTGCAATTGAAAACCGCGAGCTCGCCCCCCTAAGAGGGAAATGGCCACTGACTAGGCAACTTTCTTCGCGGCCCCAACATTTGACATCGGTAGATGGAAGCTCGCCCCTGAATCCATCGCAATCTGCAGACCTGAGTCTGAGATTTCAAGAGAGACAGACTGACCATTGACTTCAAAAGCTAAGCTCAGCGTCATCTGCCCTTCTACTTTAAATGAAAGTGAAGAGTGACCTGAAGCAGCTGGTGCATGGTGCACTGGTGATTCTGTTTTTTTCATGGGAACAACTTTTTCTGAGTGATTAGTTTTATGCACTACTTCCTCAATGGGCTTTGAGACCAATTCGGCCAGTACTTCTGGCTCAGTGTGATCGACCTCTTCATGCGCAGCTTCTACCTGCACAGCTTCCGCTTGTGGCTCTTCTGCTTGAGGTTCTTCAGCTGGTGCAGCATCCACAGACTCAGCGAACTCTTTTTCAAGATTCTCGATCTCGCTCATGATGTCCGCTAATTCATCATCATTAAAACTTTTATCCATGACACGCTCCTGCGAATGTTGCAAAAAAATCTTGTTTAAGGGTAATGCCCCTTGTTCGAATTGGCTTATCGGCTGCCAAACATCAAAGCTTTAGCGGTATGAATATGAGGAAATGCTAGTTTTTTTTCCATGACAAAGAGCTTGACTGGATATCAAATAGCCGGACTTAAAACATGTAATTTCAATAGTTTTGATTGACACAAGTAAGAGGATTTCCTTTTGAGTCATAAGCCATTTCTTGCAGGCCATTGGTTGGCCCGTGATATTGAATCGCTTCAAAAGCCCCACAAAGAGGATCTGTCGCCTATTCAGTCGGCTTCACCAGTTAAAAGTAAATTTCCAAGTTTTAATAATAAGTTCAGAAAGAAAGTCATCGCACAGCCTGCGAACGCACAGGTCGGTTTTCAGGCAGCACAGTGCTTTACGCCAGGCTGGCGTGGCGACTCCCTGACCTCTAAGGCTTCCAGCAAATTCACACTCCTCCTTGATTCTCTTCAAGAAGATGTAGCCAAAACTCTTACCGTCCAAGAGTTCAATCGCTCTTTGTCTCTAGGGATCTATAATGAGTTTCTCTCCTACGCCAAGGAAGAGGGGGCTCATGAGTGTGAGCTCGATGACCTGGCTCGTTTTTGGAAAGCGATTAAATCCGATGCGACGACAGAGCGCCCGGAAATTTTGAACTCATTTATCCGCCTTTACTGCTATCGTGTGGCGGTCATTACACTCTTCAAGCTACGCTTTATTAGCATGCTTTCACTTAAGGCCAATATCCCCTTAAGTAGTCGCTGCTCACAAAATCCAAATCACTGGTTGGCACAGATTTTCAAAACAGGCACGCGCCATGAACTCAAAGCACGCGTGACAGAAGCAAATATTTTTTCTTGGTATCGCCCAAAGAACGACCTCACTCCAGTCATTGAAGAGTGGATGAAAAATTCGGTGGAAGTGACGATCGCTGAGCTCATTAAATTGACTTCTCCGCGAGTTCAGGGAGAAAAAGCTAATTCCGTTTACTCTCACTCTCTGTCTCACCTGAACTTTGGACTTTTCCTTAATAGTCTTTTGATTAATTTTCCATTGTGGATGGAAGCCATCGAGCCCCTTCCGTACTGTAAATTTCAAACGCCTGAAGAACTTGAGATTATTAGCTGTAAATATAGCGGTGACTATCTCGAGTCTCTCGCCCTGTCTCACTGGTTGGCGCAGCTAAACAATATCGATATGAAGTGGGATCAAATTCTCTGCCCAGTGTTTAAGGGCAAGGATTTTGAGTCGGGACTGTTTTTTAAAGTTCTCAATGAGCTGCAGTTTCTCACTTTCTTAGCTGAAGTGGCAGAGACTCAACAGCAAGCTCCTGTTGATTTCATTGCCGGTATCATGGGACATCACTATAAAAACAGAAAGGGCACTCAGGCTTTGCGTGGTCTCTCACTCGATACACCCTTTTCAACCTCCACTTATGACCGAAATATTTTAAATCTCACTCACCTTCCTAAAAATAATCCTTATCACTTCTTGATGGGTCAAATTGATGATCAAGCAGCGACACTTAAGGCTGGTGGATGGCTTTTTGTTCTTTCGTCCAAGAGCCTGTTTGCTCCCAGCCAGAAAGAGAGACTTAAATCAATTCAAGAAGAGCTAGAGATTAAGGCCGTGGTTGATCTTGAAAACGTTAAAGGCAAAGGCGAGCTCTCAAATTGGCTTTATATTTTTAGAAAGCGCATGCCTCATGTGATTCGCTCCGAGAAAGAGTCTATTGCTTGGTTCAGACTGAGTGCTGATATGCAGAGCTTTCATGACTTTGCGGAAGTCACTGATCTTTTGCGTGACTTCTACCTAACTCATCTCGAAGAAGCTCCCGGTTTGTGGCAGAAAGACTATGGCACAGGTTATCGCCTCGATTTTTATCAAGATGCTCTGATTGATGGACATTTGATCCACGCTGCCAGTGAAGACCAAAGTCGGGTGACTCATCCCCGTTTTTTCAAATCTCTCATGGCCAACTGTGTGCCACTAGAATCAGTTTTTGAATTAAGACCAATGAATCCAGATGAATGGCAAAATCCCCATTCACTGAATATTGGACTCAATCTAGATGGCGCGACTTTTCTCATGGTGGATTGTCGCTACAAAGATCAGACCAAAATTACGCTTCATCCGATTTCAACTTTTCGTGCGATCTATTTTGAAAATGGATCATCGCTTTGCCACTATTTTCTCATAACTTCTAAGCATAATGGAATTAACCCCAATATCCTGAGAAAGTATTTTTCCAGCGTCATGGGCCAGCAGATTGTGAACCTTAGTTTTTCGTCTCAGCAGTCAAAGGTCAAAAGCCAGTTGGCTAAGCTTTTAGTTCCCAAATGGTTCCAGCGCAGTGAATTCTTGCCGGACAATCTTAGGCCTGCTCTCGATATGTTCACTTGGGATGCGAAGTCTCTGACTTCATCTCAGGCCAGTGAGCTGACTGATCGTTTTAACTATTTCAAGCAATCAGCTAAAGGCCTCTTTAACAAGTATGCCTGTGACCTCGTGAGTTCACTTGTTGCTTTTGAACAAACTCTAGAAAAGCTTGTTTCAAATCTTTCTGATCCTCGCTTAGGCAGTCAGATTAATTTTCAAAACCCTGAGTTACAGAAAGCCCTCTCAGAACTTCCTTCCTACCCCATTCTGCGGCCTGTGCACCCAGATGTGTACGTTGAGTTTTTAGAAGACGTTCAAAGTGAAGACCTCAACAGTGCGTTGACCCGAGTCGATCTAAAAAGCCAAGTCGATGGTGAACTCCGCTTGTGGAGCCTTGAGTTCTCAAACAGTCAGCGCGTGATCTGTCGCCTGCATTCAGATGAAGGCATGCTGCTTTTTGCGCATTTTATCGCACAATTTGCCATGGGTCGCTCCATTGGCCAACTCATCAAGGCCCTCAGGCTCCCAAGCCTGACAGACATGCAACGAGTTGTTGGTCAGGCAAAAACGAAGCAGTCTGTGTTCAATGAGCTCCTGATGTTTACTTCAAATTATCTGGAAGAATGTTTCCGTACACAATTCTTTACGGAGAGCCCTTGAAGATTGTTGTTCAGCGAGCTGATTCGGCAAGAGTGACCGTTGATGACGAAGTGACTGGAGAAATTAAAAAGGGTCTCGTCCTTTTGGTTTGTTTTGAGCAAGGTGACAATCGGGACCTTATTCCCAGAGCGTGCGAAAAAATCTCAAAACTACGCTGCTTTAACGATGAAGCCGGTAAAATGAACCTCAATATTCAACAGATTGAAGGTGAAATTCTCTCCGTCTCTCAATTTACTTTAAGCTGGGATGGCTCCGGCGGTCACAGACCTAGTTTTGAAAGATCTCTCCACCCAGGTGAAGCCCGCATGCTTTGGCTCGATTTTAATCGAACCTTGCGAGGCTTTGGAATCAATGTGCATGAGGGAAGATTCGGGTGTGAAATGAAGGTGCAAATCACCAATGACGGACCTGTCACCTTCATCATGAATTTCTAGTTAAACGTTACTTCATTAAGCTTCTGCTGTAGATCTCTCTTCTTACCTTTTACAACATTCACTAAAGTTCTGTTTGGATTAGCGTTTAGGGTAATGATGACTTCGGCTCCAATTATCGCTCCGTCATTTCCCAGACGATTCTTCACCAGAGCCTCTAGACCATTGTCACGAATCAGATCCATGGCAATTAACACGTTCACATCCACACCTTCCATACTTGATGTGGTGTCAGCGATGTAGTTGAGTTCATGGACGTTGAAACAGAGATTGGTTGCATTAAGCTTCACTTCATATTTATCAGTAGATCTCAAACCTTGAAGTTTAAGATCACCAAAGACCAAGCGCTGACCAAAAGCTTGAATCACTTGCGCAAGTACTTCTGGATCAACTGTAACCTCTCCATCCTGCACTTCCATACTTGCTTTCAGGCGGAGCGCTTGATTGGTTAAGAGCTTACGAATATCCACATTCGTTGGCTCGTCTTGGTTCATCACTTCAGTCACGTCTGCCGCAACAGTCGAAATCTCAGGACTCTTTGTTTCTTCGATTTTTGTCTCTCTCACTCTCTGAGGCAAGGGCTGAAAACTCATCTGCTCAAGCACAGTTGTGTGATAGTCGGTAAAGACTTGGGCGGTGACAGGCATGCCTTGGCCAGCTAGCGCCTTCTGCACCAACTGATCAACCATCGCCGCTGCTCTGGCGCTGCCGGTATTGAGAAGAGAGAGCGCCTTATGCTCCATTTCTCTTCTATGACGTAGAAGAGCAAGTTCTTTGAGTCCAAAAATAAAGAGAGAACCCATGAACATCATGAAGGCTGCAGCAACCAGGAGTTCGTCACGCAAACGTGCCTCGCGGTACTGACCATACACAGAGTCGAGTTGATCCGTAAGATCAATTTTGAGCTCTTCAATTTTCATAAACTTTTCATTGATAGCATTCATAGGAACTTCAACACCACCGGCCTGTGCTCCCACTACCTTCACTACTTTTTCATGAAACCAATGCACCTCACTTAAGAGCTCATTATAATAAACACTTGCTTTGGGTAGCGTGCTCATATCAACGCCAGAAGCTTTAGCTCCTTCTTTGAGGCATTCATCTGTGAGGGCCATGAAGTCACGCTTGAGATAGGGACCGTTGATATCTTTAATCATCGCAGCAGTGAAAGTTTGATTCACGCGAGAGAAACAAGTGCTCACACCGGTTTGAACTCGTGCCAATTTTTCAGACATCGAAACGTTTGAGTGAAATTCCCAGAAACCGATGACGGTCAGGGCGAGAGAGAAACCGCAGAAAAGAAGGATCTTCTCAACTGCGATGGTCTGTAATTTTTTCATATTTTCTTCCTTAAAAACACTCTGGATTTCATTCATTGAATCCGCCTTTATTCTCTCAATGACGTCCTCGTCGCGTCAAGGCGGGCAAAACCTGTCTTTCTTACTCGGATAGCCTTTGTTTCAACAACTTGAGCCCAAAGACCGAGTAGACTGATTGCCCAATCCTGACAAGTGCTGGTAAAATTCTCTTTGTCGGAGGATCTGTGCAAAAAGACTTGGTTACGATCACAGTTAATACTCGCCTCACACTTGTAGCTGCACTTTTGCTGCTGGCCCATGCTCTTGCACTTTTTTCACAAATCAACTGGCTACCGGAATTTTCCAAAGAAGAAAATAACGAGAGTCGCACCCTCAATATCCGCGAGATCCGAACCTTAGGTGAAAAAAATTCCAAAATTAAAGATAGAGTTTTAGTCACTAAAGACCAAGCTCAAAAACCGAAACAAGATCCTTTTGCAGCTGCTGCGAAAATGAATGAACCGCTTAAGCCTCAACAAAAGTCAGAACCTAAAAAGTTAGCTCAAGAAACCATACAGAAAAACCCTTATCGACCTGAGGCTCCCTCAACAGCTCTGGAAAAACTCATGACGAGAGTTGAACCGGTGACTCAGGTGGCAACACGGACTCAAGGGGGCGGAGCCCAACTGGGTGGCTCTCCTACGCTAACAAAGAGTTTAATGAACATGCAGGTCGAAACTCCTGAAGGCGTTTCGATGGATGAACTGAATAAGTTTGAACTGATGTTTTATGGATTTCAAAAACGAATGATGGAAAAATATTTCTCCTCCATCGTGTTGAATGTTCGTAATTATGAAAAACGCTATTCTATGAAAACTCTGATCCCAGAGGGTCAGCATACCATGACAGGTCGAGTGACCTTCGACTCTGATGGAAACATCAAACAGATCCAGATGGTACGCTGGACACAAGCAGAGAAACTCCAAGCGATGTTTGAAGACATCCTTAAATCGATGCACACACTTCCAAACCCACCGAAAATGCTTCGAAACAAAGATGGTGAATTTGTAGTTTTTTATACGTTCTTAATCGACAACACTTAGAGTTTTTCTTTAACCCAGCTTGAAAATTTCTCAATCACATTACTTGTTTCGGCATGAAAGAGATTCTCAATGACTTCTTTTAATTCACTTTCTATCTGGTTTTGTGCCTCAGAAGTAAAACTAAAATGAGGGATGCTATTCTTAAGATTATTGTATTCTGTTTGCTTGAGTTTAAAGTAGTCCGCAAACTCACGATTCGAACCAATAAAAGACTCTAGCTCCGTTCTTTCACTCTCACTCAAAGTGCCATCAAAATAAGCCGGAATCTTTCGAGCAAAATGTTCGCGATTCATCATAGAGACAGCTCCTGAGAGCGCTTAAGCCCACCGGACAGGATGAATCTTGAATTATGAATTTTTTCTATGACTTCAAACTTTTTCAAACCAAGGGCGGATTCTATCTCGGGGATGCTCCAGCCCTGATCATACTTTAGCCATGCGACCACTCGCGTGCTGGGATCGAGGTGGTAAAACTCACGGTGCTCAACACCATCGTAGCGGATCTGGAGTTGAGTGGCTCTTCTCATTCCCAAGTGCACCATTACTTTAATCCAGCTTTTAAGCATTAAGCGTCTGAGATGAATTTGATCTTTCTTATCTGATTCATCCCAATCACGATCTAACCACAAAGATTTTTCTTTTAAGAGGTATTGAGTAAATGAATCGACAATAAGCTGCTGCGCCTGAAGATCGTCAGGTAAAAGACTCATGGCCAGTGAGTGGCATTTGGGAAGTAGAGGCTGAATAAGATTAAAGAGATCTTTCTTTCGCACGAGTTCAATCATAGCAACACCCCTCAAGGGAGGTAAAGGGTAGAATTTACGTCCTTTTTGTTATGTTTTCAGGCACTTATCCTTTTATTCCCGATTCACGGTCAAGTTTTATGCTCCCTATCCGATAAGTAAGATGTATTGGGCCCAAAAGAGTGGTCCACAACTTTGAAAGGTCTATTTATGAAACGACTTCAATTGCGCTTCACCTTCTTCATGCTGCTCTTGGCACTAGTCTCAGCTTGTACTGAAAAAGTTGTGACCGACTCGAGTTCACAAACAAATAATCCCGTTTCCAGCACTGGTGGTACCAACGGTGGCACCACATCTGGCTCGACCACAGGTACTACTGTCGGTGGAACCACTTCTGGCTCAACCACAGGCACTACGGTCGGTGGAACAACTGGCGGGACACCGGCGAATGTATTTAAATTCAACGTTCTGCTATCAGGACGTCCCTACGTAGATCAATCACCTTATTGGTACCCAGGCTTTTATCCTTCAGGCTACTCATCCTCCGTGCATGGTGGTGACTTCCTTCAGATTAGTTCCGGAAACATTAACGTTTTTAAGTCTGACTTCCGCTTCAAGGCCAGAGTGAAAGTACTCTCAGAGCCACCAATCACTGGCGGAGTACAAACTTGTTTTCTCAGAACAAGTGGATCGAATAATTCAACAACCTATCCGTACTCAAAACTACGCCTGGAAGTGGCGATTAGAGATGTCGTCTTTAATGCGAGTAATAATTCTTATACGATCGGAAGTCGCTATGCTTCGAAGAATCTCGATAGCGTCTCAGTCAACTCATACTCAGCTGTGCTAGATTGGTCTAAAAACCAATTCCCCACGCGCACACCGGCCACAGGAAATGACAACTCGAGCGCCGGGCCTTTGCAGTCAGGGATCGTTGGTCACGTCGTTGAAGTTCATAATGTGATGTCAGATACAGAACATCTTCAGAATGGCGGTACAACAGTGTTCAAATACCATCCCAATACACGCTGCTGGAAGCTGGAGTTGGAGTTGGCCACTGATCTCACTCAAGACATCTAGATCAATTTCAAAATATCTAGAGCAAGGTTTCTCTGGTGGGCGTGACTGACTTCTACTAGAAGGCCTGGGCAGGTGATATTCACTTCCGTGGGTACAGCTCCTAGAATATCAAAGGCGACCCAATCCACCCCACTCTCTGAGAGTTCTCGACAGATCTCAGCGCACTTGACCCTCACACTGGCCGTTAATTCAATTTTTTCAAAGGCAGCTCCTTGCGCGATATTCGAGAGGAACTCACCTGACTTGGGTTTCTTAAGGATGCTGCCAATATGTTGGCCAGCATAGTAGATGGCACGAATCTCACCTTTGTAAACTTCGGGCATGAAGCTTTGGACTACAATCGGACCCGAGAGTTCGCGGGCCTTGGTCTTAAAGCGCTGATCAAGCTCAGACGAAGTAAGATCCCATTTTTCAACGCCGATTCCCGAATAGAGATCAAGTGGTTTTAAAATGATCTCTGTGACGCCTTGTTGTTTTAAACTTTCTTTAAAAGCGCTGAATCCATCAAAATCTTCACCAACCCAACTCGCGACACTTCCTGCTTGCTGATAGGCCAATAATTTTTCATTAAACTGCATAATGCCACGAGGACGATTGATCACACGCACACCCTGCCGCTCCCATTGATCTAATAGCCACAGGTAACGCAGATAGCGGCCATCAAAGGGTGGATCCAGACGCATGTGAAGGATGTCCCCACTTTGAGGATTAAGCATGAGCTGGCCCGCGAGAGAGAAATTTTTTAAATAAAATCCATCAAACTGGCCTTGGAAGCGATGGGCCTTAACCACCAATTCACCATTGGACCAATTGAGATCTTTCTCGAAGATCAAATAACACTCAATCCCTTGTGCTTGAGCCGTGAGAGCAAGCAAGAGAGTTGAATCTTTTTTAAGGTTTAATTTTTCGAGAGGATCAATGTAAAAAAGCTGTCTCATCATTAAATCTTTGTCTCGAGAAATTCCATAAATGATTTTCCGCTGCTGTCTTTGCTCCACTCTTTTTGCCAAACTTTTAGTTGTGAGTAAAAGAGTTTGGCATCCATATCCTTAATAAGCTTATCAAGGAAATTCTGTGAGGACTGATAGGTCAGAAGAGCGGCAAGGCGCGCTTGGTTCCACTCCTCTATTTTATCCGGACAGTCCTTAGCGGCGAGCTGTTGCTGTGAGCAAAAATCTTTAACGACCGGAATCAAGAGCTCTGTGACCACTGTACTCACGATTTTTTTAGCATCAGTTGGTGTTAATGTAGGACGTTTTTTTTCAAACTCTACCTCCACACCTTTCGCGATCGATACGAGTTGCTGATCAAAGCGACGATGCGCGTTCTGCTGTTTGCGATAGAGAGAGAGTTTTGGATTCTCTTTGAAGTACTCTTCCAGCAAACGGTCAGACATAAAGCTGGCGAGGTTTTCATTGAACTCCACATTATCTTTTACAAAAAAGAGGGTGTGGAAAAGCTCATGGAAGACCAATTCAACGAGTTCAACCTCATCGTATTCAAAGAAAGATGAGAGTATCCGATCTTCAAAATAACCGAGAGTAGAATAGGCATACACGGGACGGATATAAGTCACTAGCTTTTCTTTACGTAAACCTTGCTCAAAGTTTTCAGCATCTTTTTTGGAAAAGAATCCTAAGTATGGAAAAGAGCCCATAAAAGGGAATGAGTGTTCATAAGCTTTAATCTCATCATGCTTTGAGGCAATCACTAACCATGATACGGCAGGCTCATCGAGAAAAATAGTTTTTGAATAGATCCCCGAATCTTTGTGATCAAAATACTTAAGAAAGAAATTTTTCGCATCCACGATTATTTTAATTTTATCTTTATGCTCCTGCGAGATCCGGGGATCAGCGAGAACTTTTTCATTGGCTTCACCACTCGTCTGGATCTTGAGTTGCCCAATGGACTGCTTAAATAAATAGCGTGGCATGGTACATCCAGCTAAAAGAAATAGAAGTGGAAGAACTTTTAAAAAATCCATGAGATCCCTGCTGTCAGTTGTGTATTATCAGACATTTTTTTTGTATCACATTTAGGCATGATTGAGCGAAAGCTACTCATGATGCCAAAGAATTGAGTAATCTTAAATCGCAAAGAAGCTCCCACGAAACAGCTATCTTGGTTGTTGCTGTCATCTTCCAAGACAAAACTATTTGTCGTAGTGCCGTCGTTGACGACATAGCGAGTTTTCCCTTGAAGGATCTGTTTCGCGTAACCAAAAGTAAGCGCAGGCACGATGCTTGATTGCGGAGAAGCTAGATTTTGCTTGAGCCCTAATGAGAGTGTATCCGTGAGTACTTCATTGCGAGAACTCACCACCACATCAGACCCACCCAGACCAACTGGGTCATTCTCCGTAATCAGAGAGCGCTGACGCTGTCCCATGATTTCTAGTGCCGTGGTTGGCCACATAAACCAAGCCCATCCGACTGAGTAGGTTTGTGATAAATTTGAAGAAGTGTTTGTTGCTCCATAAAGCTGGCGATTTTGCCAAAAATTTGCAGAGAGATCGACATATCCCGCGAAAACCAACTGTGGCAGAAGTAATAAGATAAATAAGGCCTTCATTCCTAGAATTATACCCTCTAAACCGGTTGAGATGAATCAGATAAAAGATAGCGGCAGAGCAAATCGCTCAACTCTTGTTTCAGCTCTTGCTTAAGCTCAGGTGATTTCTCTCTCACCACTGTCCACCCCGCTGCTCGTACCACTTGAATCGCCAATAAAAGTGCCACCTCAATATTTTTAGGTCTTAATTTTATGCCGCGGTCTTTTGTTTTTTGAATAATTTTAGGAATGATCATTTCCTCAGCTTTTTTAAAGCGACGATCACTCATCAAGGTGGGAGCTCTCTCGAGCACGTACAAAGTGGCTTTCCCTTGACGCATCAGTGAATCGAGTGATTCATCAACAAGAGTTTCGATGACTTTTCTGGGATCATCCTCGACATCTAAAATACTAAGAGACTTTTCTACTGAGGCATCCAGAACTCGCAAAAAGAGTTCCAGCATGATGGAATCTTTATTTTTAAAATACTGATAGAGTGAACCAATACTCACTCCCGCTACTTGAGCGATTGAGTTGGTGTTAAATCCTTCTGGCCCCTCTTTACCGAGAATGCGAGTAGCAGCAGTCAAAATGACTTCAAATGTCTCTTTAGAGCGACGCTGGAGCGGCCCTTTGCTCTTGATTTTACTAGGCTTTTTATCTGCCACGGTCACCTCTTCACCTAATGCGAGTCTGAGATCTGAGTAAAAGCTCATATTATTAGAAAGCCTAATGAAGGAGATGTCTATGGCCATCCAACTCTCTTACCTCTTTGCAGTGATAGCTGGGATCCTCACCTGGAGTCTAGCCGAATATGTATTACACCGGTTTTTAGGGCATGAACTCAAAACCAATATTCGTTTTAAAAAAGAGCATTTGAAACATCACTTTTTAGAAAACTATTTTGCTCCTACAAAAATAAAAGCATTGATCGCAGTGATCGTTGTTTTTGCCACTTGGATGATCACAACTCCCCTCTTAGGTTTTGAAATCGCCTGTGTGTACAGCTTAAGCTTTACCGTTTTTTATCTTTATTATGAATTTGTCCATAGAAGTCTGCACGTGAAACAACCAAAGTCACGATGGGGATTTTTTCTCAGACAGCATCATCTGCATCATCATCAAAAAGGAATCGTTGCCAACTACGGAGTCACTAGTCCCTTATGGGATGTCGTCTTTAGGACTTATCAATCACCGAGCGTTACCGGAAGAGCGAGTGGCCACAAAAAAGCCTACAGCGAGCATAATAAGAGTGACAGGCAGTTTAATGAAGAGAGAAGGCCTGTCGCCTGACCAGATGAAGACTAAGCTCATCGTGAGCATGGAGCAACACATGATCTTAGCTTTAGTTCTAATTACTCTTCGCTGGTTCCAGTCGACCACCGCTTCACCAAAGATTGGCATCGCCAGAAGCCAGGAGTGGAAGCGGGGAGAAGATCTGGAAAAAAAGAAAGCAGCTAACAACAAAAAGGGAGTTGTGGGTAAGACCGGAAGAAAAGCCCCTATGAACCCTAAAAGAAAAAAAATCCAACCACAGGCAAAAAGAATAGGTTTAAGCACGCGGAGCTTTTTTTCCAAAATCAGCTAGTAGTTCACCTTGGCAGGAGAAAGTTGTTGCACTTGTGACCTTCACATCTACCCAGTGCCAGAGCATGTCACTTTCATCTTTCGGTGTGAAATGCACTAATCGGTTGCAAGAGGTGCGCCCTGTCCATTTGGTCTCGCCTTTAAAACTTCCCTTTTCCACCACGAGCATTCGATAGGTTTTGCCTTCCATCGTTTTTCGGATTTCAGCTTGAATTTCATTTTGCAGATCCATGATCTCTCTCAGGCGGCGACCACGGATATCTTCAGTCAGCACATCGTCTATTCTGGCGGCTTTTGTGCCTTTGCGAGCACTAAAAGAGTAAGCATAGATAAAATCATAACGAGCAGCACGCAACAGCTTGAGTGTGTCCTGATGCTCTTCTTCTGTTTCATTTGGGAATCCGGCAATGATGTCAGAACTTATCACCATGTTCGGATTAGCTTTACGCATTTTCTCAATAAGACCTAAGTAGTGCTCCACGGTGTATTCTCTGAGCATCCTTTGAAGCACTGTATTTGAGCCCGATTGCACAGGTAAGTGTAAATGATTCGCAAGCTTTTTGAGACTGCCGTGTGCCGCAACCAGCTCATCCGAGACATCATAAGGATGGGAGGTGGTGTAGCGAATAAGTTCAAGCCCTTCAATCTTCTCTAACTCTGAGAGAAGCTGAGCCAGGGATTCGCCATTATCTTTTCCATAGGAATTTACGTTTTGGCCTAAAAGCGTGATCTCTTGAACTCCGGAATATTCCACTAGTCTCTGCACATCCTTGACCACTTCATCCAAACGGCGAGACTTCTCTCTGCCTCGAGTGAACGGAACAATACAATAGCTACAAAACTTATCGCAGCCTTTGATGATGTTCACAAAAGCCTGAGGCGAGCCGTGCGTGATTTTTGTTTCAATCGAATAATCTTCTGAGCGATCCCAGGTGGTGACTGAAAATTTACGATCCCCCGCATAGGCGCGATAAACCATCTCACCGATATTATCAATAACGTCAGTTCCAAAGGCAAAATCGAGCTGCTTATACTTCTTAACCAGATCCTTGCCTTCTGTTTGTGCGATACAACCGCCGGCGGCAATGACTACATTCTTTTTATTGGCGATGTGCTTTGTTTCACCGAGATGCGAATAAAATTTTTGATTTGCCAAATCTCTAATCGCACAGGTGTTAAAGATCAAAAGATCGGCTTCTTCTTCAACATCTGTCGCTGTGAAATTTAGTTTGGAGAGATGAGATAAAATCCGCTCACTGTCATGATAGTTCATCTGGCAGCCGTATGTTTTCATCCAGACTTTTCGCTGAGGAAAATCAAGGTCACCGACACGAATAATATTAGGGTTTTCCATAGGGCCAAAAGATAACGATTTACCCCCATTTCGACAAGCCTAGGAGGCTGGAAAAAGGCTCGGCTTTACAATAGCTTAAGCGTTTTTTTCTCCACAACCGACATCAATGCGGCAGAGAGGGTAATGAGTTCGTCTAAAACGGCTGGTTTCAGCCCCTTGAAACTGGCCTCCAGGGCCGGTTTTTGACTCGTTCCATGGGACCTATTTTTATCATCAAACACCACCAGACCCATGACTCCCTGAGGGTCAAACACACAGGTGATATCAAGATTAAAAATGATGGCACGGAAGAGAGGTCTGCTCTCCGTAGACTCTTTCCCCACGTAAAGCATGGCCCGCACAACTTTTGACTCATCACTTCGACAACTCTCAAGAGCATCTTTGAGAACCTTCAGAGAAACTCTCAACCACTCTATAGCGCGTCCCTCTTGAGTGAGATCAAGTGTCGTGACTGCTCCGGCATTTTCTAGGCTCATCGACTTGAGACGATCCAGAGAATTTTTTAAGCTCAGGTGAGTGAAGAAAAAATAAGTCTGAGCACACTCACGGTTTAGCATCCGACCAAAGAGGTGACCCTGGTCAAAGAGATCAATGCGCATAAGAGAGTTATGGGTCTGCCACTGCAACTTGAGGTCAGTTTTATTTGATCGAGTCTGAGTCACAAGATTAGGTCTCTCCATCTCTCCTTGATTAAGAGCAAAGAAAAACCAATCAGGATTAGGTGGGGAGTATTGCTTAAGATGAGTCGAGAGTTTGCGGGATTTAAATGGCCACATAATTAAATCGATTGCCTTAGATAATTCATGAGCCCAGAGAGGCTATCCTCCACTTGAAAGAGAGAGAGTTGATCCTGAGTGTAGAATCCATCCTCCACTGCACGAGCAAACCAATCTAGCAGACCTGAGTAGTAGCCATCATGATTTAAAAGAACGATAGGCTTATTGTGCTCACCGAGCTGCTTCCAAGTCAGAATCTCAAAAAATTCATCCATGGTTCCGATGCCTCCGGGAAAAATAATAAAAGCATCCGAATGGTCATACATCATTTTTTTTCTAATGTGCATATCAGGAACGATATGCAAATTTTTGAGCCCTGTGTGCCCTACTTCCCATTCCATTAATCTCTGTGGAATGACTCCTATCACTTCACCCCCGAGCATCAGCATCTCATCGGCCATGATCCCCATGAGACCGACCTTTCCACCCCCGTAAACCAATCCCCATTTTTCTTTAAATAATGACTGCATGAGTTCTTGAGCAAGGACTTTTCGATTCGCTCGAACACCGACACGAGCGCCACAAAAGACGGCAACATTTTTCATTTCACTCCTCGCTTTACTCTACTTCTTAGCCACCAAAACTCTACCGCCATGAATAGGCCAAAGCTGATGTACTGACCACCGGTTTTCCAAAACGCCCACTGAGCAGTTGTTCCATAAAATGACCAATAGGCCATAAAAGTGGCGTACACAAACATGAAGGCAATCACATGACGCTCAAAATCTTTAAGCCATTCTTCAGGAAAGGGCCAACTCTTCCCCATTTCTTTCATGCTCTCTACTAAAAAGACTCGACCTCGGACTTGGTTGAAGAGAAGATAAAATCCACAAATAAACCCAGTAAATGTTGGTTGGAGTTTAAACAGGATACCTTCTTTCGCCACCAAGGCCATGCTCCCCAAGACCAGAATGATTCCGAAGTTTAATTTTGAAAGTGAATGCACGTGACCGTTAAGAAATTTTTCAAGACTCACTTCGAGAAAGGCTAAGCCCAGCCCTACGCTTAGGGCAATCTCAAGAGGCTGAGTTTCTTCAAGCCACCAAAAAGCCAGGGCCGGCAAAAATGAAAGCCAATGCATGAGAGGAGAGCGCTTCTTATCCATGGATGGGATGCTACGCTATTTTTCGCTCTTTTTCCTCACAGAATGCAGCGAAATCTAATACAAGTTCACCTGGTTCTAGAATTTCTACTTTATGGCGCATCTCATAGAGCCAATCGAAGAGCTCATCACTAGGCTCAACCCAGGCAGCCCAAATCAAATCTCCATCAGGATTAGTCACGAGGTAGGGTTTTCCAAGAAAGTGATAATCGGGCAGCAGCTTGTTGTTTTGGGGATCTTTAATCTTGAGCACAAGACGAGTTTCGTTATCTGACATTTCTCTGAGTGCGGAGATAAACTCAGCGATCTCGTGGGAGCTGGCTCGGGATGATTTTATTTTATCTGCTTTTTTAATATTCACAATTTCAGAAAGAGGGAGTGCCAGCAATCCATGATCATGAGTTTCTTCTGCCACTAATGAAAGCTCTCCCTCTAAGAAAGCTATCTTACAAGGAATCAGAGTCATGACTTTCTTGGTCGGTGTTTCAATCAGAAGGGTTGATTGATCCAATAGACACTCTTCAATTAAATGAATCTTGTGTTGTCCGAAAACATCAAGCTCTGGAGTCTCTGGACTAAGCACTTGCTCCTCACATTCGATCCATTTTTGGCGAAGCTGTAGATATACCGGATAAGCTGGGTGCAGTCTTTGTTCTTTGAGCAGTGGAATGAGCATTTGTTTTAAAGGAGAACTGAGATTCTCTGAAGCTAAGGTCTCCATGACATGAGTCATGCGACACCACTGGGCCCAGTCCCAAGCTTGAAAGACTTCTTGATCATGACCAGTTTGGCGAATCAGTTCTTGCTTAGCTTCTTGGATAGAGACCATCAGGGATCTTGCCATGGCGAGGGGAATTTGCGCCTCTTGGGCTTTTTCCTGCCAGTTGGACTTGGGGTCTAGGTCGGCGAACTCCGTGAGTTGAGTCCACATAATTGCTTGAGATTTCAACGATTTAACTTTCATTCGCTCTCCATGATGTTCCTGATTAAACTTGTCGGAATTCCCTTTGAAGAACTTGAGTTTCTTTTTGCGATAATCCTGAGATAATAAGCCTATGTTTGTGAATTTCCTCATGAAGAAGCCCATTCTGATGATCGGTTTGTTGATGTTTTCCATCTTCTTGATGAATGCATGGGATAAACTGGGCTTTCTTAAGCGCGATCTTCAGACCACAGCTTGCCATGGCAACCTGTCTAAGCTTGAAAAAAATCTACCTGAAACATGGAAGGTTTACTGTGAAGGCAATAATCTTGCTGCTGAAATAAAAGTGCTGGGTATTGAAGCCAATGATAAGCAACTTAAAGAAAAAATGTACCGTTCTCTGGCAAATCACCTCATGACGATAAGTACCCTCTCGCAACCAGACTTACTTGAAAAAATCATGATGGTGCGCCTCAGACTTGATCATCCGAAACTTCAAGTGAATGCTATCTCTGAAGGGAGGTATGTTGCAAAACTTATTGGCCTGAAATCACAATCCCATATCGCTGAGCATTTGCAACAAACTGTTCAGGTCAACGACGTCGCCAAATAACTCCATCGTCTTATCTACTACAACGCTATCAAGAAATTCATAACGATAGCTATGCAAAAAAAGTCTTGAAGCAGCAGCTCCACCATAAAGTGTGTCACCTAAGATTGGGAAGCCGGCACAAGAGAGCTGGGCACGTATTTGATGGCGCAAGCCCTGGTCGAGTTCAACGAGCACCACTGTTTTTCCATGACTGCTCATGAGAGGCTTTAATTTTAGGTGAGCCTCCTGGCCCCGTGAATCAGCAATCATCTTTCGACCTTTTTTTTCAGAAGCCAAAAGTTTATGAATCAACTGACCTGATTGAGGAGTGCCTTCTACGATTGCTAAGTAGTACTTCTTTTTCACCAGCGTGGAGAATTCAGTACGAATTTTGTTATAGAAATCGGTATTCTTCGCCATCACGACAACACCTGAGGTTTCCAAATCAAGCCGCCACAAAGCACCACGATCATAGTTGGCAGAATTAACGTTTATCAGTGGTGCCAGATTAGGTTGAGTGGCAAGCCACCCCACTAAATTGGGAGAAGAGTCGTAACCATGAGGGTGGGTGTGAACACCCGCGGGCTTATGGAGAGCAAGCCAATTTATTGTCTCACACAGTACACTCACTTCTTGATGAGCAGTGGGACAAATTTCTTTCCAGTTGATGAGTTCAATGGGAAGCGAGAGTTCTTGCCGATGTGAGAGGGAGCTTTGCAATTGTTTTTTAGAGAGTTCAGAAGATTTGATCTTTTGACCTGACAGCCCCAAAGATTCTTTTAAAAAGACTTCGAGGCTCTCAAAGTTCTGAAGCAGGCAGAGCCCAAGGGTGGGGCCCATTACTTCGTTTTACCCTCTCGACGTAAATCTGCTTTCTTCATAAAGAAGTCCACACGACGATCAATGATATAAGGGTTCTGGTTAGGATTCGCCTGAGGTCTTGAATCACCGTAAAAAATGATTGTAATGCGATCGGGACTTACACCTCTTTGCATCAGCATCCTTCCCACCGCAGTCGCTCTCTGTGATGAGAGAGTCAGAGCATCAGCGCCATTGGCACCCGTTTCATCTTTTTCAGCGTGCCCTTCAATCATGAGATTCCAGTTTTTATCTCTCATGAGTTGAATGAGGTTTTCAAAAACCTGGTTATTAATTTCTTGAACAGAAATACTTCCCTTATTGAAGATGATTTTGTCTTTAAGTCTGACCTGAATAGATTCAGGCATCTCTTGAACGTTTACATCTTCACTGAGATCATAATCTTTCAAAAAATTTTTTATTTCTTTAAGCTGTTCATCGGCTTCTCGATTGATCTCTTGCTTTTCAAGCAGTCCCTCTGAGCGTAAAAATTCAATCGGAAAAGGGCGTGGAGGATTCTGACTCTCGATCATCGTCATGGCATCGTCTGGAGATTTACCAAGCTGCATAACCTCGCCAGACTTTAAAACGTTACCACCGAAGGCATTTCGGATCGAACCTAGGGCCGCTTCAAAACGTGCTGTTTCTGTTTTCGCAAATGAAAGAAGCAACACGAAGAAGGTCAAAAGAAGTGTACACATGTCAGCAAACGACGCCATCCACGCAGGAGCACCAGCTTTACAAGGAGGACACTTTGGAGCATCAGCCATTGTCTACTCCTTTGACTCTGGAGCTGTTCTCTCGCCCGGTGGCAGAAAGGACTCGAGTTTTTCTCTAATTGTGCGAGGGTTCTCTCCCGCTACAATCCCTAGAACTCCGGCAACGATAATGTTCATGCGAGTAGATTCTTCTTTAGAGCGCTGTTTAAGTTTAATGGCAACGGGGATACAAAACAGGTTGGCGATGATAGCGCCGTAGAATGTGGTCAAAAGAGCTACCGCCATAGCAGGTCCGATGGAGCTTGGATCAGACATGTTTTTCAACATCGCCACCAGACCCATGAGTGTCCCAATCATACCAAAAGCAGGTCCATCAGCACCCATTCCATCCAAAAGATCAGCTCCTTTTGCATGGCGCTCTTCCATGGCACTGATCTCAAGGCCAAGAATGGAAGTAATCACTTCTGGTGGACGGTTATCAGCCGCGAGGGTCACTGATTTTTTCAGGAATTTATCTTCGACAGGAACTTTCTCTAGCGCGAAGACAGACTCACGACGGGCGACTTCGGCCAGTTTGATAATTTCATCAATCATCACTTTTGGGCTTTGCGAGTTCGCAAAGATGGCTTTCATGTAAATATTTGCTGTTGCCTTCACCACTTCAAGCGGCCAGCGAATCATGGTAGAGGCAATCACCCCTCCGAAGATGAGAATGATTGAAGGTGTATCGATGTAAGCACCAATCCCAACCCCACCAGTGAGAATACCGCCGAGAATTGAACCAATCCCTAGTACTAAGCCAATGACGGAGGCTAAATCCATAAGTAACATCCCGAAAAAATTTTCTTCTTAGAATAAGTATCGGAATCTATTGATTAGAGTTTTAGGAATAAAAAAAGCCGCGTAGGACGCGGCTTTTTTTGACTAGACTATTTTGATCGGAATTATTTAACAACTTTCTCATCAAGCAGAGTGCTATCAATAAAGTTCAGCATGGCCGCTCTTAATGACTCAAGGCTGATTTCTTCATCTTCTGAACGACCGATGAAGAGTTCTTTTTCAATCATCTCAACCGGAAATCCTGTCATTTTAGAAAGCTCATCGAGACTTACTTTTTTTGCAGGTGCTGACTCAACTTCTCTCTCAATTGACATTCTGAACTCCTTGAATGACTCATCAGACCATTCCATGGCCTCAATGTTGTGTGACATGAGCGTATCGAGAGATAAAAAGAAGAGTCAACGTAACAAGAGCCGCTGTTAGAAGATGTTAGATATACTCCAGAATAGGGGCATAAGCTTTTAATATTACGGGACTCTATGCTTAATATTTCTGGGTAGAAAAGGTGACAGAAAGCTTTCAGATTTTCTTAACATTTCCTCAAATTCACTATGCTTGTGGCTTTTGAGTGTGACTCCGCCTCCCGCACCATACTTCATCTCTTTCAAACCCAGATCAATCTCTGCAGTACGAATGTTAATGGAGGCAGCCAAGGTCTTTTTATAAGCAAACCAAGTCGAGCCACAATAATGCCCACGAGACTCAGTCTCAACTTGATTGATGATGTTAAGAGAACTTTTTTTAGGGGCCCCAGTTACACTGCCTCCAGGAAAGAGGCATTCTAAAACTCGCCCCCAGGTGGTTTCGATCGGCACCGAGCAAGACACAAGAGCATATTGATGAAGGATGCCAGGAACCTGTAGAGGAAGACGTTTAGAGACGACACGACTGCGAGGCTCAGCCACTCGGGAGAGGTCATTACGAATGAGGTCTGTGATCATATTCAATTCACCGACTTCTTTTTTTGATTCAAGCATTTTCAGCCATACACTTTGAGCATTGTCCCCATCTTGCAGCGGAAGCGTGCCTTTGATAGGCATGGAATAGAGCTCCACATGATCCTCTCTCACTCTACGCTGAACGAGGCACTCAGGAGAATTAGACAGGATCAGTTTTCCTAAGTTAGAGAGATAAGTCGCGTGCGCATAAGGAGCAATCCGACTTTGATCACTCCAAAGATGGCGAATGAAGTCTGAGGGTCTGTAACTATCCTCATAAACCAGATAGAAAGGAGCTGTAAGATTGACCTGATAAGCATTCCCGCACAAAAGTTCTTCTTGGATTCGATCAAAACTCACACCGTAATCATCCCAAGTCGGAACCTGCAAGAACTTCAAGCGTGGAGCCACATAGTTTCCAGACCACAGATCCGAGAGCTGAACACGCGCACATTTGAGATACTCAATTTCAATCGCCAGAGGCGTGTGGCCTGGAATGAGATCTAATTGGTCATGAAAGATGTGTCCTAATTCATAACTGAGATGAATGACTTTTGGTTTCTCAAAAGTTGCACTGAGGGGAACTTCATGCAGATCGGATAAAAAGCGTGAAATAGAACTCGCAACTTTGCGCCCTGATAGTAAATCAATGTAGTGATGGCGGTAATGCATCCGCGCGATGTGGGGCTTGAAACAGTAAAGGAACTCCCCTTTATTTCCTTGTGCAAACAGCGACCACACAGCGTCCCCTAGTTATCACGTTTGAAATCGAGTTCCGCAAATTTCGTCTGAGAACCAATCCACGCGAGGTCAACGTCACCAGACTCTCCTGCGCGGTTTTTGGCGACGATCAAGGTAGCAATACCTTTCTTGGGAGAATTAGGGTCCGTCACATCAGGTCTATGAATCAAACAGACGATATCGGCATCTTGTTCGATCGCGCCCGATTCACGAAGATCTGAGAGCTGTGGACGTTTATCCGTTCGAGACTCGGAAGAACGATTCAGCTGAGAAAGAGCGATTATCGGAACTTCTAATTCCTTGGCAAGCTCTTTCAGGCCTCGCGAGATTTCAGAAATTTCCTGTTCACGGGAATTCTTTTTTACATGCGGCTGCATCAGCTGCAAGTAATCGATCACGATCATCCCTAACCCCTGCTCGGCTTTAAGTCGGCGGCACTGAGAGCGAATATCTAAAAGGGTCGAGGCACCTGAATCATTAATCACAATAGGAAGTCTTGAGAGAGACTGAACGGCCGTAAACATATTCTTCATTTCATGCGGACCGAAATCTTTGGTGCGAAGCTTTCGAGAGTCAATGTTAGCTTCACTCGAGAGAATCCTGAGCCCAAGTTCGTTGGTCAACATCTCCATCGAATAAATGGCTACAGGAAGACCACTTTGCTTGGCTCCGTTCACAACCCAGTTCAGAACGAGTGAGGTTTTACCTACACCGGGACGGGCCGCGATGATGATAAGTTGGCCGGGCTGAAGACCTAAAAGCTGACGATCGATAGAAGGAAATCCTGTCGATAGACCAGTGATCTCTCCTTTGTTACGTGTCGACTTCTCAAGATCCTTGAGTGACTCTTGGAGCGAATCACGGAGCGTGCGCATTTTGTTTTGTTTTGATTGATTAGTGAGCTTAAAAAATTCACTCTCCACTTCACCCAGAAACTCTTCAACATCACCGACGTTATTCGTGCCAATCTGTACCACACGAGCAGCGGCACGGACGACCTCACGAACGGTCGCTTTTTGCTTCACCAATTTTGCGTAAGATTTAATATTGGCCGCAGAGGGAATCTCTTCAGAAAGAGTGACGAGTGCTGATTGGCCGCCGACTTTCTCGAGCTTACCCATATCCGTAAGCTTGGAGCTTACCGTCACCAAATCCAAAGGTTCACTCGTGGTGTGCAACTCTTTCATGGCATCGAAGATCATCCCATACTGAGGATGGTAGAAGTCTTCCGCACGTAAACCGATGTCGATGATCTCATCGAAAGAACGGTTATCAATCAGCAAGGAGCCGAGAACTGCTTTTTCAGCAGTAAAATCGTGGGGTAGTTGGTTTTGAATTTTATCGAGGTTGCTCATGGGGAAAGCTTGCCATGAAAGGTATTAAGGTTCAAAGCCATGTGCAAAAAAAAGGGAGACCTAAGCCTCCCCTTTCTTTTAGAGCATAAATGCTAAATAAATTACGCTTCTTCGTTTGCTGCAGCTGCTTCAGCTTCAGCGTCAGCTTTAGCTTTTGCTTCTGCATCAGCCTTGGCTTTCTTCTTGTCAGCGTTTCTCTTAGCTGCTTCCGCAGCTTCTTTCTTAAGCTCTTCAGCCTGAACTGGATCAATAGTGATCTTAAGTTTGAAGTTTGCCACAACATCATTTCCGAAAAGACGAGCTTTACAGTCATAAGTTCCAACAGACTTAACCGAACCTTCGATTGTGATCAAACGACGTTCAATATGTACGCCTTTGCTTTCGAGTTCTTTTGAAACATCAAGAGTTGTAACTGAACCGAAGAGTTTTCCGTTCTGACCAACTTTCTTAATCATTTCAATAGTTGTGCCATCTATTTTCTTTTTGATAGCTTGTGCATCAGCTTGTTCAGCTTGGATCTTCTTCGCAAGCGCTTTTTGGCGATCCTTAAGCACGTTTTCATTTTTTGCATCAGCTACGAGTGCAAATTTTCTAGGAAGAAGGAAATTGCGAGCGAAACCTTCAGCAACGCTGACGATCTGACCGATGTTACCGAGATTTTTTACTTTCTCGATGAGAATAACTTTCATAAAAGCTCCTTAATTTGAAACCTGTTTTTTTAATTTATTATTAAAGTCAAACCACGTATCGAAGAGCCCAACAAGGGCCAATAGCCATGGCACGAAAAAAACGATCATCATCACGATGAGAGTTCTAAAGAAGCCAAGGATACCATAGTGATTTAATACACTCAAAAATATGCCGAAACCTTGAAAGAAATAAAACACGCCCACCATTCGCAAAAGAGTCATTCCAGCAAAATCCCCGTAAGGGATCTTGTCTGCAACTAAAACTAAAACCAAGCCTACAACCACAAAGTAAACACCCCAAAGAGGCATCTTAAAATCCAACAGGCTTCGCTCATCGTGCTTATGATCGAATGAAGGCTGAAGAAGTCTTCGTGCTTTGAGTGCGAGGTATGAGTTAACCCACAAGACAAAGAAAATCCCCATGATGAAATATCCTGGGAAGGTTTTTAAGGTCTGTGTGGCTAGCTCATCAGCTGGCTGACCAAGTCCGATCTCATCTAATTCCTGCTGAAGTGTCCCTTCTGTCTGGGCTTTCTTCAATTGGTCTTGGATGCGCGTGATCTCAGTAGACACAACTGCATGCAAATCAAGCTTCTGCGTTTTTAGTGTGATCCCTACACTGGCCACGACGATCGCAATCAAACTTAACCCCGCAAATAGTAGAGAGCGCACTGGCGCCCAATCCTTGCGGAGAATCTCTGCAATCAAAAGACCAATTAAGGAGAGCATAAGGTAAGACCCTGCGCCCGTAAAATCACCTTTCATCAAAGTTAAGCTAAGAACAAGACAAGTACTGAAACCCAAAAGCGCCACAGCATAGCCTTTCACTCGCCCATACATAATGGTAGCGATGGCTACCGGAAAGGGCGTGAAAACGGCCATGAGATAACTTAAACACAGTACAACACTAGATGCTCCTAAGAGCATTAAGCGCGACATGCTTAAGCGTGGTGGTTGCAGGACTTCAGACATGTAAAATCCTAGCGAGCAATATCGTTAGAAACGTAGCTCAAAAGACCCATCATGCGTCCACGCTTAATAGCGTCACAGGCACGACGTTGGTACTTCGGAGTAAGTCCCGTGATACGAGCTGGAGAAATTTTCCCGAACTCATTCACAAGCCATGCATAAGACTTCGGGTCTTTCCAATCAGGGCCTTGCTTCTTAGCTGAGAAGTAGCAAGACTTTCTCTTAGAGTGCATGCGCTTTTCTTTATCGCCTTCCTCACCCATCATCATTCCTTCGTCACTGTCTGCAGAAGCAGAAGCGGCTTGAGTATGGTTCGGGTTTCTGTAGCCTTTAAGAATGGCTTCTTGTTTTGCATCGTCACCGAGCTTTACGATCATGAAGCGAACAACGGCTTCATTGATGCGCATTTTACGCTCGATCTCTGCGTTGGTTGAGCCTTGTGACTTGTACATCACGTAGAAGAAATTACCTTTCTTCAGGCCCGACTCGTAAGGCTGAGCAAAGCTCTTTACGCCCCAAGTATCGTTGACGAGGGCTTCGCCACCGTACTCTTTGAGAGTTTCAGCGATGAGGGTTTTGACAGAAGCTAAAGCTTCCTCTGGGGCGTCGGGTTTTACGACGTACGCCATTTCGTAGATCATGGTTCCTCCTGGGATATAATTATGCCCCACGGTCATAAGCGCCGGGAGCGAGTGAAAAACCTTTAAAAATGTGTGAGAAAACTAACAGAGAGACTGAAAAAAGTCTA
This sequence comes from Bacteriovoracaceae bacterium UBA6144, assembly GCA_002435705.1. Lineage (GTDB taxonomy): Bacteria > Bdellovibrionota > Bacteriovoracia > Bacteriovoracales > Bacteriovoracaceae > UBA6144. The sequence goes on from DIVA01000067.1 coordinate 66,096, forward strand.
ATTTTTAAGTATTTAGCTAATTGCTGTAATTATTACTAACAGAAACACAATAACTTACACAAATGATACGATGCGGCAACTTTTTTAAGGAGAATCAAATGAAAAAACTATTGCTAGGTCTAGCTGTGTTGTCATGTTCACAAGTCTTTGCCCAAACCTCCCCTTCAGATGTGTGCCGAAACATTTCTCGATTCAGTGCTAGCTCTGGCTCTCAGTGTGCGCAAGTGATTTCACGCTCACGTCTTGATCAAACTGTATTGAATGTGGCCAATGCAGTGGCGAACACTGGCTCATCGGCTAACGCGCTTAAAATTCTCGAAGTGGGGGCCAATCGTCAAATGGACCCGAGTTTAGAGAGCGCATGTCTTTCTATCGCTCGTTTCTCACAATCGTCTGCAGTGAATTGTGTTGAGGCATCTTTGGATTCTTACTTCTCACCAGCAGCAAGTATTATCGCGAAGAGAATCGCTGACACGGGATCATCAGCAAACGCTGTCTTGGCCATTCAAAATGCACGTGGAGCATACCTTCAAGATTCGGCTTCAGAAACTTGCTTATCAATTGCACGCTTTAGTCAATCAACTGCAGCGGCGTGTGTGAGTGCCATTGCCAACAAAGAATACTTCAATGGCTCAGAAGGAGTGTGTCTAGATTTAGCGAATAGAGGTTCATCAGCTTCAGCACTGACCTGCTTGCAAAATAGTGGAATTGAATACAATCCGCTACCACCAATGCCGACAGAAATCGTCATGACAACAATTCAGTTCATGGATATTTCACGTGATGTAAAAAGAGCCGAGAGTATGCTTTCACGTGGCAACAGATTTGAAGCTCAAAGAATACTTCAAGAAGTTTCACGTGTTCTTGAAGAGGTGAATATTCAAAATAACAATGGCGACAACCACGGGCGTGGTCGTAACGGAAGAAGAAACTAATCTACAGGATTAAATGATGCTGAAGCTTCTCTTCTTGGTGTTTTCCTTTTCAAGTTTCGCCAGCACTATTCAAATTGGTGACGAATACTCGAAAACACCTTGGAGAGAAGCTCTCGAGCGCAGTGACCTACCTTTTATTGCCGATCACATTTATAATACTGTTCTCATCAACACCCCAGCTCCCCGGGGTGTTGGTCGCGGAACAGGATTCTACATAGGCCGCCATCAAGGCAGACACCTCTTTCTTACCAATGCTCACGTTATGACCACACATGAATGCAGAGGAAGTATCATCACTTTTCTCAAAGCTAACCGCTCGCAGGGGCGAGTCGAATGTGAAAAAGTTCTCGTCAGCCTCTTCAATCGTGAAGAGAGTGATGTGACACTTTTCACAGTAAAAGAAAACCAGATGAAAGATTTCGCAGCTCAAGGTCTTGAGCTGGATTTAGATTTTTCTCCTCGTGCAGGTCAGATGCTTATGCAATATGGATTTGGAGTCAGATCTGTAAATCGATTTCGTGACTCAGATCAAGCCCAACGCGCCTTCACTGGAAATGCCAACCTCGATTCAGACTGTGCCGTGATCAGCCCAACAGCAGTACTTCAGACTGTCCCTGACATGGCAGGAAAACTCGTTCATCACAACATCTCTATCGGCTGTGACGTCACAGGTGGTGACTCAGGTAGTGCTATCGTGGATCGTGAAACAGGCCGAGTGGTAGCACTTTTATGGGCCAGTGGGATTAATCCCCGAGACCGCGATCGAATCAGGTCACGAGATCTGTGGTCGCATGTCATTGGAAGCGAAGACCCTCGCATCTGGAAAAACTTCGCCTTTGCGATTTCAATGAAAGAGCTTAGAAAAGTACTTGAGCCTTATCTCTAAGGCTCGTGTATATACACTTCATACTGCTCAACATGATAGTTATTGTCCGCACGGATGAGTAATGTTTTCTGGAATGTCTCTTCCATCACTTCAATCAAGCCAAACTCCTCGCTCGAGAGAGAGGCACACACTTCTGGGTGAGCGAATACGGTGACTTTATTAGATTGTGTACGCTTAAAGGTTTTCGTGACTTCGCGGATGATTTCATAACTCACAGTATCGACACTTTTCACACGGCCCACACCTTCACAGTAAGGACAAGGTTCACACATAGTGCGTACCAGAGTGTCCCGGGTGCGTTTACGAGTCATCTCGACCAACCCCAAGCCTGAGATCGGAAGGACGTTCGTCTTGGCCCGGTCTTTCTTAAGCGCCTCAAGCAGAGTTTGATACACCTGCACGCGATTTTCTTCGCGCTCCATATCGATGAAATCCACGATGATAATTCCGCCGCAGTTTCTCACGCGCAGCTGGTAGGCGATCTCTTTTACTGCTTCTAGGTTGGTTTTAAGGATCGTGTCTTCAAGGGTTTTCTTACCTACGAATTTTCCGGTGTTCACATCAATAGACACCAGTGCTTCAGTTTGATCAATGTTGATGGAACCACCAGACTTCAGGAAGACTTGATTCGAAAGAGCACGCTCAATTTCAAGATCAATCCCAAACTGCTCAAAGATGGGCGTCTCAGCATCGTAGTGTTTAATCTTCGCTTTGAGGTTCGGCAGGTACTGCTTGATGAACTTTTCAATCTGTCGCTGGACCTGTTTCGAATCTACCACGATTTGATCAACATCTTCGTCTGTAATATCTCTCAGGGCCCGCTGAACAAAGGTCAAATCCTGATAGAGATCAATCGGAGCTTTTAATTTCTCCTGCTTCTTTTGAACATCCTTCCAGATCTTCACTAGCATGTTGTAATCGTTCTTCAGGGTCTTATAGCTCTGTCCTTCAGCTACAGTACGTGCAATCACTCCACAGCCTTCAGGGCGAATAGAATCCAGCACGTCTTTAAGACGTTTGCGCTCCTCTTCACTTTCAATTCTGCGAGAGACACCGGTGTGCTCAATAAAGGGCATGTACACGATGTGTCGGCCGGCTAGAGTGATATGACGAGTGACCCGAGGACCTTTGGTAGAGATGGGCTCTTTGGCCACCTGAACGACGATCTCATCGCCCTCTTTGAGAAAATCCTGGATCTTCACGTCCGGGCGAAACTTCATGTCGACAGTTTCAGTCAGTGTGGAGAATTCGTCTGGAATCACTTCGCCTAGGCGTCTTGAGGGCGGAGCTTCGCCCGAGAGAGCTTTCTCCAGTGCTTGGCGCTGCTCATCGAGCGTCGGAATATAAGCATCGTCGACATAGAGGAATGCTGCACGCTCATAACCAATATCAATAAAGGCTGATTGCATTCCAGGTAAAACCCTGAGCACCCTTCCTAAAAAGATATCACCGACAGCGATGTTTTGTTGGAGTCCTTGCTGGCGATCTACCAGAAAGTCTAAAATCTCACCATTCTCAATGAGCGCAATACGGCACTCACTGTGAGTCTGGTTGACCACAAGTTCCTTGGCCATGAATGTCCTAATCGTAAAACTGTTAAACTTAAAATTCTAAAACTTAAACTGTAATTGAAGATAGGATACCGCGCCAAATCGAAGTCGAAAAGGCGCGGCAAATTAGACCAAAATTAAAGCATGATGCCGGCAATGGCCGCAGTCATCAAGCAGGCGAGAGTTCCACCAATCAAAGATTTAACCCCAAGCTCCACGATAGTTGATCTTTTCTGTGGGGCAAGCGTTCCAATTCCCCCTACCTGGATGGCAATAGAGCTGAAGTTAGAAAATCCGCACAGAGCGTAGGTTGAAATGATGATTGAGCGCTGAGAAAGTTGCCCCATATTCTCTTTCAAATCCAAGTAAGCCACAAACTCATTGAGGACAAGTTTTTTCGCCAAAAGATTTCCGACAATCACACAATCACTCCACGGACAACCTAGAAGCCAAGCCACGGGGGCAAAAACGTAACCCATAATCAGTTCAAATGACAGACCAGTGATGCCTGCAAAACCGCCGATCCAACCGATTAGACCATTAAGCATGGCAATGAGTGCGATGAATGACAAAAGCATAGCAGCGACGTTGACGGCGAGCTTCATGCCATCACTGGCGCCTGTCGCAGCCGCATCAATCACATTTGTCGCAAGCTTAGGGAGTTCTACCGATACGACTCCTGCTGTGGCACTCGTTTCTCTCTCTGGGACCAAAAGCTTAGCGCAGACGAGAGCTGCTGGAGCACTCATCACAGAAGCCGCGAGCAGGTGACCTGCATCCACACCAAAACCGACATAAGCCGCAAGTACACCACCTGCAATTGTCGCCATTCCACCAGTCATGAGTGCCATAATTTCTGAGCGAGTCATTTTGTCGACATAAGGCTTAATGACGAGTGGCGCTTCCGTTTGACCCACAAAAATATTTGCAGCAGCGGCCAGAGATTCAGCCCCAGAAGTGCGCATGACTTTCATCATGATTCGTGCCACCCACTCCACTACTTTTTGCATGATACCGAGGTGATACAGAACACTCATGAGCGAACTCATAAAAATGATGGTCGGAAGAACCATCGTGGCAAAAATAAATCCAAAATTCTGAGGGGCAGAAAGGGGGCCAAAGAGAAACTCTGAACCCTTGTTGGTGTAATTAAGAACAGCACCAAAAGCTGAACCGGCGGCATCAAAAAACCCACGCCCAAAACTAGTTTTAAGGATGAGAAGTCCAAAAATAATCTGGAGAGCAATTCCAGATAAGACCGTGCGCCACTGAATAGATTTTTTGTGTTCACTTAAAACATAGGCGGTGCCGGCTAAAACCAAAAGACCAAGCACAGAGATGAGGCGTTCCATAAAAACCTTTATTAAAAACTTTTTGTCCAAAGCTGAGAAATAACTGGCGTCTGAAAGCTTGTAGACTGAGTATGCCCAGAGTGCCAAGCAAAACGATCAGAGGTTGTGAAATCTTTGGTCGCAGCAAACTCATCCTGAGCTTTTTGAGCGTGAGAAACCACCACAAAAATGACTCCTGCGATAATGCCAAGAGCTGCTCCGGTCCAGATATTGGAAATATTCTTAGAGGGTGTGTCATAAAAGGAAAGAGTCGAAAGACCCAGAACAGCTCCCCCCACCCCTGCTCCGACCACCACTAAAAGATCCCCTTGGGTCTGCTTAACCACATCCTCTGGGCTGGCCTGGGCCTGAGCTGGGGAAGAAAAACTTACTGAGAGAAGCAAAAGTACAAGAAAAAGGGATTTCATAATCATCATCCACACGAAAAAGTTTGTTTTCATTAAAGAAGGCTTATTAGTATCATAAATGGCCCACATCATGATGGCAAACTAATGCTGCGCAAGATATACGCTCATTTGGGCCGGGGAAAGGATTTGAATGTCACAGAAAATGCCAACCATGTACCAACTGATTGAAGCAAAAAAAAATGGTCACATCCTTGAGGCCAATCACATCAAATGGATCATCGAAGAATACACAAAAAAAAATATCCCTGACTATCAAATGTCAGCCCTTCTCATGGCCATCAGTCTCAAGGGGATGACAACGGCTGAAACCGCAGCCCTCACCGATGCCATGCTCTACTCCGGTCGAGTTTTAAAATTCAATGATAAAACGGTTGTTGATAAGCACTCCACTGGTGGGATCGGAGACAAAGCCTCTTTTGTGTTAGCTCCGATCGCCGCGTGCCTGGGAGTTAAGGTCCCGATGATTGCTGGTCGTGGTTTAGGCCACACCGGTGGCACGGTGGATAAGATTGAAGTTCTTAAGGGATTCAAAACGAACCTGAGCCTCGATGAATTCTCACAGCAACTCACGGATAAAGGCATCGTATTGATTGGTCAAACGCCAGAGATCGCTCCTGCGGACCGATTGATTTATGCTCTCCGTGATGTCACTGCTACGATTGATTGCATCCCACTGATTACGGCATCTATTATGAGCAAAAAACTTGCCGAAGGTGCCGAAGGGATTGCTTTCGATATTAAGTACGGCACTGGTGCCTTCATGCGAGATCGCAAGAATGCCAAACTGCTGGCGACATCCCTCTTGCAAACCGCCAAGCGCTTTAAGCGTAAAGCAGTAGCCTTGGTGACAGATATGAATCAGCCTTTGGGCTTAAAAGTTGGCCATAGCTTAGAGCTGATTGAATCAGTCGACACACTCAAAGGTGCAGGCCCCAAAGACCTCACAGACCTTTCAATCGAATTGGCAGCACACATGGCTGTCATGGCTGGCAAATTTAAAACACTTGAACTCGCACGTAAAAAAGCTCGCAGCACGATAGAGGATGGTAGTGCTCTGAATAAACTGGCTGACCTGATTGAATGGCAAGGCGGAAAGCGTGAAGACATCCTCAACACAGCTCATCTTCCTGTCGCGCCGGAAGTGACCATCGTTAAAGCTCCAAAAACTGCTTTTATTAAAAACTTTCAAAATGATCAAGTTGGTCACCAACTCATAGAGCTGGGCGGTGGAAGAAAAACAAAAGAAGATCAGCTTGATCTAACGGTCGGGTTTACCTTTGTGGCGAAGATCGGTGACCAAGTTAAGAAAGATGAACCGATTCTTGCCATTCATCACCACGCTCACCAGAGGGCCATCGCACAAAAAATGGCTCAAACATTTATCACAGAAATTATTACCTTTTCAAAAGCAAAGGTTAAAGCACCTAAGCTCATCACTGATGTGATGAGCCTTTAAGGAGACAGACGCGTGTATAAGAAAATTCAAACAGCCACAGACTTTATTAAAGGCAAGATTACAGATTTGCCAGAAGTGGGAATCGTTCTAGGTTCAGGTCTTGGCGTATTTGTAGACCAGATTGAAAATCAAACAAGCATCAACTACAGCGAAATACCCCATTTCCATAAGACAACTGTAGAGGGTCATGAGGGCAAGCTTATTTTTGGAACGGTCAAAGGAAAAAAAGTCGTCGCTCTCTCAGGTCGACTCCATGCTTATGAAGGCTACCCTATGGAAGACGTGGTCCTTCCCATACGAGTGATGGCGCTTTTAGGTGTCAAAACACTTTTCGTCACGAATGCTTCCGGCGGTATCAACAGAGATTTTCATCCTGGTGACTTAGTCCTCATCACAGATCACATCAACATGTCTGGTCGCAATCCTTTGGTTGGTCCGAATCTAAATGAACTAGGTCCTCGCTTTCCAGATATGTCGGACGCCTACAATAAAGAGCTGACTAAACTGGTTGAAGATTGCGCGCATAAAAACGGTGTTCATATGAAGCGTGGAGTTTACGCTTGGATGCTTGGCCCCACCTACGAAACACCAGCAGAAATAAGAATGCTCGAACGCTTGGGTGGAGACATGGTAGGAATGAGTACTGTACCTGAAGTGATTGCTGCTCACCATGTAGGTATCAGAGTTGCAGGTGTGGCGTGCGTGACTAATTATGCGGCAGGACTTAAACCTGAAAAACTCAGCCACTCAGATGTAAAAGATGTGGCCCGTCGTTCGATGAAAAACTTCATCAGCGTACTCACTGAAACAATAGCTCAACTCTAGGAACACATATGAATCTCAGAGACGTTGCCATTCAATTTTCTAAGAGATCTTACTCACCTTATTCAAAAGCGAATGTAGGAAGTGCGGTTGAAACTGAAGACGGAACCATCATCGGTGGCTGTAATATCGAAAATTCTAGCTTCGGCGGAACCGTCTGCGCCGAACGGGTAGCCATCTGGAAAGCCATTTCAGAAGGGCATAAAAAAATAAAGAAAGTCTACGTCTACACCCAAGACGGATGGCCCCCCTGCGGCTTCTGCCGTCAGGTGATGGCCGAGTTCGCTCATGAGAATCTCGAGGTCATTATTTCCGATGGACAAGGCAAGGAAACTCATAAATCATTTAAAGAGCTATTGCCCATGGCGTTTACTCCAGAGCATTTGAAAGTATAAAAGTATAAGGAATGCAGAAACGAATGTTTCGCATGTAAAAAAATGACAAGTTCAAAAGAAATCCTCAGTTCACTAAAGTTTTGTGTTATTGATCTTGAAACAACTGGCGGCAGTCCCGAAAAAGATAAAATCTTTGAGATTGGGATGACTAAGATTGAGAACCTCACCATTACTGAAGAGCGCAGCTTCATGGTGAATCCTGAAAAAGAAATTCCCGAGTTTGTTCAGCGATTAACAGGTGTAAAACAAGCAGACGTTATTGGCGCACCTCGCTTTGAAGAAATCGCTGACGAAGTGATGCAATTTGCAGGTGACTGCATCTTGGTTGCTCACAATACCTCCTTTGATATCCCCTTCCTGAATGCCAAGCTTAAAGATTCAGGCAGGCCCACTTTTGAAAATAGAGTTCTTTGCACCAATGTCATGACCAAATATATGATCCCTGACATAGTGAACTCAAACCTTGAATACATGGGCAGAATTTTTGATCTAGGTGATCAAAAAGCCCATCGGGCCATTGAAGATGCAAGAGTCACGGCAAAACTACTTTTAAAATTCATTGATATCTTTATCGCTAAAGATCTTAAAAAAATTAACCAGCTCTACTACCCTCGCAATCGCTTTGAGCTCGACCGACGACATTTTGATCGCCGTGAAAAGGACATGAGTGATGTGGTAGAACAGCTAAAGATTGAAAATCGTCCCATCTTACTCACAGTTAAAGGTGAACAGGGAGTGATTCTCTCACTCCTTCCGATTGAATGCCCTGCTAAGAGTTGGGAAAAGATTGAAGGCTTTCTCTCAAGCCTTCAGTGGCAACTTATTACTCTCCGCTTAATTGGCCCACATATCGAAGGGTTGATGCAGCTTAATACAAATTTTTTAAAAATCCCTGAAGCAACTCGCCAAGAGACCCTTCAATTTCTGACTCTCCTGCAGGCACATGCGCCCAGCAACACTGAAAACCCACTCGAAGAAGAGGATTTCCTAGTCGCTCCCCATCTTATTCAGGGGCAGCTGATTGTTTACTCTCTTATGGGGTTTGCATCCTATTCTGAACTTATCTTTAAATTTCCCAGCCATAAAAAGAAACTGACACACTTTCTGCAAGGACAAGTGAATCGATTTGAGGCAGCCAAGACACAAAGAAGACATCAAATCATTCAAGAGATTAAGCCACTCATAGAGAGTCACTTAACTCTTGAACAAAATAAAAAAGAAACGAATTACATCTTTCTCAAACGTCAGGACTTAAAAAAAGACCAGAAGAACTTTTTTCAATCAATAGAGAATCTTGTAAAAAATCACCCTGATCCGTTCAATTTCCCATCTCGCTATATTTAGCGACGCGGACGAAGCACCAGTAGATCACAGGGTGAGAACTTGGTCATGTGATCTGCAAATGAACTGCCAAAAAAACCGGCCAGCCCTGTTTTACCTCTCGTCGCCACCACAATCATATCCGCTTTGTGGTTTGAAAGATTTTTAACCATGCTATCGGCTGGCGAAGGTGACAAGAGAACTTCCACCTTAAAGCTCACACCTGGCTTAAGCATCTTGGAACAGAGAGCTTGAAAATGATTGGTCAAAACTGGCTTCATCTCTGCAAAGATTTTTTCATCGGGGTAACTCACCACTGTCATTTCGTAGCCAGAGTACTCTTGGCGAACGTAATGAGTGAAAACGAGATCTGCATGAGTAAAATCTTCTTTCTCTGCCCATTTCTGAATAGTCTCAAGCATTTCAGTCTCAATGGGCATCGCAACTACAATTTTCTTTTTCATAGATCCATCCTTTTCAAATCAACATAATCTTGTGAGTAAAAACCAGAGAGCCATAGCTATCAAAACTCAAACTTAATTTTTCCTGCTCCATAAGATATGCCAGCAGTTTAGATGATAAGTCGCGGCTTAAAACTAAGTTTGGTCTTAATTTTACCTGAAAATTATCAGCATCTTCATGCAAAGTCAGATCAATCACCTGACCTTTTGCACTTTTATTTTCCAGCAGTCTAAGATGGTGAAAATTAGTCATGATTTCACCCATGATAAGATAGGCCATCATCGTTATGGTCGGCTGATGCAGAGGATAAGAATAAGGGTGATTCACCTCTACCGAGAGATTAATTCGAGTCTGACTTTCGATCATACGAAATCGTTGGAGATTGAGGGCCTGCTCAAAACATAAAGTGAGAAGTTGATTTTTTCCTTCTGTCAGGATGGGACTCACTTTTGAGAATCCGAGGAAAGTTTCCACCAGCTGCTTACACCTTAAGGTGCTTTGCTTCATTTCTTGTAACTCATCGATAGTGTCGTTATCTAAATAATCCTCCAACATCAGTACTTCTAAGGCGGCTAAAATACCTGCAATGGGGTTATTCAGCTCATGCGCGATTGAGCTGGTTATAATACCCAAGTCTTGGGAGCCGCTTGAAAGATTTCGATTACGCTGATTATTTTTTGGGAAGAAAATAGTTAACTTGCTCTCCCCCCTCGTGTTCTGGAAAGATACTTTTTTAATCGTCCAAATCTGATCTTTTGTTTTTACTTCGTCAAAATTTTCATAACGAACAACAGTTGATGGCGCCTGATTGAGCTTACCAAAAGCGATGTTATAATTAAGAACCTCATTATCCTTGCCAGTTAAGATAATTGGCATCGGTAGCATCTCAAAAGCTTCAAAAAGTATTTGGGCGGGTTTTATCTCAGTCGCTTTAAGGTTCAGAGACTTGAGTAAGCGGGTAAGATAGCTAACAAAGAGATTAAGCGTAAAAGTAAAAGCCACATCATCTTGAAAGTTTTTAACTTCCAAAAACAAATGACTGCCTTTATAGATGCCTAGATAAAAATGTGGTGCTCCCTTGGGATCAACCTCAAAGAGAGTTTTTAGTTGAAGAGCGTTCTTCTTAAAAAGACGCTTCTGAGCTTTCTCAACACTCAGTTTTAGTGTCTCAAAATTGATGCTGAGGTAGAAATCCTCAAAATGAGTAAGAAACTTATAAAAAATCTCAACAAGTCCTTCATGTTCGAAAGGATCTTTTGCAAAAAGCTTTATCTGTTTGAGAAGAGTCTTGTGATACTGACCACTCGAACGAGAAAGCTTCTCAAGCCTTAGTCTTTGCTGATCTTCAAACCAAAAATTTAAAATTTGCGAAAAGTTTTCCTCAAATTCCTTTAACTCAAGCATCAGATCAAAATTTTCCAGAGAGTGTCCCTCTACTTCTTGCTCGAAGAAATCAGGGGCTGGAGACTTTACATAAATCTTCAATCCCTTTACCGATTTCAAATCAGCAAGGGAGCGCGAACTAGAAATCCAGACGCTGTGAGTTTGAAGTTCAGGTCGAAGCGAAAAGTCATTAAAAGTACGAATCTTTGAATTTCGAAGTAGACTCTCAAGTTTTGAGTCTTTACCAAAACTTAAATGTGAGTCTAAGAAAATGACTACGTTTTGAATGAGATCTTGTGAAAAAATTATTTCATTCATTTTCTAAATTGTTTCTCCGACTCTTCTATGAGTGAGTAGCCGTCAACATAGTTCCCGTGAATCTTGATTCCCCAATGTAAGTGCGGCCCCGAGCTTCGTCCGGTACTTCCGGATAAACCAATAATATCTCCACCATTTACAATAGCGCCCGCCTCCGTTTTAACTTCAGAGAGATGACCATAAACACTAAAGATATCTAACCCATGATCAATGATTACAGTCCATCCCGTGTAAAATAGGTCATCGGCAAAAAGCACTTTTCCCCTATTCGTAGCAGGGATAGGAACACCTACTGCGGCCCGAAAATCGGTTCCTAGGTGCTGTCCTCTATGAGCATTATTATAAACGCGTCTTGTTCCATAGACACTTGTGATATGAGAGGTAAGAGGGGCCCTAAATGGTGTTGAGAAATATGGCGTTGCTGCTGATTGAGTATAAATCTCATTGAGGATCCGCTGTTCTCTTGCGGCACGCTTTTGATCTTTCTTTGACAGTGAGATCTTCCGATAATCTACTTTAAGCTTCTCTGACTTGTAGGCATAAGGCTTAACAAGAAATTCAATCACAGGGATTTCACGGTCTTTGAGTTTAAGGGCGCAAGAGTGTTTCTCTACGTCTGAAAAATAGGTCTCCGCAATATAGGCATAATGAAAACCAGGACGATAAGGAACATGTTTAATGAACTGATCCTTGCACTTAAGACGTGCCCCCTCCCAGCCTTTAGGAACAACAAAAGAAACCCAACGAACCCTTCCTGGAAAAGTTTGGACGCCAGTCGGACTCACTTCACTTTGCACCACTTTTTCTTCGATGACTTGAACAGGGTTTTCCGCAATTGGCTGCTGCTTAAGTCCCGAGCTACAAGCACTCATAATAAAGAGACAAAGTAATAGCCTATTTTTCATAACTTTCTCCTTGAGACCAAATCCCTCGTGATGATCCATCACCAAATTCAATTGATAGCGATGCTTGCGGGGGGAGCTTTTGTAATTCTTTATTCGAACTTATAACCGCCTCATTTACAGACACAATGGCATAGCCCCGGCTTAGCACAGATCGAGGATTCAAAGATAACAAACGGGCCTGCGCCTGCTCGAGTCGCTGATTGAGTAAGGCTACTGTCTTTTGTAGATTCATTTCTAAATCTCGCATTAAATCATCCAGTTCTTGTGAGCGGGCATGCAAACCGATGTATTGATGGGATCGCTCGAGCAAGTTAACTCGACTGAGTCTTGTCTCAAAATCTTTTAATTGATCCTTTATTGATTGCATGAGGTGAGCTGGGTGATACCGAGTTAGTCGCAACTGAACATCGGATTTCTTAGAACTTAAATGGTGGACCAGTTTTTGATTGAGTAGTAGTACCTTACGTCTGAATTCTGTTTGGGGCTGGGTAAGTGTTTCAGCTGCAGCCGTGGGTGTTTCACATCTTAAATCCGCCACAAAATCACTAAGCGTCCAATCGACTTCGTGCCCCACAGCACTGATGACAGGTATCTTTGAGGCAGCAATCTGTCGAATGAGAGATTCATCGTTGAAGCACCATAAATCCTCTGGGCTCCCGCCTCCTCGAGTTAACACTATTGCATCGGCTCCAATATCTTGCGCTTTTGCGAGACCCGCAATCAGCGAGCCGGCAGCCTTATCACCTTGAACGAGTGCAGGAATGATTGTGATTTGGAAATCAAATCCTCTCCGGCGGTAGACATTTACAAAATCGTGAAGAGCAGCGCCTCCAGGCGCAGTAATAAGAGCAATTTTTTTCGGATACCTAGGAATTGCCCGCTTGCGATCAAGATCAAACAAACCCTCCGAGGATAGTTTCTTTTTGAGCGCTTCAAATTTAATTTTTAATAAACCTGCACCGACCGGAGCAATTCTTTTTACAAGGATCTGAAAAGTCCCGCGTTTAGGATAAACCGTGAGGGGTCCGTAAATGAGAACCTTATCCCCTTCTTTGATATTTTTAAAACCGGGATGCCGTAAAAGGTCCTGCCTAAACAGAGCACATGAGATTGAGGCGTCCTGATCCATGATATTAAAATAGCAATGGCCACTGTGTGCATGGGAAATACCAGAGATTTCTCCTTCCACCATGACTTCGTGAAATGATTCCTCGAGTGTATTTTTTATGTGCGCCAAAAGTTCAGAAACAGTTGGCGCATTTTGAATTTGCTCAAACATTATTTAGCAAGATACTTGATTGTTTTTAAGAGCTGACTCGCCTGCTGAACCTGATAGTCTTGTGAGGGAGCATAGGGAGTAAAAACATCTTCCTCATCATTTTTTTTCGGTTGCCCTGCTTTCTTTTTCTGCTCTTCACGTTTATTAGCACGGTCTTGACGATCCCATTCTTCACGTAATTTTTTTTCTTCTGCGCTCTCAATGGTGGCCGTCAGATGGTTACGAAGATCTCTCTCTCTCACATAACGATCAACACGCTTGGCCTGTACAAAAGCTTGATAGTCTAAATCATCCACCTGAATGTCAGGCACAATCCCGACTCCTTGAATTCTACGACCTTTAGGTGTGAGGTACTGAGCTATCGTTAACTTAACACCGACTTTTCCATCCAGCTGAGCCACCGTTTGCACAGAGCCCTTTCCAAAGGATTGTAGTCCCATGATTGGGCCACGTTCGAAATCCTGGATAGCTCCGGCAACAATTTCTGAAGCAGAGGCAGAGGCACCATTAATCAAAACAATGAGTGGTGTCTCGAGATCCTTATATCCTTGCTTCTTTACGTAGCGAATATCTTTATTCTGTGGATCTCGTGCTTCCGTTGAAACAACAATCCCCTCTTTGAGAAAAATAGATGAAACATCCACCGCTTGATCTAAAAGACCACCGGGATTTGAACGAAGATCGAGAATGATACCAACAAGTCCACCCTCTTTAGCAGCTTTTGCCTTGAGCGCCTTAAGTGAGTCTTCCACCGCTTGAGCAGCTCGCTTTTGAAACTGGGTTAAACGTATGTACGCGATTCGACCTTCTAGCATCTCTGACTTAACGGGATTAACTTTAATTGTTTCTCGCTTAAGATTAAAAGATCTAATCTTTTCACTCCCCTCTCGCACAATCCCTAGCTGTATCGTATCACCATTTTTTCCACGCATTCTTTCAATGACCTCATCAAGGCCCTGTCCGACGATGGAGACATTATTAATCTCAACAATTCGATCACGAGGCCTAATCCCTGCGCGGAAAGCGGGGCTATCGTCGATCGGAGAAATAACCAGAATCATCCCGTCTCTTTGGGTCACTTCAATGCCTAGACCACCAAACTCTCCGGATGTATCAGATTGCATTTTTTTAAAATACTGCTCATTCAGAAAACTAGTGTGAGGATCAAGCGTCTCCATCATTCCCTTAAGGGCTCCTTCAACAAGCTTTTCAGTACTCACACTGCGATAATATTGATTTTCTATCAAGTAGAGTACTTTATTGAATAACTCTAATTGCTCAAATCGAGAGCGATGAGCGGCTGTGTTTGGAGCAGGTTTAGATTCCGAAGCTGCCAAGACCTGAGGAAAGGAAGCAAGAATGAAAGATGATAATAAGCATATCGAGAGAGCTTTGAAAGGCATGGTGAACTCCAAGAGTTAATTCTCTCAGATTTTACCTGCGACCGAAGTATCCATCCAGTGAATTGTCTTCTGGGCGATATTCTTTTTTCTCACTTCAAAGTAGAGGGAATCTGTTCGCTCGTCGGTATGACCAAGAATGTCACCAGCATTAACAGCAGCATTCTTCCCAAGGGAGGATTGGAAATTTCCAAGCATGACCGTACGAATATCGTCACCGTGATCGATCATCAAAACTTTACCGTAGTTTGCAAGTTCACCATTGTAAATCACGCGCCCTTCTCGTGGGGCACGTATGGGTTGAAGTTTTTCAAACTTAAACGTGACGCCCTTCTCTGAAGGGAGTGCTGAGCTAAAGAAGGCTAAGGGAGAAGCAAACTTGAGTGAGGGCTTAATATTAAGCCCCAAGCTCTCTGAGCGCTTAATAGCACTGAGTCGAGATGAGACTTTTTGCTTCTGCATCTTATTTTCTAATTCTTGATTGAATTTAACCTTTTCAAGATAGATATCAGTCATTTGTTTTTTCTTTGATTCTAAATCAAGTGTGAGCTTAAGGAGGTCCTCCTCATCTTGCTTGAGGAGCGAGAGTCGCTCTTGAAAACTCATAACTATTTTGTCTAAAGCCTCTGCCTCTTTCATCGCTGCAGAGCTTTTCTCTTTGTTCATTTCAAGGATGGAATCAAACTTTTCAACTTGAACAACCTCATCCTCTACTAGGGCCAACGCTTTCGCACGCAAAATTTGATTGAGCTCATCATGACGTTTTTGTACTTCTGCTTTAACGACGTCTAATCTTTCTTGGTAACTCACGATATCTGTTTCTATCAAGCGAATCTTCTCAATGCTCGTAAGGTACTTATTGTTATTCTGTCCTAGCTCACGCTCAAGGCTATTAAGTCTCGCCCCGAGCTTCATGACCTCATTTCGACTTTGAACAAGGTCGCTTGAAGCCAATAGCTTAGCCGAAAAGATGAGCAGGCAGCTTGTGGTTAAGACTAGTTTTGCGAGGTCCATTTCACCTCTCGAAGAGTCGTAGCCCATGGAACAGCAAACGCTGAAAGGCAGAGCAGAATCGCTAGAAAATCTGGCCCCTGAAAAGCAAATGTCGCAATGATAGAAAGGCTTAAGATAAAGACAAAACCAGATCCAATTATTTTTGCTCGCACAAATTTACGACGCTGAAAACGCTCAATCAACCAAGCTCGCTTTGAGACATCGTTATAAACCAAGGAGAGAGAGAAGAACCACACCAGCATGAGTGGAATCAAAGCCCCTAGGTAGCCAAAGCGAGAGAGGTAGTTAAAAATCGGGTGACTATCCAGCATTCCACCAATCTTTGGCATTTTAATTCCCGATGTTGTCATGTGAGATTCCCCATGGGTTTTCTCAAGACCATCAATTAAATTTTGTGCCGAAGGAATCATCTGTTTGTTCTTTAGGATGACTCGTAAACCAAAAGAAGCTACATCTGAAGATGTGGTCTGATAATCCTTTCCCATCTGGGAGAGAAGTTTACCAAGGACACTTTGAGTTTCCATCGTTTTAACGAATTCAACCTTTTCCACTTCTGGTCTATTTTCAAGATCAGCGAGAACATCCGCGCTTTGAACTTTTGCATCAAAGAGTGCAGTGAAGTAAGGACGAGCCCAAGCATCAGGAGAAAGATTGGTCAGTGCCACTTGCACAGTTGGCTTAAAGCTTAAGGTAAGCGCCACTAAAAAGCTTGCGGCCAGAAAAAAGATTCCTCTTAGTTTGATTTCCCAAAGACTAGAAAAAAATTCTTTTAGATAAAACATGCTTGCCCCGAATAAAGTAGTCGTCCCGCATCTAGGTGAGCCACCATTCCTGGAAACTGCTTCACCATTTCTCTATTGTGAGTCGCCCAAACAAGTGTCAGGCCTTGCTTTTGATTATAGTGAGAAAGCACCTCGAACAAACGAAAACTCGCTTCTTTATCAAGTGCCGAAGTGGGTTCATCAGCTAAGAGAGCATTGGGCTTGGTCAGAAGCGCACGGATCATTGCGACCTTACTTTTCAGTCCACCATTTGAATCCTGAATGGGACGTGATAGATGGTCATAAACACCCAATAGCCGCGAGAGTTCTATCATCTCTTTGTGAAATTGTTCTTTCGAGTCATAGATTCTTGAATCGTAACTAAACCACATATTTTCTTCGCAAGTCTTCTTCTGCCAAAGACGCAGATCCTGAAAGACACTGGCGACGAAAAACTTTTCACTCTCCTGAGCGAGTGTGATAGTGCCTGATGTGGGCTGAATCAACCCGGCCATGAGGTTTAGAAGTGTAGATTTTCCTGCACCAGAGGCACCTGTGACAAAGAGAACATCTTTCGCCTGAACACTCAGCTGAATATTACGAAGAGCGCGTAACTTTCCGAAATCAACCGTAACTTGATTAAGCTCGAAAACCGGGCGTGCTTTAATTGGTGTTTTTGGTGTCGCCGAATAGCGTTGGGTGTACATCCTTGCAACCTCATCTAAATAAAATCGCCATCATGGCTCAGTGACCCACAAGGGTCCCCATCATTGTATCGAGAGCGGCGCAAGATCGTAAAGCCCTAAGCTCGAGGGGAAAAGCCTGCCTGTTTCAGACAACTATCCCTTCGTCTTTCAAGATTTGATAAGCCGATTCGGAGCAATAGACGTTGGGGACAAAATTGAACTTATTCTGAAGGTGCCCAATCACTGAGTTCTCGAGCTCTCCCAAGAGCTTCACTTCCCCATTATCTAGTAGGATTTTGGCGGGGTCTCGCTCCAAGAGAAGGTTCTCTGTGGTCTTGGACTGTACTAATTTCTTGCGGGATTTCACGAACATAATGTGTTTTTTTGGTAGATCTCCTAACACCCAGTCTACTTCCTTACCCTTCTTCTTCAAGACCTCTTGGATCTCTTCCAACTTTTCCTGGGCTCGTTTGAGAATCTTCTGGTTACCCTTGTCATCATCCTGATCCAAGAGTCTCTGCTTAAACTCCTCACAACGGACAGTCTTGGGGGGCAGCTCAAAGAGCAGGCGGTTAACCATATCTTTTATGCGTGGATGACGGTCAAAGTCACCCTCAAGGTAATAGCGGTGGATTGACTGCATGAAATACTGGTCATTAAATCCGTAGAAACGCTTAGGATCATTGGCGACCATATCCATTAATTGAGAGTAGGTATAGACCTTGCCCTTTTCAAGAAGATGGAACATGACTTCCTCGGCGAGAGCATCAAAGCGCGCTCCTCGAGCAGAACGGATCACTTGGGAATACCAAGCGTAGCGGGCCATCAGAAAATCTTCGACCGCATGGAGAGCATTGTGATTAATCACCATCACGTCGTGATCGCCCACTTTGACTGAGCGGAAATGATTGAGAAGATAATCACGATCGTAGGTACCGTAGTGAATGCCCGAGTAGTGAGCGTCACGCAAAAGATAATCCATTCGATCACAATCAATTTCTGAGTGTAGAATTTGGTTAGCGAGCACACTCTTGTCCACTCCCTTCACCAGATCCGAAATCCTCTGAGGATCGATGCCGTATTTTTTTAAAAGGGATGTGATACCACCTTCGAAGTCCGTATTCTTGATGATGAATGAGCCTAAATGCTCGTGGTCATCCGGATGGCCTTTACCATTTTTTGCGTTCGTCGTCTCTCCAAAGCGGATGTAGCTCATCTCCGTGGTGTGAGAAAAGGGAAAGGTCCCGAGGTCGTGCAAGAGGGCCGCTAGTCTGAGGCTTTGGTGATATTTTTTATCCTTAGACTGCACACTATCGTCGTAGAGCTCTTGATCAGAAACAGATCTACCCACTGCTTTGAGGATCATGTGAGAGTTATGCATCACTCCGATAGAGTGACCGAAACGCGAATGCTCAGCTCCCGGAAAAGTATAACAGGTGAAGCCCAGCTGCTTAATCCAGCGCAGACGTTGATAAAAAGGCGTATGAATTATATCCCATTCAAGATTGGTAAGGTGAACATAACCATAAAGAGGATCGTAGAAGACGTGTTTTTTTATGTGGGAAGCGGTGACATCCATGTATGAACCCGAGGGAAAAAAGAAAGGGCCAACCGTGGCCCTTTTCTTAAATTTAGTGAATCAAATTTACTGAAGAGTTTTAGCAGCGCGCTTATTTTTGCGGGCTTTACGAAGACGGTCGATAGCGTACTCAAGCATCATACCAGCTTCTCTGCGCAAACCGTTCTCGTGAACAAAGCGATAAAAGTTTTCAATATCCGTGTTATTGGCACGAAAGTTTTTAAGCGTCATCACTTCTGGTGCTGCGTCTTTTACTGTTTCTACTACTGCCTTTGTCATACAAGCTCCTTGGCTTTAAATCATACTTTTTTAAACTCAATCACACAACTTCTTAGAGCTCTTTCGTCTCAATCAAGCCGTAGCTGTGCAGCTTGTTATAAAGCGTCTTGACTGTGATCCCCAATGACTTTGCAGCGCGTGTTTTGTTGCCAGCCAAGTGATCTAAAGTAGCCAAAATATGAGCCTTTTCTAGGTCATGAAGAGCTCTCTCTTCAAACTTAAGCTCAACTTTAATTTCTTCTTTTACTTCCTCAACTTTCATTTCTGGAAGGTGATTCTCGTCAACGTACTGACCTTCTACGATGGCAGAAATTCTCTCCATCATGCCTCTCAACTCTTGTACGTTTCCTGGCCAGTGGTAAGCTGCAAGTTTTGCTTGTGCAGAAGCCGTAAGGATCTTGGCACTCTTTTGATCTCTTCCTTCATTCAAGAAATGCTCTGAAAGTGCGCGGATATCTTCAGCACGCTCGCGCAGTGGAGCAACCTTGATATTCATTGTATTCAGGCGGATATAAAGCTCTTCTCTAAACTCACCCTTCTCTACTGATTCAGCAAGATTACCTTTTGAAGTCGCGATCACACGTACGTTGATCATCGTCTTTTCTTCGTTGTCTGAAGAAACCACTTCACCTGTAACCATTGCTCTCAAGACTTTCGCTTGGAGTGAGTGAGAAAGAGATTGAATATCGTCGAGGATCAATGTTCCGCCGTTAGCTTCAGCGAATGCACCTTTCTTGCCTTTCTTTCCGAATAGTTCGATATCTAAAGAAGCCTCAGTCATCGATGTACAGTGAACAAGTACACAAGCCCCGTTCTTACGGTGTGACCAGAAGTGAATCTTGCGAGCAAGAATCTTCTTACCTGAACCATGAGCGCCATCAAGCAAGATCGGGAAATCTTGAACAGCCAGCTTCTTCGAAAGATTCATCGTTTCAAGCAATGACTTTGAAACGGCAATCATGTTTACGCGCTCATCATTATTTTGTGAGCCAGTTTTAATATCAAACTTAGGGCCTTGAGTGCTTTGTGACTCACGGTTTTGTAGTTTTGCTTCAAGCTCACGAGTCATGTGGCGGGCCATCAAGTAGAGGCGCATGTTGCGGATTGGCGCTGAAAGTTCTTTGAGAACAGTATTAATGATGGTGACGTCTGACTCGTTAAACTGACGCTCTTTGTTGGAAGATTGAACGTGAATCGTTGCAATCACAACACCTTCGTTCATCACTGGAATAGCAAGTTCAGCTTCAACGACTTCATCTCTCTTAGAGTGAGCCGTAATAGGATCTCTCTTCACATTGTTTGACCAGTAGGCACGCTTCATACGAGCGACATATCCTGAAAGACCAATGCCCTTGGCAAGAATAGCACCATCGATCGCTTGACCATTCTCACCAGCAAGGCGAGTTGAACCATCACCCATCACTTCATATACTTGAACTTTGTGTTCCTGAGATGACTGGTGAAAAAAGCCTGAAAGCTGAGAGAAGAAAATAGCCTCATCAAGATTACTGAGCAATTTTGTCGACAATGTGGCCAATTCGAGGTTTTGGGCTAGGCTTTTCATGTAGAACTCCTTGACACTTAATTAAGGTGAGGGTCATAAATTGTGCAATGCGTAACTAGGAAAAGAATACAGTATGCCTAAAAATATTACAAGACTATTTTGATGCAGTGTTTAAAGAATGTACGGTTTTTGCCGTGAATCCAACCATTTAGCCAGAAAAAAGTAAAAAGGCAGGGATGAAACCCTGCCTAAAACTCAATAGAAGATATTTGAGTGTAAAAGGATTAGTTAGTCCAGCGTGGGCTAAAACAGAGACCGAAGTCCTGGGTCAGCTGACCGACAATCTCGCCGTCCCTATTCATAATATAGATATCTTGCAGGGCCTTTGAGCGATTGATAACCCGCTGAGAAGTAAAAATAACGAATTCGCCATCGGGTGACCACCAGGGCTCTTCATTAGAGCCAAAATTCTTAGTCAGTCGGGCCAGGTTATTTCCCTGAGAATCGATACGGTAGAGATCAAAGCCTTGATCGACCCAAGAGGTAAAAACAATTGAGCGGCCATCAGGCGAGAAGCGTGGGGCAGCATTAAACTGACCCACAAAACTGATCCGTCTCACATCCTTCTCCACTCCACGTGGGTCCATGACGTAGATGTGGGCTTTGCCGGCGCGATTAGAAAGAAAGCTCATGTAGCTTCCATCAGCTGTCACCGTAGGATCGACATCTTCGGCATAATGGTTTGTGACCTGACGCAAATTTTTACTGGCTAAATCCATTTCATAAATATCGGCGTTACCACTTTTTGAAAGGGTAAAATAAATACTTTTGCCATCTGCTGAATAGACCGCACCGGAGTTAATACCAGGGTGACCAGAAACGGTGATACTCTTCTTGGTTTCTCGATTATAGATCATCAAATCAATATTCTTGGTTGATTTGTTTTTTCTATCCGTTTGAACATGAGACTGGATGACGGAGAAAATAATATTTTTATTATCAGGGGATACGGAAGGAGAAATAACGGTGGAATTAAAGAAGGTTAAGCGCTCTACTCTGCGCCCATCAAAGTCCATGCTGTAGAGTTCTTTCTTTGTGTCTTTTCCTTGGCTCGTTCTATCTGAAACAAAAATGATTTTTGAGAGAAAAATTGATTTTTTTCCAGTCACTTTTGTATAAATCCAATCTGACAGTTTATGCCCCTGATCCCTGAGACTAGTTCCTGAAGCTTGAATCGTTTCCCGACCTAACGATTCTTTTTTAAGGCCATCCCAGACCTCTGCAGTGACTTCCACCCCTTTTCCACTGGCCTTCGCCCACAAACCAACTTGATAACGTTTGTCTGCGTGGTTCTCCCAATCAGGCTTAGCTAAGTTAGCCTCAATTTCGATGCTTTCAATTCTATGCTTATAAAAAGCTAGATCATTTTTTATTAGTGTCTCGATCTCTTTTAGACTTTTCTGCAAAGGATCAGTGAGAGCACCAACTACTAAAATTTTCCCTATCAGTAATCGGTCTTTTTCATCCTGAGCTTCTCCGACCGCAATAATCGACACCTTGCCATCGTCCTGGGCTAAAGCATGAATGGAGAATAATGAAATGATCATCACTAAGAAGTACTTCATACGAATCCTTTAAAGGGGAAATCCAAGGACAAACCCACGACTTGATAATTTAGTAACGATTTCAGCTGGCGGGACACTCAGGCTGGCCGCTTTGATTGCATTTAAAGCTCGAGAATCGTAGTCACTATTACCACTAGATTTACGAATATTAGTTTTTAAAATTTCTCCACGGGGACCAATCCACACATGGATGTGGCACTGAAGGTCCTGATCTTTCAGAAAACTTGGAAGCTTCCAGTGCTCTTTTACTTTAGCTAAAGTGATATTAACGTATCCGGCGAAGGCGGAGTCAGCTAAATCGCTCGAATCGCCGAATAGAGCTGTCCCCTTTGAAATCTTATTCCCCTCTAAGATGAGACTATCTAGGCCATCAATCTTTTTTCCTTGGCCCGTCTTTGAGGTGGGTTTTACTTCTACTTTCTTTGAACTGTAACTTTGAAGAAAAGAGCTTAAAGCTTTTTTAGGTTTCTCCTCAGTCGGCATCACCACGTCATCAGGCTTCATTTCGGCTTGGGTTTCTACTTCTTTGGGAGCAGGGGCTTCAGCCGTAGGCTCTTGGGGGGCTTCACTCGGAAGCTCAAGACGTTTAAGTTCTTCAATCGTCATCTTCGGCATGCCGACGATATCAACTCTCACCGAGGCTTTCAGAACTTCAAGGGCAGCATCATCACTAAAAGGTTTAAAGATAAGATTAAAAACAAACCCTATTAGCAGAATGCAAATATGCAAAGCAATTGCGAGCATAAAGCTCGATTTAAAATCATCTGAAAACTGTCTATCGTTTTCAAAGAAAGCTCTCACTCATCGCCTCTATTTTTTTTCAATCTCTGTCACAAGAGCAATATTCGAAATGCCTGCGTTCTTAAGGGCACTCATCAGCTTTGCTACTTTTTCATATTTAAGCTCGTAGTCCGCTCGCAAATAGACCACATCTGTGCTGGAACTTTTAAGTTGACTCATCACCGTCTCAATCAGCTTTTCACGAGGAACTCGCGCTTTTCCTAGAAAGAATTCCTCTCCTGCAGTCACTGAAAGGATCACGAGTTCTTTACTGAGTTGAAGCGAGCTCACTTTGCCTGTCTTAGGAAGCTTAAGTTGAATCCCACTAAACATCATAGGGGCCGTAACCATAAAGATCACTAAGAGCACTAACATCACGTCCACCATCGGTGTGACGTTGATATCGGCGATCGGACCTTTTCTATTACCTAGCTGGAATGCCACGCGCGCCCCCTCTTAGTCTTTGCGAGTTGAGATCAGTGATCGCTCAACAAGATTTAGAAAATCTTGGCCGAATGATTCCATTTGCCCATGAAGAGTTGAGAGTTTTGTATTGAAAGTGTTGAACCCCCACACTGCAGGAATGGCAGCAGCCAGTCCCACGGCCGTAGCGACCAGTGCTTCTGCGATACCGGGAGCCACTGCTTCGATAGAGCCTCCGCCTTGCGAAAGACCCGAGAAGGCACCGATAATCCCCCACACTGTACCAAATAGACCAATGAAAGGAGTTACCGAACCAATCGTGGCAAGAGTTGCAATGCGTGCATCAAGTTTTTCTTGAGCGGTGGTCACCCCGTTTTTAAGGGCGCGCTCAACGGGA
Organism: Bacteriovoracaceae bacterium UBA6144; assembly: GCA_002435705.1. Lineage (GTDB taxonomy): Bacteria > Bdellovibrionota > Bacteriovoracia > Bacteriovoracales > Bacteriovoracaceae > UBA6144. The sequence continues at coordinate 90,014 of DIVA01000067.1, forward strand.
ACAAAATTTTGCTCTTTTAAATACGTACTCAGGTGCTGACGATCTCCCAAACGCTCGTTGAGACGATTGATCTCCTCGTAGCCTTTGCGATACATAAGTCCCATAGTGGACTCTTGGTGGGTGAGGGCCGTGTGAAACAAATCCCCCATATTAGTACTGGACTGAAAAGCCGTAAGAAAAAGAGCATTGGCCTTCTCTACCAGCTTAATCTCTTTGTACTTTTGAATAATAATTGCCCACGACATGACAGAGCATAAAACAAGAATAACAAGCACGCCCTTAACGACTGGACCTGATTGCCATAAAATTTCCCAAATATTGAGACCTCCGGCCATTTCACACTCCTTTGTGGCTGATGCATTCAGCTTATTTTTTCAAGCCAATGCCAGCGATGGCGATAACGATAGTAGGCCAACGATATCATCCAAATAGTGATAAGAAAAGCTGAGTGGGGCATTCTGTGGAACTTAAACGGTGAGAAATCTGGGCCCCATACCGGATCCATTCCAAACAGCGTGGCCAGTGGAGCAGCAAAGAGAGCGAGATAAAAAAAGATATTCGACCACTGTCTAAACTTGCTGCCGGTGATGAGAAGCATGCTTATGAAGTGAAGATGAATCACTGTTCCCGTACTGAAATAATCAGGAATAACCATTTTGAAGCTAATGAAAAAAGTCACAAAATAAATCACTAACAACCAACGCGAAAGAATTTTATCCTCCGGCGCAAACAGATCTCTCAGCTGCACGAGAGCAAAGTAGTCAGTGAGAAACCAAATGATAATCGAAAAATAAGTGATGAGGTGGTAAATAAAAAATGTGAGATTCTGTGTCTGAATAACTGGCTTACCTATATAGACGATTGAAATAAAAAGAAAAAATACAATCACGATAAGATTCTGATTGGGCAGGCGCCATTGATCTTTTAGAAATGTCCTAATTGATTGAGGACGGTAGAGTCGAATTTGCAGAAATTTTTGTAAGAGAAAAAGGCTGAAGACCTTGGAGAAGAGTGTGAGCTCCCAGCCATTTTTGTGTAACCATCCCTCCACGATTGAAATTTCATGATCGAGAAGAAAATGGAAAAAAGCACCAACCGAACTCAACACAACATGAACAATGACAAAGATACTTATGTAGAAGAGCCACCATCTGGTGTGACGTTTAAATACTTTTAATTCTTCAATAGCATAGCTCATAGGGCTTTTTCTTCAGGGGCCAACCACCGAATCTGCATCTCAGGAGAGGGGTAAATCTTAACGTAGTCAGCAAAGGCATTTTGAGATTTTACGAGACGATCCATCTTTCCTAAAAGCCTGACGTAAGCATTCCAAAGATCAGGTTGTGATTTGAGGAGGAGATTCATTTTCTTGGTTATTTCAAACTGTTGTTGAAAGCTAAAACCTTTCTCATTGATAAATGAGCGGTAATTTTTAGCAACTTGAAAAACGGGACTGAGATCTGGTTTTTTTCCTTCGAAATTTGTCCCAATCAGATTTTTTAAATTCTCTGGTCGGATTGATTCTTTTAGCCATCCCTCATCAACACGGAGCATGTCTTGCAGCAAGAGGAGAGATATTTCTAGTTTACTCAAATCCATTGATCTCACGAATGGGATAGAAAAGAGCAAGCAATACTCATCACTCATCCAGGCCATTCCCAGATGCGCCGGATGGTTTGAATTCATGCCCATGATGCGAAATTTTTTTCGTGCAAGCCCAACTTGCTTGAGGAGTTGTGCCAAGGATTTATCGAGTCCGTAATCTGGTTTATCAATATCCCATTTCAAGACAGAAACTTCTTTGACCAACCAATATTCAGAAGCAAAAAACCAGAACTCATCTTCTCCTGGCCAGTTATAAAGTTCACGGTTTGACTTAACTCTGAGTTCCTGGATTTTTTTAACTTCAGTTTGTTTTTTCTTCGCCTCTTCTAGAAGTCCATCTTTTTTTAAAACGTCTTTTACGTTTTTAAAATCCACGACATCAAGCTCTTTCTCCTGCTCCAACTTAGGAGCCTGGGCAAAGAGAGGGAAACTCAGGAGCAACAGGAGAATGATCATGGCTCTGCCCTCCCCTCTTCCCAGTGATCATTGAGACGTCCCCAGTAATAAAGTTCAGTGAGGTCGAGATTGAGAGCATCAACAAACTTCGGAAAGCGACCCTGTAAACAATCTGGTTTTGATGGGCTTAGATGTTTTTTCCACACGAAGCCCTTCCAATCAGCCACCTGAACTCTCTCCCAGTCTTCACTGACCAGCACGTTGGGATCTTTTATCACTTTAACCGGATGACCACATTGAATTGTGGTGAGACTAGGTGAAAGGCGTGAGGGGGACTGATGGACGTGACCTAAAAATGTTGAAAGGAATACAACCTCTTGAGCATAGAGGTTTAAACAGAGAAAAAAATTAAGACAACATAATCGAAGCAACCACTTCATTAGACTTTCCATCTAAATTGAATCGTTTCCCAATTATAGCACTGCGGACAGCGCCAAAAAATCTCATCCGAGTTGTATCCACACTGAGAACAGTAATGCCTTGTCAGAGAACCAGACAAGGTGTTGAGAAGCTGCTGAGTATTCTCTAGAGCTTCTTCCGTTTTTCCAACGGCAATCAGTAGTTTGATGTACTCCATTTTAAGCACATCACTTTGACCATAGTTTTTCATCCACCTATCGAGGAGCTCAAAGGCTTCTTGGTAACGATTAGCCGATTTCAACAATCGAATTTTCGAAAGAATAACAGACGGTGCTGAAACCAAATCCACATCATGGAAATTAAGAAATGATTTTTTGAGCTGATCAAGCCGATTCATGTACTCTTCATACTTAGGATGCTTGGGACTAAAATCTTCTAAGCTCACAAAGAGAAAAGTCGAAAACATCGGGTGCTCTTTGAGGAGCTCCATCAGAAGAATATTAGCGTCTTCCATCTCGCCCTGAGTAAGATGCAGCTTAAGACGAAAGATCTTGGCGGAAACCGAAGGCGCAAACCTAAAGGCATCATCCAGATCCTCTAGGGCATCTTTCAGCTGACCTTTTTCAAACTGAGCCTTAGCTTTCTGGACCAGAATATGAGAAATCGTTTCACTTTGATTCTCATGGCCTACCTTAGAAAGCATGACTCTATAGTTATAGGCTTGATCCCAATCCTCGGTGTCTTCATAGATACGACACAAAGCCTGAATGACATCATGTTGGTCTCTATTTATTTTGAGCACGTCTTTGTAAGTCTCCACCGCTTTATCGATGAAACCACCCTTATCAAAATCCACAGCTAACTCTTTGAGGGCAGCCAGACGAGTAGACTCTGAAATATTATCGCGAGCGATGAGAGAGCGGTGAATTGAAATCGCTTTTTCAATCTCACCGTTTGAGCGAAAAAGACCACCTAGCGCAAAATATGTTTCAATCGTTTCACGATTCAAATCCACAGCGTTCAAAAACTCTTTGATCGCTAAATCTTTATTTCCTGAGATGAGATACTGAGTGGCATTTAGAAAGATACGGGACTGGGCTTCGAAGATACTGTTACGATATTTACGAGAAAGCTTTACCGCACGATCTCTCTCAATCACATAATGATAGATCAAAACAGCAGTTATCCCGACAGCCACTACCGTCAAAAGATTTGTTCGTAGCCAGTCAAAAAAAGGCTGAAACTCCATTAACAACTCACCAATCCAGCAAAAATGCCGGTCCTGACTTCTTTACCATATTGCTTTTTATAAAACTCATTGTCTCTTCACCCTCTTGCAAGAGATCAGACAGAGACATGCGCTTCTTTTTTGGCTTCACAAAACGAAGACCAAACTTTTCCTTAAGCTTTAATTCTTTGTGAATGCGTCTTCCCGCTTCCCACATCCCCGCAAGCTCATCCACCAATCCAAGAGCTAAGGCTTCCTCGCCATTAAAGATTTGCCCTTGAGCAAACTCTTCAGGCTTCTTCGTTAGTCTATCCTCACGCACCTTTACGATGTCGTTAATGAACTGTCTGTGCGTGACTTTGAGGCTTGATTCAAGAATACCCTTTTCCTCTTCAGTCATCGGGCGATGAGGAGAACCAACGTCTTTATATTTTCCAGCCTTAATCACTCCAGGCTTAAACTTGGCGAAAGCAAAAAGTTCACTCAAGTCAGCAAACTGCATAATCACACCAATTGAGCCCGTGAGACTTCCAGGACTGGCGTAAATTTTTCTAGTAGCCGCTCCAATGTAGTATCCACCAGAAGCAGCAACACTTCCAAATGAGGAGTACACAGGCTTCACTTCATTGATACGACGAATTTCCTCGTAGATCTCTTGGGTCGGTGCTACAGCGCCTCCTGGAGAATCGATGCGAAGTAAAATAGCTTTAATCGATTTTTCCTCTTCAGCAGCATGAAGCAGTTGGACTGTCTTCTTAGACTCCATGATAGCACCCTCAATCGTGATGACTGCTATGGGTCCATCTTCATCTCCTCTCATCGCTTTAGCACTTATGTCTGAAGTGTCTTTAAGGCTTGAGACTGTGAAAAAAGCAAACACCATAAAAACCACAAAAAGTGCGGTGATGAGAACAAAAATTCCGACAATTCCTTTGGATCTTTCGCGCGACACAGCATGCTCCTAACTAAAGATTTTTTCGATAGTTAAGTATAACCAAGTGACTGATGAAAGGAAAAGATTAAGAGGGCTTAAAGCTGACAGAAGTCGCGCATTCTTTGAACTTCTTGGGTTATTCTGTAAGGAACACCCCATTCAGCTGAGCGAGTTAGTCGGTTAAACTCATTTGAAAATTCCGTCGCCGTGACTGCATCGTCAACAACCACAATGAATTCATCATTAATACTATTAGCGGCTTCAGACCAATTGTGTGATCCGAACAAAGTCTTCTTTCTGTCCACCACTCCAAATTTATGATGAAGCACATCCCCACCACGATTACGAATGGTACCAGCTGTCTGAATGGCCGGTGACCAAGGATTATTATCTGCAGGAATAACACAGTTCGGATTGGGAATCACAACACCGAGTAAATCCAAAACCTCACTGAAGAAGCGAAAAGCAAACTTACTTTCAACTAAAACAGAAATATTGGTTCTCGAACTCACCTCTTTCATGGCATCAGCTATTTTCTGCTCACTAAAGACAAAAAGACCTGCTTGCACTGACACACGGGCCCCACGAATTTGCTTAGCAATCAAACCATTTGTCGTCATTTCCCAATCAACTTTGCGAGTTGACGGTGAGAATTGAACAGTAATCTTCTTGCCTGCAACCGTGACAGTCCTAGCCCCGCGGAAAGGCTTCTGGATGCCAAAACGAGCCGTCCAAAGAAGATCAAACTCTTCAGTAAAAAGTCGATTCATGGGCTTTGATTTGACTACCATGAGAGCATTGTCATTGCCGCGAGAGCTACTCACACCCACGTCCCCATGAACACAACTTGGGGTGAAATTAGCTGAACTCAAAATAGTGACATTATCGTCGATCACAACAAATTTATGATGCATTAAACCTGAGCCTGCCGAGCCATCTTCAGTATCATCAATCAGGGGAATACGAGCTTGCTGAAGGATAAAAACAGCATCTCGCTCCAGCATCTCTTCACGAGTGATTTTTCCATCTCTATTCTGATCAATCAAAAGAATGAGATCGCGATAACGAGTTGATTCATGAGAGTTGGGGTCAGAGTCTTCAGATCCATTGCGGTTTGGTTGAGCCAAAACGTTATGGTTATAACTATTCTCTAAGACCACTCGCACATCGAGGCCTTGGGCATGCTTTTCAACCAATTTTTTTGCAATGCCCGGTAATCTAATTTCCTGCACGGCTACAAAAATGCTTTTCTTGGCTTTATCCAGCTCATCAATAACGACTTGCTCAAGATTATCGCCTTTTCGATCAATTCCACGAAAAGGGTCACGGTATGTAACTGACTCACGATTATTGAAATAGCTTCGGATTGAAGCCTGGGCTGTAAAGGAGACAAAAAGGATACTGAGTAGGAGCGTTAAACGCATGAATCCTCAATAAGTATAAGTCGCTCAAATCGAAGGCATCATTCTTCCTTATATATTCCTGAGAGTCATCTGCTATTTTCTGACACGTCATAACAACACCTTTTATTTAAGGCTAAGTCATTGATATCTATCAACTCATGAATTTTTTTCAGAGTCCGAAAAGCCTATAGGACTTGGAACATCAGGTCTCAAGCAAAGGACTGTTTATGATTTGGAAAAATATCATGCTACTCGCTCTCATTTCTTGGATGGGAGCCTC
>DIVA01000124.1 GCA_002435705.1 Bacteriovoracaceae bacterium UBA6144
CGTTTCGAGGAGGCACTCGGCACTCAACTCTTTCGTCGTGAAGGTATGCGTCTTCTTCTCACGCCGATTGGTGAAGAAGTGCTGCGTTTGTCACATCAGGTCCACGCCTCAGGTCAGCGATTAAGAGAGCTCGCCACTTCCAATACTCTTCAGCGCCATCTGAAGTTTGGATCCTTGGATAATATTCCAAAAGTGTTTGTGGCCGATCTCGCGATCCGTTTGAAAGAGAAGGCCGATGCGATGGTGAGTGTGATCGAAGGGGATCTGGAACTTCTTTTGCGGGAGCTCGTCGCAGGCAGCATTGAGTTTGTGGTGACAGAATTTCCAGTGCGACAGGTGGCGGGAAAAAAACTCGCTTCAGTCTCTCTGGCAAAAAAACAAGTCGGTGTCTTTGGTGTGAAACGATTTTTGAAGCTTAAAAAAGGTTTTCCCCAATCCCTCGATCAGGTTCCGGTGATTCTTCCCACCGAGCACTCGAGGCTTAAAAGTGAAATCGACCATTTCTTCGTTGCCTCCGGGATTAATCCCAAAGTCGTATTTGAATCACAAGATACGATGGTGCAGAAGATGTTGGCCTTAAAAGGCGAGGGAGTCGTTTTCTTGCCCTACCATGAATCGGAGATTGGTATTTTAGAAGATTTGCATCTGATTGCGGAAGTGCCAGAGCTTGAGAGCGAGTTCTTTGCCGTTTCACTCACGAGTGATCGAAGTCTTCGAGAGCTCTCGCTTCATCTCAAAGGGCCAGGAAGCGTTTAATTTCTTCACTGCGCGCTTTGGTGTCATCGAATCCAAGCTCCATCAGAGGGATCGAATAACTCTTATCAAAGGCCAGGTAGCTTAAGAGGTCCAGACCTTCGTTCCCGGTCACGCCGATCCCTTTTAAGAGATAGCGCAACATGGTTGGAAGCTCTTTTGAGAGCTGAGCGGTCATGAGTCCCAAGTCTTGCGAGGGACGCAAGAGAAGAATGGGAATCGATTTTAAATTTTGAAAATACTGATCACGCTTCGAGGGATCAAGATGGTAGAGCGTTTGATTGATGCGACTCAGTCTCTCCACGTCACTCTCGAGAGCATCGAGGAAAACCGCGTTCATGAGAATCCCCGCGATCTGACCGATGGTGGGATCGGGATTATGCATGAAAGATTTTTGACGAACCACCTCAGAGTTTTTCTCAGAACGAATTCCAATGGCAATGATCTTATCCGCGCCCAAGTGAATGGCCGGTGAGAGCGGGGTGGTTTGTCTCACACATCCATCAGCAAAAAAACTCTCTTCCACTTGCACTGGTGGAAAGAAGAGAGGAATGGCGGAGCTTGCCATGATGTGGTCACTGGTGATGTCCGTTTGCTTCGAGAAGCGATCCGATCGCGACCAAGGGGTGACCTCGTGTTGATTCTGATGAAACACCACACTCACACCACTGTAGAGATTGGTCGTCGAGACCGCAAAGCCCTCGGGTTTTCCCCGCTGAATGTTGGCGTTGAGTTTTTTGAAATCCACTTCGCGCTCGATGAGCTGTCTCAGCGGCGCGGTATCTAAAAGATGATTGGCCTTGGAGCCTTCGGGCTTAAGTCCTCCGAAGACAGTGCCGGTGATCCACTTGCTTCCGAGTTTACCCACAGAAAGTGCGCCGAGGTCGAAGACGTCTTGGGGGCGGATACTTTTCCATAGATCCCACAGCTGCGAAGTGGCGATGTCCCAGTTATCTGCGTGAGCAGCAAGATAAACAGCATTGAGAGCGCCAGCGGAGTTGCCAGTGATAATTTGAAAGAGGTTTTCATCCTCTCCCATGATCTCGTAAATCGCGCGAAGTGCTCCTACTTGATAGGCCCCACGCGCACCACCACCCGTAAGTGCGATTGCGTTTTTTTGCATGAGAAAATCATATCACTTTAACAGATCACGGAGAACAGATTCTGCAGAAGCCAGCGATCCTTCAATTCCAGGGTGAAGAAAGCCATCACCACATAAAATGAGTCCAGGAGCGGGTTTAAGAAAAGGAGTGTTGTGAGAAGTCTCAGGTGTTGAGTAGCGCCATTTTTTAATCTCACTGTGATAGAGCGGTCGTTCAGGAAGATAGCTCCACAAAAGTCGAGTGGTTCGCTCGAGAATTTCTACGTCGGTGAGTTCAAACCACTCCTCAGAAAGAGCAGCCGACAGGTAGAAGCTGATACCATCTTCACACAGTCCTCTGTTCTTCATGAAATAGACTTGGTGTTCGCGGAGAATATCTTGTGCTTGTGCACTCACCGGCATGCGGTAGAGACCGACGATCGATTTGTGGTAGGAAAGCTTCCACTGAGCTCCATAGGCAATGTTTGATTCGTCTAACAGACCTAAGGCCTGAGGCAGAGGAGCGGTGAGAATAACTTTGCGAGCTGTGTACTCGCCTTTGTCAGTCTCGAGCACCCAATGGTCTTGGTGGTGATGCAGCTTCAAGACTCGCGTCTCAAGGATGATATCTAATCCCTTCGCAATTTTTTTCGGCAGTGCCGTCATTCCTCCGGGAACGTGGCAGCCGCGATGCAACTCTTGGGTGCGCATGGATTCGGGCCAGCAGGGGTTGCCATGGTCGAATTTTTGTTCGTCAATTCGACGCGTGGCCATGCGCCCGCCGACGCCGCGGGATTTTTCAATGATTGGGCAATTTAGTCTCTTAGCGATGGTGAGGCCAGCGATGCCGGCCCCAATCACAATATGCTCATTCATATTAATCTAGCTGTTCTAGTGTTTTGTCCAATTCCGCGAAGCTCGAAAACACGCGTACTTTTTTACCTTTATTCGTGAGGTAGCGAGAAAGGTCATGCATTCCCACAATCCAGATCTCACATAAATTTTTGGTTGAAAGAAGAATCTCGTCAATGAAATTTGGCAGAGGAGATTTGAGGTGATTGACATGAGTCACACCGAGCACCAGCACACTTGCCTCAACAGCGTTCACTGCTTCGGAGATACTGGCAGAAGGAAGATTCGAGCTGAGGAAGAAAAAATTCATCTGGTGCTGACAGCACAGCAGCGCACTCATCATGATGTCCATCATGTGCAGTTCGCCCTCCGGAGTGGCAAGTGCAATTTTATTTGTCGATTTCACTTTCTTCTCGTAGTGACCGTAGATGATGTTCCCGACATGAAACTTAATGATCGCCATGAGCGCGATGATCTGAGTGTTCGATAGGGTTCCATTTTGGCGACGGACTTCTACTTCTTTGAGCAGGGGGTGCAAGATGTCGAGCGCAAAGCGACCTGGGCTCAACGCCATTTTCGCTTTGTTGAGCTCATGAGAGATGATGTCGACTTTATATCCCGCCAGTGCCATGAGCAGATTATTGCGGGTCTCTTCCGCATTCAGTTCAATGCGCTGAGCTTGAGCTGGCGACTGGTGTAAAGAGATGCTACGAGTGCTGGTGAGTTTTTCGTAGATTTCTTTGAGCTCCGTGTCGGGGAGTCTTGCAATCTGGCCAATCGAGTTCCCCAGATTAGTCAGTTGAGAGAGAAGAGTGAGTCTTTCAATCTCTTCATTGGAATATTGACGACGACCTGTATCAGTACGGTCAGGCCTAAGGGCGCCGTAACGCTTCTCCCAAGCTCTGATGGTGTGGGTGGACAGTCCTGAGATCTGGGCCGCCATTTGGATGTTAAAATACTTCATAAGGGGCTCCTTTTTTATCAAATCTACTTTAATTATACGCCTTTGGGACAAGCCTCAGACAATTGCAGAAGCGATGTCTAATGTAGAGAAAAGTGAGGAAAGTGCCTAGAATTCTTGAGTTTTTGTGGGTTTTTGGGTAGCCTCTCCTTAATTGTCCAAGCGAACAAAGAGGTTGTTGATGAAGATTCTCCTAACTGGAGCTACTGGTTTTGTGGGTAAGGTTTTGGTTCGCCAGCTTCAAGAAGCAGGCGACGAAGTGGTGATTCTTACTCGTCACATCCAGGGAGCGGCCCTTAATCTTGGAAGTGCTTGTCGCTATTTTCAGTGGAATGATCCCAGACAGACTCCTCCTCTCGAGGCTTTTGCAGGAGTGGATGCGGTCATCAATCTTATGGGTGAAGGCATCGCTGAGAAGCGCTGGAGTGATGAGCAAAAAAAGAAAATTTATAACTCACGCATCGATGGAACTCGCAGTCTTGTGAATGCTTTTAAAGCTCTAGGCGTAGCGGCTCCTAAGACTTTCGTTTCTACTTCGGCGATCGGCGTTTACGGCAAGCGCGGAGACGAAGAGGTGTTTGAGACTGAGACGATTAAGGATCAAGATTTCCTCTCGCATGTTTGTGTCGATTGGGAAAATGAAGCGCTCAAAGCGGAAGCCTTGGGCGTGCGTGTGGCCCTTATGAGAGTGGGTGTCGTTCTCGGTCGTAATGGTGGGGCACTGGCCAAGATGCTTCCTATCTTTAAACTTGGTGGTGGTGGACCTTTGGGGTCTGGGAAACAGTGGATGAGTTGGATTCACATTGAAGATCTTGCAGGCATGTACGTGCGCGCCGCTAAGGAAGCAAGCTTCAAAGGTGCTTACAATGCCACGGCCCCTTATCCTGCCACGAATGCGGACTTCTCAAAAATGCTGGGTAAAGTTCTGAAGCGTCCTGCTTTTGCTCCTGCTCCAGGATTTGTGATGGAGCTTGTCTTTGGTGAAATGAGCACTGTCATTCTTGATGGTCAGCGTGTGATTCCTAAGCGCATGCACGATGAGGCGCACTTTCACTACCGCTATCCGACGCTTGAGATGGCCCTGAAAGAAACAGCTTTTTAAGAGATCACTTGTTTGAGCCGTGTCTGTTCAGACACGGCCCACTTCACTCCACCCATCCCGAGACCACTTTGCTCATGACCGCCAAACGCCATGGCATCCACGCGCCAAGCGGTGTGATCGTTGATCATGAGATTCATGCACGCCATTTTTTGTTCAGCCTCTTCTATGAGTGACGAGTCTTGCGTAAAGATACTCGCAGCAAAGTGATAAGGAGAGTCCTCAATCGCTTGATAGCAGTCGTTAATCTCCACATAAGGATTCACACACACCACGGGAGCAAAGGCCTCCTCCCGCATCAGGAGGGCGTGCGCAGGCACATGGGTCAGGATAGTGGGTGACATGAACTGAGGTCGCGTGTCTTTATTTTCGAGAGCTATTTGGGCACCGAGCTCTTTGGCTTCTGCCATCCAGCGGCTCATTTTGATTTTCACTTCAGGTCTGATTAAGGGACCAATATCCGTGGTTTCTAAGCGCGCATCGTCTACTACAAGCTTGGCGGCCATGGCGCAGAATTTTTCTAAAAATAAATCGAAGACTTTTTGTTGCACAAAGATTTTCTGGGTGGAGATGCACACTTGGCCGGCGTGATAGAAAGCTCCTTTGCACAGACTCTTCGCTGCGAGCTCAAGATCAGCATCAGCACACACAATCGCTGTGGCCACACCTCCGTGCTCAAGGGCAAGTCGTGTTCCGGGAGCCAGCTTCGAGCGCAGGGACCAGCCAATCTGGGCGGAGCCGACGAAAGAGACAAATTTAAACACCGGGTGCGCCACGAGTGCTTCAATCTCTGGGATGTCAGCATGAATCAAAAGGGCGATCGCTGGGTCCACTCCCATTTTTCTTAGCGTCTCTGAGAGCCACTGAGCGCAGTAAGGAGTAGCAGGAGAAGGCTTAAAACAAATCGGGTTCCCCGCCGCCAGGGCCGTGCCGACTTGATGAGCGAGAAGATTCAGTGGGTGATTGAAAGCCGAGAGGGCCAGAACCGGACCAATAGGAAATCTCATGGCCTTGATTTTTTTTCCGGCGGCCTGTGGACTTGAGCTGAGATCCGCAGGTTCTTCTTCAGTCACAAGAGCTTCCTCTGCACAGAGTTTAAAAGTGATCGCTGCTCGCTGCACTTCCACGCGGGCATCTTTGAGTGGTTTGCCCCCTTCGGAGGCAATCAGCAAAGAGAGCTCTTGTGAGTGCTCTAGAATTTCTTCGGCGATACGAGTGAGCCAGTGGGAGCGAGTGTGTGCGCTCGTCTGTTTGAGAAGACTGACTCCCTTAAGCATCGCTTTTCGGATCATTTCCAGATCAGAGGCGTTGATTAAAGGGATCTCACCGGATTTCTCGAGCGTGTTAGGATTGATGACCGCAAGAGAGATCTTTGTGGGGGGTAACATAGATTGCCTTTTATGAACTGAAGCCCTTACAATAGTTTTATGATAAAAAAGCTCTCGGTCTTCGCAAAGCTCCTGTGCACCATTTTTTTGGTGATGAGTTGTACAAAAAAAGAAGTTCTCTACACCAAGGAGAATCTTCTCTCTTTGACCCCCAAAG
>DIVA01000038.1 GCA_002435705.1 Bacteriovoracaceae bacterium UBA6144
TTTCTTTCGGTGAGAAAGAAGACAAAATGGGAATCCGTGCCTCCGAGACCCGTGCCGTTTATTTTGATAACGTCAAAGTTCCAGCCAGCAATATTATTGGCGAAGAAGGCAAGGGCTTTAAGATTGCCATGAACGTTCTTAATACTGGCAGACTCTCACTCGGATCTGGTTCAGTTGGTGGAATGAAGTCTATCCTTAAGTTAGCTGTTGCTCAGGCAAAAACGAGAAAGCAGTTTGGTGACTACATTGTTAACTATGGTTTGATCCAAGAGAAAATCGCCTCTATGGCCGCTGCGATCTACGCCTGTGAGTCGGTTGTTTACATGTCGACAGGAAAGATGAATCAAGGTCAGGAAGACTTCTCTATGGAGTCTGCCGTCTGTAAAGTCTACTGCTCTGAGAAACTCTGGGATACTGTCGATAAAGCCATGCAAATCGCTGCTGGTAACGGATACATGAGAGAGTATCCGTATGAGCGGATTATGCGCGACGCCCGTATCAATCTTATCTTTGAAGGTACCAACGAAATTCTGCGTATCTTCCTTGCACTTAGTGGTATCAAAGACCCTTCTGATCGCCTTAAAGAACTAGGTAAAGCCGCAGACGTTTCAAAAGTGCTTCATGATCCCATTAAGTCAGTGGGCGTATTAGCAGATTTTGCGAAAAAGCGTGTCGGCAAGATGATTGGTAACAAGACTCTCACTAAAGCTCACCCAAGCCTCACGAAACATGCAGATAATTTTAGCCGCATGATGAATGATTTTTCGATTGCTGTTGAAAATATTATTTTCAAGTTAGGGAAAAATATCATCGGTAATGAGCTGGCTCAAATGAGAATTGCAAACATGGCGATGGAACTTTATGCGATGGTGTGTGTAATCTCGAGAACAACTTCAATCCTTAATAATCCTGAGATATCCCAGTCTGATAAAGACTACGTAAGTGATATGACGGAAGTTATTTGCCGTGATGCTCGTCAAAAGTTTACTCAGAACCTCAAGCGTCTGGGAGAAACTTACGATACACTCATTCCAAAAGTTTCAAAAGCCGTGGCTGAGCGCGATGGATACGGACTTGATATTGTTAATTTCTAAAACGTTCGGGAGGTCACTGACTGGTGGCCTCCTTCTTCTCCTCTCTGTTTCTTGCACCAGCATTCGGGAAAAAATATTTTTACCTTCTGATTCAGAAATAGAAAAAAATCTCGACTCCATCGCTGAAACGAAAACACACAAAATGAATTTTGGCCCCAGTATCGTTGAGGGTGAAAACATCTTTCGTGACAAGACATCCGCCTATGGTCTGGATGGCGTTGAGGGAGTGAATTTTCTATTGATTGATGTGAACAGGGATTTAATAGATGACTTGATTGTCGTTCCCAGTTTTTTTTCCACACCAGTTGTCTATCTCTTTGATGTGAAAGAAAAGAAGTTTATTAAATCGGAGCACGAACTTTTCACTGAGCCCATTCAATTGAGTTTCATGCTTGTAGCAGACTTCAATAACGATAAAGTAAAAGATGTCGTTGTAGGCGTGCTTAACCAGAGAGGTGAGTTTAGTAAAATCCCAGTCAGCCTTTGGCGCGGCTTTTGGAATGAAGCCAATCTTTTAAGTTTTAAGCGGGATGAGACATTCCCAAAAATTGAACCGGAACCAACGAGCACTATTGTCACACTGGATGTTAATCTCGATGGCCGACTGGATCTTTTTATCGGGAATTGGTTCCATGAGAAAAAACAAAACCTTCTTCCCACCTCCGATCGGCTTTTATTAAATCTTGCGGATAGATGGATTGATGAAACCAGACTATTGGATGGGGAAGCCGTCAAGAGCAGTGATGATCTTTTTCCTCCCCAAGCGAAACCCACTTATGGTGCTTCGAGCTGTGATGTGGATCAAGATGGCTGGCCAGATATTCTTACTGCGAGTGCCTCCGGGCACTATAATAAGTTATGGATGAATCGCCCACGCGCTGGCTCCAAAGAGCGACGTTTTATGGATGCGGGCAAGATTTCTGGTTTTGCTGCCGATCCGAACGGTATTCTCGTGCCGACCAGTGGAGGGAGAACTTTTAGTGCTGTATGTGCTGACTATAACGATGATGGAGTGATGGATATTTTTTTAGGAGAACTCACTCACGGCTGGGATAACCTCTCTGTTGATCGCTCGAGTGTCCTAACCGGAAATAGTGTGACTTATCCTCCGATCTTTCTTCGCACTGAGTACATGTCGGATACGGTGGAAGAAAATTGGAACCAGGGTGACAAGCGTGCCATGTGGGCGGATATAAATTTAGATGGTCGTGTTGATCTCGTGGTGGATAATTCAGGGTTTCCGCCAAATTCAAGATTAGTGATTTTTGCGCAAGATGAAACTCACGCCTTTGTAAACGTCTCCCATCAATGGGGCGCAGATGTGGTTAACCCCTCGGGCACAGTGCTGGGAGATTTTAATCGTGACGGAAAGCTCGATATTTTGACTGCACAGACAAATATTCGAAATGCCACCATGAAGAATCGACTTTATCTTCTTGAAAATGACCTGAGTACTTCAGGTAGAAGTTTACGGTTTTATCTTGAGGGAGTTACCGCTAATTCTCAAGGGCTCGGCTCCATGCTCATGCTCTATTCACAATCGGCAAATAAGAAAAAAATCCAACGCCGCTGGTATGAAGTGTCTCAAGGCGGCACTCCTTCTCAACTTCCGGGTGGAGTTCATTTCGGCGTGGACAGTATCTCTGAGGTCGTGGGGATCAAAGTACGTTGGCCAACACTCGGGCCAAAAGATTTGTTAAACTCTAAGCCCATTGAGCGTTTGTATAAAATTAAAGATAACAAAACAAAAAATTACCAAGAATTCACTCTCTGTGAAAATGGTAAAATCCTTGAAGGCAGATTCAGCTGTCTCTAGTTTAGTTCAGAGCTTTCTTTTTAATCATCTCCACTAAGCCCTTAAGAGGCTCGGGGAGTGTCTGGAAATTTAATGTGCTAATAAACACACTTGCCTTAGGCAGCCCTTTTACATCGTAAGTTTTCAGGTTGTCTGTGGGTTTGAGGAGATGATCAGGCACGATCGCCACGCCGACACCCTTTTTCACCAGATTGACGACAGAAGTTATCGAGTTGACTGCAATCATCTGACGGGTGTGTTTCTTGAAAACATGAAAGAGATTATCGTTCTCGTTGTATACGACCCAGGGGTAGTCGTGGATGTCTTTTAAGTTAACTTCTGATTTCGAGATGAGAATCATTTTCTCATCAAATACTCTCAGGGAACTCACGAGTTCGCTTTGAATGTTTTCACTTGTAAAAACCAGATCGTATTGACCACTCAGAAGTTTTTCTTTGAGTCTCTCCATGGGCTGGACTTCGACCACCAAAGAGAGCTTCTTTGACTTCGCATAGTCGGTAATGATGTCGTTAAACCAATTCTCTAGAAGCCCGTGCAGAATTCCAATTTTCAGTGTTCGGCTCACCTGACCGAGGAAAATACCTGTGACGTCTTGCTCAAACTTTTCCACAAGATTTAAAAGCGCCTGACCTTTATCAGTAAGAATAACTTTTTTAGAAGAGCGCACGATCAGTTGGTGACCCACTCCGTCTTCGAGCAGTTTAATTTGTCGACTGACAGCACTCTGAGCAATATTGAGTTCTTCGGCGGCACGAGAAAAATTTAAGTGTCGGGCCGTGACCATGAAGGCACGAATGTAGCGGTAATCTAGATCCACAGCTCTCATGGTGACTTCTCCCACTGAGGTACGAGGGTTGTGTCTTTAAAAAACTTCCCAGCGTATTTTTGACCTGCGAAATTTTCTACGACAAAACCATCCTCATTAAGTGTCAGGTCTACTTTAAAGTCGAGTTGTGCTTTTTGTGTGTAAAAAGCGGTGAAGGGATCCATCAGTATAACGCAGTCATCAATGGTTAAAACAAGATCATCACTGCGACGCTCTGAAAAGCCAGCTTCGTAGGTGAAACCACCACAACCTTTTCCCCCAATTTTGATTCGGAAATCCAGTTCACTCAGCGTATAATCGTTGAGTTTTATTAAACGTATTTGATCCTGCGCCCTTGGGGTGAGCTCGAGTTGGGGTGTTTCCATGGCCCCATTATAGGAGGAGCTAAGATGAAAGTCAGCTATTTGGTCGAAATTACAGACCCACATTTACACCTTGTAAAAGTCAGCCTAACTGCTGAAAAAATCACGTCTCAGGAGCAAGTTGAGCTCTTTCTGCCCTCCTGGAGTCCGGGCTCTTATCTCATGCGGGAGTATTCACGCCATATTCGTTGGGTGCGGGCCACCCAAGGCAACGGTGAAGTTCTCTGGGTTGAGCCTAAGGCGAAGGGAACTTGGGTCATCGACTGGACTCGCTCAGAGCTTAAGAAGCCCAGCTCTAGTTTTACGATGAGCTATGAAATTTATCTCCATGAACTGACGGTGAGAACCAGTCACGTGGATGATACACACGCCTTTTTGCATGGACCAAGTTACCTCATGGGTGTCATCGGTGGGGAACTTCAGCCTCAGATTGAATTTCGTTTTCCCCCGCTTTGGTCGGCACTTTCGACCTCACTCGAAGAAGTAGACCCGAAGAGCAAAAAATTTCTCTATCAAGCAAGTCACTACGATGAGTTGATTGATTGTCCCGTCGAGATTGGCTGTCATGAGACTGATGGCTTCATGGTCAACGGAGTTCCTCACCACATCGCTAACTATGGTGTGATTTATCCGCACACCAATAAACTCAAAGAAGACATGCAAAAAGTGGTCACTCATGTCGCGAACGTCATGGGGGATATGCCTTTTGAGAAGTATCTCTTCATCACGCACTTTGCACCGAAGACTTTCGGAGGCCTGGAGCATTTGAACTCCACGGCCCTGCAATTCGATGGGCGTCGCTTGATGGTCAAAAAAGATTATCAGATGTATCTGTCTCTGGTGGCGCACGAGTACTTCCACGCCTGGAACGTCAAACGCATCCGCCCTCGAGAGCTGGGTCCTTTTGATTATCGCAACGAGGCCTACACCACACTTCTGTGGCTCGCCGAAGGTCTGACGAGCTTTGTGGATGACCTCTTCGTCTACCAAGCAGGACTATCGACGCTCGAGGAGTACCTTGCGGTCGTGAAGGGCAATCTTGAAAATTATCTCTCGATTCCAGGACGCCGCTTTCACTCTCTGGAGTTGAGCTCGTTTAATGCGTGGATTAAGTTGTATCGTCCCGATGAAAACTCTAAGAACTCTTCCGTCTCTTATTATCTCAAAGGCGGATTAGTGTTCATGTGTCTGCACGCACATCTCTTGCAGAAAGGGAAAAGTGTCAAAGATCTCTTGAAACTCCTGTGGGATGATTTTAAGAAGTGCCCAGACACTGGACTCACTAAAGACCAAGTCTATGCCATGGTGGAAACCCTCGGTGGTTTAGAGGTGCTGGAAAAATTCCAAGTCATGGTAGAGACCACAGAAGAGATTGACTTTGATTCAGCTTTTAGACTTTTGGGGCTAGAGCTCGTTTACCAAGATAACACCAGTGCCTATTCTGGACTTGAGTTTGAATTCAGTGGTGATCGCGCCATAGTGAAAACAGTTTTGCTTGATTCTCCAGCAGCGAAGTGTGGCCTCAATGTGGGTGATGAAGTCTTAGCGTTAAACAATTTGCGTGTGTTGAAAGAAGACGTCGAAAAGTGGGGTAGCCAGCTCTTAAAAGATACGGCTTACAAATTGACGGTATCAAGACTTGGGAAACTCACAGAACTCCAACTGGTCACTGATACAGCTCCGAGACAACTTAAAGAAATTAAAGTTATCAATCTGGAACTGGCTCAGAGAGCACTGAGTTTTTAAGAAACTGAGTGCTTTTCAGCGATCCGATCAAAGTACTGCATGGTCGTCTTTGCGTAGTTTCTCTTCTGCACGTAGTTGCCGGGGTAGAAGCAGCGCTTAAATCCATAGGCGACGATGTCTTTAAGAAGCTTTAAAGGAATTTCAAAATTATCCACAGCAAGGCGATACTCGCGGGACACGGTGGTGTTTGAAACAAGGCGATTGTCGGTGCACAGGGATACCGACATTCTGTTCTCTAGCATTTTCTTAAAGGGGTGATTCTTAATGTCACCCAGAGTGGGGTTGGTTTGCAGGTTTGAGGTGAGACAGACCTCAATCATCACCCGTTTATCAGCAATGAAACTCGCGAGGTCTGTGACGTATTTTGTTTTATCCAAAATGCTTTCATCAGCGATTTTATTTTCATCAAAGAGATAGTAACCGTGGCCGATACGATCGGCGTAGCAATCCGTGATCGCCTGAAAAATACTTTCGGCACCATAGGCTTCACCAGCATGCACCGTTTTGTGCAGAAAGTGTTTGTGTGCGTAAGCGTATACATCTTTAAATTTGCCTGGTGGATATCCATCTTCTTGACCGGCAAGATCGATACCTACGATCGGAAGTCCCTGCTCATCTCGAATCTTCACGGCAGCTCTTACTAATTGCAAAGCCCCATCACGAATGACGTCCATCTCTTTAGAGAATTCCATCATTTTAAAAAAACTATTATAGAAAGGAGAGTAGCCTTTGGGGCCAAACTTTCTCATGGCACAGACAATCACACCGTAGTTAAACTCGGGCTTTTCACCGGACACCACCTGGGGGTGTGAGTTGTATTCTTTTTTTGCGCGCTCAAGTCCAAGGCATGCCGCCTTGAGGACGGCTTCCATGGTAAGTCCAGCCTCGATGTCCATCAAGAGCTGAGGCGCAAAGCGGGGCTCGATGTAAATCACGCCTTCTTTCTGGTTGTCGATGGCCAGCTCGTAAGAAACTCTTTCGATGTGTTCAAGATTTCTCATAACCGAGCAGGTGTACTGGAAGCCATGCAGGTATTCGCCGAGGTTGGCGTAGGTGTCTTTAAAAACCAGGTCTCGAAGACCTTGCTCTGTCTGTGAAGGTAAATTGATCTTTAGGTTTTTTGCCATCTCGATCAGGCTCGGGATTCTTAAAGACCCGTCGAGGTGGAGGTGAAGGTCTGATTTGGGCATTTCGCGAAGGAAGGCATCTGTGTAGTGTTTCATCCTTCGAAAATACCCAAATCAGCAGTCTTTGAAAAGCTTAGTTCTGAACGACTTTGAAATCGACGGTGACTTTGTCTTCGATGACTTTGTCGCCTAGGTCTTTAAAGAAGTTACCAGAGTTATACACCATATCAAATTTCGTACGGTCGAACTCAAGCTTACCCGTGTAAGCGCCGTCTTTTTTTACAGCATCAAAAGTCACCGTGTTGGTTTTGCCTTTGATTGTGAGGTCAGCTGTGACAGTTGATCCCTTAACAGATTTCACTTTCAGCGTCGCCGTTGGGTACTTTTCGACATTAAAAAAGTCTGGGCTGATGAGGTGAGCTTTGAGCTTATCGGCCCACTCGCCTTGAATATCTTCCACAGACATCTTGCCGATTTCAATCACGAACTCACCGCTTTTGATCATGCCTTTCTCTTCCACGAGTGTCGCGCTTTTAAGAGGGACTTTGCCGTAGTGAGGGCCCGCGACTTTTTTTCCAGTCCAAGTGAATTCACTTTTCGTGAGATCAACACCTGCGAGAGCAGAGCCGATTGATAGCAGACCAATTAGCAAATATTTCATGAGAGCTCCTTGTTAAGTTGATGAAGTCTAGCACTTTATCAATTGATGAATATTTAAAAAATAGCTTAGCCCAAAGATTGTTTAACAATCCTTGAGTAAACACTTGTGTATTGTAGAGCATAACCACTGTTTCACAAGTAGACTTATTTGTTCTTCTGTGTTGCAATTATCGCAACAATAAGGATGCTTTGCTATGCAACATATTGATCTTAATCGACTAAACATATTTAAAGTGGTGGTGCTGACGGGAAGTTTTTCTAAAGCAGCGCTTCAATTAAAAATCCCAAAATCTCGCGTCAGCCGACAGATTTCATCTTTAGAAGCGGAATTAAAAGTACCCCTTATTTACCGCACCACGCGCTCTTTTCAGCTGACTGATGCCGGACGAGAACTCTATCAAAAAGCTCTGCCACATTTAACTGAGCTGCAGGATGCTCTCTCTTTTCTCGGTGACACTCGCTCTGATCTTCAGGGCTTGGTGCGGATGACAGTGCCAGAAGATATTGGTGTGGAACTGATGGGACAGATTTGTGCTGAATTCACACAACTTTATCCTCGCATCAAGCTCGACATGATCATTGATAATCGTTACGTGGATCTCGTGAAAGAAGGTGTTGATATTGCTCTTCGGATTGGGAAAACAAAAGATAGCACCCTTACGGCCAAACGAATTGGAACAACTCGTTTAAGTCTTTATGCTGCCCCTGCCTTGACACAAAAATTTTCTAAGCTGCGTGACCCCCATGATCTTCAGGCTTTACCTTTTCTCTCTTTCTTTGGCTCATCCACTCAGACACTTAAACTCAAAGGACCAAAAGGCCCTGTGACCTTGAAGCTTGAACCTATTTTTGCCAGTAATAACTTTTTTACTCTCAAGCGCATGGCGCTGATGGGTCATGGGTTCACACTTCTTCCAGGCTACTTAGCTAAAAGAGAGCAGACAGAAGGGAGCTTAGTGAATTTGCTGCGAGACTATCGTGGCGATGAAAATCCCATCCAGTTAGTTTTTCCTAGTCAAAAAAATATGCCACCGCGTATTCGCACAGTGATTGATTTCATGGCCTCCAGATTACAAGATAAAATCGAGGACTAAATGAAAGAAGCTCTGCAAGTTTTAAATTTTTCTCAAGCCGATCCTGCGCGTCTGCAGGTTTGGTTGGATCTTGCGCACACGCGCATGAGGGATGTGCACGTCAATCGTTATAAAGAATGGGCGCTAGCACGTTTATGTTTGGAGCTCTGTCTCGAGGATATGGGGCTGTCTCGGCGCCCGCAGGATCTGGTCTTTAAAAGTGAGCATCTATTGGAAGGAATCCCGACCGTGAGTTTTTCACTCTCTCATTCAAAAGATTGGGCGACTGCTTTTGTTGCCTCAACACAAATCGCCCGTCTTGTCGGAGTGGATGTGGAACTTAAGACCAGAAAAGTTCCCGACAACGTTAAGCATCGCCTTTCAAATCCCAAAGACAGTGTGCAGGATGCCATGCAATTGTGGGTGATCAAAGAAGCGGCATTCAAATCCCTGCCTCGGCTCGCTCAAGAAGGAATCTGGCTTAATAACATCATTGTTCATCACAGCAGTTTTGAGTTAGAGGGCACACCTTTTAAAGGTAGCTATGAAGTCAGTGAGTTTGAAGAGGTACTGCTGGCTAAAGCCTACTATGAATGAAGTTGAGTCTCAGAGACTGCTTCTCCAAATTTTTTTGAGAAACTCTTTTTAACTTTCCCTTCTTCCAGCACAATCACTCGAGTGGCGAGTGTCAGAGTTGCGAGTCGGTGGGCAATGAATAAAGTTGTGCGACCTTGGAAAAGTTTAGCCACCTCATCCATCCACACGGCTTCTGTCCATTGATCCAGACTGGCCGTCGCTTCATCAAAGATAAGAAGACTTGGATTTTGCAGGAGAGCACGACTCAAAAGTAAAATTTGTTTCTCTCCTTGAGAGAGCGGTAAGTTTTCAGGCTTTACGATGGTATCTAGTCCCTCTGGAAATTGACCAAGGAGTTTATTGAGCCCAAGGCTCGTTAAACAATGAATGATTCTATCGTCAGTGATGCTCTCATCGTAGAGACGCAGATTTTCTCGTAGCGTATCTGAGAACATGAAAAGATCTTGAGCGACGTAGCTCATCCACTGACTGCGCTGGAGCGAGGGGATCTGACTGATATCTTGAGTTCCCCAGAGGATTCTTCCTGACTCGATCGGGTAGAGTTGCAAGATGATTTGCGACAGAGATGTTTTCCCTGAACCCGTACGGCCTACGAGTGCCGTGATTTCACCTTCTTTGAGTTCAAGGTTTAGATTGCTAAAGAGTTTATTGTCTGCAGAATACCCAAAATGGATATTTTCAAAACGGATATCCCCTTGAGGTCTTTCTACCTTATTTCTGACATCAACTGCTTCAGCTTCGGGCCGCGGCAATATGTCTTTCAGTCTTTTAACTGAGCCAAGAGATGTCACCAT
>DIVA01000009.1 GCA_002435705.1 Bacteriovoracaceae bacterium UBA6144
TTCCTTTCACTTTAAACTCTTTCAAGAGAATAGGATGCACACTCGTGGCTCCCCCTTGGAACTTGCCTTGGATGCGAAGATTCACGAACTCATGCGGATGAATACCAATCCACTCTTCAGGGAAATGCGGGTTTTTAAACTTGGGATTTCTCTCTGCAAAGTCAGCTGGCAGCGAGAGAGAATGGAGCAATTTTTCAACTGTGTTTAAAAGCTCCAGGAAGCGATTGCTTTGACGTGAATACAGACCAATGAGGAGAATTGAGCGCTCATTTTCATAGTCCAGATAGCTGCGACCAAATTCGAAGAAACTGAAATCTGAGAACTGTTTAGCATTATCCGCAGCAATCTTGAGTGCTGAAGGAATAAGGCTTGGGCGCATGCGATCGTGCTCAACAGAGAGAGCATTCACGAGCTTTAGTTTTTCATTGAGCTCAGGCCACTGGGCCCTCTTAAGGAGGTCCGCCCCAACCAAAGGATAGGTCATGACTTCAAGCGATTGTCCCTGAAGAATCATGAAGTCCTGAATCTTTCTCTGCAGTACTTTACGAGTGCTCAGGCGCACTGGTGAGACCGGCAAGAGTGGTGATTTAGGGACAATATTGTCATACCCGATCATACGGCCGACTTCTTCAACAAGATCATCCACGCAGGAGATATCCTTGGTGGTTCTCCACGTTGGAACAGTCACCTCGAACTCGTCACCCGCTTTATGCACTTTGAAATCAAGCGCTTTAAAAAATCCTTCGAGTCGACTGGCCGCTACATCCTCACCGATCACCTTGGTGATGCGGGAGCGAGGGAATTTCAGAGTCAGCTCTTTGGATAAAGTTTTTTCATTATACCAAGTCTGAATGTCACCAGTCACTTTCGCTTGTGGATTCAGCTCTAAAACAAGCTCCACAAGACGAAGAAGAGAGCGGCGGCACAGATGCGAGTCAAGCGTCTTTTCAAAACGCTGAGAGGAGTCTGAGCGAAGACCCAAGCGTACGGAAGTCTTTCTCACGAGCGTAGGATCCCAGTTGGCAACCTCTAAAAACAAATTGGTTGTTCCCTCATTGACTCCGCTACGCTCCCCGCCCATGAGACCGGCGAGCACGGAGACATCTTTTGCATCAGAGATGACAGTATCTACGTCCGTGAGCTCTCGCTCAACACCATCAAGAGTTTTAAACTTTGTGGCAGTCTTGAGTTTTTTAATTGTTAGTTTTTTGCCCTCTATCGTATCTGCATCGAAGATGTGATTAGGCATCCCAAGCTCAACCATCACGTAATTAGAGATATCCACAATCGAGTTGATCGAGCGCATTCCCACGGCTTCTAAACGTGAACGCATCCACTCAGGCGCCACGCCGACTTTCACACCCTGGATGTTTAACCCCAGATACGCCCAGCAACTCGAATCAGATTCCACATTAAACGTAACAGGCCCTGAACCTGTTGCCATTTTTGAAAGAATCTTTTTTTCCCACGCTTCATCAAACGGATTCTTGAGTGGCTTCTGTAGACTCGCGGCAAACTCACGAGCCAAACCAAAGTGGCCCCAGAGATCAGGTCTGTGAGTAAGAGATTTATTATCGACCTCTAAGAGCACATCTGACTTTATTCCTCTGTGCTCAAGAAACTTCATACCCAAAGGAGCGTCTTTGGCGAGTTCAAAAAGACCGCCAGACTCTTCACCAATACCAAGCTCCGGCGCCGAGCAGAGCATGCCCTGAGACATTACGCCACGAATTTTCTTCGCCTCTAGCGTAAGTCCACTTGGAAGGGTGGTGCCGATCGGTGCAAAGTACACACGCATTCCTTCACGGACATTCGGAGCGCCACACACCACTTCGAGATTCTCTTTGCCGTTGGTGAAGGTCACAAGATTCAGTTTATCTGCTTCGGGGTGTGGTTTCTTTGAAAGGACTTCCACGATCTCAACGTTTCCTAAGCCTCCGCCAGAGACCTGAACTCCCTCCACTTCCGCTGTGGTCAGTGTGAAGCGAGTCGCAAGATCTTGCGGGGACATGTCGGGAAGTGCCACGAAGTCTTTGATCCAATTAAGTGAGATATGCATAGTTAAGCCTTAAAATGTTTTGAATTGTTGATTGAAACGCAGATCCCCACTGTGTAGATGGCGGATGTCATCAATCCCGTAGCGCATCATCACGAGACGATCAAGACCCAGCCCGAAGGCGAAACCATTGTTCTTCTCAGGATCAATGCCCCCGGCTTTAAGGACGTTTGGGTGAACCATGCCACACGGAAGCAGTTCTACCCAGCCAACATGCTTACAGACCGAGCAGCCCTTTCCACCACAGATGAGACACTTGATATCAAGCTCAAAGCCGGGCTCAACGAAGGGAAAGAAACCTGGACGCAGGCGAACCTCGACCTCACGCTTAAAAATCTCTGAGAGAAGAGTTTTCATGAAGTAGATCAAATGACCGATGGAGACATCCTCACCTACCATCATTCCCTCTAACTGATGAAAGCACATCTCGTGGGATGCATCCGTGCGCTCACAGCGAAACACTTTTCCTGGGCCCACGAATCTGAAAGGCGGCTTGCGCTCTTTCATCCCTCTGACTTGAATAGTCGAAGTATGAGTCCGCAGGAGGTGCTTTTTGTCGGCAAACCAAAAAGTATCTTGCATGTCGCGTGCTGGGTGCGTGTCGGGGATGTTGAGAGCTTCAAAGTTGTGCCACTCATCTTCAATGTGAGGACCATCGAGCACTTCAAATCCCATAGAAACGAAAATGTCTTCAATCTCCCGCTGGATGATATGCACCGGGTGAAGTCCACCGGCCCGTAAGCCTTTATCCATGATGGAATCGCGCAGGGAGAAATCAATTTTTGTTTTAAGCAGGCTGGCATTAATTTCCTGAGCTTCAAGGGCGGAAATTTTCGCGGTGACTAGTTCTTCGATTTGGATTTTGGCCTGATTGGCTTCAGCACCAAGGGTCTTTCTCTCCTCAGGAGTAGCGTCTTTGAGACCTTTAAGTATCTCAGAGAGAGAGCCTTGTTTGCCTAAAATGTGAGCTTTGAGATTGAGGACATCAGCGACTTTTTGAGTCGCATCCAGCTCCGCTTGAAACTTTTCAATGATAGCTTTAATCGACATGGCTTACCTTTTCAGTTTTTGAGTCAGTTTTTGATAATAATCTTTTAGTTCCACTACAGAGCAAAGCGCCGTGCCTCGTTTGCTGACAACCACTCCCGAAGCGCAGTTTCCAATCCAAGCAGCTTCCTCCAGAGTGGCTCCAGAGAGTAGCGATGCCGTGATAGCCGAGATGGCCGTGTCACCCGCACCGGAGACGTCATAGACCTCGCTGGCTGCAGTGGGGATGATATGGAGTTTTCCGTCAAGCTCGGTGTCAAGCATCGACATGCCGTCAGGGCCAAGCGTGATGATAATTTTCTTCAAATTTAGTTTCTCTACTAGAGCCTTTGCGATGGTCTCTAGGTTTCTCTCTTTGAAATAGCCTAGGGCTTCAATCATCAAGTGAGCCTCTGTGAGATTTGGCTTCAAAAGATGCGCTCCCTTATACCAAAGCGGGGGCGTGTTACGAGAGGGATCCACAGCAACCATCTTCTTAGCTTCCGTGAAATGACCAGTGATGTAGCTCAGAAGTTCTTGGCTAAATAGCCCTTTACCGTAATCTTCAATGATGACACCCGAGTGATTGGTAGAAAATTCCGAAAGGCGTTTTTTGAAGCGGCCAGCGACTTCATCATTAAGGGCGTGTTTCGATTCATAGTCGACTCGACAAATCTGCTGAGTGGCAGTGGTCACGCGCTCTTTGTAAGTCGTCATGCGAGAACTGTCGCGCACGATGCCCCAAGTTTTTAAGCCCCGTTCTTCAAGAAGGGTTTCCATTAAATTGGCACGAGTGTCTTCGCCCACCACGCCGGCCAAAGTAGAAGCCACGGTAAGGCTCATAAGATTATCTGAGACGTTGGCCGCAAGACCCAGTTTATTCCATTCTTTACTCACTTCCAAAACAGGAACAGGAGCCTCAGGAGAAATTCTTTTGACCTCTCCATAAGTGTATTTGTCTATCCCCACGTCACCCACGACAAGAATGGGTTCAATAGTGCTAAATTTGCTCACAAGTGACTCGAAGCGATCTGGTTTAGGTAGATTCATGCATTCCTCTGGCGATGGTTCCATTCATTCACGATGATGGCGACAATTTGATCAATATCTTTTCCGGTTGTATCAATAAGTTGAGCATCATGAGCTTGCTTGAGCGGGGCAATGGCTCGATTCATATCTTGCTCGTCACGCTCTTTGATATCTTTTAAAATCGTATCGAAATCAAAATTTTCTTCTCCCCGATTTTTTAACTCTTCTAGTCTTCTTTGGGCCCGCTCTTCCGGAGAAGCAGTCAAGAAACACTTCAACACAGCATGAGGAAAGATCACTGTGCCAATGTCACGACCATCTAGAATCGCTGGGCGATCTTTGACAATTGAGCGCTGCCAATTTTTTAAAAATTCTCTAACCACCTCGTGTTTTGAGACGTGGCTCGCTAGTTTTGAGACGTGATGCTCACGGATGCGATCGGTGAGGTTGAGATTATCAAGCTCCACCAAGACGCCAGGGGCAACATCATAGGTAAATTTGTGATCGTGAAAGAATTGGTTAATCTTTTTTTGCTCTTCAGAGCTCAAAACGGGCTGCTGAAAATTGATTCCAAGATGTTGAAGGGCAAAGGCCACAGATCGAAACATCGCACCCGTGTCGATGTATGTGAGCTTAAGCTCCTTTGCGACTTTTTTAGCTACTGTTGACTTGCCGCTCCCGGAGGGGCCATCAAGAGCAATCACTGGATCCATTCGAGACATTGTTCACCTTTTTGATGGTGCCAATGATAATACGCTCGAAGGTCAGATCGAAAGTAAAAAACTAAATTCTGTTTTGAGTTTGAGGGTTTTAAAGAGTTCAGGGTGAGTCTCTTGAAGCAAAAGCGGATTTATCAGGCATTGAACTCCCTGACTGGGTCCAACTAAATGCACTCCCTCTGACCAAGCAGGGTACATACCCGGTGCCCCTGCTTGAGACTCCATGAGCAAACTAAAACTGGCCAACTCCCGCAGGCTTAATCGAAGGAGTTGGCTTCTCATTTCTTTGAAAAGGGCCTTCTCTCTTTTTGCGTCATAATGAGTCAATAGCTTTGAACCCTTTTCAACCTGAATCAGATGCGTCAAATGAGCTCTTTTTTCAAAGAGGCCAAAAAGCTCACTATTGAGTTGGGCCAATTGTGTGCGTAATTTAGAAAGATTGACCTGAGAGTGTGACATAGTTGTTGTGGTTAAGAGTCGTTGTGATGTGCCTGTAAGCTAACATAACTTTATCAAGATAATGATTTTTCTTTCCTACAGGTAAATCATTTTTTAAACGATCACTCGTCCACGATGGACCCATATTGTAGGCAACCGTGGCATGGAAGTAATTATTGTCAAAACGGTCATGCAAAGATTTTAGATAATAGATCCCTACTTCTAGGTTTTTTAATTTAGCGGCAAGGGTTTCATATCCCAAAGCTTCGAATGATTCTGGGTATGACTTTTTCAACCAACTCGCATCATGATCTGACTCGAGCACGACGCCCTTAGAACTAAGCTCGTTCATAATATGAGCATAGGTATCTGGCATAACCTGCATCAAACCACGTGCACCTTTTTTACTTTCGGCTTGAATCTTGAAATGAGACTCCGTCCAGAGCACTGACAAGACCCAAAAGGGGTCGACTTCATGTTTTTCACTGATCACGAGGACAGGGCGAATAACCTTTCTCACGTTGTCACGGAGGTTATCGGGAAAGACCTGGACGATTTTATCTTCAACCTCTTCTTTACTTGCGTCCTCAAAGACTTTGAGGTCTCCAATAAAAAAACCTAAAGTTGTGGTTTTGAAGTGATAAGAGCGCTTTCTTTTAAGGGAAAAAGAGTCAGGAAGAAATAATTTTAAACTCAGAACGCATAGAAGCATCACTCCATAGAGGGAGAGCTTCGGGTGTTTTTGCCAGCGACTCAAAGTACTTTTTTGAGGAAGCACTTCCTGATTTTCTTGGTTTGGGCCATCAATCATGATTAAACCTGTACCTTAGTGAGATTCTAAAAGCAAACAGTCCAGTCAGGCATTCATCTATAAGTGCCTGAGACTACATTAACACCATGCAAACCGTGACAAAAATTCAACACCCTAGAGAGAGGCTAAGTGTTACTTTTACTTAAAAAGCCTCTAGGAAAAGGCATTCTTAAGAATAGCAGCATAAGTTTTAATAACTCTTGACCATGAATCGATCGTCTCTGACGATATTAATGCTTAACTGCTTAAAATAACTAATCTGAGGTCCTATGTCTGAGAACACGCTTGCCCAACAAAAATCAGCCTATCTCCAGCAGCACGCAAATAATCCTGTTCACTGGAGACCCTACACTGAGGCGGTACTAGAGGAAGCTAAAAAGCATAATAAACCTATTTTTATCTCCATTGGTTACTCCACCTGCCACTGGTGCCATGTGATGGCCCATGAGTCTTTTGAAGACCAAGCAACCGCCGAAATTTTAAATCGTGATTTTGTTTCAATTAAAGTCGATCGTGAGGAGCTGCCTCATATAGACCACCTTTATCAAAGTGCTGCTCAAGCGGCGACTGGTCGAGGAGGATGGCCACTCAACGTCTTCCTGACTCCTGAAATGAATCCGCTCTTTATTGGGACTTACTTTCCAAAAAACTCTCGAGAAGGCATGCCGAGTTTTACAGAAGTTCTTAATCACATGAAATCAATTTTCAAAGATAATAGAGAGAATGTGGAGAAACAAGGAGCTGAACTTCTTGCGACGATTACAGCACCGATAAAACTTGAAAAGAAAGTTGAGTTTCAGGGGCACTTCCCAAGCCCAGCGGCGATCATGAATGCACTTCAAAACTATGCTGACAAAACAAATGGCGGCTACGGAGCTGCTCCGAAATTCCCTCATTTTGCTTTTCTTGAATGGGCCTGTGAGCAAATTCTTGAAGCCATGATCCCCCAAGAACTCGGTCAACATATCGTCGACAGCGTTGAGAAAATGCTTATGGGTGGAATGTATGATCACCTGAAAGGTGGCATTCATCGCTATTCGGTAGATGAAAAGTGGTTGGTCCCTCATTTTGAAAAAATGGGTTATGACCAATCAGGACTTTTAAAAGTTCTCTCCAAAATGACCCCTTTCTATCCCTCTCCACAACTCTACGACGCCATTCTACAAACCTTGGACTACCTCAA
>DIVA01000076.1 GCA_002435705.1 Bacteriovoracaceae bacterium UBA6144
CGCTCACGCTTTAAAGAAATTGACTTGGTTACGACCACCTTCCTTGGATTTGTAAACCGCCGAGTCAGCGCGTTTAAACAGATCTGTTCCGGTGTTGATTCCTTGGCGATAATCAGCAACTCCAATCGATGCTGTGACAGGGAGACGCTTCCCATCGTAGATAAACTGGTGTTTTTCAATCATACGGCGAAGACGCTCGGCGATTTCAAAACCCTGTTTGAGATTAGTGTTCGGGAGGAGAATACAAAACTCTTCACCACCATAACGGGCCAGTATGTCACCCTGGCGGATTCCATTTTCACGAATCACTTTTGCCAATTCTTTGAGCACAAAATCACCCGCATCGTGACCAAAGTTGTCGTTGAGACTTTTGAACTTATCAAGGTCAAACACCATCAGCGTAAGCGGTTTACCGGTTACTTTTGATTTCTTAACTTCTGTCTCAAGAGAATCATTGAAGTAGCGCTTATTGTAGGCGCGAGTAAGACCATCAGTGTTGGCGTCTTCATGAAGCTTATCGTAGGTGAGTCTCTCTGGGTCACCCTTGGGAATATATTTAAGAGTCACTGTGCTGACCTTGATCGTGTCTCCACGTTTTAGGGGCACACTGCCTTCAAGCTTACCGTTATTGATATAGGTTCCATTAGCAGACCCCAGATCCTGTAAGATAACTTTATTGTCTGCACTTACTGTAATAGTGAAGTGCTTACGAGAGATACCATGGAAGTCGAGGGGAATTTGGCAATCAGGGTTGCGACCTACAACTGTTTCGCCTTCGGGAAGATTAAAAATTGAACCATTAAGGTCACCACCAACGGCCAGAAGACAGGCAGGCTTACTTTCAGCTTCCTTGTCTGTGGCAGAAAGGGCTGCCCTAATATCGGTTATGACTACGGTGGCGTTTTCGTCGCTCATTCAATCTCCAAGAATAGGCTTTATTTTAAAGCCAGAGGCCCGTGGATTCAAGACGCAGATAGGGCCTCATCAGTAGAAACTTTATCGGCTATTTTTTATGTTTTATAAGCCAATCTCGGGCAAAATTTTTCCCTGCTTCCACACCTGGTTGATCAAAAGGGTCAACGCCTATGAGATGTCCGACAGATACAGTTAAGCTCTGAAACAATAAAATTAGTTTACCAAGATTCTTAGCATTTAGGGCGTCTACCTTGAGATGGGCATAGGGACGCGCTTCTTTCTCGAGGGCAAGAAGGGTTCCTTCAAACTCTGCCTTCATCAATTGATCCAGACTAAAACCCTGTAGGATTTCAGTTCCGGCTAGGCTCAGCTCACTACTTAAAGAAAGGCTCGATTGCGCTCTCTCGCATTCCAGCATCAGCATGACTTTATCCTG
Source organism: Bacteriovoracaceae bacterium UBA6144 (assembly GCA_002435705.1). Taxonomy (GTDB): domain Bacteria; phylum Bdellovibrionota; class Bacteriovoracia; order Bacteriovoracales; family Bacteriovoracaceae; genus UBA6144. The sequence goes on from DIVA01000076.1 coordinate 1,352, forward strand.
AGGCCCTTGCATGAAAAGTTGCATCTGTGAGTGCTGGTCAGTGGCCCCGTAGGCCATGATTGGGGTGAGACCTATGTTGTTTTTCCCAAGGGATTCTCCCCATAACTGAACCCACCAAGCGGTGAAGTCTTTGAGCAGGGAGCTGTAGGGCATGAGCACCGTTTGTGTTCTGCCATTCTGCCTATGCTCAAAAATATACTGAGTCAGTTGAGTCAATATATTTTGGCTTGGATCATCATGAAGAATATCTTTGCAAAATTCTTGTGCCCCAAGAATCAATTCATCGAATTGAATCCCTGCCCAGAAAGCCGTCAGTGCCCCCACATCAGTAAGAACACTGAAGCGTCCTCCAATGGAAGGAGGAACTTCAAGGCAATCCAGCGAATATTTTTGAGCGAAAGTTAAGAGGTCACCTTTTTTGGGATCGGTGCAAATGACGATATATTGATTCCATTGGCTTTCATCAATGTTGTGATTTTTTAGCCAGCGGCTAATAATCGCCAGAGCGGCAAGAGTTTCGGGCGTGCCTCCTGATTTAGAGACGATGTAGAAGAAAGTATCTTGTGGATTCCAGCTCTTCATTTGGCGAACCAGCATATCTGTGTCGATATTATTAACGAACTGAACCTGCTTGCCGGGAGTTATTCCTAGAGCGGAGAGGAGCATTTCAGGTCCTAGACTTGAACCGCCAATTCCCACATGAACTAATAATTTTTTTGATTTAAATTTTTCCGCAATCTGTTGAGCGTGTTTTGAATTTTCGCCATTTTGAATAAAACGAAAAAAACCGATTTCCGGTTTATTGATGGTGGCCCTAAATGCAGTCAGTATTGCTTGATGTTTATCAGGACTTAATTGAAACTTTGGATAAAGGGAGTTCAGTTTAATCACGTTTCATACTCTTTTTTTAGTTGTCGTGAGATCACAACTTTTTGAATTTGGTTGGTGCCTTCTACAATCTGCAGTACCTTCGCGTCTCGCATGAAACGCTCTACGGGATACTCTGAAGTATATCCGACTCCACCGTGGATCTGGACGGCTTCTGTGGTGACATACATGGCGGTATCGGTTGCTTTCATTTTCGCCATACTGGAGAGCTTCGCAGAGCTCTTTCCAAGATCCACCAGCTCAGCAGCGCGCTCAACCAAAAGTCTTGAGGCTTCGGTTTCACAGGCCATATCAGCCATCATGAATTGCAGACCCTGAAAATCAAAAATAGCTTGCTTGAACTGCACGCGCCCGAGTGAATACTTGATGGCTTCATCCAGAGCACGTTGAGCACATCCCACACCGATCGCACCGATGGCGATTCTTCCTCGATCCAGCCCGCCCATCGCCACTTTAAAGCCTTCGCCTTCATTGAGCAGGCGATTCTCCTCAGGCACAAAACAATTTTCAAAAATTAACTCACGCGTAGGGCTGGCTTTCCAGCCCATTTTTTTCTCCGCTTTACCCAGCTTGAATCCTTCTGTGCCTTCTCTCATAATAAAGGCTGAGACACCTTTTGCTCCTTCACCACCGGTACGTGCCATAACAATATATGTTTTTGCTATGCCAGCAGATGTAATCCACATCTTGGTGCCGTTAAGGAGATATCCACCCTCAACTTTTTTTGCCGTTGTCTTAAGCGAGGCTGCGTCTGATCCAGAGTGAGATTCCGAGAGAGCAAAAGCTCCAATCTCTTGACCACTGGTCAGAGCAGGCAGATAGGTTTCTTTTTGTTTTTTTGTACCATATTCATTGATGATGGTTTGAACCATGCTGGAAACAGATACGGTGACAGAGTAGGCAACAGAGTATTTAGCAATCTCTTCTAACACAGCTACGTACTCACGATAACCCAGACCCGCGCCTCCGAATTCTTCCGGAAGAGTCATACCCGTGAAGCCCTGCTCTCCTAGACCCTGAAAAATTTCCATCCGAAACGTCCCTTCCTCATCATCGTGCTCCATGAAGGGTTCGATGTGAGTTTGGCACCATTTTGAAAGATTAGCGCAGAGTTCTTTAGCAAGATCAGTCATACTTTTTCCTTACGAGTCTTTAAGAGCTTCTGAGAGAAGAGTTTTAGCGATGATCATGATCATCACTTCGTTGGTTCCCGCGCCGATTTCCATTAGCTTGTTGTCACGCATAAGGCGCTCCACCGGGAATTCACGAGAATAGCCGTAGCCACCAAGAAGCTGGATGGCGTCCAGTGCGATCTTTGTCGCCATTTTTGGCAACTGAAGTTTCACCATGGAGGCATGAAGATTTGATTTCTCAAAATGATCATACTCGTAGCACACGGTGTAGAGTAGGCGACGCATCGTCTCCGTCTCTGTAGCCATCTCGGCAATCATCTTCTGAATCATCTGGAAGTGAGCCAGATTTTTTCCAAACTGTTTTCGTTCTCCGGCGTATTTCACACACTGGTCCACACAGGCCTGAGCAATACCGAGGGAGATCCCTGCGATGGTGATGCGTTCGAGTTCAAGGTTTTTCATCATATGGCTGACGGAATCACCCTCCGCGCCGACGCGCGCACTGAGAGGGACTTTACAGTTTTGAAAAGCCAGCTCAGCCGTAGGAGAGGTACGCATACCCATTTTATGGATCTCTTTTGAGACAGAAAATCCAGGTGCTCCTTTCTCGACGATAAATGTAGTGAGATCTTTTTTACCACTACCGGTACGGGTATAGAGGTAAGTGACGTCAGCCATGTTGCCGTTGGTGATCCACATCTTGGCGCCGTTAATAGTGTAGCCATCGCCCTCTTTCACAGCTTTCGTTTGCATGCCTACGGCATCCGACCCGTAACCAGGCTCACTCATTCCCATGCATCCGATGTGTTCACCGGTGATTAGTTTAGGCAGGTATTTTGCCTTTTGTTCAGCGGAAGCATTTTTGTCTATGTTATTAACGCAAAGAATTGAATGGGCCAGGTAGGAGAGCGTACTGCCAGGATCAGCTTTACCGAATTCTTCCATGACAATGGTGGCTGCCGTTGCACCGAGTCCAGCTCCTCCATACTCAGGATCTGCCGTGATCCCCAAAAGACCTAATTCACCCATGCCTTTGAAGGCTTTAAGGTTAAACTTCTCTTGAGTATCGAGCTTTTCCGCCATCGGGGCGAGTTCTGTTTTAGCAAAATCCCTACATGTTTTTTGAAGCTCTTTTTCTTCAGCAGTAAAAAACCACATAAATTATTCCTTCGGCAGAGAGGTTCGAGAGAGAGGCAAAGCTTACAGGAAAAATCAGTCTTTTACAAAATTAACGCTACGTGATTTTTCCTCGCATTCACCAGCCTAATTAAGATAGAATGCTAGGATAAGGATGAGAACTTGGATATTTCTTCAACCCCCGCAGAAATTCGCGAATCAGAAAATATTTTTCCTGGTGAGAACTGGTTTTGCTATTGGCGTACCTCAGCATCCTTATGGGAGACCAAATTACGTTCCCTAAGTCCTCAGACAGGTCCTTTATTTATTCCACTTTATTGGGGATTTCACTCTGATAACGGGGAAGATTTTGATTTTGGAAATATTAAGCCAGAAGCTGACCTTGAGCGTCTCAATGAGGTGACTCGTAAAACTGGCCACGATGTTATTTGGCTCCTCCCTCTTTCTCCGATCCCCATTCAGCCCAGCGGAGGACTTCCTCCTTTGATTGCTCGTTATCCTTCTCAGGATAAGTTTGGCATGACCCATGCTTTCTTAGATAGCGATGGGACTATTAATAAAATTCATTCGTTTTACGATCCCAAGGTTTATCAGTGTTATCGTAAATGGATTTGGAATCTAGAAAAGTTTTTAACTGAGCGCCGGATTTCAGTTCCTGTGATTGGTCTGAATGCTTTTTGGGTGGATGCAGCCAAACAACACTCATTTATTGAGGATTATTCCCCTACATTTGTCTCGGGTTTTGTGCGCTACTTGAAAGGTCAGAAACTTGCCACGCGTATCAACGACGAGGGAGTAGAAGTTCCGAAATTAGCCAAGGATGAAGAAAGTTTTCATCAAGCAAAGTACAGAAAACTCATCGCTGACCTCTATACTCAAACCGCGGCGGAAGGGCTCAAAACTTATTGGGTGTCTCAGCAAGATTATGCATTTTTGGGGGGCGCTCCCCAAGATATTTTCGCTCGCTCATCTGAAGTTTGGCCTCATCAGATTGAGCTCATGCATGATTTGTGGACACAGATGGAGTGGAATCTCATGCCCACCTCCACGCTGATCCCCCACAAAGAGAAGAGAAACATCATTGGAAAATTTTTAAAAGATTATCTCTCTCCCTACTATGTGCGCTCCACACTTCAGCACCTGCTCAGTGATGAAACAGAATCAGGCCACTTCGCGCCCTTAGTCTTTTTTGATATCTATTGGGAAAATGATTATCTTATCGATCCTCACGACGAACTGAATCAGTTGGGGCTTCTCACTCATCTGCAACGGGATTTTAGAAGTTGCTGGAGACTGCGCGGACGCTTTGAATTCCAAAGAGAATCTGATGAAGACTCGACTCATCGGCTGAAGTTCTTTTTCGGCTCTCAGGTAGACAAAGCCAAGTTTAGTCAAATTATTAGACTCTTCATGAATGGTCATAAGATCATCCTTGATCGCAGAGGGCTCGATCCTTTGCTGAATAAAAAATTACAACTCTTCATCACTGAAAACAGTCTCGTGGTACAAGATATAAATTTCCTCACAAAGATTTCTCTCATCAAACTTGGAGAGGGAATATTATTGATTCATGATGGGGAAGCCCTTAAAGAGCAGCAGGCCACTAAGAAAACGGCTTTTTGGGATCACGTCACAAAGTATTTACAGGTCAAGCACTTAGCACTTAACGGCGAAGAACCCATGTTCTTCACATGGAAAACACGGGCCTCGTCATCTTTCGAATTAAACTACAATGAAGTTCGCCGCCTCTCGATCTATAATCCGCTTAATCAGCGAGTTCGCTACCAAATTCCAAGTATGAAACAATTTGCTTTCCTAAAAGCGGTTGATCCCGAGAAGGCGCAGATTAAAAGCTCTCCCATGGGTGTAGAAGTAGAGATTATGGCAGGTGGTTCGATCAGTCTGGATTTCGGTCATTTTGAGGAGAACTGATGAAAGAGGGAATGGCAATAAAACTGATCTATCACTTCGGTCACGATGATGATTCGGAGTTTCCTGAACTGACTGGTCGCTATCGGATATTGTATTTTTTCTCTGATGCTGGACCGGTTGATTTTTCCTTCCAAGAAGAAGTCTACAACCGGCTCTTTAATCGTCAGATCAGTAAGCCTGTTATATTTAGCTCCCTCGATGATCTGAAAGAATTCGCTATGGGTGTCTGCCAGTTAGTGCGTGCTCCGGAGGTTTTCGTGCTCTCAGTTCAAGACTATAATGTGGGAGCCGAAGCAGCTCGTGACGTGCGCACCTTTCGTGAAATTTATCGCCGCTACGGTCTCGTTTTGGCCAATCCCGATGTCATCAATCGTGCCCCCGGTTTATTTGGAAAGTTTTTTAATAACCGCTCCCGTTAAATCAACAGATTGGCCGCTCTGATCGAGTAATTTTTCCCTATGGACGATTGCTTCTGCTCAGCCTAAATTGCCTGTCATGAAACCCTCTTTCTATGACCTCAATCTTGAAGAATTCACCCAGCTTTTGGTAACGCAGGGTTTGAATAAGTTTGCAGGTGCGCAGATTTTTGATTGGGTTTATAAAAAAGAAATTCGTGACCCTGAACTTTGGACCAATGTTGCCAAGTCCACTCGTCAGTGGCTTTCAGAAAACTATGATTTTGATCTACCAAAGATTGTTTGGCAGGGTCTCTCTATTGATGGCACACGCAAGTTTTTGGTAGGTTTTAAAGATCATCAGACCGTTGAAGCTGTGGCCATTCCTGCTCGCGAACGCCTAACCCTATGTGTCTCTTCACAGGTTGGGTGTGCGATTGGATGTACTTTCTGTCATACCGCTACTCAAGGACTCAAAAGACATCTCAAGCCCCACGAAGTCGTGGGACAGTTCATGGCCGTGCAAGATTGGCTGACGAAAAATGTCTCG
>DIVA01000104.1 GCA_002435705.1 Bacteriovoracaceae bacterium UBA6144
GTGCGGGATCAAACTCCTGCTCAGAAAGCTTGAGTTCCACCGAGAACTCTCTCACGTCACTCGCCTTAAACGGAAAAGGTAGTGGACCTTGGATCAAGCGGCCGCGGATAGTGGGCTCAAGCTTCGCCAAAGAAATTTTGTACACATCCCTCTCAGCTGTTTCTTCGAGCAGCGTCTGAAAAGTAAGATCCCCTGGATAGGATGGAAGTTGGGTGTGAGTCGTTTTAAAAACCGCGCGTACTTTGAGCTTATCCACACCCTCGATTCGGATGTGTAGATCTGAGTTGTCTTGGAGTGTAAGAGAGCGGCGCAGACCCACAAAGCCGACTCTCGTCCCTTGTCGCCCGATGATCCCCATCAGTGTGCCTGACAAGCGCAGTCCGTCTGTCTCCTCCACAAGAAAAACTTGCGTCTCTCCCCCTCGGGCCGTCTGGTCAGAGTAGAGCTGGGTGTGCGGGAGTGGAAGGAGGCCGAGCATGAGGGATTCAAAAATCATGAGAGATGAGTACCAGAAAAGGAAGGAGGTCGTAAACCGCAAGAAGTGAGACAGATTTTAGCGATCTAGGGCGATGATTTCATCTTTGAAGAGCTTCAAGACATCTTGGTGCTGGGCAATGGTTCCATGAGCACTCTTATCTAAGCCGTCTTTCACAAAAAGATTTCTATCGGCTTTGTCGATCGGACTGCCAAAGATGCCAAACTTAGGAGTAATGTTGAGCCCTTCTGTATCACTCATTTGGTACACATTGACCCAGCGTTTTGTATTAGATGTTTTATACAATGAATCAGGCTGTTTTCTTGACCACACATTGACCGGTTTATGTGGATCGACATCCACAAATGGGATGGCGTCAAGAATTGCATTCCCAGCTTGTCCCGATAATTGTGAAGCGACCTCTTCGATGGCGTGATGCGCTTCTTTCACAGGATCAAATGAAAAGACAAGATCACTCTTTATATCTTTGTGACCAGTGAGAGGATTTATTACTTTCTTCAACTGCTCCATAAACTTCACACTCGTTCTGCCTCCGCTAGAATGTGACATCACCACAAGCTTGGGCTTAATGTTAAGCTCCTTAGCTTTTTTATAATATCGCTTCACACACTCGAGAGCATGAGTAATCCCCTTGGGTTGGTTATTGTAGGAGCGTTTGATTTCTTTTGGCACTTGCAATAACTTCTTCCAACTCACAGAGGCAGGATCTGCAATCACCTCGGATTCTTCAGAGGGGAAACTGGCAAAATCAAAATGCTTCGCTCGCTCATTCAGTGCTGGATCCGTCAGCATACTCGTCATCGGCCCCGCCTCAAGGGCTGACCATTTAGCTTGACGACCTAAATGCTTTTTAAATTCTTTCAGCGCCAAGTAATGAGAGAGCTTCAAGGTCTGATCACTTCCTGAAAATTTACCGGGACACTTAATGAGTTTTTCCATGATGTGAAAAACTCGCGGCTCGAATCCACCTGTACCCATAAAATTAATAACGAGTGTGGTTGAATCTTTTGCAGGCTCGCAATGATTCAGCTTCTCCCCTACCGAATGACGATCCTTTTGCACTAAGGGAGCAATCAGCTTATCCTGCACTTTAAGCTCATGGAGAATAAGCTGGGAGAGATCGGCTTGAGAGCGAGCTTGAGCAAAAAGATCGCAAGTGTTTTTATGAGAACTGCTATCCAAACTTACAAATTCCATCTGCTCCGCAAATCTTATCACTGAGTCTGTGCCACCATCCCCAACACTTTCACAGTGACGAGCAAAAACTTGAAACGATGAAAGAAAAAGAGCTCCTATCAATATCATATTGATCCGACGTCGTTGACCGGAATGAAAGGAAACGGGATATGCCATTCTTAACTAGTCGGACAATTGTGATTAAAACTTAAATTTTCAGAAATAATAATAGTCAGAAGTATAAAGAATCATACGATAAGCTTGTATACACGTTTTATCACGGAGAAAATCATGCTTAAGTCTCTATGCACGCTCACTGCCCTCTCTCTAGTAGGCGCCTGCAGTCACCATCAACCAAAAACGACCAAACAGCCTCAGCAGATCAGTAAGTCATTTCTGGATGTGATTAAAACTAAAAAACCTGGCAAACCTCAAGAGGATAAACGCATTCCAGCTTCAGCAAAGTCAAAGCCTGGTGCTCAAGAATTCATCGCGGCTCTTCGAGCAAACCCAAACTTCCTCAAGACTCCTGTGGGCTTTGAAGTGACCAAACGTTCCACGGGAACTTACGACGGACAACCGTGGGAATCGGAAGAGAAATCAGTTTACGTTCGCGAAGATGATCACGGCTACTTTACGCTTGAAACCTATGCGGGTGAGGCTCAAACATTTAACCTTTATCCCACTCAGTCTTTGAGTACAATTGAAAAGGAAATCCTGAGCTCTCCCCAGATAAAGAGTTTCAAAAAACTCTCAGCCACCAAGTTTGACATGCACTTTGAGATGCCTTCATCAGATTTCCCTGGGAGCTGTATTTTTAGTTTAGATCTGACGCTTTCATCAGAGGTTCAAGGGATTAGCTGTAAAGATCAAGCAGGCAACGTGGTAAACGAAACAAAGATCGTCTCTGTTGTACCCATCAAGATTCAAGACTACGCAAGCTCTCTCAAAGCAGTGAAGCTTGAGGTATTTCCGAAATCTCTTGATTGCCAATATGATGGTCCGGATAATGCTTGCTTCAGTTCTGTCACAGACGGTGAGCAAAGAGACTGGTCGTATCTTTTGAAGTAAGAAATAGGCTTTAGGAAAATAGAAAAGCCCCGCTTCGTGCGGGGCTTTTTTTATGAACTAATATGTCAATAAGTAGCACTCATAGTTCTCTGACTTATCCTGGCGATTGACATTCATCCCTTTCACAAAAATCTTGAGACCTGTGCGCGTGAGATCCTGGAGACGCTCTTTTACATAGAGAGTAGCGCAGCCAAAACGACAGTCCTGGTAACTGCGTGAGGCGAAGTATGGGATCCGCAACCCCACGCCGTCGGCGGCGATCTGAGTCTGGTAAAGGTCGCGTCCACTCCCTCGACGAATCACATCCTGCATGCTTCCAGTGCCTCGCACCCGGGCGTTAAGTAATTTTTTAAAGTTCNNGGAAAACTCAGCGGTGCGCCGGTTGATCCATCAGGATTGACATCAAACTTTACAAGGACGTTCATGTACTCAATAGGCGGCTGGGAAGGAAGCCCCGCGGGCATTGAGTGCACCCGAGTGCCGTAACAAATATATTTTCCCCCGAGAAATTCATTTAAGAGATCAGAGGCTTGAGCGATGGACACTGTCAGCGATAAAACCGCTAGGGCAATTAGCTTTTTCACGTAAAGCTCCTTTTAATTAATCAAGAGTCCGGCGAGCTTAAAAATATTGGGTGGGGCTGGCAAGCCGGTGCCTGTAAAGATTACATCCCTCTAGGTCACTTGGTGAAAAACTTTGCTATGGTTCGAAAATTACCAAAGGATAAATCATGAAATCGTTCATCGCCACTACGGCCTTCGTTGTCACAACCTTTGCCCAAGCTGCAGACTACACTTTCACCTGCCGCTCAGTAGATGCATTTAGAAACGATGACGGGGTCTTCGTACGCAACACGAATCCAAAAACAATCACGATTCAAACCAGCGAAACTGGCAGCAAGACCAGCTTAAAGATTGACGGAAAAGTCTTAAAGATCTCAAGCTCTCTTCGTGCGATCCGCCTGCCCCCCTTTGGCCGCACAGGACTCATCCTTGAAGCAGATAAACTTCCAGGAACACGCGATGAATTGCTCTCATTTCTAGTCTCAAAACCTGAACTTGAAAACACAACCACCGCCTCCATCATTTCCGTGAATAGCCTCAAACTCGTCTCTCTCTCAGCTCCAGGTATGTACGACTATAGCCTTGCCATCTATGGAGACGTGAAAACACGTACGGGCGTTCGTAGCAATACGGTGATCACGAGTTATGATTGTAAATAGAGCACAGGGCTCAACTGTTATGAGTATTAATCAATGGTTTCCCGCAAAAACGGAGTGGCGAGGAAAGATCAATCAGCTGCTAGTGTGGCAGTCACATGGATAAAAAAACCATATCAATTTCTTACAATAGGGAAATCAGTCAAAGCCCCAATTAATATTTCCCATGATGATGCTCTTTTCAAAAAACAATTTTGTCCGAATATCAAACAACTGAAATATCACTGTTTTCAAAGCTAAGAATAATCCAAAATGGTGAAGAGCTGCCAATTGACCTAAACCCAACCTTACTTGATCTACCAGAATCAGATGATACCATTCTTCTCCATTTATTCTCTTTCTTAATAAAGCGAGTAGGTAAGACATATAAATGACAAAATATTAAAAAAAAATTGTGTAAGGATATGTATATTGCTTTTTAAATAACTGAAAAAACAAACAAATTCCTCCTCCAAACATAGTGACCATCAATATTGTCCCTTAGAAAAGATTCCCAGCTTTAAGATGATTAAAAAACAGCTTGGGTAGCTGTATTAAGAAATCAAAAAAACTTAGCCATCCCCCAATAAAAAGTGTCACGATAGACTGCCAGAGTCCCGGCCTAGCTGGCCTAAACTCTAGATAATTTGCATTTTGACCTATTCTAATCGCTTTTAAAACTGGCTCAATATAGTCGACGTTATTCCAGGGTTTACAAAATAATATCTTTCTATCTGTTCCAATGATAAAGACAGAGTTTGGTAAAGAACCATAAACCTTATGTGCATCCCCATTAAGTGTATCCACTAATACATTCCTGCTTTCGGCGTAGTGATGATAAGTCTTAATCGCTGCATCTATTTTTGACTCATCGCTTGAATGACTTTTCACTCTATTACCTGGATGAGCTTCTCTTACATAGAGAACTATGAAATTAAAATCTGTGTATTTTTTAGAAAACTCATTCATCGCCTTTGAATTGCCTGCGTACATAGGACATGTGATACTTCCCATTTCAAGAACCAGTGGTTTATCAAGAAAATCTGAAATTTTCTTTTTTTCACCATTGGTTGTTCTTAATTCAAAATCAATAAAAATCTCACCACTACTTAGTCCTTCAAATTTTTCAAATTGATAATAGTCCGCTTTAAATCTTGAATAATTATAACTGTGCTGTGCTGTCGATTTAAGAGCTTTTGTTGAGCTAATCATACAATCTCTTTTGTTAAAATTAGATGTATCGAGTTAAGATGATTCTAAAAATTTTTTAACCGCTTATCCGCCTCTTTATCGTGCGCCGGAATAAGTAAATTCCCTCCAGCGTCGCGTAGGGCTCGAAGTTTATCATGCGTCTCACGGATCATGGGAATATCGTTATGAATCCCGGCGACATGAGCGTGCATATCGACCCCTTCATTCGAGAAGCTGATGTCACCGATGAACCATAGGTTCCCGCGATCGGTAGCCACTCTTACAGACAATGAGCCCGGTGTGTGACCTGGCGTGGAATAAACACGAATCGCACCGTCCTGAGTTAAGGGGAGTGATTTCCCAAATAGCGGCTCGAACTCATCGACTACGAGACGAGGATCCTGAGCTTCAATCTTGGCTAGCTCTGCCTCGAAGAAATCAAGCTTCGAAGCACCAACAAATCGGCAAGGGGTACTGCCGATAATTCTCGCTTGAACCACATCCTGTTCACCTACGATGGTCTTTGCGCCGAGACTCTGAATCCCCCCCGTGTGATCAAAGTGCATGTGAGTGATAATTGCGGACTTGATGTCCTTAGGGGCAAGACCGAGACTCGCAAGGCGCGGAACGATTTCCTCCGATTTATAGGTTTCAACTCGAGCAAGGCGACGAGAGGCAACGCCACTTACTTTGTCACACCCCCAGGTCGACTTGTCTTGAAAATTGCTATCACCGCCGGTGTCGATCAGGAAATTTCCTTCTGGGTGCTGCAGGAGGTAGGTGTTAATCGGTATGGGCTTATTGCGGCGACCACTCACAACGATGCGCCCAAGTCGCAGGAAGTAGTTTGTCTCTTCACCAAGGCAGTTACTAAAGTGGCACTTGCGAATATCAATCACCCCAGTCTCTATGGTTTTTACTGATATGGTTGCCTGCCTCGATGAGAAATCAACGGAAGTGATTGGAGTCATCTGCCGCACCAATTTTCCATACGCATACGTCGCCATACAACTGATCGTCACTGAAGCCAAAGTTGCGAGAACAATTTTTTTCATAGAAACCTCCATTTCATAACAGTTGTTATAAAACAGATTTTCATAAAAAGGCTAGCTTGTGAAAAAACTACAAACTCGACAAGGCATCTACAAACTATTTGATTTTTTCTTGAAGTAAGCGTGCATATTCTGAAAGAGGAGCTTTCTTGCCACTCCAAAGGCGCACTAAATGAACGCCCACAATATAGGCCAATACAAACCGCGCCTCTGCTTTGTTTTTTTCCGGAAGGTTAAGGGCCTGCGTGAAGGCATCGAGGTAACGGAGGGCAATCAGTGAGTCCTCTTTCTTAGAAATGCGAGAACTCTTATCACGAAAAAAATCAGTCAGAAGTAAAATATCAGTCAGGGAGTTATCCTCTGATCCTTCTATGATCTTAAACATGTCTTCTAAATGCTTGGGGAAACTCTTCGAGGAGGGTCTTGGGGTAAAAATGCTCCCCTTTGATCCACCGATGCTTTCATTCAAAGCATTCTCAAGGACCGCCCTTACTAAGTCCTCTTTATTCTTAAAGTAATGATAGAGTGTGCCTGTAGTGACTCCTAGTTCACTGGAAAGCTTTCTCAAAGAAATTGCCTGGTAGCCCTCGTGCCTAAAGACAGCGTGGGCCTTCTCTAGAATCTCTTTTCTAAATTGCTCGTGATCGACAATCTTTGGCAAAATTGACCTTTTTTATAACGTATGTTATTATACCACACCTATGCAGTTAATACTACAGTCCTTCGCCATCCTTTTTCTAGCTGCTTCCTGTGCTTTTAATGGAAGCTCTCAGGATGTCCACTTCACTCCTACCGAGACTTGGTCTTTAGATGTCCAAGGAAAACCGCTGAAACTCACAGCCATAAACACCGGCTCTATCCAGATCAAGCAGTGCCACCTTGAAAACTGTAAAGACGAAGACAGCTCTTTCCCTAGACGACTCATCAGCATCCTCTTAGATTCGACTCCTGCGCCCAAGCGCTTGCCTATCCTCACCTACCTGATCCAACATCCAGAGGGTAATTTTTTGATTGATACCGGGGCAGATCCTGATTGGAACAACGAGAAGTCCTGGGAGTGCTCGGCCAGATCACATTTTGCGGCGAAGAGGATAGCTGACGTCCAATATCAAGAAACGAATTCATTCATCCAAGAGCTCCGAGACCTTGGAGTTCTTGACGCGCTCCATGGAATCATCATCACACACGCACATTTTGATCACACCGGAAACCTTCGAAATCTCAAAGCTCAGCAATACATTATTGGGAAAGGCGACATCGACAACCATGACAAGATTGGTGCCGTTAAATGCAAGTATCTTGAGGGGCTACCGTTAACAGAGGCCCCATTTGCCGCGCCCAATGATCAAGTAAGCGATCCCTACGCAAAGTCCCTTCGATCCACTCCGGTGTATCTTACCAAAGATAGAAGTCTTCGCTACTACGTTTCTCCGGGTCACACTCCCGGGTCAATCGTGGTGGTTCAATCAACGTCGCAAGGGGATATGGTCTTTGTGGGAGATATTACATTTTCCGGTAAGGATATTAAGGCGGACTCCACAGTCGCAGGCATGCATTTTAACATCCCTCAGATCCGCGAAGCCCACCGAGCACTCCGGGAGCTTCAAACAACTCAAAGGCTGGTGTTACTTCCCTCTCATGATGAAGAGATCTCTCATCGAATGAATCGTTTTATTTTAAGAAAATGAACACAATCTAGACTGCAACACACTTTTACTTGAGCGATGCATCCGCAGAGAAAGTACGGGAACATATCCCAGAAACACTTCCAATAACTGAATAAAAAAACCGAATACCTGATCGGATCGAGCTCACCGATAAGTTTCTATATTTTCCATAAAATGGTTGAACAAAAACCTTACAAAAATCGATCATGTCAGATGAAAGCAAACTTAAGTCTCTTACCAAAAATACTCATGAACCAATATGAAGAGATCCTAGGCAAAAAACCTTATATCGATTCCGACGGATTCAAACTAAGTCGCATGCGAACAAATCCTGCCAACCTGGGATCGTCGCCCGCATCCGTTTTACACATCGCTGTAAATCCTAAAAACTTATGAACTTCCAGAGAGACTGTGTTGCGCTCGCTGATGTCACACTCAATCGCACTCAGGCCATCCTCGTGAGCTCGCTTTTCGGCTAACTCAACTAAACCCGTAAAGACACCCGGCTTGCGATAATCCTCATGTATAAAACCGTTGGCGATAAACACACAATCGCCACTGGGTTTAAGAAACAAGGGGGCGATTTTTAGGAGGCGCTTAAGTATACCAAACACTTCAATTAAACTGTAAAATCGAAGAATTGTGATTAATGTTGTTAAAGCCAAAGATGTAACACGAGACCCTGGGTACATGGTCAAGGTACCAATCGGCCTATTCTCTGAGACAGCGACAACCATCCAGTCACTTCCAAAAATGCCTTTTTTTCGATTGAAATCATGAGCAAGGAAAGCGAGAGCTGAGTGAGAGAAAGTATATTCAAAAAGTTCTGGTGCCGCCCCATAAATAAAAGCAGCCACATCATCAGACTCTTTAGCCTTGCGGTAAGTAATCACAGTTGTCTCGAAAGGAGTACAGTTAGAAGGTCTTGCGTGGTTTGGATAGATCTCATCTCTCGAAAAGTGAAGCGGATACCAAAAACATTTTCGACTTCCGCGAGCATATGAGCATGGGAAAGAGAACTCCAACCTGGAACTTGATCAGGGTGAAGGGAGTTTGTCACGACTAAAGAAGAATCCGCAAACACTCGTTGAAACAAAGGTGTGAGCTTTAAAAGAATTTCAGTCTCGCTCATAGGGCCCCTGGTTTATAAAGTGAGGCTTGTCTTGGTAGTCGGTGATCGCGATCTCCCAGAGTGCTCCCACTGGATGAAAGCCAAAATCTTTAAATAGATTCGCTACGTTTTTATTCTTCTCTGTTGGCAGATACTCCCCCACAACTTTTGAGATCTTTATCTCTTTTAATATTTTCATTGCTTCGTTCATGATGAAGTTCTCTAAGCCGCGCGAAAAGACACGGCAACTCAAGAGCCATTGATCAACAAAAGCAATATCACCACGGATTGAAAAGATGAGCACACTCACAAGACCGTGGTGCCCCAGACGATCCGACAGCGTGACACTGAGAGGCAGGTATGTCTCATCCTGCAGGATCTTTTTCGTTTGAGCCAGATTATAGCGCTGAGTCCTGAGATTAAACTGATTCGTGCGCTGGGTGAGCTGAACGATTCTTTCAAGATCATCGGCCTTGAAGGGAGTGATTTCCCCACGCATTTGGAGATCACGTAGAAAATCCTCTAAGCTCATAAAACTTGTACGTAGTTTTGTGCGCTCACTTTCGATCTGCTGCAGTTCGCCTCGACGCTCATCAACTGAGGTGAGGAGAGATGACTCAAAGTAATCAGTGCTCGTGAGTTCAGTGATGTATAAAGCAGGATCACCGGAGAATTCTACCGCTCTAACCTCAGGGAGAAGACTTCGCACGAGACTACGCTCAAGGGGACTATCATCAATGAATATCATTGAATCAAGTCCAATGTTAAGTTCTCTGGCGATCTGGGCGATACTGTCCGCTTTATTCTCCCAGTTCACTTTAAAAACAGAGATATCAGACTCGCGCAAGATCATCTCCGGATGATGGCGAAAGATATCGAGGACATTGGACAAATCATTCTTGCTGGCCACCGCCAGTAGGATCCCTCGTCGCTTGAGCTCTAGCAGATATGCTTGAAAATCACGGTAGATCTCCCCTTCACCTTCAGCCCCCAAAATAATATCTCTGCCATCATCGCCTAAGATGCCGCCCCAAATAGTTTCATCTAAATCGAGCACGACACATTTCACTTGAGCGCCAAGACTTGATCGACAAATGCTTTGTATCCTTTCGGTCACTTTGGGGATCAAGCGCGGGTGACAGAAACTTTTACTCAGGTACCAGAAACGGGCATCAAACCAATTCTCATGGCCATAAAAAGCAGCGAGGGAATTGATATCCAGATTACTTCTTAAGGCGTTATTGAGATCTTTTGTAAGTTGCAAGAAAGAGGTCTCTATCAAATGGTCATGATTGCCAAAAAGGCGATCAGAGACTTCGACAAAATTTGATATCACAATCCGTGACTGAGAATGCTGCTCGAGTTGTTCTCTTAAGTTCTGATGGTAACGAAGAACTTCCTCATAAAAAACTACGTGTGAAGTGCTACGCTGATGATAGCGCGCACGCAAGACTTGAGTGGAGAACATCACTACAATCACATCAGGCTTGAACTTATAGAGCTCGGAGTCGGGGTTTAGAATAACTTCTTCTACTTGAGAGAAAGATCTCATAAAAAGAGTCGTCTCCAAGAAGTATGGCTTAAAGTCCTCGATCGTAAAGTCTCCTAAGAGCGCGAGTCTCATGTTGAAATCCTTTGCAGTCGCCGATCAAAAACAATGATCACTTTTTCAAGAGTGGGATGCTCCACTACGCCTGCGAGTTCTCGCCAAAGAGCATCGTCGATTTTTTGCCCTAGAACCTGCTCACTTACCTCCACGAGCATTTCCAACAGATCAAGAGAGCCGCCACCGAGATCATAAAAATGAGAGGTTTTACTTACCTGCGTGACGTTCAGCTGTCGCTGCCAAACTTTTGAGACGATTCCCTCAATTCCCTCCAGTCCACAGAGTTCTGCCATGGGGCCCGCTTCTTCCAAAACAGGAAGCCTGGTCATGTCCACTTTCCCGTTTTGGTTCAGAGGAAATTCAGTGAGCCTGATATATATCCAAGGCACCATATAAGCACTCAGCTTCTGAGACATAAACGCTCTTAGTTGATTTGAGTCTAAGTCATCATCGGACTGATAGTAAGCGATGAGAGTTTTTCTCGAGACCCTAACCAGTGCTGCCGAAACAGAGGGATTAGAGCACAGCGCCTCTTCAATTTGGCCAGGCTCAATTCTAAAACCATTGAGTTTAATTTGATGATCACGTCTGCCTTTAAAATGCAGCTTATCTCCCACCCACTCAGCGAGGTCTCCGGTAGGATAAGTACTAAAGGGTTCTCTCCCGAGATATCCCTGTGCCAAACAGCGCCCTGAAATAACGATTTCTCCCTCGATCAGTTTAATCTCACAATTTGTAATAGGTCTGCCAATAGGAACCTCATCCAAATGAGCATCCAGTTCATGATCGAAGCGATGCACCACACATCCGACCGTGGCTTCAGTGGGGCCATATTCATTATAAATTTCGCACTGACTGCCTGCAAGTTCAAGTGCCTTCTGCGCAACCGACACTCTCAAGCGATCTCCTCCAACGATAAGAGTATCAATGGCAGGAGGATACTTTTGAAGCTGGTTAAAAATCTCAAGGTGGGCGGGGGTGAGTTTGAGTTTATTGATCTGAGTGTTTGCGCTGATCTCTTTTAAGAGCAGAGGTGTTTGTGTTTCTGAGAATATGACAAGAGTCCCCCCGTTGATCAGGGGAAGAAAAAGTGAGGTCAGAGTAAGATCAAAGGCGATGGAAGTAAAAAGAGCAAAGCTCGACCACTCGTTGACTTGGTAGGCTTCAGTGGCCCACAGAAGATAATTCGAGAGACTATCATGTCCCACACCCACCCCTTTCGCCATTCCGGTAGATCCGGATGTGAAAATCACATAGGCCCTTTCTGCCCCCTCATCATTCTTCAAAGCAAGAAGCTCTCGATTGATACTATCCTTAAGTTCCTCCGGAGCGCTCGGATCCACAGGAAGAAAGCTAGCCCCGAGCTTCAAGACTCCCAAAATCTGCACTACCAGCTGAATGCTTCGCTTTTGATCTATTTTGATGATGTCTTGGGCCCTCATCCCCTTCTCCGCAAGAGCAAGAGCGGATTCTGTACTCAATCTATCAAGATCCCTATAAGAAATCTTTTGCAATCCTTCTTGGAGAGCCGTGTGGTCCGGAAACTTGTCGACAGCGTTCTTAAATAACTCAACGACAGTGGGATAAGACTCCGTCGTAAGGTGAGTGCGTTTAGGAGTAATATTATTCCAAAATGTCCTGAGAAATTTCTGAACATCTTCTTTTTCGGTGTGACTTGCGGCTACAGAAATCTCAGTAACACCTTCACACTCGAGGATGACAAAGGCCAAAGGAGACAAGGTCATGGGGATCGCCCGTGGGATGAGGCGATCAAGCTTAAAGCGAGGTGACGAGAACCAGCTCTTCTCCATTTTACCTAAGTGAGAAATAAACGCTGTAAAGCAATAGCGATCAGTCATCCGCTGAATACTTGCGACAAACCTGAGTGCCCAAGCGTTCAGAATTGAGGGAAGCTTAAGAAGGGCAGTCTCTAAACTATTTGAGCTGATCTCATCGTTGTTCTGCAACTTTCGAAGCATCTGGGCCTGAATCTCCTGCCAACTTTGACCACGCTTACTAGAGATCAACAAGGGCAGCGTAAGATTTGCGGTGGAGTCGCAATCGTGAATGTGTCTTCGAAGATCAACGGGGACCATATAAAGAGATGTCGCCATTGAACTTACTTGCGAAAGATGAAGCATCAGTTTTGCCGAGAGGCCCGCCACATGGCCTTCGAAAAACTCATGCGTGATAACATCACTTTTACCCGCAGCCATGGGAGATGAAAATCTTGGAACGACAACCTTACGTTTTTTGACAACAGCTTGCTCTGTGAGAAATCGCTCATCTGTGAGCATAAAATGGGTAGGAGTGACTGCTTCTCCTCTTAAAGCCTTAAAGATATTGCGCATCCAAAGCAGCATGCCTTGGGCATCCATGAGAGTATGATGAACTCGAAAGAGCAGTTCAAGTTTATGCGCCTGTCTTAAAAATTGTATTTCACTACTCCCCGCAGCGAGAGGGGCACTGTAGTTAATGTAATCGACGGCCATGATGGGTGTGGGATGTGAGCTTGTGAACCAGAGACTGCCCTTTTTCTCTAGCATTGTACCCATGGAGCATTTGGCCACCGTGGCGACAGCGGCTTCGAGTTCCCGAATACTCAACTCTCCTTCTCCCTGACAGAGGATTTGGATGGCAACGGGACCCGAGCATTTCTCAGCAGCAAGATAAAGACGTTCAATAGGAGTCAGCGGGCGAGAAATCATGGTAGAATCAACTCTACAATGGGAAAATTTGTTTTAAAAGCTCTTATCACTAAAGAAAACAAGTGGATGGTCATAGTCACCTGCCTGCTGTTTTTTAGTTTATTCTACGCTCTCACCGGGTACCTCAGTGCCAAGCTTGGCACTCCATTAGAAATGTCAGAATTTGAACGGGCCATCCCACTACTCCCATGGACTATATGGATTTACTCTGCCCTGTATCCGGCTTACTTCCTGTGGTGTTTTTACAACTTTCAGGATGTGAGTGAGCTCAATAAGACACTTTATTCATTTTTTATTCTGACCTTGGTAAGCGGATGTTTTTTTGTTTTTTATCCGCTCATCTCTCCACGAGAACTTTATCCCCTCACCGAAACCTCATCTCTCAATGCACGCTTTCTTCTCTTTATAAGATCAACTGATACAGCTGGAAACTGTCTACCCAGTCTCCATGTCGGCTTCTGCTATCTTTTTGCCTTAGGATTTTATCGCACTCAAAAACATAAATTTGTCTTTTCAATGATCGTAGCCAATGTCATATCAGTCTCTACTCTTACCACCAAACAACACTACCTAGTGGATGTAATCGCTGGGGCACTACTTGCAAGCATGATCTACTTTGTGATGGATCGATGGACTAGAGTTGCAATCCCACCATCCCAAAAGTAAGGCCCGCAGCCGTGGCCAGGATAAGCACCTGATCGCCCTCTTTGAGTCGCTTCGCTTCAAGAAGATCGTGCAGGGCCATAGGTATGGATGCGCCGACAAGGTTGCCGTAGCGCTGAATATTAATCACAAATTTCTCTTCCGGGATTTCAAGTTTCTGCTGCATCAGACGCAGACCTAAGAGTGAGGCTTGGTGAGGAACGATGAAGTTAAATTGATCAAGGCTCAGGCGATGCTTGTTAAGATTTTTCTCGTAAAAGGACGGAAAAAGTTTTGAGGTCACCTTGAAAACCTTAGCACCGTCCATGGAAAATAAAAATTTCGAGTCATCGCTTGTGGCCACGTCTTTGGGATGCAGGCGTGTTCCTCCTGCCGGTATTTCCGTTGCGTGAACAAACTCATTATGTGTTTCGAATTCACTGAACATGAATCCCTCATCATTCACTGAGCGTGTAAGAATAAAGGCCACTGCCCCGTCCCCAAAAAGTGCTGCCGACTCTGGCTCTTTGAGGTTTAGCCCCACGCTTGGTTTCTCTGAAGAGACAATGATGATATTTCGATAAACTTCTGTTGTAAGAAAAGATGCTGCCACTTGGAGGGCCTGCACGAAACTCAAGCAGGTCGCTCCTACGTCTATGGCCGCAACACTCGGGGGGAAATTTAATTCATTATGGATAAGAGCAGAGTTATGAGGAATCGGTTGATCGGGTGTGCCACTGGCAGAGATTAAAAGATCAATCTCTTCAACCTTAAGAGTAGAGTTTTTAAGGGCGGCCATAACCGCTTTGGCACCCATCTGTGCTTGGTTTTCACCTTCTGCCACGTAGCGAGTCTGCACTCCTGTTTTCTTCAGGATCCAATCCTCATCCACCCCAGTTAAACTCGCCATCTCTTTGGCCGTAATGACTTTTTGGGGTAAGTAGCGCCCGGATGAGATGAATTTAAACTTTAGTTTTTTCATTTAACGCATGATCACATGGTGACATTTTGCAGTCAAGGGATTCGGGTCTTGGTATGTTTAGTGGTATGAAAATTGTGATTACTGGTGCCACGGGATTCTTAGGATTCAATACAGCACGATGGCTTAAGAATAGAGGTCATGAGGTCACGGGCCTTGGGCGCAATCTTATTCGGGGAAAAAGATTAGAGGATTTGGGACTGTCATTTATTCCCTGCACCTTGGCGCAGACTTCTCTTTACAGCGAGGTTCTATCCGGAGCCGATGCTGTAGTTCACTGTGCCGCTCTCTCCGCCCCTTGGGGCAGTCCTGACATTTTTCATGCGGCTAACGTCCACGGCACTCAATGCATTCTCGATGAGAGCCGTAAGCAGAAGGTTCCTCGATTCATCCACATCTCAAGCCCCAGCATTTATTTTCGTTTTGAAGATGCTTTAGGTATTGATGAAGCCACACCACTAAAGCCACCCTTTGCCTCTCTCTACTCTGCAACAAAATTTGCCGCCGAAGAAGTGGTAGATGCCGCAGGGGACGACATTTTTTGTGTCACACTTAGGCCTCGTGGAATTTTTGGCCCAGGAGACGAAACTCTCCTTCCTCGGCTCATTAGGGTCGCCAAGAAGCGAGGGCTTCCGCGCATTGGTGAGGGAAAAAATATCATTGACCTCACCTATGTCGACAACGTCTCTCATGCCATCGAGCTATGCCTCGAAGCAGCTGAGCATTGCCGAGGACAAAAGTACAACATCACCAACGGTGACCCCGTGGAACTATGGCCTTTTCTGGATACACTCTTCACGCGCTTAGGACTTCCCATCAGTACAAAGTCTCTTTCTTACAAGCGTGCTGACTTTCTGGCTCGTCTCTTGGAGTTTAGCTACTCGACTTTTGCGCTTAAAGGTGAGCCAGCCCTGACAAGATACACCGTAGGACTTCTCGCGAAGTCCCAAACCCTTTCAATTTCGAGAGCTCGAAGTGATCTTAATTATGAACCACTGATCGGCATGCAAGAAGGTCTTGAGCGCGCCATCTTGTGGTTGCAAGAGAACAATTCATGAAAAGAAAATTTTTAATTTTCTCCTCTTATCTTGTAACCCTTATTACGACGGCACTCTCACACACCCCCATGGCCTTTGTCCCGATCAGAATCCGCCTTTACTTTTTTTTTCCCTTCCTGCGAGCTCACAGTCCTTTCTATCAAACGCTCGAAGACCTACCTGTAATGACCAAAATGACTTGGATGAAAGACTTCGACCGGATTAATACCGTCGGCGTCTCCCTGCGTGACGCTGAGGCTGTAGCTTTGACCTTCGAGAGAGAGCCTTCGATGCTTCCATTCATCGGGAACACAACGGTGCTTTTTTCTACCGGCACCTCCGGCAATCGCGGCATTCAGCTCACACGAAGTCACGAGCAATCCGTTTGGACCGGTGCCGTGCTGGCGAAACTTCTTCCGCGCAGTATTTTTCATTCTCAAAAGATTGCTCTTTTTTTGCGTGCGAATTCTCAAATCTACGAGACCATCAACTCTACGAAGATTCGCTTTGAGTATTTTCCCTTGGGTCTAGATCTCCAAAAACAAAAAGAGCGTCTCGAAGCCTATAATCCGGACATCGTCGTGGCACCTCCTTCAATGCTCAAACTCATGAGCAGCTGGAGGATCCAACCTCAAAAAGTCATCTCCTGCGCAGAGGTGTTGAGTCCCGAGGACCGACAACTTTTAGAGCAAAGTTTTCAGCAAAAGATCCACGAAATTTATCAGTGCACAGAAGGCTTTCTTGGAGCAAGCTGCGAGGAGGGGAACCTGCATCTGAATGAAGATATGGTTCGTTTTGAAAAAGTTTGGATCGATGAAGCCTCACGACGTTTTAATGTTCTCATCACAGACCCCCAACGTCGCACACAACCTGTCGTACGCTACTCACTTAATGACATCCTCGTGGAGGCGAAGGGACGGTGCCCCTGTGGATCCCGCTTCACTTGGGTCGAGCGCATTGAAGGGCGCTGTGATGATATCTTTTATCTGGTCGATGGAACCATGGTGTTTCCTGATCACATACGTAGAGCGGTTGTTGCGGCTTCCGCAACTATCGAAGAGTATCGGGTTACACAAAAAGCAGCGGATCTAATTCTTATTCAACTGAAGACTTCTGAGCCTCGAGATGTTGAGCTCGTGAGACTCTCTCTTCTAGATCTCTTTAAAAGTCTCACTGGGACTATCCCACATTTGGAGTTTTCATCTTACGATGAGGAGCCAGTCACTTCTAAAAAGCGACGTATCAAGCGAGACTTCTTATGATTCGGGTTCAGTTTGAACAGGGAAAATCAGCCTTCTCTCAAGAACTTCGCCATCGGGTTCAGGCATACTTGGAAACTCGACCACTCAGTCCTATCCCGAAGCTTCTCGCGAGTATGATCATCCTTGTGATTTTGACTCTCTTCTATCTTCTGCTGCAGAAACATTCGCGTGCAGTCGTCTTTATGGAACTGACTCTCTTAGGATTCTTTCTCTTCCTCGGCGGCACCCATGTGCTTCACGAAGGCACTCATGGTAATCTGTCTCGAAGGCCTGCGGTCAACAGAGCCTTTGTGATGCTCTATGAATGGATCGCTTGCTTCAGTGCCGATCAGTATCGCCTGCGCCACCTCAGTCTCCATCACGCTCAACCCAATGTGGGTCAGCTCGACAATGACCTGCACGCCAAAAATCTTTTGCGCTTCTCCCCTGCTTTCCCGCACAGTCCTCACCATCGCTTCCAGTTTATATATGCCCCCTTTCTCTACTCCTTAGGGATTATCCAGATTGCTTGGATCGAAGACATGAAGCGTCTCTTCACCTCAAAACTCGCCGGTCGCGCCCACACTCCCTGGCAGCCCCGTGAAATCTTAAAGCAAGTGAGCATGAAGCTTGCTCATTTTGTGGTGTTTCTTGGCATCCCACTTACTCTCTATCCCACGAGCCTTGTGCTTCTCGCCTACTTGTACGTCTACATGATCGGCAGTCTTGGGATTGCGCTGATTTTTCAAGTGACACATGTGAACACACGAGTCGAGTTTCCCTCTGTCGACGAAACACTTAGAATTAAAAAAGATTGGTACGAGCACCAGATCGCAACCGCCATCAACTACGCTCCGGAATCATGGCCGGTGTTATTTCTTACGGGCGGAGTCAATCTTCAGATTGAGCACCATCTCTTTCCCTCTGTCTCATTTCTTGAACTTCCACGCCTACGGTTGATCGTGAAACAAACCGCACTTGAATACCAAATCCCTTATCACGAGTGCTCAAGTTTTTCTCAGGCACTCAGTGAACACTTTAAGTTTTTGAAGCTCCTAGGCGTGTCTGCACGATGACGCCCACAGCAAGAAGGGCCGTGATCCACTTCACATACACCGCGACCATCGCCACGTAGAAGAGCGGTGTAAAAATCAACTCTTGTTTCAGCGTGAGTGTGAGGTGAATCACATTCTCTATCTGATCAGCGATACCAGCGATCACGGGTAAAATCATCAACCTCGTTCTGCCTCGCAACTGAAAGATCAGGCCTCGAAGCAATAGAGCATAAGAGATGGGCAAGAGAAAGTCTGGGTAGTAGTGAGTATGATGAAAAGCAAGTCCTCGCTCTCCCCACCCATCAAGAATCCTCTTAAAGTCTTCAGGTGTGAGGCTGCACTGAAAGATCAGTACATCGAGTGGATCACCGGTGACATTCCTAAGAATCAGTGCCACTGAAACTTGAAGAATAAGATAAACGACAAAGAGTCGCTTCAGGAACGTAGGAGATAAAAGATAGTCATTCATTCTATGATCAGATTAATTTGTGTGGTTCAAAATAAAAAGAGTTCTGAGAAAGAAAAACACCTCTAGAAATTATATTTCGAGGCATTTAAGGCAGTTAAGGCACTTTTTCCGCCACCTTTCACATGGCGGAAGTACAAAACGACCATGAAGCGATTGATTACGTGGAAACACAAGACAACAATCAGTTTCTTTAAGTGACTAAGCCTCAGACGATGAACCACTAGGTGTAAAATGATTTGACACAGAAACTTAGTTTCAATCGCCCAGGCTTGGCACAGATATTGAAGAAGATTCTATTATAAAGAGGAACTCCACATGCGTCTCAAGCACATACTACTTCTGGCTTCATTGGCATACACAGGGGCGCTTTTAGGGCAGGTAAAACGAGACGATAAGTTTCCAGAGAAGCTGCAGAGTCATTTCATCTTTGATCACGGAATAGAGTCAGAGAATGCTGTTGAGATCAAGGGCTTTAAAGCTTTTGAAAGGATTGACGAAAACAATCAGCGCCGGACAGGGCTTGATTACTCAAAAGGGATACAGACCCTAGGGGCGATCGCACCCGAAGTACACGCCATTGAAAAGCAGGCAGGACGAGCCGTTCTGAAGGCCAATTTCACTGAAAAAGTGAACAAAGAAGAGATTCAGCCGGACGGCTCCATGAGAAAAGTCACTCTAGAGCACATGGGCAATGGTTCGGCCATCGTGGTGGGGAAGAACTATGTTCTCACTAATTTTCATGTCCTTGATGTGCTTAAAAAAGACAAGCAGCCTTCAGAGTGTCCGGGCGGTTGGCTGAGTTCCGGAGAAGATCCTGAACTAAAGGTTCAATGTAAAGCGGTCATAGCTTGTGGGGAGCCTGTTCAGAAGATCACAAGGCCAAACCCAGCAGATCCGAATAAAACGGAAACTTTCTTCATCGATAATCACGATGACTGGTGTTTGATCGAAGTGACTCCGACCCCTTCCGGCAGAGAAATCGGTGATGAGGTCACCCCTCTTAAGCTTTCCCGGAATATCCTTTCTCGAAAACAAGTGCAGAAGGTGGCGACGATTGGAAACCCCGGTGGGAAGGGAATCCAGGCCTCCTGGGGCACACATAGAGCTGGTGTCAGTGGTCCTTCGAAAGTTATTCAATCAACAGCTTTTGCTCTATCTGGAAACTCTGGCGGGGCAATGATTGATACTCGTGGACGCCTGGTAGGCTTAGTGTACTCAAGCGATTACTACGACGTCGCCACTGCCGCCGCTCTGAGTACAGACCATTTACTGAACAACATGTCTGGAAAAATTCCTGAATCAATCATGAATGAAATCCAAGAGGACAGCGATCTCATATACGCGCAGTCTTCAACTTGTGATTCTCAGTTTGATCAAGAGGCGGAGCTGAAAGAACCTAGGCGCTTAAGTAGATGGTTTAAAAAAGCGAAAGGGTATATCCAAAATAAAATCAAAAAAAGTGAAAGTTAACAGCATCCAGTTAAGATTTGAGAGAATAGTCTGATACCCTAAGGTGATTCAATATTATAAATCCGTTTCTCGGTTTCGAGGAGTTCTCTCTTGAGCATGTTTCATAGGGCACCCATGGGTTGGATTTTTATCTTTAACTCTTCCAGTAATATATTAGTTGGTCCCCTGGTGCTGGCCAATTAGTGACCGAAGTCTGTGTGTTATTTGTCTAAAGCCATTTAAAAAGTTATTTTTTGAGATTCAGGTGGTGCACTCAACGTTCACGCTTCTTAATATAATTACCCTTCATATTAATTAAGAACAGGAATGCCAGCACGACACCAATCATGAATACGAACATTTCTTCTTCTGGATTACCAATCAGCATTTTTAACCTCGGGTTATTAAGATACCCTGTATGAATGATCGTAATTTCTTGCTGTTTTTTTACAAAAGTGTAACCAAGCCAAGACACCTCAATCATGAAAAGGTCTTGAGGTTTTTCTAATAATGAAACTTGAAGATGATAGGCACTCTGACTGCACTTGGAGCGCCTTGTGTTCGCGCAAGGGACGTCTCTTAAATAATAAATTTTATCTCTAACGATAACCTTTGATTCTTCTCCGTTCAAACGAGTGTTCAAAACTTGTCTGTAGTCCGAAATAAAAAAGATTGCAGGCACAAAGATTATAAAGAGTATTAAGTAAAATGTTTTTGAAGGATTCATTCGTATCTCTTATCACACTACTACTACCTCGATAAAAATAAAAAGCCCCGCTTCATGCGGGGCTTTTTATTAAACGCAACTCCAGAGGAGTTGCAATTAAATATTTGGAGGTTGCCCAGCAATGTGAATCCGTAACTTTACAGTTTTGATAACGTTTGAGGTCGCAATATGCGACCTCAAAGAAATATTTCTAAATACTTAGATCACTTTTTCCGCCAACAAACAATGTGGCGGAAATTTGGCGGAAAAACATTGCCCACCAGCTTGCCCTTGGCGGAAATATGGCGGATAATAGAGAAATGTCTAACTACCCGTACCTCAAAAAATACCAGATCCCTCATAAGATCGAACTCACCGACAAGCTCCTAGAGCTTCTGATGAAAATCGCAGAGCAAAGACCCTTCTTGGAAAAATCGATTGGAACCCCCCTAGAACTCAAGCTACTCCGGAAAGCAAAGATTCGGGCCATCACGTATTCAAATCAAATCGAAGGAAATGCCCTCGAAGAAGATCAGGTCACGGCGATCATTGCGGGCAAAAAAGTTAAAGGCTCAATCGATGACGTGGCGGAGGTAAAGAACTACTACGAAGCGATTGATTACGTTGAGACACTCGCTCAAGATACAAGAATACTTAATCTAAGAGACATCTGTGACATTCAAAAGCTAGTTGTGAAGGGGCAGCTTGCTCCAGATCTTTGCGGCACACTAAGGACAGGACCGGCAAGCATCATCAACTCCATCACTCGTGAGGTCATTGAAGAATGCCCCCCACACTATGATCTTCCCTTTCTGATGGAGGAACTCTTGATGTGGATTAAGGAGAATCAAGCTCGTAATCCTTTTGTAGTGGCCTTTGCCACTCACTTCATCGCCGTGGCGATTCACCCCTTCGCAGATGGAAACGGCCGGACTGTGAGACTATTGCAACACTATCTTCTGTTAAAAAGTGGCGAAGCCATTGCTCAGCTTGTCCCCAGTGAAACAAGCATCATGGCCCAGCGTGAGCGCTATTACCTCTCGATCCGTCAGTCCCGTGAACTCGAACGCCTTAATCCATTCATCGAGTTCATGGCCGAATGCTTTTCAAACTCCGCCAACACAGTGAGCCAAGAAGCACAGACGCTTCTAAAAGAGGTGGCCGGAAAGACACCGGGCCATCGACAAGATAAAATCATCCGATTCATCAAATCAAAAAAAGAAGTCAGCTCCGCTCAGATCTATGAGTTCTTCAAAGATGTTCCCAAACGGACAATCGAGCGCGACCTCTCGGGTTTGCTTAAAGAAAATAAAATTCAAGTAAAGGGGCTCACCAGAGCGCGGCGGTATAGTCTTAAATAGTTTCTTTGAGACCTAGTGCCGTCAAGTACTAGAAGCAAGGGATAAGAAAAACCTCCCAAGTGTCAAAAGACTTTTGCAGATCACTGAAAGAACCCCTGAGATCGTTCAAAAGATTGCTTAAGAAACCTGAATGCATTTCTTGCATTCAAGATAATTGAGCTTTCTATTATTTATGTTTAACTTTCTTTGCTCAACAACATCTTCTCTGAATTTTGTTTTATTAAAAGTACCAAAATATACTTCAAAGGGAGTAGCGCCAAATAAGCTTGAGTGTGGGACCGTATGATTGTGTTGATCGACATACCATCCAACTTTTGACTTGAGACTTTGTAAGCTTCGTACTTTTCGAAAATCAACTGAGCATTTCAATTGCCGAAAGACCGCCTCAACAATTGAATTCGAATAACGTACATCTATATTTGATATCAAGTGTGTGACTCCACTTCCTAAAAGAAATCTTGAAACCTCAGAGGCCCTATTTTCCATACCTCTATCACTAAGTAGAAATTTTGGTTTTTGATATTGGGCTTCTTTTAAAGTCTTAAGTGTGATTTCCAAATTCTTACGATCACTTATTTTCCACCCCACGATGAGCCTACTAAAGTTATCCACTGCCATTTGAATGTAAAACCTTTCACCAGTTTTAATTCGAACAATAGTAATATCAATGTGCCAAATTTGATTGGCTCTCCGAGCTCGTATTCCTTCTGCGTATTTCTTTTTCTTTTTGTGAATTCGTTCTCTTCGAACACCATTGAGCTTTAAATATTTCAACCATGTGTCATATCCACGATGAACAAGCCCTTGTCTTTGCGCATAATACATCAGACTTTTAATACTCATGTGCGCTAATTTTTTATCTCTTGCAAGCTCTAGCATTTGTCTTTGCTCGGATAAAGACAACTGATGCGGAAGAGTGGGCTGACAATTTTTCCTTTGCAACCGACAGCCTAAAACTTCACTCTCCCATCGATAGAACTTTGAAGGAGACATACCCAGTGTTTTGATCAAAGCACTCTTTGACATAGAACCTTTCAAGCTTGAAACGAGCTCTACTACAAATTTTTTATTCTCCAATCCCTTTAAGCTACTAAAATCGTAACTGCCAATGATCCTACTTAGTAGTGATCTGTAAATTTCGATCTCTAGCTTCAAAGAATGCAGTGCCCATTTCTCAGCAGACTCAACTTCGCCTACTTCTTGAAGTGATATTGCATCAATCTCCTTACTTCTTGATATCCAATATTGAGCGGTGGTTCGTGGTATTTTTAATTCTGGAAATAAGTTTAAGTTCTTTGTTTCTGCAATTTTCCTTTTTACGGAGATATCAAACTTTCTATAAGCCATAGAGCTCCCTTAGGCAGACAGGCTGCCGAATTTTCGTTAAGTGTTGTCGATTTGATTGAAGTTTGAGTTGGGACAGTAAGAAATTAACTAAGAAATTGGGAAAAAGAGGTTTCCGGCACTATCA
>DIVA01000098.1:0-4080 GCA_002435705.1 Bacteriovoracaceae bacterium UBA6144
AATTTGCGCCTTATCACGCCACGTTTTTTGACCCGAGAAGTGCTCATCGATCAGTATCGTTGTGCTCCCTCTACCTTGCGCTCGAATGCTCACACTCTGCAGGTTCTAGAAAAATTCCCTTTTGCAAAAAGCCTTCGTTTTGAAACAGAGTCACTCTTTTACAAAGACGGCTCTTGGCATAAATTTAATAGTCGCGCCAAGCCCATGGATCTGAAGTCTTTTGAAGATACCTTCTTGCCAGCGCGCCAAGAAATCACGCTGGAGAGTCTCTTTAGTCCGGAAGATTGGGCTCAATTAGATGACACCCTCAAGGCTTATCAAAGTGTGCGTGTGCTGGAGAAGCTTGAGAAGCAAAAGCCAACGGATCTCGCCAACGTTGATGAATGGTGGATGCTTTTTCATGATTTGGGCGAAGTCACGGCCACTCATCTCTACACCTCACTTCCTGCGCGCGAGCTTTTAAAAAGATCTGGCCAAGGCCAGACTCTTCCCACTGAGATGTCGGCGTGGCTTTCGAGCGTCGAGAAGAAGGCGGCGATTGCGATTCACTTTGAATGTAACAAACAATTGCATGAGGAAACTCAGACACTTTTTATTCCGCAAAGTATGACCCACGAATGGGGACACTTCATCGTTGATGTTCACCCTTATGATGCTCAGACCAAATCACACCCTCTGTCAGCTTTGATTCTCCTCCACGACGAAGAGCCCACCAGCGAAATCATGGCCGATAAGATTAAGCTCTTGAAGCGAGTGTTTGAGAGAGTCTTTCCGCGTTTTCAAGAGAGTGTCCTGAGCGAGTATATTTTTGTGAGTGAAGATTTTTTTGAAGTGGTGAGGGATGAGAAACTCGCAGAGGAATTGAGTGTCGGTGTCTCTCAGTTGACTATTTTAGGCCAATATTCGGCACAAAATCTTGCACATAACTTTCTTTCACGTGCACTCATGTCAGTTTCTTCCCGTTGATTGAAGACAATCTTTGGTTAAGCTTTGTGATAGAATGACGAAGAGAATATTGGTTTTATTCTCGAAGGAGTATCTATGTCATTCAACGCTTCCGCTGCATTTGATAAATCAAAAATGAACCTTAAGCCTAAGTGCTTTTATCTCATGAACGTGATTAAGCAGGAGTTCCCAAAACTTTGGGAGAGTTTTCAGGCTGAATTCACGGCCCTGACTCCAGAACATTCATGGGACTTCTACCAAAAATTACTCCACGCTTACCACGAGGCTAAGACAGTTAAACCAGAGCCCAAGAAGACGCATCTTAAAGTGGTGAAAGCTGAGCCGAAGAAGGCCGCTCCTAAGGCTAAAGCTCCGGCCAAGAAAAAAGCTCCGGCCAAGAAGAAAGCCGCTGATAAAAAGCCAGCCGCGAAGAAGAAAGTCAGCGCCAAAAAACCAACCGCAAAAAAAACTGCTGCTAAAAAGCCTACGGCGAAAAAGAAAGTTGTCGCCAAAAAGAAGTAGGTCAGCAGAACCACATACAAACTAAGAAGCTCTCAAAGAGACGAGGGCTTCTTAAGTTTGTTTTTAGGGAATAGTTCGACTCGTAAAACTCAATCCACCCCGCTCATCTCTCACCACACCCAAGATAAGATATGGATCAGAAGAAGGATCGGTCTCTAGTTTTGTGGATTCATCCACGCGAGTTTTGGGAGATAAAAGTTCCGCTTTAGTAATGTACCAAGCCACCTGAAGATCCTCGATGCGGGTCTCTGTCGTTCCATCAACGTTTTGAAACTGATAACTCTCTGGAGCCGAAGTTGTGAGCGAGAGACGATCATTTTTTTGAGGAGTTCCTGCAAAGGCAGCACCATTGAGTAGAAGGGTGGGGGCTGCGGGGTTCGAGTTGAGTGAGCCTCGGTTGGTAGCGATGATTCTTTTAAAAGCGCGCACGGATTGCCCGTCTACCACCGAGTCAAAAATGGCAATATACCCCACGCCGTTGAATTGATCGCGGGTTGATCGACCAGTGAATATCGCTGCTGGCACGTTTATGGCAGCTGTCGTGTGTGTACCGAGACCAAGATTGGTCGTATAGGTAGAGGTATTAATCGTGAAGCTACTAGTTAGAGCGGTTGAGTCATGCGCACAACTTACGGAGGCACCAAGGGAGATGCCAGGGTCGATACAAGTCGTTAGAGACATGCTTACACTGGCCCGAGGTGAAGGATCATAGATCAGAAGGGTGAGAGTGCTGGACCCTGGCGGTGCAATCTCAGGAGACGCTGCCTGGATCCCAAGGATCCGAAAGCGGTCGAGCTGTTCGACTTTTCTGAAAGTGTCATCACCGCAACTCGCCAGAAGAAATAACAATATGAATAGTTTCATTTAAAATTCTCCCTTAAGTCCCACAGTGGGGAGGATCGGCAGACCGCGGACTTTTTTATTTTCTTTGTAGTCATAGGAGTACTCAATGTTGGATGAGTTCTCGGCGTTGTAGAAATTTTGAATATCGAGGTACGCCGTCAGGATCCACGTGTCATAGACGTAGCGGCGGTCGATGCGAATATCGAGCTGGTTAAAGGCATTGAAGCGCTGAGAATAAATCTGGCCTCGCACTGGAATGAAGACATCGTTATCAGCATCGAAAGTGGCACCGGTCACGGGCGTGTAGGGATTGCCAGTCACGAAGCGAAAGCGCGCCGAGAAGCTCCAGCGATCAAGGTTGTAGCTTCCTATGAGATTCAAGTTATGAGTTTGATCAAACTCCGAAGGTCTTGTTCCAAAGCCTGGGATAGTGCGCTCACTCTTGAGGTAAGTGTAAACGAGCTGAGAGCTCCACCTATCTTTTCTATACTTCGCCTGCACTTCACTACCGTAGATAGTGCCGCTGCCTTGATTCGAGTAGTTGCCTGAGACCGCAGGCACGACGAGGTCCTTGAGGTCTTTGAAGAAATAGTTATTGAGAATTTCAAATCCCTGTGTGGCCCCTTGACGAAAATCTTTAGAGAAGCCAAGTGTGTAGTGCCAGGCATAGGGAGAGCGGATGTTGGGATTACCATAGAGGCGGCTTGATTCTTGCGGCTGGGGTTCTTGCACATACTGCCCCAGTGAGCTACGAAATTGCAGCGAGGGAGAGTACTGATAGCGCAGTTGAAAGCGTGGTTGAATCCACGTCTCTTGATTGACAGTGAAGTGATCGAGGCGCAGGTTGGGTAAGAAGGTCCACGCCGAGTCTCCAGTGGGTTTGAGTTTTTGGCGGAGGTAAGCCCCGTAGTAGGCTTCGTTGAAGCGGTCGTTGAATTTTCTGTTCTCGCCCACAGAAAAAGGGTTGCCCACGCCACCCACAGAAAAACTATTCGGAAGATTCAGTCCCACATCACCTTGGCTCCAGTAGTTATCAAGTCCCACGTAAGTTTTCGAGCGTGGTGACCACTCGTGAGAGAGCTCCGAGCGCTGGCTCAGGTTGTTGGAGTTTACGTCTAGAAAGCGCCCGCCGATATCAAAGAGAATGGCGTCCCGGCCAATGGCGACTGAGTTGTCGAGTTTGGTGCGTGGTGAGATCTCGGTGGTGACTTGCGGGATGATTCGAAAAAATTCGGTGCGGCTATAGAAGCGCCCACGCAGTTTTGGATCGTTGTTGATGGCATTATTTGAGATCAACTCCAACTGATCGCGGCTTGCCACGAAGGTGGTGCGAAAGATGTTCTTATCATTGAGCTTTCTTTTATAGATCCCCGTGAGGTCATAGAAGGTTGGTGCAGCGGTGAGTTCGAAATTTTCATTCTCTTGAGCGACCGCTTTAAGGACTTGCCCGATGTAGCTATAGCGACCAGAAAAGAGAAACGAGGACTTCTCATCGATCGGTCCCTCAATGAGGGCGCCGGCGTTCAAGAGATCGATGAAGGCCATTCCGTGGATACGATCTTCTTTGGGCTCCTTAGTGGTGAGGCCTATCACTCCACCAATCGCACGCGAGTACTCAGGGCCATAGCCTGCGGGCAGGAGATCCACGCGGTCAACGGCTTCGGGGATGATGACACTCGAGAGTCCGCCAAAGTGAAACACGATGGGTACGCGATGGCCGTTGATGAGATAACCCGTATCATCAGGGCTTGCCCCTTGCACGATCACTTG
>DIVA01000098.1:4181-4630 GCA_002435705.1 Bacteriovoracaceae bacterium UBA6144
ACGATGACCTGACACGGCCCTGGAGGCGTGGCTTCAAAAGAAAATTTTCCGGAAGCATCAGTCACGGCTTTAATTTTATGAGGAAGGATGAACAGATTTACTTCTTTGAGTGGTTTACGAGATCCTTTCTCAAGTAGGACACCCGACAGGCCTCGAGTGTCTTGAGCCCATGCTGAGAAGAGAGTGAAGATAAAAAGAATCAGCATCAATACTCCAATTGAAACTTTAAGGTGTAGCGAATTCTCACGCTGACTGGTTTCCCTTCAACTTTCGCCGGATGAAACTCGAAGCGCTTGATTGCCTGCAGTGCTCCCGCGCGAAAAACTTCTGCTCCCTCTATCACACTGGCTTGGCGGACAACGCCTTTGTCATCAATCAAGATATCGAGCACCACTGCGCCCTCGAGTCGCTCCAAGCGAGCACTCTCAGGGTAGGTGGGGCGAATTTCT
>DIVA01000055.1 GCA_002435705.1 Bacteriovoracaceae bacterium UBA6144
ACAGCACACCATTCAAGCCAGATGATTGATCCATTTTTTGTGATGTAGCGGTTCCTAAAGTTCTTCACCTCCATCCCCAAGACTAAAGAGCCGAGGCAGTCATGTGTGATCTGCTGGTCTTCGGGATGAACAAAATTCATAAAAGTTTTTGCACGAATCTCATCAATCGGAAAACCAAGCACGTACTCCCACTCACGGCTGAGCGCTAGGAAGAAGCCTTCTTTGGTGGAAACGGCGATGAGGTCACCAGTCAGCTCAATAAGCTTTTGACCCATCTCTCCGAGATTATTCTTGGACATGTCCAAAGTTTATCTAACAAATACTGTTTCAGCTAAGAAAATTATGACTGATATTTCTTAGACCACTGGAGTTCATAGAACTAGCTCAATATAACCTCAAGATGGATCATTTTCCTCAACATGTTTTTCAGCTTTGGATAGCTCCTCCTGCTTGGGGAAAAACAAAACAAATTATGGAGTTAGTCAAATCTGGTGAAGAAGATTTTCTTTTCATCTCTCCCTTGCGGGCCTTAGCGATTGAAGTAAAGAATCAATGTCCTGTCTTAGACACAGTTCTGCCTGAAGAAATATTAAATTATGACTGGCTATCCTTGGCCCGTTTAAAACCGCGTTTGATTGTTATCTGGGATGAAGTGCATCTGATGCTGAAGTGGGGGGAAAGTTTTAGGCCCGCCTACCTTGAGGCCTGGTACGGATTTTGTCTGTCAGGACTTCGTGGCATTGGGATGACGGCCACGCTGGATGATGATGTGAAAGATTTTCTTCTCTCCACGCTCTCTCACTCCCATACTCACTTACTCGTAGGAGATGCGGGTAATTTTTCATTTCACAATAAGCAGGTAAGATATTTTTTAGGACCTAAGCAATGGCGAGAAGAATTAATTCCGACTTGCACGAAAACAATCATTTTTTGTCCCCATCGCCATCAGGTCGATCAATGGGCGGAGAGGCTTGCGCGAGAAGGAGTGCGGGCCTGGGGGTGCAAGGGGGGAGAGACGCGGGCCTTTCAAGAGCGGCTCTCGCGGGAGACTGTTCCAGATATTATTGTGGCCACTAGTTGTCTCTCGCACGGAGTGAATCTGCCTAAACTCGAAAGGGTCGTCTTGTTTGATCAAGCGGCCCCATGGTGGATGTTGCATCAAATGCAAACGCGAGCAGGCAGGAGAGGTGGTACGTTTGAAGTCTGGAGTAGTTTGTCTCATCCCAATGTTTCCTTTATCTCCAAGATGAGAGCTTTGCTTAGGCTTTTTATTCGCGTTATGATCAATCGATTCATCCGCACACTAAAGGCTTGGCTCTATGGAGTTCGAGGGACTGGTCATTCAAGTTATTCCCCAAAAAGAGCGTGACCTCATCGCTCGCGTGCTTTTGCGCCAAGGGACGCTCACGAGTTTTTATGTCTACGGCGGAATGGGCGGAGGAAAAAACTCCAAACCACGATTGTACGAACCAGGTAATTTAGTGAGGGTCCATGTGCGTGGCAATCAATCAGGCCACACCTCACAAGATAGTTTAAAGATGGTCAATGAAGGTAGTGTCCTGTGGCAGGGAAAAAATATTCGTCACAACCCTCAAGCCTTCGCCTTAGCTTGCCTCTATCTTGAAATCACTCTTAAAACAGCTCTCCCTCATCACGACGATGACGTCGTCGGCGAACATCAAGGTCTCTTTAACGCTCTCTCCAATGGACTTTTCTACTTGGATCAAGCGGTGGGAGTGGGAGAGTGGAGCTGGACGAATCACTTCTCACTATTTATGGGAAAATTTTTACACTATCTAGGCATTCTGCCGGACGAAAATGAGTGCGTGTTTTGTGGCTCAGAGCTTGAGACAGAAAATTTAATTCCACTCATCGTTGATCAAGGTGGGTATAGTTGTCTGAGCTGTTATCAGCAATCAGGTATTCAAGTGAAAATGACTCCTGTGCGACATCATTTGACTCACGCCGTACGTACCCGTTTTCAAGACTGGCAACAGGTGCAAGGAGTGAGCCGAGAAACCTGTCAGCAGCTTATTGAATTTTGGGGCTATCACTATCAAGTGAAGCTACCGGATCTTACTTCCTACCGCTTACTCGGGTAGGGATTGGGCAAATTCGAGAAGAGTTTTAAAGAAGGGATAATCTTTGTTCTGGCTGAGAGAAGTCTCTCGCACAAGCGCTCCCTGAATAGCAGCTTTTAATCCGCACTCTGCGTCAATAACTTTATCACCCACCATCCAAGAGCCGCGGGCCTCAATCTTATCTTTTTGCATGAAATCGAGGATGAGTTTTGGTGCGGGTTTGCGGCAATCACAGTTTTGATCAGGAGCATGGGGACAGATGCCCCAACCGGAAAAGACTGGGAGTCCATGACTCAAAAGATCTAGGTCTATCGCCCGGTGGATTTCATGAACGGTATCGAGTGAAAAATAGCCACGTCCCACACCCGATTGATTGGTGATGATGTAGAGTTTGTAGCCCTTTTGGATCATAAGTTTGAGGGCGCTCAAGGTGTCGGGGTAGTATTCGATGTCGTTAGTTGAAGCTAAATAGTTTTTATCCCAGATGATGGTCCCGTCACGGTCTAGGAAAATTGCTTTGGTAGTTTTGTTTGTCATGCTTCAACCCAAAGTTTAAGATGTCACAATGCTAGCTGTTATAAAATTAATGCTCCCATACATTCGTCCTTTTTGGAAGCAAGCAATCGTTGCGGCCCTCTTAGCGCTGCCTTTAGCTGCGATCAAAGCCTACGAAGCCTACCTTGTGCGGGATATTTTCGATAAAGGTTTTGCTGCCACAGCGACGAGAGAAGATGCCTACTATTTGGCAGGACTGTTGATGGTGCTGGCGATCATTAACTACCCCATGCGCTTCTTTCACTACTACGGCTTACGAATGGTGGTGGATAAGTGCACATGCCTGATGCGCTCGCAGCTTTTTGAAAAACTCCAGACTATCCCGGCTTCTTATTTTTCTACTTCTAAGCAAGGCCAGTTGGTGTCTATTTTTATGAACGACACCAATATTTTTGCCGAGTCATTTAAGAATGCTCTCGAGGTGATCCGGGAACCGATCACCGCGCTGGCCCTCTTAGGTGTGGCTTTTTACCATGACTGGCAGCTTTCATTGATTATTATTTTTGTGTCACCGCTCTTTGCGATCATTTTGAATCGTTTTGGCCGACGCATTCACAAATACGTCGACTTGGCTCAAAATGACATCGGCGACATGACTCATAACGTGAGTGAATCTTTAGCTGGTCAGAGGATCGCCAAAGCTTTTGGACTTCAGTCTTACCTGATTAATCGCTTTG
This sequence comes from Bacteriovoracaceae bacterium UBA6144, assembly GCA_002435705.1. GTDB lineage: Bacteria > Bdellovibrionota > Bacteriovoracia > Bacteriovoracales > Bacteriovoracaceae > UBA6144. The sequence continues at coordinate 3,314 of DIVA01000055.1, forward strand.
ATTTTTTACAAAATAAATTTTTGTCTCATCGAACACTGTCTAATTCAGCCGAGGAGCATTCTCATCCAGCAGTGGAACTCATCGGCTCTTTTGCTTTTGCCGGAGTCATCATCTTCGCTCAGCACCGCATCTCGACCGGAGCCCTGACGACCGGTGGATTCATCAGTTTCATTGCGGCGCTGGCCATGTTCATGGATCCGGTCAGAAAATTTTCAAAAGCTTCCGCTCGTCTTAATCAAGCTAAAGCTGCCTCTGGACGCATTCAAACTCTTCTCAACCTTCCCGAGGAAGTTGATGAAGGTATTCATGTGCAAAATGGATTTAATGAGTCGATTGAATTTAAAAATGTCACCTTCTCTTATGGAGAAGGCGATATTTTAAAAGACTTTAATTTAAAAATACGCAAGGGTGAAAAAATTGGACTCGTGGGGCTGTCTGGCTCTGGCAAGTCGACGCTGATTAGTCTTCTTCTTCGAATGTATCCAGTGAGCAAAGGTGAAATTCTGATTGATGGAGTTAATCTCAACGATTGGAAGATGACTGGTGTGCGCCAACTTTTTGCTCTCGTCAGCCAAGATGTTTTTCTTTTCAACGATACGATTCGTGAAAATCTTGTGACCGGTGAAAAATTCAGTGAAGATGAAATTCGCCATGCCTTGGAAGTTGCTTACGCCAAAGACTTTATCACTGAGCTTCCCCAGGGTCTGGAGACGCAACTGGGAGATCGGGGCGTGCGTCTTTCCGGTGGGCAGGGCCAGCGAGTCACGATTGCTCGGGCCTTTTTGAAAAACCGCGATATCTTGCTTTTTGATGAAGCCACCAGTGCCCTAGATAATGAGTCAGAAAAAATTGTGCAAGCGGCCTTAGAGCGTGTAGCAGGGCATAAGACGGTTATCGCTGTGGCGCATAGACTTTCAACCCTAAAAAATTACGATCGTATCATTGTGATGAAAGAGGGGCGAAAAGTGGAAGAGGGGACTCACGAGCAACTCATCGTGCAAAGTGGAGAGTACTCCAAGCTCTACGCCCTCTCTCAGCACGATTAAAAATTCTGATAAATCTTAAAGCGCGCTCTCTTGGGATATGGTAAAAATAAACCAAATTTTTACTTCTCTAGGAGTGCCACGTGTCAGAAGAAAACCTACAATCCATGAGTGATCTAGTCAGCCTTTGTAAGCATAGAGGCTTTATTTTTCAGTCTTCTGAAATCTATGGCGGCTTGGGTTCATGCTGGGACATGGGACCTCTCGGGGTTGAATTAAAAAACAACATTAAGAACGCGTGGTGGAGATCCATGACTTTCCGTGATGATGTTGATGGCGTGGATGCCTCGATTCTTATGCATCCGATGGTGTGGAAGGCTTCGGGCCACGTGGATAATTTCACCGACCCGCTTGTTGATTGTAAATCCTGTAAAGGCCGCTTTCGCGCCGATCAAATCGATCTCACGGCGGGGTGTCCGACCTGTAAGGAAAAAAACTCATTCACTGAACCTCGTAACTTTAACCTGATGTTCACCACTCACATGGGACCGGTGAAAGAATCAGCCGCGGAAATTTATCTGCGTCCAGAAACGGCCCAGGGGATTTTTGTGAACTTCCTCAACGTGCAATCAACCATGAGACGCAAACTGCCTTTCGGTATTGCTCAGATTGGGAAAGCTTTTCGAAATGAGATCACTCCCGGCAACTTTATTTTCCGCATGCGTGAGTTCGAGCAAATGGAGATGCAATACTTCATTAAACCAGGCACGCAGGCTGAAGCCATGGAGCAGTGGAAGCAGATCCGCTGGGATTGGCATTTGATGATGGGATTACGTAAAGAAAAACTGCGCTTCCATAAACACGAGCAGCTCGCTCACTACGCCGATGCGGCTTTTGATATTGAGTATGAATTCGCTCACGGTTGGGGAGAGATGGAAGGTATTCACTCGCGCACGGACTTCGATCTCAAGCAGCACATGGAGTACTCGAAGAAAAACCTCATGTACGTAGATCAGCTGGATGGAAACAAGAAATTCATTCCTTACGTCCTTGAGACTTCTGTCGGTGCCGACCGCTGCTTACTGGCTATCCTCTCGGATGCTTACCGCATGGAAAATAAAGGTGACGCAGAAAAAGAGCGCACGGTTATGCGTTTCAAGCCAACCCTCGCTCCCATCAAAGCGGCCATTATGCCCTTGATGAAAAAGCCGGATCTGGAATCAGTAGGAGAGAAGCTCTTGCGTGAACTCCAAAAAGATTACAAATGTGACTACGACACGGCAGGTTCAATCGGCAAACGCTATCGTCGCCAAGACGAGACGGGAACACCGGCCTGTATCACTGTTGACTTTGATACACTCACCGATCACGCCGTGACCATTCGTGACCGCGATACCATGGTTCAAGAGCGCGTGGCCCTTGATAAGGTGAAGTTGTACCTGCAGACCAAGTTCCACCTCTAAGAAGCGAGAATAGTATGGCACACAAATGGGTTTATAAGTTTTCAGCTAGTATCACTGATGGCAATAAAGACATGAAGCCACTTCTGGGCGGAAAAGGCGCTAACCTCGCTGAGATGTGTGCCCTGAAGCTTCCCGTGCCTCCTGGCTTCACGGTCTCAACGGAAGCGTGTCTGGCTTTTTATCAAAACGATAAAAAAATTCCTGCAGAGATTATCTCGCAGATCGAAGAAGCGCTTAAATGGGTTGAGGGTCTCACTGGAAAAAAATTCGGTGATCCAGCTAACCCACTGCTCTTCTCCGTGCGCTCTGGTGCTCGTGCCAGTATGCCTGGGATGATGGATACGGTGTTGAACCTTGGAACCAATGATAAGACTGTGTTGGGGATGGCAAAACTTACGGGCAATCCGCGCTTTGCTTGGGATGCCTATCGTCGCTTTATTCAGATGTATTCAAACGTGGTGCTCGGAGTGAAGGGAGGCATCCTTGAGGCTCAACTGGAAGACTTGAAAGAAGCTCGTGGTGTGCACGAGGATACAAAGCTTTCGGCAGAAGACCTGCAAGAATTAGTCGCTGTTTATAAAGATGTGCTTTTGACTGAGCACGGAGTGAAGTTTCCGCAAGATCCGATGGAGCAGCTCTGGGGGGCGGTCGCAGCGGTTTTTAACTCTTGGTATAATCCTCGCGCTCAAAAATATAGAGAAATGAATAACGTTCCTCATGATTGGGGCACGGCCGTTAATATCCAGTCGATGGTGTTTGGAAACCTCGGCGATGACTGTGCCACGGGAGTGTGTTTCACGCGGGATCCCTCAACTGGTGATAAAAAGTTTTTCGGAGAGTATCTCATCAATGCTCAAGGTGAAGACGTGGTGGCTGGGATCAGAACGCCTTGGCCTATTAATGGCGCTTCGACCAATGACCAGAATAAACAATTTAAAACCCTCGAATCTGCCATGCCGGCGGCGTATGCGGAACTGGTTAAAACTTACCAGCTGCTGGAAGCTCACTACAAAGACATGCAGGACATTGAGTTCACCATTGAAGGCGGACGTTTCTATATTCTGCAAACCAGAAATGCCAAACGTACCGTTGCGGCTGCGCTTCGTGTGGCTGTCGATCAAATGCACGAGGGACTCATTACAAAAAAAGATGCGCTGATGCGCGTGCAGCCTGATGACCTCAATCATCTCTTGCATCCTCGACTTGATCCTAAAGCGAAAAAAATTCTTCTCGCAACTGGTTTGCCGGCTTCTCCGGGAGCGGCTTCTGGTTTTATGGTCTTCACTTCCAAAGAAGCCGAGGAGTGGGCGAAGGGTGGAAAGAAAGTGGTGCTGGTGCGCACGGAAACTTCTCCTGAAGATATCGGTGGGATGGCAGCGGCGACAGGCATTCTTACCGCTCGCGGTGGTATGACCTCTCACGCAGCCGTCGTGGCACGAGGCATGGGCAAGCCTTGCGTGGCCGGATGTTCCGCTCTCACCATTGATGAAAAAATGAAGACATTAAGTGTGAAAGGAAAAACTTTTAAAGAAGGTGATCACATCACCTTCGATGGCGCCACCGGTGAAGTGTATGAAGGCGAAGTGCCGACGGTGGAAGCACAGATCTCTTCAGCTTTTGCAGAGTTCATGAGCTGGGCGGATGAAGAGCGTAGACTCAAAGTTCGCACCAACGCTGATACTCCTCACGACACCAAAGTTGCTTTAGAGTTTGGTGCCGAAGGCATTGGCCTGTGTCGCACGGAGCATATGTTTTTTGCGCCGGAGAGAATTCTAGCTGTCAGAGAGATGATCTTTGCGGAAACACTTGATGAGAGAAAAAAAGCGCTAGTAAAGCTTCTGCCTTTTCAGCGCGAGGACTTCTACGGCATTTTTAAAACGCTCAAAGGTCTACCGGCCAATATTCGTCTGCTGGATCCACCTTTACACGAGTTCTTGCCTCACCAAGAGCACGAAGTCAAAGAGCTCGCGGATGTGCTCGGTGTGAGTGAAAAACGAGTGCTCGAGAGAAATAATAATCTCCACGAATTCAATCCAATGCTGGGCCACCGTGGTGTGCGTCTGGCAGTCACCTATCCAGAGATCTATCAGATGCAGGTGAGGGCCATTATTGAAGCGGGAATTCAGTGTGAAGCAGAGGGGATTCAAACTTCGGCGGAGATCATGATTCCGCTTACGAGTGAACTCAAAGAGTATGCTTTGATTAAGAAAGAATGTATCGAAGAGATCGAGCGTGTGTTTCAAGAGAAAGGTAAAAAAATTAAGTATAAAATTGGGACTATGCTAGAGCTGCCTCGTGCCTGCATTATGGCGCGAGAGATTGCGACCCAAGCCGAGTTCTTCTCCTTTGGTACTAATGATCTGACTCAAACAACATTCGGACTTTCTCGTGATGACGCCGGCAAATTCTTGCCGACCTACACCATGAAAGGTCTCTATCCCCAAGATCCTTTCGTCACCATCGACCAAGCTGGCGTGGGCTTTCTGATGAAGCATGCGGTGAGCGAAGGGAAGCTTGGGAATCCCAAGATCTATTCTGGCATTTGTGGAGAACATGGCGGAGAGCCGCGCTCAGTGGAATTCTGTCACGAGATCGGTCTCGAGTACGTCTCGTGTTCTCCCTTCCGTGTTCCCATTGCTCGTTTGGCTGCCGCTCAAGCAGCGCTCAAGGGATGAACGCAGCTCAAAAAATCATCGATCTTCACCGCCCGCACTTTCAGCATCTGGATGCTCTAAGTGTGGGGGTGATTGATTTCAAAAAAATGAGTTTTGAACTTTACGGTGATACTCATTTGTTTTTTGATCTCGCCAGTGTCTCTAAAGTGCTCGGTAATGGGGCCATGTTTCTTAAGCACCCTAGCGTGATCGATGAGAAGGTGCGTCTTCTACTTGAACACCGTGCGGGACTTCCGGCCTGGGGACTGCTTAAGAAGAGTAACTGGAAAGAAGAGCTCAGCGCCTACGCCATCAAAGAGAGTGAGACTCTCTACTCTGACTACTCAGCGATGCGTTTTAGTCTCGAGGTGGAAAAAAAACTCTCACTTAAAATTCCAGCACTCCTGAAAGACTGGTGGGATAAAGAGCTCTACTTTTGGCAAGATCTCCCACATACCTATGAGACACCCATCTCTGGCCAGCGAGGCTTTGATTTCATCACGCATGATGTGCATGACCCGAATGCCTTTAATCTTAAAGAGTGGACCGGGCACGCAGGTCTTTTTGGAAATGTGGAGAGTGTGTGCAAGACGCTACTTAATTTTCAAGATAAGGGTAAGTTGATTGAGAACATGCTGGGTGCATGGAATGACCACTCTCAGCGCTTTCTGTATGGCTGGGATCGTGTGGCCAATCCGCAAGACACTCTCGCAGGAAAAGGGTGTTCACAGCAGACCTTTGGGCACTTAGGCTTCACGGGGACATCAGTTTGGATTGATGCCCAAAAACAAAGAGGGCATGTCATCCTGTCTAACGCAACTCGCGATGGATGGTATCAAAAAGATGAACTCAATGAGTTTCGTAGAAGTTTTGGTGAAGTCATCTGGCAAATGTGAATTCCTGATATCTTTGGTCCGTTGAATGAATGGTGGGGTTGTGAAAAAATAAGCCCCTATGAAAAATCTTATCATTTGTTTCTCTCTTCTTTTTGCATTTAACTCTCATGCATATCTCGTGATCAGCGATGTGGATGACACGATCAAAATCACTAATTCTGGAAATCTCTGGCAAGCCGCCTGGAGAGGGGCTTTCACCAAAGACGTATTCCCGGGCATGATTGATGTCTATAAATCATGGGGAAGTGAAGATGCAAAAATCTATTTCGTGACGGCATCTCCCTCTGTATTGAGAGTTAAAATCAACGAGCTTCTCCATACCTATGAAGTCCCGCACGTAAAACTCATCACGCGCTCAAATGTACTTGAGTCAAAGCTTAAATATAAAGTTCGTGAATACCGCAAGATCCTAGATGCTCACCCAGACGAAGAAGCGGTGCTAGTAGGTGATGATGTTGGTCAGGATCCGGAAGTTTTTCAAGAGATCACGCGACTCTATCCAAACCGCGTTCTCGCCAGCTACATCCGTCCCGTTAAAAACCGAGCGGCGCTCTCAGAGCAGATTCCCTACATTACCTCATTTGATATCGCCACGAGTGAGCGCGGCCGAGGGCGTATGAGATTTGATATTATTGCTAAAACAGCTGTGGCGACACTAACTGGACAGGAAGACAAGCTACTGCCTGAGTTTACGTGGTGTCCTAAAGATGTGCGCGCTACAAACCTGCCAGTGGTCCGATCGCCGCATGCGGTTGCGTGGAATATAATGGAGCGGATTAATCGTATTTGTGGAGCTCGCACAAGATCCCACGAAGAAGTGTTACGAGTCCTAGAAAGCAGGTAGAATAGAACTCCTAAGGAGTTCACTGCATGGATTTAACTAACCTCATTTCTCAAGACGATCTCTTGGCCAAGAGAGATCAATATAAGAAAGTTTTCTTCTACCGCATCTGCGGCGCTGGCATGGGCCCGGCAGCGGTGTTGATGAAGCAAGCAGGCCTCGATGTGGAGGGTGCGGACTCTGCATTCTATCCCCCGATGTCGACCTACTTAGAAAGCACGCAGATTCCATTGCATAAGTTAGAAAATCTCACGCCTGAATTCTATAAGAAATTTGATCTGATTGTGGTGGGTAATTCTGTTTCAGGAAAATCAGAACAGGCGCGCATGCTTGAAAAATTGGGTGTGCCCTTTACTTCATTCCCGGCAGCGCTTGGCGCGCTGGTGCTCAAGCCTCGTCAGGTGATCGGAATTTGCGGGACTCATGGCAAAACCACCACAACGTATTTTCTCACACAGATGCTCGAGACCCTAGGCCTTGATCCGGGGTGCTTGGTCGGAGGGATTATCGATGGTCGTGATCCAGCTAAGATTGGTACTGGAAAGTATTTTGTGATTGAAGGCGATGAGTACGACTCCGCCTATTTTCATAAAATTTCAAAGTTTCGTCTCTATGAACTTAAGCACATGGTCCTGACTTCCTTAGAATTTGATCATGCAGATATTTTTGAAAACGTTGAAAAGATAGAAGATGAATTTCGTGATGTCATTCCAAAACTTTCAGGACAGATGATCTATGAGGTGGAATATCCCTCAATCATGAAACTGAAAAATCAGTATCAGACCAATTCAAAAGCCAAGAGTTGGTCGGGCTATGGCCAGGGATCTGAGGTCGGTCCTTTTGAGGTTGAAACGAGCGAGAAAGGAAGTCTGTTTAAATTAAAGCTCGATGGAGTGATGGAGAGCTTTCAGACTTCAGCCGTAGGATTCCATAATATTCTCAATATCACTTCAGCACTTTTATTTTTAAAAGCCGAGGGCTTCTCTTTAGCTGACATGCGCCGCTCGATTGAAAATCTCTCGATGGTGAAGCGTCGTCAGGAAGTGCGCGGAACCTATAAAGGAGCCACGGTTATTGACGACTTCGCTCACCACCCGCGTGCCATCACTCTCACGCTCGAAGCCCTGCGTGCACGCTTTAAGGGCCGTCGCATGATCACAGTGTTCGAGCCCATCTCAGCGACAGCTCGCTCGAATGTGTTTCAAAATGAATTCCGTGACTCACTCGGGATGAGTGATGAAGTGATCATCGCTAAAGCCGATCTCGCTACGACTGCAAAAGGTGGAAAAGATCTGGATGCACAAAAACTCTCACTAGAGATCACCCAACTCCATCACAAGCCCTCAGTGTGTGTGACTAATTTAGCGGACCTTAGAAGTGAGATTGATGGCAGACTTAAAAATCATGATGTGCTAGTGATTCTTTCTAACCGCACTTGTTTGGGACTTTGGGAGTCTGATTTTGTTCAAGCTCTCCAATAAACTGACCACTTGTTCACTGCTTTTGTGTATGACGCTTTCTTGTGCGTCGACGCTCACTCGTGAGTCCAAGCCCAAGGTGCTCAAAGAGTACCTTGCTCTCCACGCCAAGCATCGTCAGTTAGTGTGTCCTTCGGGAACAGAAGAAGAGTTCGATCAACTCTTAAAAAAATTCCGCGGACGAGGTTTATGGATCCCTGAACTCAGCGGGGACGTGGACTTCACCACCATTGAAGAGCTACTGCCAGAGCTTGAAGCCAAACTTAAATGGATTCAGGCAGAGCGCGCCAAGCTGATTAAACGCAAGAATCTTCCCAAGGCCCAGATCTCAAAGCGCTTTGAGAAAATGATCACTCGACTTTTAAAGCTTAAGTCTGACTGGGAGACACTCCCAGCTCATGCCGAAAGAGCGCGCCAAGAGGCTGGAAAAAAATCCCTCCAAGAACTCACTATGATGAGAGCGGAGTGGAGAAAACTCATTGAGAGCATCAGTTTTCTCACGAACTTTAAATTTCCGGCTGACCACCTTAAAAATCGTCTGACCTATGATGAGTTTCGCGAAAGTAATGTTCCCACCTCACAGCGGATTGCAAACTACGCTTTCTTCTATCGCAGGCTAGTTGAAGACGGAGCGATGAATCCGGATCACACTGGCAATGATTCCTGGCTGCGCACCACGATCGATACAGTTCATCTTGAACTCGAGCGCCCTATGATGGTGATCGAGGAAGATCTGCGCTATGACCTTGAGTACGTCTTGAATCGTATTGATAAAGAGCTTGAGCGGGATAAATCCTCACTCATCGCGAGACTTGGGGAATGGGAAGAGCGCACTTCTATGGCCCTGCAGTTCTACCAAGATCTCTTAAGGCCTGAATCCCGAGAAACCTCTCGCGCCTTTATTCAGGAGAGAAACAAAGCCACTCTGAAACTGAAAGAATGGGTATCTACGAATCAGGCCAAGAGTTGGCTGTGGTGGCGTGAGCAAAGTGAAACCATGAAAGCACTCTATGTGCTCGATACAATTCTGTATAACGAAGTAGGTAATGTAGATAGTAAAGACGGGTTTGAGCGGATGGATGTCACGCAAGTTGTGCTCAATCGCCAACACGTGGAACTCTATCGCACTCTCGATCCCCTGCAAGAAATGTGGCCACTACTCAGGGCAGAGTTAAGTGAAGAAAAAATTCAAAAGGAATATTGGCTCAATAGCCTTTATCGACGTGGGGAGTTTTCTTTTACTTATTACTATATGCCTGGAGCGGTGAAAGCCTTTTGCACTGACCGCACTCCGGCAGGACTTAAGTTGCAAAAAGAGAACCTCGATATTGCCTTCCATATGCTGCTGCAGCCCCGCTCAGAGTTTCAGGGACTGCGCTACTTCTCACGGGCCTCCATGCCTGGACGGATAAATATGGCGAGTGTCTGGAATGATTATGAGCGACTACCAGAGGCTCCAGGTGCCCTGATCTCCTCCCAAGAGCCTCTTCGTGCTTCAATGCGAAAAGGAGAAATGAAGTACCTCTATCGTTTTATCGATGGCAAGAGCCTCGAGTATCAAGTTTATCAGCACCAAAATAAAATATATGTGGCCCGACTCCTCGAAGATAAATGGGTTTTTTATGACTGGAGAAACCCCCATTATTTTACTTTCTTTAAGCTTAAGAAAACTCCCGCTCAATCAGCTCAATAATCCTTTGCCCAATAGCAACATTTCAAGGTATAAGCCCCTAGCCTAATAATTATTTAGTGTTCAAGGAGCCAAGCCATGCTTAAAGACTATATGTTCACCTCAGAATCTGTGACAGAAGGCCACCCAGATAAAATGGCCGATCAGATCTCTGATGCCATCCTCGATGCAATGCTAAAGCAAGACCCAAAGTCACGCGTAGCTTGTGAAACCTTGATCACAACCGGATTGGTTGTTGTTGCTGGTGAAGTCACAACCAATGCCAACATTAATATTCCAGAAATCGTTCGCGCAGAAATTAAAGACATCGGCTACGACCATTCAGACAAAGGTTTCGACTGCAACACCTGTGGTGTGACCGTTGCTCTTGGTAAACAGTCTCAAGACATTGCTATGGGTGTGAACGAAGGCGAAGGTTCATATCTGGACCAAGGTGCAGGCGATCAGGGTCTCATGTTTGGCTACGCGATCAATGAAACAGATACGCACATGCCGATCACAATTGATCTCTCTCACAAGCTCGCTGCGCGCCTGACAGAAGTTCGTAAAAATGGCACAGTCAAAGATCTTCGCGCTGATGGTAAAACTCAAGTCACAGCTCAATACGTAAATGGCAAACTTTCTCGTTTGGATGCGATCGTCGTCTCTACTCAACATGCTGAGAGTATGACTCTGAAGCAAGTGCAAGAAGCGATCATGGAAGAAGTAATCAAGAAAACTGTTCCAGCTAACCTGATTGATAAAAATACTAAATACTTCATCAACCCAACTGGTCGCTTTGTGATTGGTGGGCCCATGGGAGACTGTGGACTGACTGGGCGTAAGATTATCGTTGATACCTACGGCGGTCACGGTGCTCACGGCGGAGGAGCCTTCTCTGGAAAAGATCCTTCTAAAGTAGACCGTTCAGCTGCCTATGCCGCTCGTCACATTGCTAAAAACGTCGTCGCCGCAGGACTTGCTGATAAAGCTCTAGTGCAGGTCGCCTATGCGATCGGTGTGGCACAACCTATGTCTCTTTTGATTGATACATTTGGAACGGCGAAAGTTGATGAAGTGAAGCTCCATGCTGCGATCAATGAACTCTTTGACATGCGTCCGAAGGCGATCATTGAACGTCTTAAGCTTTTGAACCCTATCTATTCTCCAAGCGCTGCCTACGGTCACTTTGGTCGTAAAGCAGAGAATGGATTTTTCACATGGGAAAATACCGACATGGTAGAGAAGCTTAAGGCTTTCTTCTAAATCAATGTCAGAAATTTATTTTCTCATTCGACACACACCATTTTGGGCCATTCCGCTGCTGATCGTAGCAGCGGAATTCGCTTATATCTTTTGGCTTCGTAAGAAGAAAACAAATGTGAAGATCTGTATTTTCTTCATGTTTACCTCAATAGTTTTTCTTGGTTGGTATTATTACGCTGGTGGACCCGATAAAGCGGTCAGGAAATTCATGAAGTTCCACCGTTCTCTCGACTTGTAACTTTATCTGACAGGGGTGTTGAAAAATTGACACAAACCCTCAGGCTTAGTTACCATACTAGTCCGGAGGGTCTATGAACGATCTTAATTTCTTGCAGAATAGTTTTGATAAACCAACCTACCCAACACTCGTGATTGTAGAAGATGACAACCTTCTTGGGATCACTTTAAAGAAATATTTAGAGCGCACCTTCGGTTTAAGCGTGAAGCTCTACACCTCTTCAGAAGATTGTTTGGTGGAGTTTTCTAAGAATCATAACCCCGCCGCTCCATTTTTTCTTTTGGCCGATATTTCTTTGGGCCAGGGATCCGACGGCTTACTTCTTATCGATATTCTTAAAGAGCGCGGCTTTAACTTCGTCTCTGTGATCATGACTGGTTTTGCGAGCATTGAGACGGCGATCGCCGCCACCAAACGTGGAGCTTTCCATTATCTCACTAAACCCTTTGAACTCGATGTACTAAAGCAGCTCGTTTTCAGTGGCTACCGTGAAAAACTCGGTGTTGAGCTCGGTGCTCTGATTAATTCCTCAGCAGACGATCAAGCTGCTCAGTCTGCTCCGCGCCTGCGTGCGAAGCCTGCTATGCCTAAGCATAAAATTGAGAAGCCTGGAGCGGAAGATATTTTCTTTGGCATCGTCGGACGTTCTCAATCGATGAAAGAAGTTTTCTCTCGTATCGAAAAAGTCGCCAAATCTGATTCCACGATTCTAATCACCGGTGCTTCTGGTACGGGTAAAGAATTAGTCGCTAATGCCATTCATAAGCTCTCTCCAAGATCTGGTGCTCCACGGGTCTCCGTTAACTGCGGAGCTATCCCAGGTGAGCTTTTAGAGAGTGAGCTTTTCGGTCATATCAAAGGCTCCTTCACCGGTGCTATTTCAAACCGCAAAGGGCGCTTTGAGATTGCCCACCAGGGCTCGATGTTTCTCGATGAGATCGGGGACATGCCTTTAATGTTACAAGTGAAACTTTTGCGTGTGCTGCAGTTGCGCCAGATCGAACCGGTGGGCTCAAGTGAAGCGATTGATGTGGACGTGCGAGTGATCGCTGCCACTCACCGTGACCTGGATCTTCAAGTGAAAGAAGGGAAGTTTAGAGAAGATCTTTTCTATCGCTTGAATGTGATTCCGATCCGTGTGCCTGATTTGAAAGAGCGCAGAGATGATATCCCTCTCTTAATTTCTTATTTCCTTGATCGCTTCACTTCTGCTGATCGTTCAAATGAAATAAGCTTCTCTCATGAGGCGATGGATCTTTTGATGAGCTACGAGTGGCCAGGTAACGTGAGAGAACTCGAGAACGTGATTGAGCGTCTTGTGATTCTGCGTGGTGGAAATGAGATTCTCCCCGAAGATCTCCCTTCAAAAATCTACCGCACCAATCCGCTGGTGAGTCTGCAGTATAAGACTCTCTTTGAGCTGCCGGATCAGGGCGTGGATCTCAAAACGATTCTCTCAGACATTGAAGACTCTTTGATTCTTCAGGCCCTCGGACGCACGGGCGGAAATAAGAATCAGGCTTCAAAGCTCTTGAGCCTCAACCGTACCACGTTGATTGAGAAGATGAAGAAGAAGGGCATTGAGCTCGGTGGTAGCGAGGCTTAGTCTTGCTTCTCGGGCGCTTTCTTAATCGACTCACGGATGAAGTACTTAATAACTGAGTTCCGCTCGGCTCCACCCATGAGTTTTCTGATTTTTTCATAAACTTCATCGTCATAGATAAGTGAGTGGGCCGTGCCAGGGCCTGATTCTAGGCGACCGATCACTTTATCGAGTTTGCCCATGGCCTGATCCATTTTCTGAGACGCCGAAGACATGGGACCGGTTGTTTTGGCAAAGTTCTCTGAAGTGGTAGAAAGGTTATTCACAATCTTATTAATTTTTTCAGGCTCTATGGCCGCAATGAGAATTTCGAGTTTTGTCATGATCCGATCGGCTTTATCAGCGATGTTACCACCCTTGGTCGCAATCGCTTTGAGATCAAGACTTGCTTCTGCGGACAGGACATCTTTCTCAGGGTTAAAAGTAGGGCTCTGGTCCCCGCCGCCTTTAATCTCGATGTACTTATCGCCGACGAGACCTGCGTTCTGGATGGCCACCATCGAATCATTTTTTATCCACGCCAGATTTTCACTGGTGATGGAGAGAGCGATTTCAACTTCTACCTGGCTTATGATGCGAATGTCTTCGACGGTTCCAATCCGCAGCCCCTTGAGTTCCACCACGGCACCGGTCTTTAAGTTTTCAGCGTTCACTACTCGAGCACGGATAGTGGATTTAGGTGAAAAAAGTGAAGACTCTTTACCGATCGCAACAATAAGAATCATCATGACAATCGAGAGAGCTGTCACAAACATTCCAACTTTGACGAGATTTGTTTTATCTTGAGCGCGCATAGTTCACCTTTCTAGTTCACTTTATTGAGCCATGTTAAATTTTTGAACAACGGGGTCAGTACTTTCTTCAAACTCGCGAATTCCACCAGAGAAGACAATCTTTCCATTATCAACGAGGAGCAAACGGTCGCAAACTTTCTTGGCTGCAGGAATATCGTGAGTCACAAAAATGCCGCCCACTCCACGTTTTTTAAAAGTGTTCATGATGTCTAAAACATTTTCTACATTTACGGGATCAAGCCCTGCAGTCGGTTCGTCATAGAGAATGATTTCAGGCTTAAGCACCATGGCGCGAGCAAGGCCTGCGCGCTTTTGCATCCCCCCAGAAAGATCTGAAGGAAAAAGGTGAGCCGCCTCTTCCATGCGTACTAAGCGGAGCACATCCATCACAAGCTTCTCTTCTTCTGCTGCTGAAAGCTTAAGATGCTCTCGGACGGGGTAGGCGATGTTCTCATACACACTGAGTGAGTCAAAGAGGGCCCCACTTTGAAAGGCATAGGACATCTTGGTACGAAGCTCAAACAGCTCTTCCTCTTCCCAGAGGTCAATGCGGGTTTGATTGAAATACACTTCCCCGTCGTCCATGGTCTCTAGGCCGATCAGGCAGCGCAGAAGTACACTTTTACCTGTTCCCGAATTACCTAAGAGCCCCACGGTTTCACTCTTCTTGAGCTCAAAACTAATATCCCGGTGAACCGTTTTGGCCCCGAAATTTTTTTTAAGATGTGAAACTTTAAGTACCGTTTGCATAAATCCTAATCAAAAAGAAGAATGAGAATTTTTGAGAGAAAAAAGTCTGAGATCAATATGACAATCGATGAGCGCACCACCACCCACGTCGCCGCCGAGCCTACACCACGGGTGCCTTCTTTGGTTTGAAAACCTTTCCAGCAGGCCAGGAGTACGATCACCACGGCGAAAAACATGCACTTGATGTAGCAGCTGAAGACGTCGTGGATTTTGATCGTGGCTAAAACCTTATTGATATAAAACCCGTAGGCCATATCGAATTCACTGCGAGCGATCAACATCCCACCGATGATTCCCATGAAGGTGGCAAGGATCCCTAAAAGTGGGAGCGAGACCATCGCGGCGACTAAGCGTGGGACGACAAGCACTCGGATGGGGGATGTTCCCAAAGCACGGATCGCATCGATCTGCTGAGAAACGTTCATGGCGCCAATTTCGGCGGCGATGCCTGAGCCAATGCGACCGGCGACCAAAAGGGAAGTAAAGATAGGGGCCATTTCACGAATAAGAGAGAGAGACACAATCGCTGGAACATAGAGAGTCCCACCAAATTTCGCTAGACCGTAGCCGAATTGCAGAGTCATCACGAGTCCCATCACAAAGCCAATCACGATGGTGATGGAGAGTGAGCGTTGCCCGAGTTCGATGATCTGTTCGTTCAGTCGGGCCCAGTAAAAGGGGCGTGAGAAGATAGCTTGAGTCGATTTCCCCAAGAGGGACATCAGTTCACCGAAAAATTCAAACTGGTCTTTGAATTTCACAATCATTGAAAAATCACCCGGCTTAACAGGTCTTGAAAGACTCGAAAGCTTTCTTGGTTACGGTTGCGGGGGGTTACAAGGATAAAATCGTAATAGCAGTGGTCACGACGGTAATTTCTAAAATTGATGAGAACGACTACTCCATCAATCTTGGCTTCAGCTTCCATCTCAAACGCTTCGCGCTCCTGCCATTGAATCGTATTTTTCCCTAGGGGTTTAAAGGAGTCATAGGTGTCGAATGTTTTCAGTGCGAGCGATTCCAGAGGCAGGGATTGGAATTCTCCACAGAATGAATTTACCACAATGACTTCACCGGTTTTACTTTGTACCCACACATGGTCACTCTCACGAGGATCGGATTTAGACCAATCCTTGGATTGAAAATTAATTTGATAATTTGTCGCCTTCGTCGGCTTGGGCGACTTCGGAATGATACTTGAGCAGGTCACTGCTAAAGTTGACATGAGTAGTAGAATAAAAGATTTCATCGATGTTCCTTATCACCATTATTAAAGAGGAGTCGTAAACCTTTGTAAACGAAGCTTGCGTGGGTCAATGTCAAAGATTTGATAGGATATTTTTGCCGCAGGTAAGATTTTCCTTCACCAGAATCCAAAATGGGTTAAAATTTCCTCATGGGTGACATAACTCTAGGATGGAGTTAGCCCCCAAAGGGACGAATGACAAAGATAAAGACACAGCCACGATGGCCCTTGTATTTATTCTTCAGCGTGTTGTACACGTCCTCAGTTTTTGCTGACTATTTCTCTCAGGAAACATTCAAAACTCATCTCCGCTGGAACCTTGTGGTTCCTAAGGAGCAGGTCTCGCTCAAGAAAGAGGGTGCTACTCTCGTCATTGAATCCATGAATCTAGAGCTTTTTGAAAAGCTCGCCGGTGAATTAGAGAAGACTCAGAGAGCAGAGGGCTACATCGAAAAACTCACTATTGAGAAAGGAGGCTTTCCTTCAAAGCCCGCCCGCGCCGTAGTAGAGCTTAAAAACTCAGCAGTTGAGCTTTTTAGTTTTTATCGAGATCTCGATAAAAAGTGGATCTTAGACTTTTGGATCAATTCAGATCTTGTTCCTTCAAAGGCAGCCTCTCTGCAAAAGCCAGTTGAAAAACCAGTCATTGAAGCTAAAGTTGAGCCGGTTAAAACAAAATCTCTTATGCCCGGTAAGAGTCTACTGGAAGTGGT
>DIVA01000045.1 GCA_002435705.1 Bacteriovoracaceae bacterium UBA6144
GATTGACGAGGAGTAATGGCCCTTTGAGGAGCATCAAAACGCACCTTAAGCTTGCCCTCTTCTCGGTACACAACACAATCTACTTCGGTTTGACGGTAGCGGATTTTAGCCTTGCATCTCAAAGGCATGAGCGGCGCCTCCTCAATCCAAGTCTCTTCTGTGGCATCTAACCCATCACTATAAAGGGCCGTGTGATACTCCCCTTGCGCCAGCACGACGTGGTTGCGCTCAAGATTCTTCTTCACCACAAACCACGGCTCACCGGGGCCTCCGATACCAAGGCCTTTGCGTTGACCCAAAGTATAAAAGCACGCACCGTCGTGGCGACCTAAGAGCTCACCCTCGAGGTTCACAAAATCACCCTTCGAATTTTCAATGTACTGAGACAGAAAAGCCTTAAAATCTCTCTCTCCAATGAAGCAGATTCCAGTCGAGTCTTTTTTATTTTGAGTCACAAGATTGGCTTCATGGGCCAGGCTTCGCACCACTTTTTTCTCTAGATGACCCAAGGGGAAAAGCGTCTTTTTCAAAGCACTGCTCTTGATGGCGTGGAGAAAATAGCTCTGATCTTTCAGAGGATCTGAACCCTTTAAAAGTTTACCCTCAACAGTTTGACAGTAGTGGCCTGTGGCCAAAAAATCTGCACCGAGTTTTTCTACGTAATCCAGAAAAACTTTAAACTTAATCTCGCGGTTACAAAGGATATCGGGATTGGGAGTGTGCCCTCGTTTGTACTCCGAGAGAAAATGACTAAACACTTCTTGGGCGTACTCTTTGGAAAAATTCACTGAGTAGACGGGGATATCCAGCTGGCCTGCGACCCTACGAGCATCCTTCCAATCGGCTTCGGCGCTGCACTCATCCTCTGGGCCTTCCCAGTTCTTCATGAAGACACCGATGGTCTTATAACCCAGGTGCTTTACGATCAGGGCGGTGACAGAAGAATCTACGCCCCCGCTCATGCCGACCACAACCGTTTGACGGGCGTTCATCTCTCGCTGGGAGCAGGTTATAGGGAATAGCGTCTCTAGCAGCTTCATGGGGAGATTTATCCCTCTCAGGGCCTTCTAGGTCAAGAGGCACAGGCTAGATCTCACCTAGAAGTTGAAATCTTTATCCACCACCGCAACCTCGGGACCACGCTCCCCCCTGACTTCAAGGCTAAGCGTATTGTCGGGGTAATACTTAGCTGGCCCCTGAATGAAGCCCGTGACAAGAAGCTTGGCATTTTTGCCCTTACGATTAAAGACAGAAATTATCTCTCCTGGGGTAAACCTGAGTTCCCCTTCGCTCAGCTCTAGGGCCGCGGCCCTCATTCTCTTAGGACTCACGAGAACCTCAAAACTCGTCCCCTCAGCGCCATGGATAAAGCCTTTAAATGACTTCATCCCCTCCATGTCTGAACCCCAGTGACAGAGAATCAAAAAGGCTCCCTTATCCTGGAAGGCATCCTGGGGGCCTAGGATCACTTTATTATCATTCCAAACCGAGCCAATAATCTTTTTAGGCAATTCACCACTTCGTGCCTGAGGGGGTAAGAAGTCAGCTCCAAATTCTAAGGAATGGAATCCCTGATGGCGCGCCACCATTTGATCACTGACAGTCATGTCGCCTTCTCCCAAAAGGGAATTTGCGATCAACTTAGAAGCCATCTGAGTCACTTCCGGTGTCACCGGTAAGCACTTTCCAAAAGATAAAATCCTCTCGGGTGGATGAATCTCAAAACTTTCGGCGATTTTTTTGACTTCTTTTTTTTGCAAGTCGCTTAGAGGTAAGGTGAGTTTATTTAAAATCGATTGATCGATACTCATCAAAAGTGACGACTGATCGAAAGCCAAATCATTAGAGGTATGCACACTGACTTTTGATTCAGGTGTGGGGCGGATGAGTTTAGCGTAATGACCCGTGACGATCCCATCACACCCGAGTTCTTGCATTTTTTGAAAGAGAATATCCATCCGCAGGCGATGGCAATCAAAACAAGAGCGCGGCTTGGTCAGCTCCACTTTGGCATTTAACCAGCCATCGATCACCCGATCTTGGAACTGCTCCCGTGCTCGGACGACAGTTAAAGGAATCTGCAGGTGCTCACAAATCGCCTTCACTCGATCAATCCGTGCTTCACTTTGATGGCAGGCAAAAATACTCTCACCTGTCTCTTGCATAGATTCGGGCGTATTGGCGATCATCACACCATAAAGATCAATCTTTTGAATCTTCATTAAATAGGCGGCCACCAGAGAATCAAGCCCCCCAGAAAGACCGACTAATAAAGGCTTCTTTCTTGTCTTTTCCATGCGTTCCTAATTTCAATAAAAGATCCTCTAGCTATTATGCCTAAAACTTCACCTTTCCTCTATAGTTTCTATTAAAGAGTCACCTGACTTGGCCCGATAGATTAAGCGTATGATGCAAATAACTTCAAAAATGTTAGGTATTAGTTTGTGGACCACGCCAGTGGAATCAAATCCGCTCAAGATCTACATGGCCTGGCTCAAAAAAAATGGCGGCAAATCCTACTTCAGCCACGCCGACTTTCAAACCACTTTGCATCAGGAACTCTCCGTCTTAGATAATCTCCTCTTGGCCATCGGGGATGGCTCAATCGATGGGACTATTGTTGAGAAAGAAAATCACCTGCGCTGGAAACTAGAAAGTGAAGGTCTTAAGGCACTCGCTTCATGGTTTAAAAACCCTCACCGCAGAGCTCGCGATCTTTCTGCTCAAGAGGCCTTTGTCGCCAGTGTTTGCCACGCACTTTTGAGACCAGTTGAAAAAGTCCTGATTGACATGAATCAAGTTCAATTAGATCCACTTTGTGCAGTTCAGTTGCAGAAAATTCTCAAAGATAAATCCACTGAAAAACACATCACCGTTCGCCTCATAGACAAAGGGTTGTGGAGTGAAGGATTTGATGATGAATTCACGTACCAGATTTCAAAAACACAAGCCGCTTAGTACTTCACGCTGCAATTAATTTTAATGGCTGTGGTCGTAAACTTATTCATCGGTTTAATTCTAATTTGCAGCAACCACGTTTTCAGTTCTATCTCGACGGATGCCGTTTCTTTATTCTTACGAAACTTGACGATCGAAAGCTCCTCTTGAACTCGCTGCAGATCATGGATCAACACTTCACACTGTTGAGGATTTTTTGACTGAAGCTCATGAAAGCAAATCAACTGAATGAGTTTCGGGTGAGAAAATCCTAGGAGGCGCACGAGACCTGAATGAAAAGCTTCTCTATCCTGAAGATGCAGAAGCGACAAATCCTTTTGAAGCTGTTCGGCCATTTGCGAATAATAACGATGTAAAATGGCCTTGGCTTCTAGAGTCTGCTCACCGGGCAGTTCACTCAATCCTCTCTCACGCCAAGGGGCCCAAGAGTCAGAGAGCGGCAAGCCCACTAGCTCAAAGAGCTCATCGCGCAGCAGAGCATGCTCGCTTTCCACCAATAAACTAAAACTCTCTTGTAGATCAATGGCGTGAGCAAAGTAGTGGGAAAGAAAACTCTTCACCCCCGCCGACTTGGTGTTGACGAGCCCTTGCTTTTTATTCAGCTTAAGACTAAGAAGAATTTGTTCCTGCTCAATCCACAAGTTAATATCACTCTCTCCCTGCTCTTTATGGTGACTGAACTGACCGGCGAGCTGAATACGAGTGAGGGGACGTTTTTCAAAGGCCAGAAAATGCTCAGCTGTTTTTTTAGACCACTGAGAGAGATACTGAGGCATGGCAGGGAAACACTCTCGCAGCATCAAATCTTGTCGCTCTAAAAGTCGTTGATACTCATCACTTAAAGACAGAAGAAAAGCTTCCTCTATACCGGCAGAGCGTGCCAGAGAACGGGCCACAAGGTACTCAAAGATGGATCCCTTCAGCTCATTGAGCAGGGCCTCTTCTGAACTCATTTCGCCCAGTACGCTTCTTCAAGATTGTCCTCACGCTCAGGCAGTCCCTTGGTGAGGCGTGGAGAATTTTGCGAAAGAACCTCAAAGCTCACGCGGTTAGCATACTTTGAGATTTGACCTAAAGATGAATAGGTCATGTAACTGGTGTCGTGCTTAGGAGAATTAGGCACCACTTGTCGATGATAAAGGTTCGCGGCCACGTCATGGAGAACCGCGGCCAGTGCCGCATCCCCGGCACCATTGGTATTTTTGATCACCAAGGGGCCACCCATGAATGGATTAATGTGCGTATAAATTTTGTATGGATTCACACACTGAGCGCGCTTCATGGCACGGGAGTATTCCCACTTATTGTATTCTTGAATCGACTTAGTGTGGAGTGGATCTTTGGTATGCCGAAGCTTATCCTCATCACACCACCCAGCGAGATAGAGTCCCTTCGACCCCACGGTCAGAAGAACCGTGTCAACCCACTCTAAGAGTTGCTCCGCCGACAATAGAGGATCATCGATCCCATTGAGTTCAAAAGCCTCGGCGCTATTCATGGCCAGCACGTTAGCGTAGTTCTTAATAAAAGGAATGAGGGCTTGCTTTTGATCGGCGACAAGACCCGATGATCCTAGTGAGAGCACCACAGGAACGCCTGCCTCTTTGGCGATTTGTGCCGCTTTGATTGTGGAGTGATAGATTGGGCTAGAGGGATCTCTAAACACATAAGCAGAAAGAAGAAGAGCAGCGGCCCCCTGGATGACATCCACAGGAAGACTCTCTTCCCGCAATGAATTCATGCATCCTTTCGAGATGGCAAAGGTTCTTTCTGCATCTTTTGTCACAAAAGTTAGTGCGCGTCCCATGGGTTTTTCACTGGGCTGCAAATAACTCAAATTCACTTTTGAACTGGTGTTACAGAGGTACTTGAAAGCGTAGTCACCCACCTGAATAACTTTATTAATCGCTCCGAGCGCCACCGATGGGCAATCCGAGAGCACAGAGAAATTATGAAGAGTGTTTCCTACGGCCCCACCTGGATACTCGCCTTTGATCTCACCACGCTCTTTGAAGTGAGCATAGATACGTTCGGCTTTTTCATCATCAATCACAACCGATTGGCCTTTCTCAAAGCCTTCAGCAGCGAGGAACTCATCGGTCACGGAAATCTCAATATCCACCAATAACTGGTCTATACCGACGACATAAACAGATTTTCTATTGTGAACGATATCGTCCACAAATGACTCTCTGCCTCTATCACTAACGGGAAAGTAATGTTTGGTTTTACGTCTGCCTGGAAATTTCATGGCCCCACTATAAGTCAAAAAGGGGGTGAGTGACTAGAGCTTGATAGACTCAAATGCCACACTTATGGTAAAATTTACGCATGTTTGACACTCAAGTTCCCCTATCTCATCCCCTCTTTAGCTACTACCCCCCGCTGGATGCCACGACCAAAGGGATTGTCTCTATCCCCCATTCCGGAGAAGAGATTCCAGAGGAGTTTAAACCCTACCTCTGTGCCGATCTCTTCACGATGCGCGAGGATGTGGACTACAAGGTCCACGAATTAGTTGATATCGAAACCTTACAAAAGAATGGTATCGGTGTCATGGTGGCGCATGTGCATCGCGTATGTGTGGATCTCAATCGTAGTGAAGAAAACTGTGTCATGTTTTGGAAAGAAAACACCAAAGGAGTTCCACTCATTGGTAAAAGCTTTAGCCGCGAAGAAGAAGAATTTTTTATCCGCAAATTCCACAAACCATTTTTTGAAATATATGAATCTCTCATACGGGATTTTTCTAAAAAGCTATCAGTGCGCTTACCGGTGGTGGATCTTCACAGCATGCCCTCAAAACCCACCGCGTATCACATGAAACAAAATCCAAATCAGAAAACCTACCGAGCAGACTTCTGCGTGAGTGATCAGCATGGCAAAACATGCAAGCCTGATTTTATCAATTTCTTCTCTCAACGCCTCCAAGAGACCGGCCATAGTGTGGCGATTAATGATCCCTATATTGGTGGTTATGTCACAACTTTTGTGAACCGATTTGAGACGGAGAATATTCAAATTGAAATCAATCGTTCTATCTACATGGATGAAGAAAAAAAAGAACTACTCTCAAACTTAGTGCCAAAATTAAAAACAGACCTGACACAAGTGCTAATCGAAGGACTGGGCCAATTTAGTAAATAATCATTTTCTGGCGGGATTTCTTTTTTTCAGGTTTACTTTCCTTGGCCTTCTTCAACATCTGATCCATTCGCTCTTTGTTCGTAGGCTCAGGGGCCTTCATGACATTACGTGGTCGCTCCTGCAGGGTTTTGCGCTCGGAAAGGGCTTCCAATTCGATTTGTCTTGAAAGTCGGATGTCCGGATCATCATCCTCCACGCCCGTATCCCGAGTGGTGAAAGTTTTCTTATAACGCTGATATGCAAATCTATAGAGAGACTTTAGTTGTTCTCTATTTTTTGATCCACGCTCCAAGTAATAGATCAACTCTTTAAACATCTCTATATTATTCATGTCATGAGACCATGCGGAGAGGAGAAAGAGCATTCCCTCTTGATCGGTTTGCTGAGTGAAATTCAGCTGCTTAAACTCTTTATAAATGATTGGTGTCAGGGCCGAATCACTGGCGCGAAAGTTGATACCATTGATAAAGCGCGCTCGGATCTCTTTAGAATCTGACGCTCTTGAGTCCGTGACAAGCAGATAAGAGAGCAGGAGTCCTTTTTGAAAACTAAAAATCATCTCCGTTTTGTAGTCTTTGTTGGCCGAAGGTATTTCGACATAGGCCATCTCTTTACCATCAACCATTCCAAAGTTAGTGAATGTCTCTGGCAGCATCATGGATCTTAAATGCAAGATGTAAAGATTGTAGACCATCTCTTGCCACGACAAATCCCAACCGGATATTTTTCGTGTGAAGACATCCCGCCAAATCTCATCGGTTGATCTCTTGAGAATTTCTTTTCTAACCATGGGGAGTCGAAAGAGTTCTTGCCCATCAGCTTCATTACTCCACACCCCACTGCTCAGAAGGTGAAGCTGTGCGATCTCTCGCCCACTGGGTCCGTTGAAACGCAAACCGAAGTGAGGCGCAGTCATTCCTTCAACCATTCTGATTGAGGGTATCGCCTGATACATGGGATGTCCTGCAGGCAGGGGCACCACGATATCTCTGACATGAAATTCACGCCAAAGATTGGAATAGCTTCCAGAGACATCTGAGACGTAAGTGTTTTGAGTGGGAGTAAAAAACTTTCGGTTAAATTTTTTAAGCTGGTATAACTGTGAACTGGATCGTCCGTGAACCGCTTGGTCATATAGATAAGCTGGACCGTACCGGACAACGGAATAAAGGCTAACGATTAAAATTGAGATGATCCCGAGGATCCAAAAAGTTTTTTTCATCAAATCAATGTTATGGGCTTCTAAGCTATGAATATCTCATCGTCACGATACATGGGAAACTAAATAATTAAATGTTTCTCCCAATCAACCGATGAGACCAGTGGACTATTACTATGGAACACTTATGAAAACATTTCTTATCCTAAGTTTGATTGCCCTTTCTGCCTGTGATGCTCCCGTCAAGGTGCGCACACCTCCCTCGGATGCTTTCAGCAATAGCATCAACACGAGTGGCAATGGCTCGACTGGCTTTAATCTCACACCTGGAACGACGGGGGGAACCACTGGGGGCACCACTACAGGATCCACCACGGGCACAACTGTTGGTGGTACAAGTGGCGGTATCAATTGTATTAAAACAGTCACGGCCTTTCACTCAGGGCTTGGCAGTGTAGACGTGTGCCAAGACTCAGGTAACGAGGTCATGTTTCGCTTAGGCTTTAATACCACTGATCAAAGCGATGGTACCTGTGTGGTTCCAATGTTTCGCGACAGCACTGGCAACTCCCTCTACCTTGGTACAGCTCAATGTACCAAACATAACCAGGGCCAAGTGGTGACAGGACAACTGCAAAAAAACAGACAGGGTTATGCTGGTTATCAAATTAACTCAGTGATGGTATTGAAATACTCAGGCACAAATGCCTTCTTTCAGTGTATGAATGCTTATGGCGCCCAATATAATGCGTGTCTGAGCTCATTTGGTGGAAATACTTTCTATCAGTCTTATTGTCAGTCACAAGCTCAAACATACATGACAACAATCTGTAATACCTTTAAAAATAGTTATCCCTATTCACAGGTTCTTACTCGTTAATGTAAATGTTGAGTGTGAACCTTTTCTCCCGACAGCCATTTCTTTAACCAAGATGTATATTTTGTCGGCACGATAAGAATGGGAACCAGCACATCGTTTTCCACATCCTGCTCATTCATGACCGGCGCTTTGAGGCTGATGACTAAGAGCCAGTGAATTTGCTCCTCTTCAAACATTTTGAGTTGGATCTGAATCTGATGACCCTCCCAGCGCTGCAACCAAGTTTCATCTGCATTCTGAAGGGCTTCCGGTACTTTTTCCGTAAAGTCCTCATACTCCTCGAAAGGAATATCTGCATCATCTCGATTCTCTAATACCCAAGCAAGAAGCTCGCCTTTTTTGAGCCCAACCCACTCTAAAACGTCATCTGGTAAATAAAACTCGTCTGCCATTCTCGTTCCATCCTTTGAAATACCTTACCAGATCTTCTGCAGGGATGAAAATTCTTCCCTGCTCTGATCATTGTTGCCTCTGGGGTAAGATTAAAGAGTCTCTTGAACAGGATGTACTTGGGACAAAAAATATCACAGGAAGTGGAGTTCACATGTCTCAAGTTAATAGCACTAAGCCCGACTCAGCTCAAATTCAAGCCCAAGAATTGAATGAACTTTTAAAAATGGCGACACTAGGCCATTTGCCTCTCTTTCATCAAGACTGGATTCGTGAATCTTTCCGTGAAAATAAGCGCCTCAGCTTTGCTCGCGCAAGTCGCATTGTAGATGAGGGGCTCAAAAAACTCTCTCGCCATGCCACTTATGATAGAAAGCAAACAGCTCTCAACGCCTTCACGGCCGAAGAGCGTGTGACATTTATCCAATCTTTTTTCAAAATGGTTGAATATAAAACGCTGGATCAAATCAAGGAGCTGCATTGATTAGACTTTTAAGTCTTATCCTAGGCTTCCCTCTGCTCGCCCATGCGGAATACCGTGTGTATCAGTACATGGTCATGCCCAAAACCAAGCAATTTGTGGTGAATGATTCCGGAGCACAAACTCAGCGCTCTACACTTAATCCTGTGGCTTTCATCGCCTACAACGGAGGCAACGGAGCAGTGGATGTAACTCTCATGCGTTCTTGGATGTGCCCAGGATACACGGGAAAAAAAGACTTTTGTCCTCACCCATCTGAGAGGGGGGCAAATCGTGAGTAATGAAATAAGTGCAACGACTAAAATTCATCAAGCGAAGCTGAATAACCTTCAAAAACAAAATAATCGTGAAGTCGATTACGTACAAAACAATCACGAAAAACGCCTCGGGGAAATCAAGAAAGATCATGAGATAGAAATTCAAAATGTCAGAGATGGTAACCGAGAAAAGATATCTGGAGAAATCGAGAAAAAAGAGAAAGCCTTGGGAGAGCTCAAGAAATCTCTCGAGCAAACACAGATGCTAACTGAATCCGAGCAAAAAAGACTACAACTTCATAATCAGCAACGCTCTCAAGAAATTCTCGCGGGCCACCAAGAGCGAGTTTCGTCTATCGTGGAAAAAAATGAAGAACAGATCAAAGATATCAACGAACGCTTCAATGACAAAATCACCGTCCTTCAGAAGCAATCCGAGTTGATGCTCAATGATCAGGATGAGCGCTCAAGAAATAGTCTTAACACCCAAAAAGACCTCTACACTGATAAGATCCAGTCTCAGCGACATAACTTTCAATCGACCTTTGAGCACGAAGGAAGAAAGTTTGACTCTCAGCTCGACCGTCAAAAATCCACAACCAAGAAAACGCTGGCCCATCAGGAAAAAGAAGGTCAGGTAAAACTGGCCCAGACCAGTGAGAAGTTTGTGAAACTCAATCAAGAGGCCATTGAGCATCAACAAAAATCCGCTGCTGAGCGTGAGCAGATTTTTGAAAAGAAATTTCAAACTCAGCTTGCTCGCCATACAGAAACGGAAAAAAACCTGGATGGACTTCACACTAAGTTTCTTAATGAATCAAAAGATAAACTCACAGAGCGCATCGCTCTTGAAACTAAAAAATCAGAAGATCCATTTTTCAAATTTACCGAACTCAAACCGACTCTGACTCCTACCCCTGATGGTTACGAACTCCGGATCAAAGTCCCCGACTACGCCAAAGAGGAAGTAAAGCTAACGACGAATATAAAAGAGCTCGTTCTCACGGCTAATCGTCGCCACCAAGACGAGAGGACATCCGAAGCTGGAGTGTTTCAAAAAGTAAATAAAGTTGAATCGCTAGTCAGTCGTATTCCAGTGGATAATGTCCTGAACGCAAGAAAGATGACTAAGGAATGGGTTGATGGGGAGCTCATTTTTAGAGTATTTAAAGCCTAAGACTCCACCACAAAATCAGAAAAACTAAGAGTTTTTATTTCCTTGATGTCATCAAGCACTTCACGGACATCCGCCCCAGAAGGGCCGGTGGTAGCAAAACGACGCACCGATTTGAGTGATTCAATATCCCCTTGGGCCAAAACTTCAACCGACCCATCTGGTTGGTTTTTCACATAGCCTACAACTGGCAGTTTTTGAGTTTTTATGAACTCGACAATACTCACGCGGTAGCCCACTTTCTGGACACTTCCCCTCACAATTAACTTCATTTCAAGCATACATTCCTCACTTGAGTCTGATTGTCCCTTAGATTAAGAATTTCTTCAAGACTGATGCAAGGATTCAAGACTACTGCTAGAATCATTAAATGCGAAGACCGCATTTACTTCACCTGACAGCTATCTCAACTGATCATAATTTGTCCGTGAGGGCATCGCTATCCTTATCCCATCAGGCCCGCCATCAGTTTTGGCAAAACCCACTTCCTAACCTTGCTCCCATTCGCCCTATTGAGGGCCTGGGACTTTTGAGTTCAAGACGATTTAGACTACGAATAATTGGTACTAATCAAGAAGGCGAAGAGCTACTTAATAAAGAATACGATTCTGACTCTTTTGGTGAATTTAATCTCCGCATTCCTCATCCCACCCAAGGTCCCGTGGCGCGGCTTTTGATTTTTGAAACTCGCACTCACCCAGGTCTTGAGCTTCTCATCGGAAGTTTCATCCCCATGAACGTGCGAGAGAAAAAGCAGATTCTCATTACTGATTTTGATAAGACCTTGGTCGATACTCGCTACCACTCACCACGAGAACTCTTCTTGTCATTAAGAAAGCCTCTTGGCTACTTCCCTCCGGTGCCTGCATCTATCAAGCTCGTAAAGTCCTACATTGAAGGTGGGTTCCAGCCATTTGTTCTCTCGGCTTCCCCGCATTTCTATGAAAATGCCATGCGAGACTGGCTCTACCGCAATCAGATTTTTACTTCAAATATTTACCTCAAAGACTATCGTCGGGTGTTTGCTTTTTTTGAGGGTGACCTGGCCCCCAAAGATCTCAAGACCCAAGGGTTTTATAAGCTCAATCATTTGGTTAATATTCTATTGATGACGGGCATCCCAGAAGAGTTGATTCTCGTCGGCGATGGCTTCGAGAGTGATACGATTATCTATCTCACTTTGCAGAGCGTGATCAATGGACGCCAAGACCCGTGGGTGGTGTGGAATGCAATTAAGCAGGACGAAGGGTTCAAACTAACTAACCGCCAGCATTTTCATTTCTTATCAAAGTTTTATCAGCTAAAAAACCTATGTGAAACCAGTACTCACTGTAAAATTCGTATCCACATCCGCTGTAAAAAAGACATGCTCGCCAAGTGGCATACTAAAAAATTCAAGTATGAGTTTCTTAACCGCTTGCTTCCAAGCGTAGATTTTTACGAAGGCTAGCTTTAGGCCATCAGTAAACTTGGCGCAAACGTGATAAAATAGCCTAAACTAAAATAGAATCCCATTTTATGAAAGCGCTGAGCTTGCTGAGGATTCATTTTTGCCGTGAGAGGGAGACGTTGAAAATCAAAGCTGACCACTTCCAAATAGATGCGAAACACTGCCAACATCATTCCTACAGTTGTTACTATCGGCTCATCCATCCAGTTCATATCGATCCTTTTTTAAAAGGACTTTTTGCATGAGTGCACTTAGTCCTTTAAGGCTGATCGGTAACCCGGAAGAAAATTTTTATGTGTTAGGAAAGAAGCATCAGGAGGAGTACAAAAATTTCCGCCTCAAGCTCTTTGGCGTGCCGAACCTTAGCCGCCAACTCAATTTCCTCACCAAGAAAGTCCGAAAGACTGAGCCCCTTACTCTGCCGGCAAACTTCTGGGGTGCTTGGCTTAAGGCCTACTGCGAAGGTTTAGAAGAAAGCCCTACTGAGTACCTAGAGTTCCTCCACAAACTCGAAGCCTCTTCGCTTCTTTGCGGCTCAAACTCTGCCTTCATTTGGGACAAAGATCTTCAAACAACTCACTTCCTGCGCACCATCGACTGGCCACTTCATCTAGGAAGTGAACAAGAGCTTATTTATTTGCAAGTTCCCAACCATCATTCACTTGTGTTCCAAACCATTAAAGGGCTCCCCTTTCTCCCTTTAACGATGATGAACTCCAAGGGTCTCTGCCTTGGGATTCATAGAAAATTTGCTCGAATCTCCGAGCCCCAGGGCCTTGAGATTGGTCAACTCTCCATTGAAACACTGATGCAATCAACCGATTGCCAGACAGCTCGAAAATATCTCAAAGGCAAACAAACCCTTCAGCACTGGGGCTTAGTGCTGCTAGATAAAAATCATGAAATTCTTGCCCTCGATATGGCAGGGCCGCAAGTCGATGTGATCCAAACACCGATGCCCCTAGATCAGGTCATCTGCTTTAATGCGGCTCCTCTGGTCAAAAATAAAATCATCTCTGAGAGTGAACCCGCTTTTTTATCAGAGCTTTGTAAAAGACAGCGGCAGTGGTGCATCACACATCTGGTACACAAAAAAGAACATCCCCTACAACAGTTGACTCGAATCCCAAAAAACTTCTCTCTCTCTGCTATCAATACTCATACTCTGGCATCCCTGCAGCTTACTCCCACCACTCATAGCTTGGAGCTTGTGACTGGGAGCTTTCCTGCCTGGAACCAAGGTGAGATTGTGAGCTACTCAAATATTTTTGAAAAGCACATGCGCGAGATGAGTTCTCAAAAAAGTACTCTCTCCCAAGCACAAACAAATTTATGGAAAGCCCATCATGCCTATAGCTTGGCACAGAAAGCTTATGATGAAGCAGACCTCACAGCAGCCTTTCACCATTTACAGATGGGAATTGCCCAAGCCGATTCTCAACTCAAAGCTTTAGGTCAGTGGGTGTTAGCCTACTGGAACTGGAGTCACTTGAAGGGTGTTCGCCTAAGACTGCTGCAGTACCGGGAACTGCTGGGTTTAGAAAAAAATATGAACTCCACACACCTTCCTCACCTTAAGCTCTTAAAGCTTCTCTATGAAATGGAGCTGTCCTTGGCACCCACAGTGACAACAGAGGAGCTGGGTGAAAAGCTTAAAAGTGTCGCTGATCGCTGCCTTGTGGGTCAGAGCTTAGAGAGGAGCGAGTTTAT
Organism: Bacteriovoracaceae bacterium UBA6144; assembly: GCA_002435705.1. Lineage (GTDB taxonomy): Bacteria > Bdellovibrionota > Bacteriovoracia > Bacteriovoracales > Bacteriovoracaceae > UBA6144. The sequence goes on from DIVA01000045.1 coordinate 13,607, forward strand.
AAAAAAGATTCAGGCCCGACTGGATTTTCAAGATATTCTCATCTCTGATTAACTAGACGATGGGCCTGAGATTTTGCTAAAAACACTCATGGGCTTACTCTATCCATTTCCGGTCTCTGCTGATGAAAGTGATTTCACTACCATCAAACTCAATGAGTCTGGCAAAGTCTCCATGGTGAAAGTTAAAACCTACGGCCTCCCCTATCTTTTTTGGGGATACGCAGCGGCCATCATCGTCGCTATCATTTTTCTCTGGCTGGCCGTGAGAGCTCCGTTGGAAAAACTAAAGTCTTATAATGATAGCTTTGATTTGATGCTCATCTATGGTCTTGAGACTCTCATCTATGCCACCGTCCTGAGCCTCATCGCCTTTTTATTCTATCAAAAATCTATCACACGTCGGCAGAATGAAATTGAAGTCGCCCATGCATTTTTTGGACTGAAGCTTTTGAAATTCACTTACCAAATTGGGCCTGACTCTTTTCAAATCCGCCACCACCTCGACTCCCCCAATGTCGCGCGGCTTAAAGGTGGAGAGGAGAGTTTAGGTTTTCAAAACAAAGGCTATTTTGCTCTTTGGGTGCAGACTCAAGATGGACGCTTCATTCAGCTTGACCGCCACTCGCGAAAAGCCGACCTTTCTGCTCTGGCAGCACTTCTTTCCCTCTAGCTCATCCCATCGCCCAGCATCTGTTGCACTTACTCTCTCAAGCCCCCTTTGAGACAATTTGAATTCCAATAACTTAGGTACGTATTCTGACCTCACAAGGGTTTAGGCTTATAATTAACCAAGCATTTCAATCAGATAGAGGTCAACATACGATAAAGTTTATTAACATTTCAAAATCCTCAACCGATAGGAACTTGAGACTTAGGTAAAGGATGCCTTATGAAACGAACGCTCTATACACCCATTCCATTCTTATTCGGACTGCTTTTAGCAGGCTGTCAGGAGCAAGTGGCGCCTGAGCTTTCTAATCCCGCCGCCTCTGGTTCTGGTTCATCTACCACTCCGACTATTGTTCTCCCTACTGTGAGAAATTTTTCTGTCTCCCTTACCAATACTCCCACAGGAGTTAAGCCAGCAGATCTCAATTACGTGATTCATAAATCCTATAATGGCGTCACCTCTACCCTAGAAGATTGTAAAATGGATGTGGGGACATCGACTCCCTCATCTTTGAGCCCAGGCTCAACCGATATCACTTGTATGGTAGAGGCCGAAGAGTTCGCCCTCTATTACAACGGACTCACAATGGAGGCCACCGCAACAGCTGGGGCCTGTGATTATATCACTCAGGAAGCCTTTGGATACTGGCGCTACCAGCCAGGAGTTTCACTGAGAAAAAACGGGACTCCTCGCCAGGTTATTTACTTTGATTGTGAAGACGAAGCCAAACTCAGACATCCATCAAGTAACGTGACTGGTTTTGGAACCTACGAACAATCAACCCGTACTGTCAGTAGTGTGTGCGGACGATATTTTAATTTGAGTTCATCTGATACGGCGATCTATGGCGGCTTAAGAATTTCTACTCCTGATGCACTCGCAGGTCTTGAAGTGACCGCTAAAGACGATCTGTGTACATTCCGTCATAAGACTTCAAAAAATGAAGTCATCAATTGTGATGAAGGTGAACTGCTGATTCATAAAGTTAAGCTTGGGTCCGTGAACACCGCAGCCCCTGCCGATCCTCCTGTATATGCACTGACTCAGTTGAGTGAAGGAACGGAGAAATTTAAGTGTGGTGGAAAAGTCATCGCCTGTATGGGTGGAGCGATTAGAGATCATTTGACAGAATCTGACCTTGAGAAAGGCATTAGATCTCGCATCACACCACTCCCTATAACTGGTGGATCCTCGAGCATGGCGGTACCTCGCTCATTTCCTCGCTTTCAAACAAATCTGAATGCAGCAAATTTCATTCGTCAATGTTCGGCTGAATTCCAGCAGACTGATATTCCAGAACTGTATAATGTTTCAAGTGAAGAAGAGACTTTCATTTTTAATTCGGCAGGCATTGACCGTAACATCCCCTTTGGCCAAGCATTTGACCCAAGTAGGGTCGACTATATCTCAAAAGGGACAATTGATAATAACCGCGATATCGAAGATGCTAGTACTCAAGTTGATATGCGAGACGCCAGAGGATTTGATCAGATCATTCTAGCTGATGATCCATTACGGGCCGGCTTGAGAATGAACTCCGGTTTTAGTCTACTCACAAAGAGTCTGTGGTCTGTAGATTTTTTGAAAGCCCAACCTTTCTATAAATTCACTTGCTACGATAAAGCCTTCGAACCCAAGGGGCGCATCAGCATCGCGGTCAGAGAGTGGAATAGAAATTTTGATAAATCAGCCACAGCAGCATTCAGTTTTATTTCTGATGTGAGTAAAAGAGATAAGGATTTCGCCAATAACTCACTCATGGATTCAGGTTCAGCCGTGCGATGGCAAGAATATCGATTTACAAGAGCTGGTGCTAATTTAACCATACTACCTGATACCGCTGATTTCACCACCAACCTACGCTATAACAATTTGACTGACTGGGATGACTTTCTCAAGTTTAGTAACAACTCTAATCGGGTTGAATCAGCCTGTGAGAATTTTCAGACTTATATTCACACGGGAAAATTAGCTCCGGCGATTAATACAGACACCATGATGGATGAGAGAATATTCCCTATCCAGTCTCGCAGTTGGTTCCCGGGCGAATTCCAATAGCAAAAGGTGCCAGCCTCCGCGGAGGCTGGCACCTAGTTTATTCTTCCATGTA
>DIVA01000064.1 GCA_002435705.1 Bacteriovoracaceae bacterium UBA6144
TTTGCCCGCGCTTGATGCGACCATCGCGGATGGCTTCATCGAGAGCAATCGGAATCGTGGCTGAGGACGTATTGGCGTACTTATCCACGTTCACGACGGCGCGCTCGAGAGGAAAATTAAATCGATTCGCAACGGCTTCGATGATGCGCAGGTTGGCTTGGTGGGGAATAAACCAATCGACCTTATCCATGCTGATGCCAGAGTCAGTGAGCAACTGTTCTGCGTGGCTCGCCATGGTTTTCACAGCGGCTTTGAACACTTCTTTGCCATCCATGACGACGCATTGTACATCCGTGCCGACGTTTGATTCATTGATCGGAATCGCAGCCCCTCCGCCTCTTAGCATGAGGTGCTCACCTTTAGTGGCATCGCCTGAAAGAACGTGGGACTTCACACCCGATTCTTCACCCTGAGGAGTGCGACCTAAGATGGCCACACCAGCGCCGTCACCAAAAAGAATGCAGGTGTTGCGGTCTTTCCAGTTATTGAAACCACTGGTCATCTCCGAGCCGACCACCATGATGGTTTTATACATCCCTGAACGGATCATGCCGTCAGCCAGAGTAAAAGCGTACATGAAACCAGTACAAGCGGCATTCATATCCAGACAGCCACAATTATTTGTGATTCCAAGTTTCGCCTGAAGTTGTGTGGCGGTATTTGGAAAAAACATATCGGGAAAAGTGGTGGAGAAAAGAATCAGTTCTACGTCGTTGGGTTGAAGTCCTGCCATCTCAAGAGCATTCTTCGCTGCTTTGGCTGCCATCTCTGAAGNNGTTCTTTCAACAATCCATTGGTGAGAGGTATCAACGATTTTTGAGATTTCATCATTGGTCATGATGCGAGGAGGGACGTAGTGGCCAGTGCCGAGGATCTTCGTTTGGTGAATCATAGCGACTCCTTTGATCCAACAAAAAAGCCTTCTTACGAAGGCTTTTTTGTTTTAAATCTTGCAAATTTTGAATTAAGCCAAAAGCTTAAGCTTACTCTTAAGCTTGNNTAGTGGCCGCATGAAGGACAAACGTGGTGAGGCATTGTGTAGTCTCCACAGTTTGAACACGTCATTGGAAATTTGCGATAAAGCTTATGGTGTTGGCCAGCACGACGAAGGCCTTTGCGAGACACGCTCGTGCGTTTCTTTGGAACAGCCACGGTAATCCTCCAGGAAAATCAGTCAAATCAGTTAAAAAATAGTCCCTATTTCTATGATACTTCAACAAGGTACGCAAGGTTTTTTTCCCAAGCTTTTATTGCTCCTCGTCAGGTGCCAGTGGCAATTCAACACTTGGCGCAGCGTCAATGCGGGGATAGTAATCATAATTCAAGTAGATCTGCTCATGAATCATCTCAGAGAGCTCCACTATATTTCTTTTATGGGTGTAAAGCTCCCACGTTTCACCATTCAGCCAGATCTCTGAAGTGTCTTTATATTCCTCAGATTCGGCAATCTTCTCCGATACAAAAGCGGCTGAGACACTAAAGTCCAAAGCCATGCGCATAGGAGTCAGTGTCGTTACGCATTCTGTGGCGTAGAAAGAGTGGAGCTCCATCTTTACCAAGAGGTATTCGCCCATTTCACCTTTAAAGTGCTTGATCCACTTGAGTTCGATATCAAGATTGGTTTCTTGCAACCACTGCTCAGGAGTTTTAGTCGTGGCGTTTTCATTCATCTCTTTCAAAAGATCAGCCACCCAAGGAGTATCCTTGGTAAGTTTGTGAGTGACCCAGGCGTCCATGGGTTGCTTGGTGATATTAAGAGTCGCTTCCACAGGCAATTGCGTTTGATGAGTCATGAGTCTATCCTTTGGTGGCACAGAAATTAATCTAATGAGGCCATTATGTTAACCCCCCCCAAAAAGTATCTTTTAGCGGGCTTTGCAGGTTGTGGAAAATCCTCTCTTTTAAAAGAGTTACAGGCCCTGCATCCTTTAGAGCAAAGCTTTGACTTAGACTCCGTCATTCGCGCAGAGTTTGAAAATATTGAGGCGATGGTGGAAAAGTTAGGCTGGGATGTTTTTAGGCAAAAAGAAGTCCAGAAATTAGCAGAACTTCTCCAGGGTGATGCCTCTATGTGGGTGGCGCTTGGGGGTGGGACACTCGAGCGCGGATGGTCGGTGATTGAGACCTTTCAAGACGTAAGAGTGATCTATATCGATTGTCAGTTTGATACATGCTGGGAGCGGATCAAAAATGACCCCCAGGCCAGACCATTGGTGCGGCTAGGAGAGGAGGAGATGAGACGAATTTATCAATCGCGAATTCCGCTCTATGAAAGGGCCCATTTTAAAATCAAAGCTGATGGCCCCGCTGATAAGCTCGCGCTTGCGCTATTGCATCTGGTCGGGCTAGCCTAAGAGAGACAAAAACAGGGGAAATGACATGAAGCATCCAGAGTTTCAAAAGAAAGACTTAACCGTGGCCCTTTTGATGGACAACGCCCGCCAAGCGGCTGAGGTCTCCAAAGCTCTGCGAGAAGTCGGGATCTTCGCTCATTTCTACAGTGAGCTCGATGAGTTTTGGATGGCCACCAAGCTTCAGACTCCTGATCTTGCCATCGTAGATGTCGCTAAGATGAGTTTTGGAGACACCACTTTTAAAAATCATCCAAAAGTCAAAGATGGCTCTCTCTGTACCGTTTTCTATTATAACCGTGACACTCAAGTCCTGCTTCAATCGGCACTTCAGTTACAAGCTTTCGGCTACCTCTGTGGAGACGTTGGTCTCGTTGAGCAGGTGCGCACACTCAGTGAGCGCCGCCGCAGTGAACT